>CAZXVI010000032.1:0-29081 GCA_964644275.1 uncultured Ruminococcus sp. | reverse complement strand
ACGGGCGCCGGTCAGGCGAAGCCTCACAAAATCCACCTTTTATTCTTTTCCGATTAAAAAACAGAGGGTTATTAGAGATTACCTTTAGTTTGACACATTCAGTGCAAAATATCAGTCGTAATTCAAATTATCATACATGCTTTTAGTATACTATAAAACGGCCTTACAAAAATTAATAAATAATGTATTTAATGTTAACTATTTATTAAAACAAAAGAGAAGAAAAAGAGAGAAATCCGGCACAGGCAGAGAAAATGAAATGTGCCGGATTCCAGGGGAACAATCAGGTTGGACTATCGCTGTCTGGCAGCAAGTCTGGCATATTTTTCTTTTGTTGCCAGACCGCCCCGGATATGACGCTCCTGTTTATTCTGCAAAAGTACTTCCCGTACCTGTGCTGCCAGCAGAGGCCGGATATTGGGTAGACGTTCGCTGACATCCTTATGTACGGTGCTTTTGGAAATTCCGAATTGCTTTGCGGCGGCACGGACTGTTGCCCGGTGTTCCAGAATATAGACCCCCAGCATGATGGCTCTGTCATTTTGCTGACTGTGCATAACCTCACTCCCATTCAATACTAATCCTCAAGCAAAATGCAGGAATTTTGTTTGAGGTCGCCTGCTGTGCAGACTCGTGCTATTTTGTATGCAAAATAGCCGTCCCATGCATTTTCATACGCCGCCTCAGGCAGCTGTCCGTCCGCAGATCCGTTTGCAGGCGGAAATGAAAATAGTACAAAATTGTCCCTTTTTCAAGGGTTCCTGTAAACTATATGCGGTGATTTTGTGAGAATATGTTACCGGAGAAAAAATCGTTTTGCATTTTTTATGAAACTGTGCTATAATATAAGATAATCATTCCTATTGAGGGGGTATTTATATGAAGGAGCATCTGACTTATATCATTGCTGCAGCAGCGGGCATTGTATTTCTCATTGTGCTGATTCTGCTGATTCTGTGGATAAGACACAGAAAGCGGAATGCTCCGGCGGAGCCGCTGCCCGGGGGCGGCGGAAGCTATACAATGTATATCAGCGGCATGAACTGTGAGCATTGCAAAGCAAATGTGGAGGGCGTGCTGAATCAGTTCCCCGGTGTGAAGGCCGCAGTGGATCTGAAATCAGAGAGTGCAAAGATTGTATACAGCGGCTACCCTGACCTGGAATTCCTTGATCAGCTGCGCAGTGCTGTGGAGGATGCAGGCTTTACGGTGAAGGAAATCCGGTAGCATCGTGAAAATGTACAAAAATACTTGCATTTCGACAGTGCCTGTGCTATAATTAAAAATAAGACTTTTAAACAACAGGAGGAGAATCCTTGCAGAATTCATTTGATCCGGCACAGCTGCCCTCTGCGGAGGACTGTATCCGTGCAGTGAAGGCATGGCTTTCTGCCATGCCGGAGCAGCCGCTTGCATATCTGCATAGTTTTGGCTGCCAGCTTAATTTGGCAGACGGAGAAAAGCTCAAAGGCATCCTGCAGCAGATGGGATATGGCTTTACAGAGGATATCGCAAAAGCGTCCCTTATTTTGTATAATACCTGCGCTGTCCGTGAAAATGCGGAGGACCGGGTGTTCGGCACCCTGGGCAGTATCAAGAAGCTGAAGCGTGAAAATCCGGCGCTGGTGATCTGCGTGACCGGGTGCATGACCGCTCAGCAGCAGATCGCAGAGAAAATCCGCACATCCTATAGTCATGTGGATATTGTGCTTGGCACCTCGTCAGTCAGCCGGCTGGCGCAGATGCTCTATGCCCATATGCACGGTGTGCGCTATGCCCAGGATATTGCAATTGATACGGATATTCCGGAGGGGATGGGCATTGTCCGTGACAGCAGCTTCAAGGCATCCGTGCCGATTATGTTCGGATGCAATAATTTCTGTACCTATTGCATTGTTCCCTATGTCCGCGGACGTGAGCGCAGCCGCCGTCCGGAGCATATCATTGCAGAGGTGCGGGATCTGGTTGCAAAAGGATATAAGGAAATCATGCTTCTGGGTCAGAATGTCAATTCCTATGGCAGGGATCTGGAGAACGGCATGGACTTCCCGTCACTGCTGCGGAAACTCAACGAAATCGAAGGGGAGTACTGGATCCGTTTTATGTCCTCCCATCCCAAGGATGCAACTCCGGAGATGATGGACGCGATTCTGGAGTGCGGGCATCTGGCAAAGCACCTGCATCTGCCGGTGCAGTCCGGAAGCGACGGAGTGCTGGAACGGATGAACCGCCGCTATACGGTGGACACCTACCTCAGAAAGGTACAGTATATCCGTAACAAGGATCCGGAATTTTCCATTACGACGGATCTGATTGTGGGCTTTCCGGATGAAAGCCCGGAGGATTTTGCGGATACGCTGGCATTAATGCGGAAGGTGCGCTATGACAATGTGTACTCCTTCATCTATTCCAGGCGTACCGGAACCAGGGCTGCTTCCATGCCGGATTCTACGACGGACGCCGAAAAAAGCGAAAGAATGCAGCAGCTGCTGGCACTGCAGAGGGAAATTTCTGTGGAAAACAACCGGCGTTTTCTTGGCAGAACCCTGCGTGTTCTGGCGGACGGAGAGAGCCGGAAGCGGCCGGGCATGCTGACGGGCAGGAGCTCGGAGAATATGCTTGTAGAATTTCCCGGAAATCCGGAGCTGATCGGCAGCTTTGCGGATGTCCGGATTACCGAAACCCATAATGGTCTTGTAACCGGCCAGTTATGGAACGATGGCAAAGGAGAATGATTCATGGATAGTATTGAAATGGCAAGAGAACTGGGCAAAGCAATTCAGGTGGATGACCGTTATATTGCCTATCAGCTTGCAAAGCAGGCGAATGATGATGACGAACAGCTGCAGAATCTGATCGGGGCGTTCAATCTCAAACGCCTGGAGCTGAACATGGAGATGGGCAAGCAGGACAAGAACCAGGAGCATATTTCCGAGCTGGATGAGGTCATCAAGAGTCTGTATCAGCAGATTATGGAAAATCCAAAGATGAAGGTATTCACTGCTGCCAAGACAGCCATGGATGATCTGCTCAATCAGATCAATACCATTATTACCATGTCCGCCAATGGTGCGGATCCCGCTACCTGTGATGTGACCACAGCTTCCTGCAGCGGTGACTGCGGTAGCTGCGGAGGATGCCACTGATTGGAAATGATCACTGCAAGGGAATCCCTAAAAACCCGGAAACTTTGTTTTGCATAGGGGAAGAAGAGGCTATTTTGCAGGGCTGTGCCTTGCACCCCACTTCTGAGAACAAGTTTTGGGAGGTTCCCGCAATACGCTCTGCATGCCCCGGCTGATTCCGGCAGGGTGTGCGGAGGATTTGTGAATGGACATTGGAAAAACGGATGGAGAAAGGCGGTTGTGCAGTTGGAACTGAAAGATATTGATGAGAAAAAACTTTCCCCCATGATGCAGCAGTATCTGGAAACCAAGAAAAAATATCCGGAATGCGTGCTGTTTTACAGATTGGGGGATTTCTATGAGATGTTCTTTGACGATGCCATCCGTGTATCCAGGGATCTGGAGCTGACGCTGACCGGCCGTGACTGCGGTCTGGAGGAGCGTGCTCCCATGTGCGGCGTTCCCTATCACAGCTGCGAGCTGTATATCAAGCGGCTGATTGATCTTGGGTACCGTGTAGCCATTTGTGAACAGATGACGGATCCGGCATTAAGCAAGGGACTGGTGGAACGCGAGGTAATCCGGGTTGTAACGCCGGGCACCGTGATAGAGAATAATATGCTGGATGATGCTTCCAATAATTTTCTCTGCTGTGCCTACTGCGGTCCGGATGGCACGGCACTGTGCTTTGCTGACCTTTCTACGGGAGAAGCTGCGTTGTACCCTGTTGCAGAGAAGCATAAGGAAGATGAGATCATTAACCTTCTGTCCCGCTATATGCCAGCGGAGATTATTTTCAATAAGGCGTTTCTTTCTCTGAAAGAAGTGGGAAATTTCCTGAAAATCCGTCTTCGCTGCGCAGCAGCCCTCCGGGATGAAGAGTGCTTCATGCCGGAGCATGAAGGGGAAACCGTATGCCGGCAGTTTTCAGTGAATTCTCTGGAGGAGCTGGGGCTGCAGCGGACGGGCTGTGAAACGGCTGCGGTCTGCGGTATGTTTGAGTACATACACAGTACCCAGAAGGTACCGGTGGGACGATTTACCAGTCTGGAACTCAGTGACAGCGCCTCCTACATGGCACTGGATTACAATGCCATGCGGAATCTCGAGCTTGTGCGCACGATGCGGACAGGGGAGAAGAAGGGCACACTGCTGTGGGTGCTGGACAGCACCCGTACCTCCATGGGCAAGCGGATGCTGAAAGCATGGGTGGAACGCCCCCTGCGCAGTCCCGCCAAAATTATGGCAAGACTTGATGCGGTGGAGCTGCTGATGAAGAACAGCGTGGAGCTGCTGGATCTGGAGGACTGTCTGGACAGGGTCTATGACCTGGAACGTCTGATGACGAGGATTGTTTACAAAAAAGCGATGCCCCGTGATCTTCGTGCCATGGCAGCAACGGCAGGGGAATTGCCTCAGATAAAGGCAATTCTGGAGCGCCTGTCCGGTTCTGCTTTGCTGCGGAAGCTGAACGGACAGATATCCGATCTTCAGAATATTGCGGATCTGGTGGATCGTGCCATTGTGGAGGAGCCGCCGGCACTGATCAAGGATGGCGGTGTCATCCGTGAGGGTTTTGACAAGGATCTGGATGAACTGCGCCGGATCCAGAACGGCGGCAGCAGCCTGATTGATGAAATCGGAGAACGGGAACGGGAGCGTACGGGCATTAAAAATCTGAAAGTCGGCTATAACCGTGTATTCGGTTATTATCTTGAGGTTACACGGTCCTTTTATGACAAGGTACCGGAGCACTATATCCGCAAGCAGACCCTGGCTAACTGCGAGCGCTTCATTACGCAGGAGCTGAAGGAGGCGGAGAATACGGTGCTCAGTGCCAAGGACAGAGCACTACAGCTGGAGCAGGATCTCTATGCCCAGGTGCGTGATTATCTGGCACAGGCACTTGTGACAGTGCAGGAAACGGCGGCTGCAGTGGCAGCGCTGGATGTTCTTGTATCCTTTGCAGAGACGGCGGCGAAGAATAACTATTGCAAGCCGGATATTGCCATTGACGGCTCGCTGTATATCCGGGATGGCAGACATCCTGTTGTGGAACAAATGCTGGAGGAAGAGGTATTTGTTCCCAATGATACCTATCTGGATACCGGCGCCAACCGCATGTCCATTATTACAGGGCCGAATATGTCCGGTAAATCTACCTATATGCGCCAGACGGCGCTGATTGTGCTCATGGCGCAGATGGGTTCCTTTGTGCCGGCAAGCTATGCCAAGATTTCGGTTGCAGACAGAATCTTTACCAGAGTCGGTGCTTCCGATGACCTGGCAGCCGGAGAAAGCACCTTTATGGTAGAAATGAAGGAGGTAGCGGAAATCCTCCGCTACGCCACTAAGGACAGTCTTGTTGTGCTGGATGAGGTTGGCCGCGGTACCTCCACCTTTGACGGCATCAGCATTGCCCGGGCAGTAGCGGAGCATATCTGCAGCGCACGGGGATTGGGCTGCAAGACCCTGTTTGCCACCCATTACCATGAACTGATTGCCCTGGAGTCCCAGATGGACGGCGTGAAGAATTACAGTGTTGCGGTAAAGAAGGGACGTGACGGTATTCGTTTCCTCCGAAAAATTGTACCGGGCGGTACGGATGACAGCTATGGCATTGATGTTGCTAGGCTTGCCGGACTGCCTCCCAAGGTGCTGAGCCGTGCCAGTCAGCTTCTTGCTGAACTGGAAGCTCTGGCGGCAGCCTCCAAGCAGCAGAAAATTCCGGAAACTGAGCAGCAGATCAGCTTCGGCAGTCAGACGGAATCCGAGATTCCGGATCGTCTGCGCCGCACCAATATCAGCGAGCTCAGCGATGGGGAATGCCGTGAGCTGCTGGAAGAACTCTGTACAATGCTGGAACGGTAAGAGCAAAACGAGCTTTCAGAGAATCTGAGTATCATTAGGCAACCGCTAAAAACCTCCTGTTTTTAAAATCGGAAAAGAAGAAAAGGTGGATTTTGTAGGACTTTGCCTGACCGGCGTCCGTCCCCTCTGCCCCTTTGGGGCATCTCCCCACCCCGTGGGGAGTCATCCCACACAATGTCATCAACTTAAGGGATTGTTTGTCAAAGTTGCCCACCCCCGACCCCCTCCCTGAAGGGAGGGGGCAATGATAGGGGGTCTCCGCCCCCTCAACCCCGGGAGGGCTGCGCCCTTTCAATCTGCTCACTTATCGTGTGTTCTTCTTAAGTTGTTGGCATTGCTCCCCCACACCCCACCTCTAAAAACATGTTTTTAGAGGTTCCCATTAGGCAACGAAAGGAGTTACCATGGCTGTTATTTCCGTACTTGATAAAGCGGTTTCCGAGCTGATTGCAGCGGGCGAGGTGATTGAACGGCCGGCATCCGTCATTAAGGAACTGGTGGAAAATGCAATTGACGCCGGCGCACAGCATATTACGGTGGAAATCAAAAACGGCGGCACCTCCTTCATGCGGATTGTGGACGATGGCTGCGGAATGGCGGCGGAGGATGTGCCTACGGCTTTTCTGCGCCATGCCACCAGTAAAATTTCGGAAAAGGCGGACCTGGAAAGCATTTGTACTCTGGGGTTCCGCGGGGAAGCGCTTGCTTCCGTAGCAGCTGTAGCAAAGGTAACGGTACTGACCAAACGCCATGAGGATCCCATGGGAACCAAATACGAAATTGCCGGAACCGATGCAGGGCTTCCGGAGGAATGCGGCTGCCCGGACGGGACTACCATTCTGGTTAAGAACTTGTTCTTTAATGTGCCGGCACGCCGTAAATTCATGAAGCGTGATACGGCGGAGGGAAACGCTGTCTCGCAGATCATCCAGAAAATTGCCATTTCCCACCCGGAAATTGCCTTTAAATTTATCCGGGACAACCGGCTGGAATTCCATTCTGACGGCAGCGGTACCCTTTTAGCTGCCATCCATGCGGTTTATGGCAGGGATTTCGCAAGGGATCTGATTCCCGTGGCCTATGAGCAGAACGGTATTGCAGTAAAGGGCTATGTGATCAAGCCCCTCTACGCCAAGAATAACCGCAGCTTTCAGAATTTCTTCGTCAACACCCGATTTGTCCGTTCCAGGGTCTGCTCCGTTGCGCTGGAAAGTGCGTATGAAAATCTGCTGATGACCAATAAATTTCCAGCCTGCGTCCTGATGCTGGAGATGGAACCGGATACGCTGGATGTCAATATTCACCCTGCAAAGGCAGAGGTGCGTTTTTCCGATGAAAAGACAGTGATCAATACCATTTATTTTGCTGTGAAAAATGCCCTGATGAAGGCGGGGCTGATCTATGAATTTCAGGCACCCCAGCCTGCCAGGGACTGGTATGCCAAGGAGCCGGAAACGCCCGTTTATACCCAGCAGCCGTTGGTGCCAGATCAGACTCCGCCCGCACCGGCTGTAACCCATACGTCACCGGCAGTACAGGAATCGCTCCCGGCTGCAGCAATGCCCTTCCAGGTGCCGGTACAGCGGACGCCGCCTGCGCAGCCGGAGCCATCTGCGGTGCCTGTAAGGCAAAGCCTGTTTGCCGATGTCTCACCTGCGAAAACTGTCATTGATAGCGGTGATCCCGGGGCAGAAGAAATGCCCCTCCGGCAGACAGCCTCTGTATCCGTTCCGGAACCGGCTGCTGCTCCCGGCTCTCAGATGGAAGTGCAGGAGCTGGAAACGGAGCCCTTCCCGGATGTCCGGGTTATCGGTGAACTGTTCAACAACTACATTCTTGCCCAGTCCGGAGAAACCATGATCATCATTGATAAGCATGCTGCTCATGAACGTGTGATTTTTGAGAAGCTGCGCCATGACAACTGTCGGCAGTACCAGCAGATGCTTCTGGAGCCGTGCCGCGTGCTCCTGACCATGGATGAATTTTCTGCCATGGAGGGACAGCAGGCATTGCTGGAGCGTCTCGGATTTGCCTTTGATTTTTTTCATAAGCCCTATGTTGTTACAACGGCAGCACCGGTGTTTTTCGATGGACTGAATATCGACGAAATTGTTCAGGAGCTTGCACACAATCTGTTTCTGGGAAAGGTCAATCCCCAGACCCACCTGCTGGATGATATGCTCCATGAGCTTGCCTGCAAGTCCGCTATTAAAGCCAATGATAAAAATTCCATTCAGGAGCTGCAGGCACTGGCAGAGCAGGTCTGCAGGGACGAGAATATCCGCCATTGCCCCCATGGCAGACCAGTGATGTTTACCATGTCAAAATACAATCTGGAAAAACAATTCAAACGGAGAATATAGGAAATCATGAAGAAGCAACCTGTTCTGGCAGTAGTCGGCCCCACGGCATCGGGAAAAACAGCACTCGGCATTGCTCTTGCCCAGCAGTACAACGGCGAAATCATTTCTGCGGATTCCATGCAGATCTATGAGGGGATGGACATTGCCACTGCAAAGCCCACGCATGAGGAAATGCAGGGAGTACCCCATCATCTGATCGGGATTCTCCCAAGAAACAGAGCATTTTCTGCTGCGGAATATGTGGAGCTTGCAAAAGCGTCCATTGCTGAAGTGGCCGGAAGAGGGAAGCTTCCCATTCTGGTGGGAGGTACCGGACTGTATGTGGACAGTCTTCTCAGCGGCATGCAGTTTGCCCGGGAGGGCAATGATCCGGCGCTCCGGGAACAGCTTTATGAGGAAGGCAACACCCTGGGAAAGGAGACACTCCATGCCCGCCTTGCTGCATTGGATCCCGAGGCAGCAGCGTCAATTCATCCCAATAATATGGTACGCGTCGTGCGTGCTCTGGAGGTCTGCCTTACAACAGGAAAATCCTTTACCCGGTTCAAAGAAGAGAATGCTTCCCATCCATCGCCCTATGATGCGAGAATTCTGGGGCTGGACTTTGCCAGCCGCAGTGATTTATATGACAGAATCAACCTTCGGGTGGACAGAATGCTGGACAGGGGGCTGCTGGAAGAAGCAGAAGCTGTGTACCGGCTGGGAGAAATGCAGACTGCCGCCAGTGCCATTGGCTACAAGGAATTGATTCCCTATTTCGAAAACAGGTCCTCGTTAGAGGAATGTGTGGAAACAATCAAGCAGGAAACACGGCGATATGCCAAGCGGCAGCTTACCTGGTTTCGTCGAAATGTTCAAATTCGATGGTTGATATTGGGCAAAAATGATGAACTGCAAGAAATTTCTAAAAAAGCTGAAAAAATGATAGCCAAAAATGAAAATTTGTGGTATAATGAATCATAAGTGTTTTGATTGTTTCTCAGACAACAGAATCTGGTACGGTTTTTGAGTGCCGGATTTCCGGGTGCAATGAAAACATGCACGTCATTCCGAAGGAATGGCACTGCAATAGGACAGACAGAAAAATCATCCCGGTAGACGGGAGAAGGAGCAATTATGATGAACAAGATGATGAATTTACAGGACACTTTTCTGAACCAGGCACGGAAGGAGCGGATTCTTGTCACAACTTACCTTGTGAATGGTTTCCAGTTCAAGGGGATTGTCAAGGGTTTTGACAATTATGTGGTGATTTTTGACTGCGCCGGACAGCAGCAGATGGCGTACAAGCATGCCATTACTACCATTGCGCCGTCAAAGCCGATTTCCATTCTGGATGCAGAAGAAAAGTCTGAATAAGAGCCGGTGATGCTATGAACTCAGAAATGCTGAGAATTGTCCTTGGCCTTGTTGCGATCTTTGTGATCCTGACTGTGGTAAATGTCATTTTTCAGACATTTTCCAAGGACTATACAACCGAGACTGCTTTGATGACTGTGGGCAGCGACTCCGAGTCGGTACAGGGCGTGTTCATCCGTGATGAACAGGTGATAACCTATGATGGTTCCGGTGTGATCAGCTATGAGGTTGCGGACGGCGGTAAGCTGGGAATTGGTTCTGTGATTGCAAATGTCTATTCCTCGGAGAGCCAGATTGAGATCAAGCAGCGCATGGATCATCTGGAAAATGAGCTTTCCCTGCTGGAGCGCATCTCCAATCCCGGCACGACGCAAACTGCGCAGCCCTCCAATATTTCCGGTTTATTTGATGAGACCTACCGCAGTTATCTGTACAGCCGTGAAAAGGGAGATCTTTCCGATCTCCAGTCCCAGAAGGAGGAGATGGTTGTTCTCCTGAGCACCTATCAGCTGGTGACGCAAAGTGACATCAGTTATGATGCCAGAATGGAAAGCATACGCTCCGAAATTACATCCCTGTCCATGGCGCAGGAGGCGCCGCTGGATACCATTGTTGCGGACAAGGCCTGCTACTTTGTCAGCTATGCGGACGGATATGAAAGTACACTGAATCTTTCCTCTCTGGATTCCCTGACCGTTGATCAGCTGCATAGTGTGGCAGATAAGCCCTTGAGTGACAGCAATATTGTAGGAAAGCTCATTGACGGCTATGAATGGGCACTGGCAGCAGTTGTGGACAATTCTGCCAGAATTTATGAAATCGGCGATAATGTGACGCTGAAGTTTACTTCGACCTCTGATATCGTTACAGGTGAAATTGTCAAGCTTGACAATACCAATGGTGATGCCCAGACAATTATGGTGGTGAGCTGTGAGGAACTGACTTTTGATCTGGTGCAGCATCGTACGGAGCTTGTGGAGATTATCCGCGGCGTATATCAGGGAATTATGGTTCCGAGAAGTGCGCTGCATTTCAAGGAAATAACAGAAGAAGTCACTGACCCGGAAACCGGTCTGGTTACGGAGGTGACCAATAGCTACAGAGGAGTTTACGTCCTCAATGGTGAACAGCCGGAATTCCGGAAGCTGGATGTCATTTACGAAGGCAAGGACTATGTCATCTCTGCAGAAACAACAGAGAGTGGATACCTGATGTTGTATGATTCCATTATTACGAAAGGAATTGATGCGGATGGAGAATGAGTTTGCTTATGTGCGTGACAATTATGCACGCATCTGTGAGGGCATTGCTGCGGCTGCACTGAAAAGCGGCAGAAATCCGGAGGATATCACACTCATGGCAGTGACGAAAACCGTTGCACCGGAAATTGTCAACTATGCCATTGACTGCGGAATTCGTTTGCTGGGTGAAAACCGGGTGCAGGAATACCAGTCCAAGCGTGAAGCGTACAAAGCCAGCATACCGGTGCACTTTATCGGACATCTTCAGGCAAATAAAGTAAAATACCTGATGGGAAATGTGGCAATGATCCAGTCCGTTGACCGGATGTCCCTTGCAGCAGAAATCAGCCGCTGTGCCGGAAAGCATGGCATTTGTCAGGATATTCTCCTGGAAGTCAATATCGGCGGTGAGGCTACCAAAAGCGGCGTCACACCGGAGCTGCTTCCCCAGCTTCTGGAGGAGGCTGCAGTACTTCCGAATATCCATATATGCGGTCTGATGACCATACCGCCTCCTACCCAGGATACCCGTTACCTGGAGGAAATGCACAAGCTGTTTGAGCAGACAGCACAGCGCAGCGTGCCGAATGCGGAAATGAAGATTTTGTCCATGGGCATGTCCGGCGACTATGAAGACGCCATTGCCTGCGGCTCCAATCTTGTCAGAATCGGTTCCGCATTGTTCGGCCCAAGAGTGTATTGATACTATTCTCATTTGAAAATCATGATTTTCATAGCCGCCGCAGGCGGCATATGAGAATGGACGGATTGTATGCCGTTTTACGGCATACAATGGCGAGTGCGTCAGCACGCGCTCTCTATCAAGCTATTGGGTAGTTTGATAGAGAATTAGTATGAGTTAACAAGGTGGCCGTACGCACCAAAAGAAATTAACACGTACGGAGAATGGAGAAAGCTATGAAAATATTTGACAACATGAAGGAATTCTTTTTCCCGTCCGATGTATCTGAACAGGCATCCGGCGCAGAGTCCGCTCCCCATCATGGATATGAGGAGATGCAGCAGGAGAGAACGCCCGGCTCAAATATTGTGAATATTCAGGCAACGGCTCAGCTGCAGGTGGTTCTGGTAAAGCCGGAAGCTTTCACAGATTCCAAGGCAATTGCGGATCACCTGATCAGCAGAAAGACTGTTGTTCTGAATCTGGAGGCAACTTCTCCTGAGAACAGAAGAAGAATCATTGATTTTCTGGTTGGTGTTTCCTATGCAATCAGCGGCAGCCTGAAGCCGGTTGCAAATCTGACCTATATCATCACCCCCTATAATGTCGGATTCATTGGCGATGATCTGGCAGCAGAGCTGGAGAGCAACGGCGTGATCATCTGACATGCTGTCGGATAAAAAACAGCAGGATGCTGACCGGATTCTGCTGGCTCATGTACAGGATATGGTGAAACGGAATGCCTACCGCGGATTTACTGCCTTTCTGGATCTGCGCCAGTATACCATGCTGACGCAGCATCTGGAATCCGGGACATACCGTTTTTTCGGCGGTTACCCGGAGGCGGAGCGGGGAATTCTATGCATTCATCCCAGGGATTACCCGCCGGAGGATGAGGAGTTCCCGATCATCTGTCTGACCTTTACATTCCGGGCGGCTGACCGGCTAACGCATCGTGATGTGCTGGGCAGTATTATGGCACAGCAGGTACAGCGTGATACTGTGGGGGATATTTTTGTCACACCGGGAAAAATTCAGTGTTTTGTCACTCCCACAGCTGCCGCAGTATGCAGACAGCTGGGCAAAATAGGACGTGTCGGAGTTCAGGTAACGGATGCACTTCCCTTTGTCTGCGAGCCGGTCCGGGAGACCAAAGAGATCACAGGAACCGTTGCATCCCCCCGGCTGGATGCAGTGCTCAGAACGGCACTCAATGCCGGCAGAGGCGTATGTGCAGATTATATTCATTCCGGTTTGGTGATGCTGAACTACAGCCAGGTGCTGGATATTTCCCGTACTGTGGCACAGGGAGATGTGTTCTCAGTGAGGGGACACGGAAAATTTCGTGTCAGTGAGCTCAGCGGTCCCACTAAAAAGGGACGGCTGCATATTACCATTGAGAAATATTTATAATGTTGAAGAGGTGAAGATCGATGATAACTGCAAAGGACATCAGAGAAAAACGATTTGAAAAGGCAGCCTGGGGTTATCGCCCTGAGGATATTGATGAATTTCTGGGACAGCTGGAAGCATCCTTCCAGGAAATCGATAATGAGCGTGAGGAAAACAACCGTAAGATACAGATCCTGGCTGACAAGGTCCGTGAGTACATGAAGGACGAGGAAGCCCTCAAGGATGCGCTGCTTGGTGCCCAGAAGGAAGGACACCGTGTGATTGCGGAAGCCAATGAGAAGGCAGAGCAGATTCTGGAAAAGGCAAAGGAAGAAGCGGCTGTTCTGCTGGATGAGGCAACCCGTCAGCATGAAATTGCGATGGAAAAGAACAGAGCAGAAATTGCTAAGGAGCAGGAAGCTCTGGTACAGGCAAGAAAACTGGTTGCTGACTTTAAACGCAGCCTGTTTGATATGTATAAGAGCCATCTTGAGATGATTTCTGCAATGCCGGAGGCTGACAATACAGAATTCGGAAAGGATGCGGCTAAGGAAGAGGAAGCTGCTGCTCCTGAAAAAGAGGAGAGTACCGTTACGGAGGATGAGGCAAAGCCCGATCCCTTTGCAACCTCTCAGTTTTCTACCAGAGTGATCCGGGGTGCATATGAGTCCAGATTCAGTGATCTGCAGTTCGGTGAGAATAATAGTCAGAACGCTGAGGCTCCTGCTGAGTCCTGATACAATTTTGGCAATTATATAGAGAGAAAGGAACCATCACTATGGCACAGGATTACAAGAATAGCTTGAATATGCCGAAAACGGATTTTCCCATGCGCGGCAATCTCCCCAAGCGTGAGCCGGAGACGCTGGCAAAGTGGGAAAATGAGCGGCTTTACTACAAGATGATGGAAAAGAATGAGGGCAAACCCACATTCATTCTTCATGACGGACCGCCTTATGCAAATGGTCAGATTCATCTTGGAACGGCTCTGAATAAGACACTGAAGGACTTTATTGTCAAATTCAAGAACATGAGCGGCTTCTATGCCCCCTATGTTCCCGGATGGGATACCCACGGTCTTCCCATTGAGCTGAAAGCAATGAAGACAATCGGTGTGGAGAAAGGTGCAATTTCTCCTGTTGAGCTGAGACGTCACTGCAAGGACTTTGCAATGACGCATGTCAAGAATCAGATGGCACAGTTCAAGCGTTTGGGAAGCCTGGGCGATTATGATGATCCCTATCTGACACTGAAACCGGAATATGAGGCACGCCAGGTAGAGGTATTCGGCAAAATGGCAAAGGAGGGTTACATGTACAAGGGGCTGAAGCCTGTGTACTGGTGCCCTGACTGCAATACCGCTCTGGCAGAAGCAGAAATTGAGTATGAGAATGATCCCTGCCAGTCCATCTATGTAAAGTTCCGTGTTACCGATGATAAGGGCATGTTCACAAAGATGGGACTGGATCTGGAGCATGTTTACTTCGTGATCTGGACCACTACCACCTGGACGATTCCCGGCAACCTGGCAATCTGTCTGGGACCGGAGTATAATTATACTCTGGTCAAGGTGGGCGATGAGTACTACGTCATGGCAGATGAGCTGGTGAAAACTACCATGGAAACTGCCGGAATTACAGATTATACTACGGAAGGCATCTTCACCGGCGCCGAGTTGGAGGGCATGAAGACCGTTCACCCGCTTTATGACAGACCGTCCCCGATCATCGTAGGTGACCATGTTACACTGGAAAGCGGTACCGGCTGTGTGCATACCGCACCCGGCTACGGCGTGGAGGATTTTGAGGTCTGCAAGAATTATGAGGATATCGGCATTCTGGTGTGCGTGGATGACAAGGGCTGTCAGACGGAGGAAGCCGGCGAGTTTGCAGGCATGGATACGGATACTGCCAATAAGGCAATTGCTGCCAAGCTGGAAGAGCTGGGCGCAATGCTGGCAATGCAGAAGATTGTCCATCAGTATCCCCACTGCTGGAGATGCCATAAGCCCATTATTTACCGTGCAACAGAGCAATGGTTCTGTTCGGTAAAGGGCTTCAAGGATGAGGCAATTAAAGCAATTGAGGATGTGCAATGGATTCCGGAATGGGGCGAAGAGCGCATTAAGGGTATGGTGCGTGACCGCAGCGACTGGTGTATTTCCCGCCAGAGAACCTGGGGTGTTCCGATTCCGATCGTATACTGCAAGGATTGCAAAAAGCCCATCGTTACGGATGAAACCATCGCAAGTATTGCGGATGTATTCCGTGAGGAGGGCGCTGATTCCTGGTGGACAAAGGAAGTATCCGAGCTGATTCCGGCAGATACCCAGTGCGTGTGCGGCTGCAAGAAATTCACCAAGGAATATGATATCATGGACGTCTGGTTTGACAGCGGTGTTTCTCATACTGCGGTCATGGACAATTATGACTGTCTGTCTTGGCCGGCTGACCTCTATCTGGAGGGTGCCGATCAGTACAGAGGCTGGTTCCAGTCCTCCCTGCTGACCTCCGTTGTATATAAGGGTACAGCGCCCTATGAGCAGGTCTGCACCCATGGCTGGGTTGTTGACGGCAAGGGGCAGAAGATGTCCAAATCCCTTGGCAACGGCATTGAGCCGGGCGAGATCATTGATCAGTACGGTGCGGATATTCTCCGCCTTTGGGTCGCTTCTTCCGATTATCATTCCGATATCAGAATTTCCAAGGAGATTCTGAGCCAGTTGTCCGATGCATATAAGAAAATTCGTAATACAGCAAGGTACATTCTGGGTAACTTCAGTGACGGTGAGACTGTCTTCAATCCGGATACAAATGCTGTTCCGCTGGAATCCCTGGAGGAAATTGACAAGTGGATTCTGATGCGGCTGGATGCACTGACCGATAAGGTGAATGCTGCTTATCATGCATATGATTTCCATGTAGTATTCCATGCAATTCATAATTTCTGCGTTGTGGATCTGTCCAGCTTCTATCTGGATATCATTAAAGATCGGCTGTACTGTGAGAAGATGGAATCTGCAACACGCCGTGCAGCGCAGACAACAATGTTCCGCATTCTGGATACTATCACAAGACTGGTAGCTCCCATTCTCAGCTTTACTGCTGAGGAAATCTGGCGCTTTATGCCCCATCGTGCAGAGGATGATACCCAGAGTGTATTCCTCAATGAAATGCTGCCCAAAACCGGTCTGACAGCGGACGTTGCCTTTACTGAGAAGTGGGACGGTATCTATGCAATCCGGGAGACAGTGAATAAAAAGCTGGAAGAAAAGCGCAACGAAAAGGTCATCGGCAAGTCCCTTGAGGCAAAGGTGATCATGACCTGCAAGGATGCACAGACCGTTGAAACATTTGCAGCAATGGCTGAGGAGCTCAAGGATGTTCTGATTGTTTCTGCTGTAGAAGTTGTTCAGGGAGAGACGAACGGTGAAGATGTCACCTATACCATTGAAAAGGCAGCAGGTGAGAAGTGTGAGCGCTGCTGGTGCTACTCCGAGACTGTCGGCAAGCATGCGGCACATCCGACACTTTGTGCACGCTGTGCGACTGTAGTAGAGTAACAATAAAACAGGCTTGCTGCCACCATGACAGCAAGCTTGTTTATGAACATGGGAACATGCTTTTAGGAGGGAATGCTTTGCTGATACTTGCAGCACTTGTCATTGCAGCTCTTGTCGGAGTAGATCAGTGGATCAAATTCTGGGTTGTGGAGCACATCAGACCAGTCGGAGAGACGGGCTTTCTCAAACTCGGGGATCTGGATATTCTGCATCTGCATTATATCGAAAATATGGGTTCGGCGTTTGGCAGCCTTTCCGGCAAAAGGGCGTTTCTTCTGGTATTCACCATTCTCGGCGTAGGCGTGTGCATTTATATCCTGTGCCGGTATGGAAGAAAAAAGCCCCTGCTGCTCTGGTCCCTGGTACTGGTCATCGGCGGAGCCTTGGGCAATATGCTGGACAGGCTGTTCCGTCCCAATGGAGCCGTGGTGGATTATCTGGATGTGCAGCTGTTCGATTTTGCGGTGTTCAATTTCGCTGACTGCTGCGTCTGCATCGGTACAGCACTGCTGTTTATCTATATTCTTTTCTTTATGGACAAGGAAGGAAAGCAGAAGCAGAAATCTGCAGAAGAAGAGGAGACCTCCCATGACAAGGCATGAGCTGCAATTTCCGGCTGAGGCAGAGGGAAGCCGACTGGACAAGTGGATTGCAACTCTCGGCATTGGCCTGACCCGCTGCGCTGTCCAGGGATTAATTGTCAGCGGCAATGTTCTGGTGGATGGCAATTGCGTCCCCAAGAATTACCGCCCTGCTGCAGGGCAGCACATTATCGTTACTGTCCCGCCTCCGGAAGAAGTGGAGGTTGTCGCCCAGGACATTCCTCTGGATATTGTTTATGAGGACAATGATCTGCTGGTGGTGAATAAACCCAAGGGAATGGTAGTACATCCTGCGGTGGGGAACTATGATGAAACACTTGTCAATGCACTGATGTATCACTGTAAGGGCACTCTTTCCGGTATCAATGGTGTGATCCGTCCGGGGATTGTCCACCGCATTGATAAGAATACCAGCGGTCTGCTGATTGTGGCAAAGAATGACAATGCCCACCAGAAGCTGGCAGAACAGATTAAAGCGCACAGCTTTACCAGAGAATATGAAGCCATCGCAGTGGGATACTTCAAGGAACCGACGGGTACCATTGACGCTCCCATCGGGAGAAGTACCATTGACCGGAAGAAGATGTGTGTGACGGAGAAAAACTCCAAGCATGCTGTCACCCATTATGAGGTGCTGCGCCAGTACGGCGGCTACGCCCATCTGCGGCTGCGCCTTGAAACGGGCAGAACCCATCAGATCCGGGTGCATCTTTCCTATATCGGACATCCCATTTATGGAGATAATGTCTATGGAAAGGCTGTGAAGGGCACCCAGGGACAGTGCCTGCATGCCAGAAAAATCGGTTTTATTCACCCTTCCACTGGTGAATATATGGAGTTTTCCAGTCCGCTGCCGGATTATTTTCAGAAACTATTGGACAGGATGGAGAAAATGTAAAATGTTTGAACATCCGAGCAAGATATGTATTGTATCCGATCTGGACGGAACGCTGCTTCCTCCGGATAAAGTCCCGCTGAAGCGGGATCTTGACGCTATCCGCCGCTTTGAGGCAGCCGGTGGAATGTTTTCCATTGCCACCGGCAGAACCATTCAGGCTGCAGTCCGTTATCAGCAGGAACTGGGATTGCATTATCCCATGATTGTATACAATGGAGCTGCGATTTATGATGCTCATGAGGAGCGTGTGCTTTTTTCAGAAACCCTGCCGGATGAGGCAAGGGAGATTACAGGTGAAATTTTGGAAGCGCATCCCAATGTAGGTGTGGAGGTGCTTCGGGCAGAGGCTACCTATGTAGTCCGCAATACGGAATATGAGAAGAAGCATATTGCTCTCTGCGGTGTGGAGCCGTGCTATTGCTCCCTGAATGAGATTCCGGCCGGGAACTGGCTGAAGGTGCTCTTTGCCATGACCCCCGAGGAGATACCGTCTTTTATAGCGGATATTCAGGGAAAGCAGTACTGCGGTGTGGATTTCATTCAGTCAGCGGATATCTTTTATGAAATGATGCCACATAACGTGACCAAGGGCAGTGCTCTGACCGCATACCGGAATCTTCCGGGCATGGAGGGCAAGACCTTTGTTGCAGTGGGTGATTATAATAATGATATTGCAATGCTCCGGGCAGCGGATTTCAGCGCCGTACCTGCAAATGCCGTTCCTGCGGCCAAAGCCGCAGCAAATCTGGTTCTTCGCAGCAGCTGCCTGCAGGGGGCAATGGAAGAGCTGATCAGCTATCTTCTTTCAAAACGTTAATCCTTGGGCAGATTTTTATCCGCCTATGAAAACATGGAGGTAAACTCATGGACGAAACAATCAAGAAACAACTGCAAGCTACTGCATGCAACGTCAGAATGGGAATTCTGACAGGTACCTATCATGCAAAGTCCGGTCATCCCGGCGGATCCCTTTCCATTGCCGATCTGCTGACCTATCTGTATTTTGTAAAAATGCACGTGGATCCGAAGAATCCCGATATGCCCGACCGTGACAGACTGGTGCTGTCCAAGGGACATTGTGCACCGGCACTGTATTCCGTTCTGGCAGAACGCGGTTTCTTCCCGAAGGAAGAGCTGACGCATCTGCGTCATATTGGTGCATTGCTTCAGGGGCATCCCTGCATCCATATCCCTGGCGTGGATATGTCCAGCGGATCCCTGGGACAGGGAATTTCTGCGGCATGCGGCATGGCACTGTCCGGCAAACTCAACAGTGCCCCCTATCATGTGTACACTATTCTTGGTGACGGCGAAATTGAAGAGGGTCAGGTTTGGGAAGCGGCCATGTTTGCAGCGCATTATGGTCTTGATAATCTGACAGCTATTGTGGATAACAATGGCCTGCAAATTGACGGCAAAATTACCGAGGTATGCTCTCCGGAGCCAATTGATGAGAAATTCCGTGCTTTTGGCTGGCATGTGATTGTGATGGATGCACATGACTTTGATGCGATTGAGAAAGCGTTCCATGAAGCAGAATCCATTACCGGCAAGCCCGTTGCCATTATTCAGAAGAGCGTGAAAGGCAAGGGAGTCTCCTTTATGGAAAATCAGGTTTCCTGGCATGGTACTGCACCCAATCAGGAGCAGTATGAGCAGGCAATGGCAGAGCTTCAGCAGAAGCTGGCAGAAATGGAGGCGTAAACAATGGCTGATGTAAAGAAGAAGGCGACCAGAGAGAGCTATGGCGAAGCGCTGACAGCGCTGGCAGAAAAATATGACAATCTTGTTGTGCTGGATGCTGATCTGGCTGCTGCAACCAAAACCGGTATTTTCAAGAAAGCATATCCCCAGCGTTTCTTTGACTGCGGCATTGCCGAGGCAAATATGATGGGCGTTGCGGCAGGTCTTGCTGCCACGGGGATGATTCCCTTTGCCAGCACATTTGCAATGTTTGCTGCCGGCAGAGCTTATGAAATTGTTCGCAATTCCATAGGGTATCCCCATCTGAATGTAAAGATCGGCGCAACCCATGCGGGCATTTCCGTCGGCGAGGACGGCGCCACCCATCAGTGCAATGAGGACCTGGCGCTGATGCGTACCATCCCCGGTATGACTGTGATCTGTCCTTGTGATGATACGGAAGCAAAGGCTGCTGTGGAAGCTGCCATCCTTCATGAGGGGCCGGTTTATATGCGGTTCGGCAGACTGGCTGCCCCCATTCTGAACGACCCTGCAACCTATCAATTTGAGCTCGGCAAGGGTATCACAATGCGTGAAGGAAGTGATATCACTATCGTGGCAACTGGTCTGATGGTGGCAGAAGCTCTGGATGCTGCGGAGGCACTTTCTGGGGAGGGGATTGAAGCAAGGGTGATCAACATTCATACCATCAAGCCCCTGGACAAGGAATTGATCCTGAAGGCAGCCAGAGAAACAGGTAGAATTGTTACTGTGGAAGAACACAGTATTATCGGTGGCCTTGGCAGTGCAGTAGCCGACTGTGTAACAGAAAGCTTCCCTGTACCGGTTGTTAAGATCGGTGTAAATGACGTATTTGGTTATTCCGGTCCGGCAGCAGACCTCTTAAAGGCATTTGGTCTGTGTGCTGATACGATTGCAGCAACGGTAAAGAAAACCCTGAATCGCTAAGCAATGCTAATCCCGTTCAATTCCTTACACCGACTGCGATGGCTAAATTCTGGCAGATTTTATCTGCCAGAAGGAAAAGGATTGGTATAAAAAACAGAGGGACTGTCGTATGAGAGTACGACAGTCCCTTTTTGTCTAACGAAAGCTCTTTGATAGCTTGGAAATTTATAGTACAAAAGAACAGGGCGGCAAAACTGCCGCCCTGCAATGACATAATTGCGTTTAATTAAACCGGAAGCTCATCAATCAGCTTAACCAGATACTTCATGATATTCAGAGTATCTGTGGAGTTAACATTACCATTCAAGTCAACATCAGCGTTCTTTGCACCCTGTGTTGTCAAGGTGCCAGAGCCCATCAAGCACTGGGACAGATGAATTACGTCCATGATATCAACGTCACCATCATCCTCGGCATCACCGTACAGGATGTCACCGCTTTCCTCACCATACTGGATGGAAGGCTCAATCTCAGGATACAGCTCAGCCATAGTACCAAGAGCCATCATGATGTCACCTGCATGCCAGAATCTGTGATACTGGAGTTCAACAGCACCAACATTCTCGAATGCTTCCAGTTCAGCCTTACCTTCAGCGCTGCTTGCAGAGTAGTCACCGCTCCAATTTGCACCGTTTGCTACGTCAGCTTCATAAGCAGCCTTCAGTTCCTGAACCTTTGCAATGGCCTCATCACTGGTCTTGACACCAGTGCAGTTGTCAGCACTCAGGTACATGGAACGAATATCCAAGAATGTAATACCATTCTTGATGCTGTCACCGTTAGGCATTGTACCTGTATATGATGTGGGAATCCATACAGGCTGAGAGAACATTCTTGCGAAGGAACCATTATGATCAGTTCTTGTCAGACCAATATCATCACGGCCGATATCCCACTGACGGTCAATGAGCTGCTGTGCCAGATACAGAGAAGCACCAGCCATTTCAGAAGATGATACACCCTGACCATTGCCAGCGGAAACACCGTCAACAATACCTGCTACTGCAGAGGAACCGATGCAAGTATACTCCTTATCAAGATCTGCCGCTGTAGCACCCTTAGCCTTTGCATAGTACAGCAGAGTATTTGCCAGTGAAGATACACAACCAAAGTCGGCATTACCATATGCTGTAACTGTGCAGGTCAGACCAGAATTGCTGGTAGCAGTACCATTCCACTTGTCAGGCTGACCGCTCCAATCCAGAGTAGCCGGGATATAATAATCACCATCGTCAGTCAGAATTGTGTTGTTAATGAACCATTCAACCCACTTATCCAGGATCTGCTCAAGAGCAGCTTCCAGAGTCATACCACCGGGAGCAACGCCAGTTGTATCGCCTTCCTGCTTTACCCAATAATAGAGCTCAGCCAGACGCTGAACAGCCCATACCTGGTTACCAATCCAGTGGTTGGAACCCGGGTCAGCATATACGGGATGCTCCGTATACATCATACCATTGAATGTAGAAACGCCGGACGGATATGTTTCATAACGTCCCTTATAGGAGTTAGTAGCACCACCTGCGATGGGACCGTCACTGGACTGCAGCCAGAGATAGAATTCGATCTGTCTCTCCAGAGAAGTTGTGTAGTCCTTAACAGCATCCTGACCCTTCATACCGGACTTCAGATCACTGTCCTGAATCAGAGCAAATGCTGCCAGCGGGTTCTGGTAGAATTCATGTGCATGGGAGCAGCCGATCTGCCATACCCAGTTCTGACCTGTGGATGCCAATGCGCCGCCCCAGGATGTATACCAGTTCATCAGGTAATGACAGCTTGCATAGCCGGCATTGCCGTTTGTCCAGCTTGTATTCTCACCGATTGTCTGATAGTACTTATCGAACATGTTATTACGCAGTTCGTCGCCCATCTTAGCAGCCTTAGTTGTAACAGAAGAATCGCCTACGCCCCAGCGGTTTGCATCATAAACTGCCTGGATTGCACGATCTTCGGCGTCAGGCGCATTTGTATATGCATACTGCTTGGTCACCTGGGAATCTCTGTTGAAGATACCCTTCAGACCCTTCTGGCTGTTACCATACTTCAATTCCTCTACGCAGGGATGAGGAACAGTTTCCCAACAGGACTCCTGCTCACCACGCTGGAAGGTATTGATGAATGTGAAATTCGTGCCGGAACCGTATCCGTACCAGTTTTCAACGTCAGCCAGCCAGTGCATCAGATACAGACCACTGTCACTGGAATATGCGCTTGTAAAGTAGCTGTGGATCGGGTTGGAAGCTGTTCTGGAAGCATCAGCAGCATGCAGATCAGGACAATCCTGGGGCATATCATATTCGCCGCAGTACTGTGCGCTGACACCAGCGTTGCCGCTCCAGAAGTTATCCTGAACGGTCGGAATCATGTTTTCCATGGTCTTCCAAGCCTTGGCAAGGTCAGCTGTGTATGTAACATCAGTGCCAACCTGATCCTGCATGTTTGTTGCAATATTATCTCTCATTGCAGCAACCCATACCAGGTAGGACATTGCCTCGGAAGTTGTTTCATGACCGTAGTCAGGAGCCTCAACGATAACTTCTTCCACAGCATGGAACGGAATGCCAAAGGAACTGCTGGAAGAACCATTGGAGCTCAGGTAACCGTTTTCTACACC
The DNA here is from genome assembly GCA_964644275.1 of uncultured Ruminococcus sp. Taxonomy (GTDB): domain Bacteria; phylum Bacillota; class Clostridia; order Oscillospirales; family Ruminococcaceae; genus UBA3855. The sequence goes on along the minus strand of CAZXVI010000032.1, from coordinate 5,717 downwards.
ATTGGTAACGACATCGTCGTACAGTGACAGAAAACGCTCAGCATAAGTGCTGTCGCCGTAAGCTTCTGCCTTGGTTCTTGTGCCGGCTACTGTTGTGCCGTCAGAAGTGGTAGCAGCGGAAGCTACGGTTGCTACCATTGCATTTGTAACCATCGCAGCGGACAGTACAGCAGCAATAATAGCCTTGCTCTTCTTAAAAAGCATTGAAATTTCCCCTCTCGTTAAATATTTGAGCATTGCTCATGTTTTTTGGTTCGGAATATTTTCCGATTCTCATCGGATAATAACATTGCGTTACTATCCCATTGGAAACATTTTGAAAAACGGGCGCACTGATATTCAGTATCAGCCAATGATTTTTCACTATTTATTATATCTAAATCTTTTTTCTTTGTCAAGCCTTTACATAAAATCAAACCTGAATTTGAATTTTTTTCGTCATATTAGACATACGCCTAAAGCTCTGTTTGTCTATTTTGACAATATCTCTCTCTGAAATTCACAAAGAATTAACAATAATTTGGTGCTTATTACAATTTTTTTGCGGTGGATTTCAGAAAATTCCCCAATGGTTCTCACAAATTTTTCACATGAATTGGTTATCTTTTATTATGGGATGCTGTGGATTTTCTGTTCTGTCATTTTATCATTTATGCAGTTGAACTTTTTGGATAATATGACATATTTTAATAAAAAATACATATTTTGTTCTTTTTCCGTACAATTTTATATGAGATAATACTCTGTGTATGCCCTGCATATGCAACTTCATTTTCGTGAAAGGAGATTTTTATGGTTAAAGTAAAAAATCTGACAAAATATTACGGCAAAAATCCGGCTGTCCGTGGAATAGATTTTGAAATCCGTGAAAACGAAATTCTTGGCTTTCTGGGACCGAATGGTGCCGGAAAATCTACAACGATGAACATTATTGCCGGGTATCTTCCTTCTACAGGCGGTACGGTTGTTGTAAATGGGTATGATATCACGGAGCAGGCAGCCAAGGCGAAACAGTGTATTGGCTATCTCCCGGAAATCCCCCCTGTGTATCCGGACATGCGTGTGGAGGAATACCTCATGTTTGCTGCCGGAATCAAAGGTGTGCCCCGCAAGGAGCGGCGCAGCCAGGTAGCATCTGTCATGGAACGTCTTCGCATTACGGATGTGAACCGCCGTTTGATCCGCAATTTATCCAAAGGCTATAAGCAGCGTGTGGGCTTTGCACAGGCTCTGCTGGGGAATCCGAAAATATTAATTCTTGACGAGCCGACAGTTGGTCTTGACCCGTCCCAGGTGATTGAGGTGCGCAATCTGATCCTGGAACTGAAAAAGGATCATAGCATTATTTTCAGTTCCCATATTCTTTCCGAGGTCAGTGCTGTATGTGAGCGCGTTGTCATTATTAATAAAGGCGAGATCATGGCAGTTGATACCATTGAAAACCTTGAAAACAGCATGCTTGCCAATACGCTGCTCTCCATGAAGGTAGAAGGGGATAAGGACAAGATTGTCCGCCTGATCAAGGATGTACGGGGAGTGGTCAATGTCCGTGATATTACATATTTAAGTACCAACCGCTACAGCTATATGGTGGAAATTGAAAATGACGAAGTCCGTAATGAGATTCTGTCTGCTATGCTGAACAATAAATGCAATGTACTGGAGATCTCCATGGCAAAACTGAGTCTGGAGCAGGTATTCCTGAAGCTTACCTCCCAGAAAGCCAAAAAATCAAGTCTGCAGGATTTGCTTTCGGAACTTCCGGAGGAATCCGAGCAGCCTGAAAATCCATATTTTGCTGAGGAGGAGTAATCAATGTTTTCACTGTATAAAAAGGAACTGCAGTCGTTCTTTCTGTCACCATTTGCCTATGTGCTGGCTGCATTGTTTATGTTTATATTTTCTACAAGCTTTATCTATTCCATCAGTACCATTGACAGTCCCACACTGAAGTTTTCTTTCCCGAATATCTTCTATAATAACTTTTTCTATTTTATTTTTCTGATTCCCATCATGACCATGCGTTCTTTTGCGGATGAACGCAAGGGGAATACAGAGGTTCTGCTGATGACAAGCCCCCTTGGAATCGGAAAAATCGTGATGGCGAAATTCTTGTCCATGGCAACAGTATTTTTATTCATGATGGGGCTCTCTCTGTTTTTCCCCCTGTTTACCCAGCTGAACGGCGGCGTGATCTGGTCCTCCCTGATTTGTGCCTACCTGGGGTTCTATCTCTGGGGTCTTGTCTGCATTGCAGTGGGCATGCTGCTTTCTGCATTATCTGAGAATGCCATTATTGCTGCAATTCTGGGTGAAATTGTGATGCAGGGTTTTCTCTTCCTGGATAACTTTGCTGGATCCAAGCTGGTGGAGGCGTATCCCAAGATCGGCAATTTGGTGACAGCCTTCTCCCTCCAGCGCAGATTTGTTTATTTTTCACAGGGCTTGTTCCGTTTAGAGGATCTTGTTTTCTTCCTGTCAGCTGCAGCTGTTGTAATTGCCTGGACCATCATTGCAATTGAAAAGCGCCGCTGCAGCCGCGGCTGATCTGCTGTGCGGATAACAGGAACCGAAGAATAAGGAGGTTTATACCAATGATAGAGAATGAGAAAACAACACAGCAGAAGCCGAAACATGTGAAAAATATGAAAAACAGGAAGTTTACAGCATATGCTGCTGTTCTGACTGTACTGGCTCTTGCAATTGCGATCCCCGTAAATATGCTGGCAAGCCGTCTGGATATCCGCTGGGATATGACGCCGAAGAAGCTCTATGAGCTTTCCGATACGACAAAGAAGTATCTTGATAAACTTGAAGAGACCAATCAGACTGTGGATTTTTATTTTCTGATGGACATGGATTATCTTGCAACGGATGATGATTCCATGGCGCTGTATTACATACTGGAACAGTACGGTGAATACGACTGCATCAATTTTGTGGATTTTGATCCGAATGATCAGCCGGAACTGCTGGACGAAATCAATCCGGATGGCTATTTGCAGCTGACAGTCGGTGACATTGTAGTGCGACATGGGGACAATGTAAAACGTATCAAAGGTACCAATATGTATAATTATGTTGGAGACTATGATGATGAAGGCGATTTTGTTGTAGAGGAAGCATACTTTACGGGTGAAAACTATATTACCGGCGCCATTGATGCTGTGGTGAGCGGCCGTACTTCCAAAGTCTATTTTCTGGAGGGACATGGAGAAAAGTCACTGGAAACAGATTATGCTACTTTTTACCGCAATCTGGTGGATCAGAATTACGGTGCGGATTCTTTGTATCTTGCCGGCATGGATGCGGTGCCGGAGGATGCAGCCATTATTATTGTTGCGGCACCTCAGTCCGACATTTCTAATGATGAAGCCAGAATGCTCAGCGATTTTCTGAATCAGGGCGGCAATGTGGTGTTCCTGATGTCGCCTAATGAATCAAGCATGCGATATAAGAATATTGAGGCAATCCTTGAAGATTTCGGTCTCATTATGAATTATGATATTATTTCTGAAACCAATTCCCAGTATTATGCCAAGGGTGACCCCTATACCTTCCAGGTGGATGTAGTGGCTGCGAATACGGATTATGATGCGGATCTGACCTCCGAACTGATTACCATGACGGATAGCGGCATTTACGCATTCATGAGCAATACCAGAAGCTTTTCTCAGTATCTGAATCCGGAGGATACTACTTTGCAGATTGAAACTCTGCTGCAGACGAAATCTTCCTCTTCTTCCGATACTTCCTCCGCAGTGGACGGCTATACTTATGTAGAAGTGGATTCTACCGCTGTCAGCGAGCCATACGGCGGCACGGATGATTTTGCGGAAGCAATAGAGGGGCAGGTCTGGAATCTTGCCATGTATTCCCAGAGCGGCGCCAAAAATAACGCAAAAGTCATGGTATTCGGCAATGCAGATTTCATCAGTGATGAAAGTCTGAATGAGGACTACATGATTGTTCCGGTTGATCTGTTCCTTGCCTCTGTTACATGGATGTATAACAGTGATCTGGATCTGGATATGGGCATTGCAGACAAGGAGAAGAGCTACGATTATCTGACCCTGGAATCCGAGTCCATGGCGAATACAGTGAATATCCTGTATATTACTGTTCCTTTCTGTGTAGCACTTATCGGTGCTGGTGTCTGGATTAAAAGACGGTATATGTAATTACTGCTGCCGAATGCTCTGCAAAGGAGGAAAATTTCCATGGGTTCAAAAAAAATGCGTTGGCTTGTTCTGATACTAATCGGTGTATTAGTGCTTTCCATAGCCGGTTATTTGGCTGTGGACGCTGTAATGAAACAAAAGGAAGCAGCGGAGGCAGAGGAAGCAGCCTCTCTTGTGCTCTTCAACTTTGACTCCAATACCATCGACACAGTGACGCTCCAGACTAAGGAGGGTGACTTTACGATGGAGATGAACGAGGAAGGAATGTGGGTGCTGACAGAAACAACATATGAGTATTTGTTTGAACTGAATTCCAGTTATGTGACAACTGTATGTTCCTATATGAGCACACTTACCGCTGAAAAGAAGTTCAATGCCGATCTGAATAACCTTGCGGCCTATGGCCTGGAGGATCCGGTTGTGCTGACATGCAGCGCAGGGGAGCAGCAGTACACATTATATGTCGGCAGTCCCACTGCCACCCAGGAGAATTTCTACGTCATGGTGCCCGGCAATGATACTGTTTTTGGCATCAGTTACGAGTATGGAGCATTATTCTATGGTGATACCTCCTACCTGAAGACGCCCTATATGCTGAATGAGCTGGATGTGGATATTTGCGGCATTACTTTGATTCGGGACGGAACAACTGCATTCCGCCTGGAGCAGAATGACAATATATGGAATATGGAGGAACCGCTGCCGGATGCCAATATAAACCATGCCAATGTAAGCTCCATGATCAGTGCATTGGTGCGTCTGCAGCTGGAGGCACATCTTGAGCTGAGATCAGAGAGCACGGATCTGTCGGAATACGGTCTGGATGAACCGGCATATACGTTAATCGTAGATACGAATGACGGCGAACAGACAAAAATTATGTTTTCATCCTTTGATTTTGACAGTACCTATGTCTACCTTCTGTATGAGGATACGGGAGAGATTGTGTCCATGACCAAAGGAAACGCAGGCTTCCTGAATACCACGATTGATGAATTTCTCAACAGCAGGGTGCTGGAGCTGTCTTTGAGTGATGTGGCAGCATTGGACGTGACAGTGGATGATATTGCATTCCGGATGGAGATGGATAATGCCGGCGGACAGTATGCATATAATGACATTGATATTGATGAACTGGGCGAGGATGCAGTTTCTATGTTTGAGATGCTGTTTGCCACAATTTCCAACATAGAGTTTGATTCCATTGATCTGGAAGCCGATGTGGCTCTGGAACAGGAGCCTGCTGCAGCATTCTGCTATACACTGACGGATGGCACCCAGACCCAGCTCAGCCTGATTGCCATTGATGATACAACCTATTGGGCAGTAATTGACGGGGAGTATACGGGAATGATTGTCAGAAGGCGTGCGCTCAGCAGCAACAGCGGTGTTCTGACCTATTATGAAAAAATGACGGATCTTCTTGCCGAATTGCAGAAAAGCGATTCCTGATGAGAAAATAAAGGGAATCTCTAAAAACCCTCTGTTTTTAAAATTGGAAAGGAATAAAAGGTGGATTTTGTGGGGCTTCGCCCC
>CAZXVI010000031.1:0-29471 GCA_964644275.1 uncultured Ruminococcus sp. | reverse complement strand
GATTGCAGGTATACAATTTCAAATCAGATATGTGGTCTTACAATTTATTTTTCTGAACTTATTACTGCTTTTTAAAATTATCATGGATTATTTTGTGCTTCATGCAAGAAATACCGATGAATATAAAAAAATGCAGGATAAGGGCGGCTTGATCGGCTTAGTTTCCATGGTATGTATTGCCTTGGTAATACTGAAATGCGTTGGTTTTGATTTTGCGGCTCTGCTTGATTCGGACAGCGGTGAACCTTTGTCTTTCGGCATCTTTTCAAAGCTGACAGGTGGAATGCTGTTGTGGCTTATACCGCTTACTCTTGTTCTTTTCGCTGCACATTTTGCTGTTGTTCGTCATCATTTGCAGTATGCATATTCGGGCGGCGTAACAATAAAAAAGGCAACTGTAAAGACAGAAAAAGCCATAGATATTGCCGCACCGCACAGCGAGCCTGTGGGTTTCCTTTACAAGGAACTCAGACAGAATATGAAAAGTATCTGTACTGTCATCATTCTTCCGTTTCTTATACTGATTTTTCTGACAGGATGTCTTGCTATTGTTTCGCTGAACGGGGAATACGGCGGTGATGGCTGGATAGTCAAAACTTTGACTTCCAACGTATTTCGACTTGCGTCCATAGCCATTGGTTTTTTTAGTGTAAGCAGCTTGCTGCTCAGCGTTTTTCACGGTGATGACAAAAAGCTTTGGGCATATTTTACAGCATCTGCGCCAAAGGGTGTAGAAAAATTCTTGTACACAAAATATGTACTGTCCTTTGCCATGTGCGGTCTTTATTTCGTTTCAAGCTATGTTGCCGAAACTCTTGTTGCTACGGTCCGCTGGTTTGCACTTGAAGAAGAAATTATCAGCTTTACAGGTATAATGGTTATAGTTTTCTTTGTGCTTATTTTTCAGAATTCGTTTTCAATTCCGATGATGCTTCGTTTCGGTGAAAAGAAGGGCGCTACCATAAATGTTATCATAATACTTTGCCTTGCCATAGCGGCAATATTGGTGCTTTCGCTAATTCCCAGAGAAATTCAGGATAAGGTATTCGCATGGCTGGCAAACTTCATGACAGGCGACCATGGTGACCTTACAATGCTGCTGCTTGGAATATTCCCTGCCCTCTCTGTGGGAGCGTACATTTTGTCCTACAAGGTATCCTGCAAAATCTTCATGAAGGGAGTGAATGAGTATGACAAATAAAAAGCTTGAAGCCAAAAGACTCATCATCTTTCTTCTGCTGGCATTCGGCATTTCGTGGATTCCTGCAATTATACTGAACTGCGTTTTCGGCTATCACGAATGGTTTGAAACCTACAAAATGCCTTTCTTTGCGCTTATTGTACTCTTCGGGCCCGCTCTTGCCAACGTCATTACCCGTAAACTCACACATGAGGGCTGGAATCACAGTATGCTGCACCTGAAATTAAAGGGTAATATAAAATACTACCTGATTGCAGTATTCTCAGTAGTTGCTATGGGCATTGCCGAAGGTATACTTACAACAATGATATACGGCAATGCTGATTTTTCCGATATAGGCGGAGGTATGAACGGTATGCAGATGATCGGAAATGTGCTGCTGACCCTTTCTGTTATTCCGCTTATGGCTTTCAACACCTTTGGTGAGGAATTCGGCTGGCGAGGATATATGAATCAGAAAATGGAGCCGCTGCTGGGCACGGCAGGCACTGTTGTAGTCGGCGGTATCATCTGGGGACTCTGGCACGCAGAGCTGACGGTTGTCGGACATAACTTCGGCACGGAATATGACGGCTATCCCTATCTCGGTATTCTGGTTATGTGTATTTCCTGCACATTCTTGGGTATGGGGCTTATGTGGCTCACAGAAAAGACAGGCTCAATTTATCCTGCCGCAATTATGCACGCTGCCAACAATTTCGGCGGAAAAAGCATCGGACAGCTTTTTATAAGCGGTATACCCGAGGATTATTCGCCGGCTATTACTGATTTTCTGATTGTCTCAATCCCGAGCTTTATGCTCGGTCTGGTGTTTCTGATACTTATGCTTCGTGACAGTAAGAATGAAAAGAAAAGAAAATGTAATTGATATCCTTTTATTATATTATATTTTTATGACCTTTTCAAACTTTTAACACAGTCCGATTCATAGCCTCTTGATTTAAAATCGCCAATACTGCCAAGAATGATTCAGGGTAACCTCTAAAAACCCCCAGTTTTTAAAATTGGAACAGAATAGAAGGTGGATTTTGTGGGGCTTCGCCCCACTCCCCCACCTCTAAAAAGTTTTTAGAAGTCACCTCAATTGAAAATGCCGTTGTATTTTTATCTCACAACGGCATTTTTTAATGGTGCGTACTACTTGTCAGCGGACTGCCGCCCCTGGAGCACCGAACGAAAAAAAGAAAAACAGACGGATTAATCAAAACTATTTTTCTTATCAGTCGGAATTTCCACCGTAAACACACTTCCATTTTGTCCGGTACTGCTGACATAAATCGTACCGCCGTGCAGTTCTATGATTTTTTTGGCAATGGTCAGCCCCAGACCGTTTCCCTTTACAGAATGAGAAGTGTCACCCTGATAAAACTTCTCAAAAATATGTGCCGCAGTTTCCTCGCTCATCCCCTTTCCGCAGTCCGTAAAGGTAAAAATGGTATTGTCCTGCGACTGCACCGCTTTTACATCCACTTTGCCGTATTCCGGGGAAAACTTGATTGCATTGTCAATGAGATTGATCCACACCTGTTTCAGCATTTCCTCATTGCCGACCACATATATTTCTTCGCTGTCAAAGGAAATATGGATATGCTTGTCCGGCCATTTGCTGTACATCATGGCGATCACAAGCCGTATCTGTTCGCTGACATTGAACCGTTTTTTCTCACTGAGAATGGTCTGCTGTTCGATTCGGGACAGATTCAGCACGCTCGTGGATAATTCGCTTGTATCCACTGTTTCCGATTCCATGCCCCATATTTCATCCATCAGCTGCAAACGTGTGAAAATGGTATCCGGATAGGAAAGCAGCTTATACAGCAGATAAAATTCCTTCTGGGGCAAGGTCTGGCTTTGTCCGTTTCTTGAAACTGTCAATGCGTCGTAATCCAGTGTCACTTTACCAATATAGAACCGTTATGGATCAGTTTTCATATTTGTTTTCATAGCCTGCCGTATCGCTCTTTCATCATAGTTCTCTTGAAAACTTCTATATGAGTATCGACCCAAGGCAGCCGCCTTTTTTTCATCATCCAGATAAAAATTGTCAGCTCGTCAAAAAGAAATTAGTATTAGAACAAAAAAAGGGTATGCTATAGATAAGGGAATTACTAAAAACTATGTTTTTAGAGAGGCAGCCGTGCCAAACAGCCCATTCTGAACAAAGCTTCCGGGTTTTTAAAGGTTCCCGCAAGAAATATAAAGGAGTGTTGGAAATGGATTTTTCCCAGTGGATGAATACGACATATCATAAGACAATCGAAGACTGCAGCGATGAGGAACTGTACCGGGAACTGCTTGCCTACTGCAATACCATGGCACAGGAACATCCGGCTGTACCCGTCAAACGGAAGCTGTACTATCTTTCAGCGGAGTTTCTGATTGGTAAGCTGCTCTCCAACAATCTGATCAATCTCGGCATCTATGATGAAGTGAAGAATCAGCTGGCATCCTGTGGAAAAAGCCTTGCAGCACTGGAGGAGATGGAACAGGAGCCGTCCCTGGGAAACGGCGGTCTGGGAAGACTGGCGGCTTGCTTTCTGGATTCCATTGCAACACTGGGGCTGTGCGGGGACGGCATCGGGCTGAACTATCATTTCGGTCTCTTCCGCCAGGTGTTCCGGGAGAATGCTCAGACCTGTCAGCCGGATCCCTGGCTGGATGACCGCAGCTGGCTGCTGAAAACAGAGGTAACCTACCCTGTTTTCTTCGGCAGCAGAAAAGTCACTGCAAGAATGTATGACATTCTTGTAACGGGCTATGGCAGTACCACCAATCGTCTGCATTTATTTGATACGGAAAGTGTGGATGAATCCATCGTAAGGGACGGCATTGATTTCCCCAAGGATGCCATTGAAAAGAATCTGACACTGTTCCTCTACCCCGATGACAGCGATGAGGCAGGACGGCTGCTGCGCATATATCAGCAGTATTTTATGGTTTCCAGCGGTGCCCAGTTAATTCTGGACGAGTGCGTTGCCAGAGGATGCAGGCTGTATGATCTTGCAGAGTACGCAGTCATTCAGATCAATGATACCCATCCCACAATGGTAATTCCGGAACTGATCCGTCTGCTTATGGAACGCGGTCTGGATATGGACAGCGCCATTGCCGCAGTACGCAGCACCTGTGCGTACACCAATCATACTATTCTGGCAGAAGCACTGGAAACATGGCCCATGGACTATCTGACAAAAGCAGTTCCCCAGCTGGTACCCATTATTGAAGTACTGGATAACCGGGTCAGACGGCAGTTTGAGGATCCGTCCCTCTATCTAATTGACAGGGAGGAACGGGTGCATATGGCACATCTGGATCTTCACTACGCCTTTTGCGTCAACGGGGTTGCCTCCCTGCATACAGAGATTCTCAAGCACAATGAGCTGGAACAGTTCTATAAGATATATCCAGAAAAATTCAGCAACAAGACAAACGGCATTACCTTCCGGCGCTGGCTGCTCCACAGCAATCCGGAACTGACCGCACTGATTTCCTCCCTGATCGGTGACGGATTTAAAAAGGATGCCGGTGAACTGGAGAAATTGCTGCAATTCTGCAACAATAAGGAAGTGCTGGAGCAGCTCCTTGCTGTTAAAGCAAAGAAAAAGCATGACCTGTGCCAGTATCTCCGACAAAAGCAGAACATTGTCCTGAATGAGAATTCCATTTTTGATATTCAGGTGAAGCGGCTCCATGAATACAAACGCCAGCAGCTCAATGCGCTGTATGTCATCCACAAATATCTGGAAATCAAATCGGGGAAAAAGCCTTCCACTCCCATTACCGTGCTGTTCGGTGCCAAGGCAGCACCTGCCTATATCATCGCACAGGACATTATTCATCTCATTCTCTGTCTCCAGGAGCTGATCCGCAGGGATCCGGAGGTCAGTCCCCATCTGAACGTGGCAATGGTTGAAAATTATAATGTAACCAGTGCAGAAAAGCTGATTCCCGCCTGTGATATCTCCGAACAGATTTCCCTGGCGTCCAAGGAAGCCAGCGGCACCGGCAATATGAAATTCATGCTCAACGGTGCAGTTACACTGGGAACGGAGGACGGTGCCAATGTGGAGATCCATGCACTGGTGGGAGATGCCAATATCTATATCTTCGGCGACACCAGTGAAACAGTAGTGAAACGCTACAAAGAGGGCAGCTACAGTGCCAGGGCATATTATGAGTCCAATCCTCTGATCAAGCGTGCCATGGATTTCATCACAGGTAAGGAGCTTACGGCACTGGGAGATCCTGTAAGACTGAAACGGCTTTCCCGGGAACTGCTCGGCAAGGACTGGTTCATGACCTTCCCGGATTTTGAAGCGTATGCCGCTGCCCGTGAACGTGCCTATGCCGATTATGAAGACCGGCTGGCCTGGGCACAAAAAATGCTGGTGAATATTGCCAAAGCGGGCTATTTCTCCTCCGACAGAACCATTGCCGAATACAACCGTGATATCTGGAAGCTGACTTAATCCTTTCCTGGTAAAGGGAATCGCGTTCATCAAACTCTGAAACCATCTTTTGGGGAGTTCTCTAATGTTATCAACTAAAGGGATAGCTTTGCAGAACGGCCCTGCTATTTTTCGTTTAAAATCATTGAATATCATGCCATTTGAGGAGGAAATCAAAATGGAACGCAAAGTCAACGAACACCTGCTGCACATTCTGTCGCCGCTGAACGGCACGGCAGTGCCATTGGAGCAGGTTCCGGATCCGGTCTTCTCGGAAAAAGTGCTGGGAGACGGCTGTGCCGTGATTCCCAGCGACGGAAGTATCTGCAGCCCTGTGGACGGTGTAATCTCATCCATTTCAGAAACAAAACATGCCTATGGCTTCTCTTCCGATGATGGGCTGGAAGTGCTGGTGCATTTCGGTCTGGAAACGGTAGCATTGAAGGGTGAAGGCTTCATCCCCCTGGTAAAAGAGGGTGACCGTGTGAAGGCTGGCGATCCTGTTGCTCAGGTAGACCTGGCACTGCTGAAAAAACATGGCATCAACCTGATTACACCGGTACTCATCTGTGATGGGGCGGATCATCTGGAGATGCAGGTGCAGGAAGGCACAGTACGCAGGGGCGAGTCGGTGCTGATTTCCCTGCACCCTACCCCGGAGGAGACACCTTCCCAGGAGGAATCTCCTGCTGCTGTGACAGAACAAGAAAAGCATAAGCATTTCAGGTTTAATTTTGATCTGCTGCAGAAGCTGGGCAAGGTGCTGATGGTGGTCATTGCTGTTATGCCGGCTGCCGGACTGATGATCAGCCTGGGAAAGCTGGTTGCCATGGCTGGGACGGATCTCCATGCTGTGGTCACTGTGGGCAGCGTCATGGAGAACATCGGATGGGCAATTATCAATAATCTCCATGTCCTCTTTGCAGTTGCCATCGGCGGCTCCTGGGCAAAGGAACGCGCCGGAGGTGCATTTGCTGCATTGATTGCCTTTATTCTCATTAACAATATTACCGGCGCTGTATTCAGTGTTACCAATGATATGCTCAGTGATCCCGACGCAGTCACCTATTCCCTCTTCGGGCAGGAGATGCTGGTAAAGAATTACTTTACCTCCGTCCTGGGGGCACCGGCACTGAATATGGGCGTATTTGTGGGAATTATTTCCGGCTTTGTGGGCGGTATGGTGTATAATCGGTACTACAATTTCCGCAAACTGCCGGATGCACTGTCCTTCTTTAACGGCAAGCGCTTTGTTCCCCTGGCAGTCATTTTCTGGTCCGTAATTGTGTCCCTGATACTGGCAGTGGTATGGCCACTGGTACAGTCCGGTATCAACGCCTTCGGCATCTGGATTGCCAATTCTTCCGAAACCTCACCGTTGCTTGCCCCCTTCATTTACGGCACACTGGAACGTCTGCTCCTGCCCTTTGGCCTGCATCATATGCTGACCATTCCCATGAACTACACTTCTTTTGGCGGCACCTATGAAATTCTGACCGGCGTCAATGCAGGAACCCAGGTATTCGGTCAGGATCCCCTGTGGCTTGCGTGGGTGACCGACCTGATCAATTTCAAGAATGCCGGTGATACCGCTTCCTATACCCAGCTTCTGGAAACAGTCACTCCTGCACGTTTCAAGGTGGGACAGATGATTGGCGCCACCGGTCTGTTGCTGGGCATTGCCCTTGCAATGTACCGCAGAGTGGATAAAGATAAGCGGAAACAATACCGTTCCATGTTTGTATCCACCGCACTGGCAGTATTTCTGACCGGCGTAACGGAACCGATTGAGTTCATGTTCATGTTCTGTGCACTCCCCCTGTATATCGTATATGCGCTGCTCCAGGGATGTGCGTTCGCCCTCTCCGGCATTATCCACCTGCGTCTCCATTCCTTTGGCAATCTGGAATTTATCACACGAATTCCCATGTCCGTCAAGGCAGGTCTGACCGGGGATATTCTCAATTTTGTACTCTGTGTAATTGTATTCTTTCTGATCGGTTATGCTGTTGCCTATTTTATGATCGGCAAATTCCGGTTCGCCACACCGGGCAGACTGGGTAATTATGCTGCCGGAGGCAGCGATGAGGAACAGGAACGTGCCGGTAAGAACGGAGCCGCAGGTTCCGGCCAGCCGGAGCGCATCATTGCCCTGCTGGGCGGCCGTGAAAATATCACGCTGGTGGATGCCTGCATGACCAGACTGCGTGTGACGGTTAAGAATCCCGGACTTGTGGCGGATGCCGATGCCTGGAAGGCGGAGGGTGCGCTGGGTCTTGTAAAAAAGGACGGGGGCATTCAGGCCATCTATGGTCCAAAGGCGGATGTGCTCAAATCCGATATCAACGATATTCTGTAAAAGAGGTGCTGCCCTATCAGACTGCTGACATTGAATACCCATAGCCTCGTGGAGGAAGAATATCCCCGGAAGCTTGCTGCTTTTGTACGGGCGGTGCTGCAGGAGCAGCCCGATATCATGGCACTGCAGGAGGTCAATCAGACTGTCTGCGGAACTGCCGTCAGTCCAGCAATGCCGGAGGGGTACTTCCCCTGCACGGACAGTGCAGTGATCCGTCAGGACCACCATGTGTACCGTGCCGCCCGGATGCTCCGGGAAGAGGGATGCCCGTATTTCTGGACATGGCTGCCTCTGAAGCTGGGCTATGCTCAATATGACGAAGGCATTGCAGTAATGAGCCGCAGCCCCATCCTTGAAACAGAGATTGTGCCCGTCAGCCGGATGGACGACTATCGCAACTGGAAAACCCGGAAGCTTCTTGGAATCCGGACGGAGGCATACCCCGAGGACTGGTTTTACAGTGTACACTATGGCTGGTGGGACGATGCAGAAGAACCGTTTCCGGAGCAGTGGCAGCGGACGCAGGCGCATATGCAGCGGCATTCATCCGTGTGGCTGATGGGGGATTTCAATAATCCCGCCGGGGTGCCCGGTGAGGGCTATGATATGATTACAAGATCCGGCTGGTACGATACCTTTGTACTTGCAGAACACAGAGACAGCGGAGAAACGGTGGGAAAGATCATTGATGGCTGGGGTGACAAACTGCACAGTCCCCGGGGAATGCGGATTGACCAGATCTGGTGCAGCCGCCCGGCAGCTGTGAGCAATTCCCGGGTATTGTTCAATGGTGCTGTGTATCCGGTTGTTTCCGATCACTATGGTCTGATGATTGATGCAGAAAGGAGCTGACCTATGAAACGAAGTGCCGGTATTCTGCTCTCTGTCTCCAGCCTGCCGTCCCGGTACGGCATCGGCTGTTTTTCAGAAAGCGCCTATCAATTCATTGACTGGCTGAAAGCGGCCGGTCAGACCTACTGGCAGATTCTGCCCCTGGGTCCCACAAGCTACGGGGATTCCCCCTATCAATCCTTTTCCACATTCGCAGGGAATCCTTACTATATCAGTCTGGAATCCCTGATACAGGAAGGCCTGCTGACAAAGGAGGAATGTGAAGGAGCGGACTTCGGGACGGATCCGCAGCGTGTGGATTATGAGAAGCTCAGCCGGGAACGCCTTCCGCTGCTCCGGCTTGCATGGCAGCGCAGTCATACGGAAGAGGAGCCGGCATACCGACGCTTCTGCCGGGAGCAGGCATGGCTCGCAGATTATGCTCTGTTTATGGCTCTGAAAAGTCACTTCGGCGGCAGCCCATGGAACGAATGGGAGGAGCCAATCCGTCTGCGTGAGGAAACTGCTCTGGAAAAATGGCGCAGACAGCTGGCAGAGGAAATCTGTTTCCACCAGTTCATCCAGTATGAATTCTACCGGCAATGGACGGCATTGAAGCAGTATGCCAACGAAAGAGGGATCCGGATCATCGGAGATATTCCTATTTATGTTGCCTTTGACAGCGTGGATACCTGGGCAAATCCCGGACTGTTCCAGCTGGACAAAAATCATATTCCAAAAGCAGTGGCAGGCTGTCCGCCGGATGGTTTTGCGGCGGATGGTCAGCTCTGGGGCAATCCCCTCTATGACTGGGAAGCCCACCGGGCGGAGCATTACCGCTGGTGGACGGCACGCCTTGCCCACTGCTTCCGTCTCTACGATGTGGTGAGAATTGATCATTTCCGGGGCTTTGACGAATACTATTCCATCCCCTATGGCGACAAAACCGCAGTGAACGGACATTGGGAACAGGGTCCGGGCATGGAGCTGTTCCGGACTGCAGAGCAGGTTCTGGGCAAGCAGGATGTGATTGCAGAGGATCTGGGCTTTATGACGGACTCCGTGCGCAAACTGGTGAGGGACAGCGGTTTTCCCAATATGAAGGTGCTTGAATTTGCCTTTGATGCCAGGGATACGGGCTGCCGGAATGAATATCTGCCCCATAATTACGGAAACAACTGCATTGCCTACACAGGTACCCATGACAACCAGACCCTCATCTCCTGGTTTGCGTCAATTACTGCGGAGGAACGCCGGATGGCACGGGAATATCTCTGCGATTTCTATACCCCGGATGATCAGCTGCACCTGAGCTTTATCAGCCTGATTATGCGCAGCAATGCCGATGTCTGCATCATTCCCATGCAGGATTACCTGGGCTGTGACGACAGCTGCCGGATGAATACCCCCTCCACTGTGGGGGAAAACTGGAAATGGCGGATGAAACAGAATGACTGCAGCGGACAGCTGTGCCATACTGTCCGCCGTATGACCGAACAGTATGGAAGAGGATAAAACTGCTATGAGTCGTGGAAATCAATTTACAATGGCTTCAAAAGGCAGCAGCCTTTATGCTGCCGGAAAGGAAGGAGTATTATGAGAACATTTTCATATACAATTCAGGATGAGCTGGGACTTCATGCAAGACCGGCAGGCATGCTGGCGAAAATAGCCAAATCTTTTGAAAGCGAAATCACCATTGCAAAGGGTGAGAAAAGTGTGGTATGCACCAGGCTTATGGCACTGATGGGACTGGGAATTCAGTGCGGCGATACAGTTACAGTCACTGTTAACGGCAGTGACGAGGAGGCAGCAGAGCAAGAAATCAAAGCATTTTTAAAAGCAAATTTATAATGAGGTGAGCCCATGACAAAGTTTGCCGGAAAGGGCGTTTACGGTGCCGTTGCCATCGGAAATATTGCAGTTTTCCAGCGACGTGACATTCAGGTGAAACGCAGAAAAATTGAGGATCCGTCAGCGGAGCTTGCAAGGCTGGAAACTGCCAAGGCATCCGCAGTGGAGCAGCTGAGCGTCATTTATGAAAAGGCGCTCAGGGAGGTGGGAGCTGCCAATGCCCAGATCTTTGAAATTCATATGATGATGGTGGAGGATGAGGATTATAACGAAGCCATCGCCGGCATGATTGAGGGACAGCATGTCAATGCAGAATATGCCGTTGCAGTGACTGCGGATCATTTTGCCTCCATGTTTTCCTCCATGAATGACAGCTATATGCAGGCAAGAGCGGCGGATGTCAAGGACATTTCCAACCGGATTATCCGCTGTCTGGAGGGCGGCGGTCAGGATGCTGCTGTCTCCGATGAAAAACAGATCATCTGTGCCGATGATCTGGCGCCAAGCGAAACGGTAGCTCTGGACAAGAACAGGGTGCTTGCTTTTGTGACGGCTCATGGTTCCTCCAATTCCCATACGGCAATTCTGGCAAGAACAATGAACATCCCTGCCATTATCGGCGTGGGAGATGCATTTCTGAATGCCGTAAATGATGGGGATCTGGCAATCGCTGACGGCTTTACCGGTGAGCTGATTGTGGAGCCGGATGATACACTCCTTTCGGAATACAGGAACAGGCAGCGGGCAGAGGCAGAAAAGAAAGCACTTCTCCAGAAGCTGAAAGGGAAAGAAAACGTGACCCGGGACGGTACCGCCATCAAAATCTATGCCAATATCGGCAGTGCGGATACCATCGGCGCTGTGCTTCTCAGCGATGCAGGGGGGATCGGCTTGTTCCGCAGTGAATTTCTCTATCTGGAAAACAGTGATTATCCCGGAGAGGAAGCCCAGTTCCAGGTCTATAAGAAGGTGCTGGAGAGCATGGGGAGCAAAAAGGTCATCATCCGGACACTGGATATTGGTGCGGATAAACAGGCGGATTACTTTCATCTGGAAAAGGAAGAAAATCCTGCCCTTGGTCTGCGTGCCATCCGGCTGTGCCTGACACGGCCGGAGATGTTCAAAACCCAGCTGCGTGCCCTGCTGCGCGCCTCCATGTACGGCAATCTGGGCATTATGTTCCCCATGATTACCAGCGTCGGGGAGCTTGAAAAAATTCTTTCCCTGTGGGGAGAGGTCAAAAGGGAACTGACAGCAGCCGGAATCGAATATGCAGAGCATATTGAGCTTGGCATCATGATTGAGACGCCTGCTGCCGCCATTATCAGTGACAAACTGGCTCCAATGGTGGATTTTTTCAGTGTGGGCACCAATGACCTGACTCAGTATACTCTGGCCTGTGACAGACAGAATCCCTGTATTGAGCAGTTCTGCGATCCCCATCATGAGGCAGTCCTGCGGCTGATTGCGCTGTCTGCCAGAAATGCCCATGCGCACGGTGCCTGGATCGGCATCTGCGGTGAGCTGGCTGCGGATACAACCTTGACAGAAACATTTCTCCGGATGGGCATTGACGAGCTGTCCGTCTCCCCTCCCTTTGTTCTGAAGCTGAGGGATGTGGTACGCAATCTGGATTTAAGAGAAGCACCGGAAGGACCGGCAGCCTTCCGGATGGAATGAATGGGGCTGGCAGTGCCGCTGCCTGCTTTAGAGCCTGTTTTGCATCTACCAACAGGCGTCTTTTCGGCTATCTCCAGATACGAAACAGGCTCTTAGGCAAAGAAA
This sequence comes from uncultured Ruminococcus sp., assembly GCA_964644275.1. Taxonomy (GTDB): domain Bacteria; phylum Bacillota; class Clostridia; order Oscillospirales; family Ruminococcaceae; genus UBA3855. The sequence continues at coordinate 16,993 of CAZXVI010000031.1, read as the reverse complement.
TGATAGATGCTGATAACAAAAACAATCAGAACAATCAAAGGCAGTACCCAGGTCATGTACCACCGCATAAAGGACTGTACCTTCAGCCCCTTCCCTGCATTGGCCTCCCTGACAAAATTCTCCCAGCCCCAGCCCCTTTTGCTGGTACAGAAAAGAATGAACGACAGGGCACCAATGGGCAGAATCAGATTGCTGACAAGGAAATCCTCAAGATCCATAATGGTACTGCCGTCACCAAAGGGCTGCAGCATTCTGAGAAGATTGAAGCCAAGAGCACAGGGCAGGGACAGGACAAACAGCAGAATTCCATTCACCAGACATGCCTTTTTGCGGCTGCACCGGAACATATCCGTGCTGCAGGCAATAATCCCTTCAAACACGGTCAGAACGGTGGAAAGTGCTGCAAAGGACATGAACACAAAGAACAGACTTCCCCATAGCCTTCCAAGGGGAATCTGATTGAAGATATTTGGGAGGGTAATAAAAATCAGACTGGGACCGCTGTCCGGCTGCACGCCATAGGCAAAGCAGGCGGGGAAAATAATCAGACCGGAGGCAAGTGCCACGAAAGTGTCCAGCAGCGCAACATTCACAGCCTCACCCATGAGGGCACGCTCCTTATCAATGTAGCTTCCGAAAATTGCCATTGCACCCATTCCAAGGCTCAGCGTGAAGAATGCCTGGTTCATGGCGGCGGCAATGATATTACCGATGCCAGCCTCCTGCATGTGTGCAACGCTGGGCAGCAGATAGAATTTCAGTCCTTCAGCACCGCCGTCCATGAAGAAGCTGTTGACAGCAAGGACAATCATGATCAGAATCAGCGCAATCATCATGAACTTTGTAATTTTCTCCAGACCATTCTGCAAACCGAAGGAGCAGCAGACAAAGCCAATTGCCACCACAATTGCCATAAAGAGTACCATGATTCCGGGATTACTCAGCATCGTCTCAAAATGGAGTTTGACACCTGGGGCATCAAGCCCCTCAAAATCTCCGCGGGCTGTTGCAACAAAATAATACAGCATCCAACCTGCCACAGTGGTATAGAACATCATCAGAAGATAATTGCCGGCCACAGCAAGCAGCCCGTGCCAATGCCACTTTGTCCCCTGCGGCTCCAGCACCTGGTACATTCTTGCAGGACTTTTCTGACTGGCACGTCCCAGCGAAAATTCCATTGTCATCACCGGAACACCCATGATAATAAGAAAGAACAGATACAACAGGACAAATAGGCCTCCGCCGTTCTGCCCTACCATATAAGGAAACTTCCAGACATTTCCGATTCCAATTGCACAGCCGGCACTAAGCAGGATAAAACCCAGGCGGCTTCCTAAACGATCTCTTTTCATGCATTTCTCCTAATATTATTTTCAGTCTGCGACAGCTGCTGATTTGACCGCTTTGGGGTCAAATCTCGTCCAATCCCTTGCGCTGACTGCGCCGGCTAAATTCTGAAGACTTTGTCTATCAGAATGAAAGGGATTAGTATAAATACAACATAGGCTATCAAAACCTGCTATAAAACAGTAAAATTGCACTCCTTCCGCCAGCGAATAAAACCGCCGGCAAAAGGAGGCTTGTAATGTCATTTCTTTGTTGCCGCTATACTGTTATTCAGCTGTTACACGCCATCATCCCTGCTGAAAACCACTGCGGCAAGGATAAATAAAATAATGGCCAAATACAGAGCAAATCCGAAGTTGACCGTTATCATGTCCTGCTTGATATACTCTTTCAGCGTCATATCTCCAATCTTGTAGTAGCTGGTAGCAGTAATACGGAATACCACCAGTGCCGCTGCTGACAAAGCAGAACAGGGCATGGTAATCTTTTTCTTTCTGGCTATCAGGGCAATAACGCCGAATACCGCAGCACCGATAACAAAAATATTTAATGTATCACCCCGGCTGCTCTCTTCACCGTAGTCCTCAAGATCCTTTTGCGCTTCCGAGCTTCCGATCACCATTTCAAAACCGGAAAGCTCCGTTGTTGTCACGCCGGAACAGGACACGCTCATGAACGGAAAGAAAAAACATACCATTGCGATCAGCACAAGGATTTTAGCAATCAGCGACATTGACAGTGCAGAGCCGGTACTCCTCTGGATCGTAGGCACTGCAGGCTGGCTGTACCCCGCATTCTGTGCTGGAGCTGCAGTTCCCTGTATATGGTTGGTTTCTGCTGTTACACTTGCCCCACACCCGGCACAGAATTTTTCATCCGGGTCAAGCTGCTTTCCACAATTCGGACAAAACATTTTCATCACTCCTATATAATGATTATTCCAAGCTTTCATATTCAGCTTTCAAATTTATCATAACATAAATAAAGCAGTTTGTCAACTGCGCCCTTGAGGAGTTCCAGGGCAGTCGCTTACGAAAATGTTCCACCCAAAGTGATGTTGTAAATTTTCGAAAACAGGGATAGCAGGTGACGAAATTCCCTGGGGGCTAATGGCGCATGGAATCAATATAATCCAAACAGCCGGAGCAGTTTCTGCCAGAAACTCAGCTTTTCTTCCACTGCTTCCTCCGGCTCTTCCTCTTCGGGAATTTCAATAGCATCTGTTTTGATCACAAACTGTACGGACTGCACCGCAGTGTTTTTTTCGGAAACAAAAGAAACCACTTCTCCGTCACCGCCTTGTATGGAGGAAATCATGTCATCAATTTGAGTTTCAATCTCCTCATCCATGCCGGAGATTCTATCCTTAAGCTCTCCGGTGCCATCGGAAAGCTCCTGTGCACCGCTGCATAACTCATTAATGCCGTCATACAAATCCTCTACTCCATCATCCAGTGAACTGGAGCCCTCCACAAGATCCTTGCTTCCTGATGCAAGATCGGAGATCCCGGCAGTCAGCTGTGCATACCCCTGGGAAATCTGATCCACTCCCGCAGTGTATGCCTGAATACCGCCGTCCAGGGTTTCATACTGGGCAGACAGCGTATTGATTCCCTGTGACAGCGTACTGATATTGACCAGCATCGTGCTGAGTGTATCAGCAAGTGTCCCAATGGATTCGTTAAATACTGCATAGTTTTCTTCCAGTGTCTCCAGTCCTGCCGCAAGGGAAGCAACACCGTCAGAAACACTGTTCAGATACTGTTCTGTGCCGGCTATTGCACCATTATTGCCATTCAATAACTGTATTATCTGAGAAAGCTGTTCGATCTGCATCTGAAGCTGGGCTGCCTGTTCCTCATACCCTGGAACCTGCTGTATCTGGGAAAGCGTATTGTTCAGCTGGGCAACCTGAGCAGTAAGACTGTCAATTGTCTGAGAATTGGCTGCTGCAAGAGCGTCAATATCCAATCCATTGGCGGACATAGCAGCTTTGTACTGTGCGTAGCCAAGATTATTCTGCAGTTCCTGTGCACCGCTTTTCAGAGTGGTAATGGCAGTCTGAATTTCCCCTGAAGCAGCTGCCAGTTGTTTTACATTCTCAGTGTCCGTAGAAACGGCATTCAGCGCTGTCTGAATCTGGGACAGTGCAGACTTTACCTGAGCCGAGCCGGAGGTAAGTGAAGCCGATTGTGTACACAATTCATCCAACCCGCTTTGCAGGGTGTAAATTCCGGATGACAGCTTTTCCACGCCGCTGTTAAGAGCGTTCACACCATCGGTAAGCTGGGATGAGCCGTCTTTCAGATCGCTTCCTCCATCCCGGAGCTGGCCAGAACCATCACTGACGGATTTGGCGCCATCATCAATTTGTTCAACACCATCGCTCAGCTCTGTGACTTTCTCCGTGATTTCGCTGTTATCCACCTCAATGTTCAGATTCATCTTCACGCCATTGATGGAAACTGCTGACATTTCAAACTCTCTGACATCTGCGGTAATAGAGGCATCAATTCCCTTATCCGGAAGAATGGTATAGGAGAGCTGCTTGTTTTTTCCAACATTGGCAATTGTAGCACCATCTGCCGTGATATTCTCGCATAGCTCGGTATCCAATGTGAACGTTGCCTGCAGCGCATAGTTTTCATAGAAATCCGTTTTGCACCGGCTGTTCTTTGTGATCTGGAATTTGATTTCCAGACTGCCGCTCTGTCCGGCAATTTCATCCTCCGTCATCTCCTCGCCGTCCAGAAAATACCGGATAGAAATATTCCAAGGAATTTCCGCATCTGTCAGTGTTCCCTGCATATATGCCCGTTCGGATTGGGTAGAAAAGGAAATTGTATCACCGTCTACAGTGACAGAATCACTGGTATTCAGCATCATGACATTGTCATAGGTACCATAGTCCGTATGTTGCCCTTTTCCGAAAATGTTGACAACATAGACATGATTCACAGAACCGCCGGCACTGGTCATGATATAGATTACCTCTTCCTTGGAGGAGGCTTCGGCCGCAGCTGCAGCCGAAGCCGGGGCAATGACTGTAAGCAGCATCATTGCCGCCAAACCGGCAGATATGGTTTTGTTGAAAATTTTCATAAATATCACCTCATACACCTTGATAAAAATCTGAACCTTTGGTTGTTTTCTGAATCAGCCGGTCAAAGAGATACAGCAGCCCCGGCAGGACAAACATGACAATCCCCAGGGAGCAGAGCGTTCCTCTGCCGATGAAGATACCCAGCTGTGCCAGGAGTCCATGGGTTGAGATGTATCCCAGAAGGAAGCCTACCACGGTCAGCACGCTTCCCGATGTCAGAATGGAAACTGCACAGGAGGACACCGTCCGCATAACCGCCTGTTTTTTCGTCAGTTCCTTACGGAACTCCAGATACCGGTCCGTCATCAGAATGGCATAATCCACCGTTGCGCCTAACTGAATGGAACTGATAATCAGATAAGCAATATAGAAAATAGTATTGTCTGTGAAATACGGGAAGGACAGGTTCAGCCAGATTGCCGTTTCGATACTCAGCACCAGAATGATGGGCAGGCTGATTGACTTCATGGTCAGCAGCAGAACCACAAACACAGCGCCGATTGCAATGAGGTTGACTTTCATCATATCGCTTGTAACTGTGTTCATGAGGTCATAGGTGCTGACACCCTCTCCGGCAAGGTAATATTGTTCCTGATAGAATTCCTCCGCTGTATGACGGATTTCCTCTACCAGTGCAAACGTATCTCCGCCTTCATAGTCAATATCCAGCGAAAGCACCATACGGCTGTAATGGTCGGATTCCAGCTGGGACAATGTGTCCTGATCCAGATATTCCTGTGGAATTTCTGCTCCCACCGTATCCACGTAGGAAATGATATCCTTCACCTGCGGCAGCTTTTTCAGTTCGTCAGAAAGCATCTGTTCTGTTTCCTGGCTGCCTTTCGGTACAAGCAGTACATATGTATCGCTCTTGCCGAAGGTTTCCTCAATCAGCGCCATATCTGCGCCGAGCTGGGTTTCCTCATTGAAGATATGGGATGAGCCGTAATAGTAATCATTTGCATTGGAAGCAAGAAACGTTGGTGCAATGATGACAGCAAACAGGCAAACAAAAGGGATCATCACTTTGCTGACAAAGATTCCGAATTTTTTAAACTTCGGCACCAGCCGTCGATGACGGGTTTTATCAATCAACGGATACACCAGCAAAATAAAATTCGGCATAAAGACAAAGACGCAGATCAGGCTGAGCGCCACGCCCTTTGCCAGAACAAGTCCCAGGTCGGGGCCGATTCTGAAGCGCATGAGGCACAATGCCACAAAGCCTATCACTGTAGTCAGTCCGCTGGAGAGAATGGAGCTTGTTGATTTGCACAGGGCATCTACCATAGCATCCTTTGCATTGGGGCACAGCTTTCTGCTCTCCTCAAAACGGTGCAGCAGAAATACGGAATAATCCAGAGAAACTGCAAGCTGCAAAATTGCTCCTGCTGCATTGGAGACAAAGGAGATTTCTCCGAAAATAATATTGCTACCCATGTTGATCAGAATTGCAATACCAAGCCCCAGCAGAACAATAAAGGGTTCCGCCCAGGAGGTTGTGGTAATCAGCAGCACCACCAGTACAAAGGCAACTGCAATTACCGCAATTTGTGCAATTTCCGTTACAGTGCTTTCTGTGGCAACTGCCGTGGAAACCGCAGAACCCTCCATGGCATTCTCTTCTCCAATGATCTCCCGGATTGCAGAAACACCATCAATAATATGTTCTTCTTTCAGCGTTACGGAAAACAGCGCAGTGTTGTCTTTGTAATAATTTTCCACCACTTCCTGATCTTGTGTTTCCAGCGGCACGGTCACGTCTATGGTATCATCAAGCCACGTAACATCTAAGACACCTTCTGCTGCTTCGATTTGCTCTTTATACACCAATGCCTCTGCAATTGTGACATCCTGAACCATGACCCGGACATTCGGAATACCGCCGTCAAATTCTTCGTCCATGACATCCAGAGAAATTGTAGATTTACTGTCTTCCGGCAAATAATCATTCATGTCATAATTGACGTCTACAAGTCCTTTGTCAATCGCCCCCAGGACTGCAAACACAAGAAAAATGACAATGATAAGCTTTGACTTTGCTGTAATTGTTTCATATAATTTTTTCAAGCATCATCACCTCCAGAATTGATCGCCGTTCCTGTGAGAACAAGTACTCTCTTTTTGATTTTAAGGCAAATGGTCACTTCTTTGCTGTCAAAAAAACCTATCCCCCGATATGCTACATTTTTCAGCATCGTTTTCAGTGTTCCTGAAATCTCGCAGTTTCCCTCTTCATCAATGGTGCCGATGAATGGATTATCGTGTTCCATGATACTGAGAATTCCCTGCACTCTGCTTTCCTGCACCTCAGCGGAAAGGATACCGACCTTATTCCCGATGGGAGCAGAAAGCGTGATATTATATAGATACAATTCCTGTTTCCTCATAACACACCTCTCTTCATGACACTATTATACTGACTTTTCAGAAATATCTCAACGGTCAAATCCGGTCAAATGTGGATAATCCGGTCAATTGACTAACATTTGATGGGCAAATGCCATAAATTATCCATTGAAAAATTTGCCGGACAGGTGTATAATAAAAACCAAGAGAAACTCTGAAAGCCAGGTAAATTTGCTTTTAGTTAAGAGAACAACAGCTATTTTGCAGGCTTCCGGCTTGCCGGTATCTGCGGACAAGATTTCAGAGATACCCTGCAGCAGCCAGAAGTCTGTATCTATGGAGGAATTACAATGAAGCATGAGGCAGCCACATTCTATACCAAAAAAGCAATGGTCGATTCACTCAAAAAATTTATGGAGAAAAAACCCCTTTCTAAAATTACAGTCAGCGAAATTGTTGCAGATTGCGGCATGAACCGGAAGACCTTTTATTATCACTTTGAAGATATTCAGGCTCTGCTGAAATGGATGCTGGAACAGGAGGCAATCCAGGTTGTCAAAAGCTTTGATTTGCTGTTGGATTATGAGGACGCCATTAATTTTGTTCTGGACTATGTGGAACAGAACAAACACATCCTCAATTGTGCCTATGATTCCATGGGACGGGGCGAACTGAAGCGTTTTTTCTATAATGACCTCAACGGCATGATGCTGACCATTATTACCCGTCTGGAAGAAATACTGGGCATTTATTTAAGCGCTGATTATAAGGAATTCGTCAGTGATTTCTATACAGAAGCACTTGCAGGTGAACTGATTACACTTCTGAAAAACAGGCAGCCCTATGACAGAACAAAGGTTATTCATCATGTATCCATGGTATTACATGCTTCGATTCCCGCTGTTATAAAGGCAAGTGCGGAAGAAAAGGAGCAACAGGAAAGCGAGGAGAACTGATACATTTTTCTACACTATCCAACAGCAGCGATTCTCCGGTTTATGCTGCAAGCATCGGCGATGAATGCATATCCGGCCTCGGACTTCCTATCGTAGTTTCCACTGTGGACCTGAACGATCTACACAGGCTTCCCTGGCGGCATATTACCGGATATACAAAGAGTCCGGCAATGCCTTTGCATTGCCGGACTCTTCTGATAATTGCCCTCAATCAAAGAATAGGATTACTCTGCCTTTTCAAACACCATTTCGTCGCCGTCAATCTTCAGTGTGAGCTTGTTATCCTGCACAGTGTACTCCACATCTTCGCCGTCAGCGGTGATCACACCGTCCTTCCATTTCACGGTTTCGGTATCATCCTCCCCCAGTACGAGTGTTCCCGTTCCGTCATCTTTCAGCTCAAGATACATTTCGGGAACCTCCATGTTCGCTTCCTTATACATTTCCTCCATGTCCTTCATGGTGATGGTTTCCCCATCCTCCGTCATGGAGTAAAAATTGTAGCGGCCAGCGTCGCTGTCCTTTCCGCAGCCGGTGAAACAGAAGCAGGCTGCAAGTGCCATTGCACATACAGTGGACACAAGTTTCATTTTTTTCATATTGGATTCCTCCTGATAAATTATATATTTTACGCCATAGCGCAAAACTCATAAAAGTATAGTATTTCTTCTGACTGTCCGAAGAATGTTTCCTTTATTCAGAGAAATTATCCCCCGATCAGCATTCGCTTCATCAGGCATAAATCAAAAGTATTGATTACACCGTCTTCACATACATCTCCCATTTCCCAGTCAGTAAGTACTCCGGAACCGAGCAGCCATTTCTGCATCATTACAATATCGACAACATTAAATACTTTGTCGCTGTTGACATCGCCTCTGACATTAACAGTCAGGTATGCATTTTTTGAATAAATCCAGCCATTGTCGTTATAAACAGTACAACTTACACCCTTGTCGTCAAACCAGCTTTTAACATTTTTTATAACCAGTGTATCGGTATTTTCTCCGCTTACATCGTAATATTTCTTTAAACTGTCCCATGAATAGGGCTGTTCGGACTCATCATCTGCGTCGAAGATATACCAGACATATTTTGTCGCATTTTCTGCCTTGACTTTGAATACGATATCGTCACCGGTAAAAGCATCAACAGATTCCGGCTGTCTGATAATATAAGGGAGATTGCTTTTGATTCTCAGATAGGATTTGCCAAAGTAATCCTCCTTTGTGTTTATGTCAACGGCTACACCGTCGTCAGTAACAGTACAGCCCTCGCCTTTGTTTATCAGATAATTTGCCAGTGTAAAGCTGTGGGTTGAACCTACCGAATCATAATAAGCATTAATGCCTTTGTTTCCGCTGAATATTCCATTGTAAATCTTTATATTTGTTCTTGTCAGGTCAAAAGAGAATGCGCCGTCACAGCTCCCGCTTCCGGAACCTCTGAGCTTGAAAAATCCGTCATAAATATTGATATTCTTGGCATAATAACCGCCGCACAAACCGCTTGTCTCACCGTAAAAATCACCGTCGTATACATTCAGCACACCGCCGTTGCAGTAAACGCCGTAATCCTGATACCAGTCGTATGTTGTATCGGTTTTGTCGAAAGTACCGTTGTAAATATTGACTGTTGTATTGTCGCCCCCTATGTACATGGCTTTGTCCCATGCGCCAAACTTTCCGTTGTTTATGGTAACTTCTCCGCCCTTAACAGAGACAGCGCAGGCATGGGCGTCAAACTCACCGCCGTTGATCACTGCCTTTCCGCCGTTTATCAGAACGCTTACATTAGGGCAGTCATCTGTAGGGTCAAAATCAGGAACATAGTTATCATAAACACCGCCGTCAATCTGAAGATTGCCTTCGGAGATAATACTTGGATTTGCGCAGACATAGTTATCATCCGCAAGTGTTCCGCTGACATTTGTTACCCTCAGACTTCCGTTTTCGTAGACTTTGAAAAGTGTACATTCAGAAGAGAAACTTTTGAAATCCAGATTCCAGCTGTTGTTGGAGGAGCTGTATTTTTGGCTGAGTATTCTCAGTTTTCCTGCTTTTATCTCAAAAAGAGCGCTGTCGTACGATCCGGTTTGTCTTGATATGGCACAGCCGTTCATATCGATAGTGATATCGGCATTGGGGTCGTCTACTTTAAGTGTATAGTTGCTTGTCATGTCCTCCTGCAAAAGCCAGTCTGAGATATCAAGCTCTTTTTCAATGGTTATCCACTGTTTTCCGCCCTTTGCAAGAGCAGCTCTCAACTCTTCATAGGAATTGACAACAGTCTGGTCATTCAGACACGGCACAACAATGCTTTCATATACATGAGGGCAGTAGTAGCATTTCTTTTCCCACAGACCTGTTTCGGTTGCAGTAGGACTTTTTGTCACGCTCCATGGCTCAGTTCCAGAACTGTTTACATAGTGGCTTGATATTGAATAATAAAGCTTCGTTCCACATTCAGAGCAGACTCTCCAGTGATGCTCATCATCAAAGCTGTATTCGCCCCATGTGTGTTCATGTCCCTCAGGGGCACATATCATGACCGGAATATCTCCGAACATAACAAGGGTATCATTTTCCGTAAGGCAGGACGGCAATGATACACCCTCCGGCATTTCTGTAACAAGATCTGATACAGCCATTAAATAGCATGAGCCTGAGCCGATTTCCTCTGACGATACAGCGTCAATGCAGGTAACTTCGCCCTCTGTGCCCGAAGTTGCAGAAAAGTCGCTGACCTTTGCAACTGCTGTTAATCTGTACCTGTGTCCGTCTTCAAATGTTTCGAGTGCATTATTACCCAGACTTCCGCCCGATAAAGCAACTACCTCGGTGTACCAGTTCATAAACTCCGTATCTGATATATAAGTACTGTAGCTGCCGCAATAATAGCATTCGTCCTCCCAGATATACCCCAGCAATTCATATTCCAGAGAAGAACCGCTGAGAGCAGGCTGCTGCGGAGTTTCTCCCGGTCTCGGGGGAGTTATTGTCAAAGTTGCATTAAAATTTCCTGCCGCTGTTACTTCGTTTTTATCAGTAAGTGATACGCCCAGGAGCATTGCCGCTGACAGTGCACAGCAAAGCAGACGGCTCCACATTCCTTTTTTCATAGAAAAACCTCCTTTATATTTGCTGAATATCAATGTACCGCTTTATTTTTAACCGCCAATCTCCCATATCCGTCAGACAAGTACTGAAAATTTTTGATTATCAGTATTCGCATCGGACAAATTCCATATCTTCGCCGCTGTTTTCTTCCGCATCATTCCAGACCAGGACATCGTCCGTCACACAAAAACTGCCGCTGCCGTTTGTATACAGCACTGTAGCTGAAGGATAGGGGCTTTCATCTTCACATTGGTAATAGGTCTTTGTGGCATTACCGCTGCAAACCATGCTCTGACTTTCTGCATCATACGTCAGGACATATACCCATTCAACATATGCAAAAGCACTGTCAGCCCAGTCAATTTTACCAAGATAGGTTCCGTCATCATTTTCGGAAATAAACAATGTCGCTCTGTTGCAGCCCCATGTTCCTACATAGGTTTCATTTGCATAAATCTCGTCCTCTCCGCGTCCGTCATCAGCAATACCGCCGATGCCGCTCGTCCAGACATAGTGGACAGGATCGCCGTTCCCCACATAAAAGTCCAGCTTTCTTTCACTGCCGTCATCCATGAAAACCATATATATTTCATCATCATCTGTATAAAGTACATACCAGTAACTTACGGCGTCATCAATTTCATCTCTTTCATACTGCACATAGCCCATATTTTCAATACTGCCGTCCGCATAATAGGCATTGAATCTGCCTGAACTGCTGATAGAAATATGGGCGGCATCAGGATCTCCATCAATATACCAATCGCCATCGATACTGCTGAAATTCATAGCTTCCGTTTCCGTCTCCGTTGTTTCCGGTTCTGTTTCTGACGATAATTTCTCCGGTTCCGTTGCAATTTCCGCAGTTTCTGTCTGCATTTCCGTTGCCGAAGCTTCCGTCCGGCTTTCCGTTGCCAAAGTCCCGGAACCACTGCTTTCCTGGGAATTCTCATCTGTCACTCCGCAGCCTGAAATGAATGCAAGCATTGTCAGGGCAACAGCAATATTATTCATCTTTTTGTTCATAAATTTACTCCTGTACTGCACCGGCTCCGATACCATTACGGGCAAATGACGCTTGCTGATTGTCATGTCCGGAACTGCCGCTCTCGTCCGACCGATGCCTATTGAGAGAAATATTTCTGAAGCAGCAGAGTCTTCCGTATTTCCGTATCACAGCCGGTTGTTCATCTCTCTGTTTTGTTTTAATCCGATGTTTCCGCAAGCAGGTAAAAATAATCCTCCAATTCCCTTATTGCCGTACCTGCGGAAGCAGCAGTGCATTGGCTTCCGTCCGAAAAGATCAGACAGAAGCTGTATATGGTTTCATCCATAATTATAAAAAATTTTTTCGGTTTTTTATATGTTTCAGCGTAGGCAATGGAACGGTTCCTTTCCAGAATATCGAACAGCTTTTCCACGTCCTCGCTTTTAACCACTCTGCCGGAGAATACTGTTTTCTCCTCATGGTTGTTTATAAAGCATTCCGCATCAAACAGCCATCCCCTCTCTCCCAGTGTAAGTGCAAAGTAGTAACAGTAGCTGTAATCCATATGGCTGCAGGATAGGGAAAGCATGGTGATTTCAGACACCTTGTGATGACTTTCCCGATCCGGTGCTTTGCTGCACCGGAACAGCCCCGCCAGAATCGCAGGCAGACCCATGCTAATCACCGCCTTTTATACAGATATCGGAGAACCCGGACTTCGGTATTCACAGATCGGAATGCCGGAAAACACATCGAGAGGATGACCTTCAGCAGCCGCTCTGTGTACTTTCTTATCACGCTTTCAGAAATACTTCTCTAATTTATATTATACCGGTTTCTGGAAAAAGTGCATCCCCCAAATGGGGGATGCATGCAGTTTTTGTTTCCAATATCATCCGACATCAGTGCAGTACACATATTATACTAATCCTCATCAAACTACCCCAATAGTTTGATAGAGAGTATGTGCTAACGCACTCGCCGTTTTATGCCGTATACGGCATAAAATCCGTCCATTCTCATACGCCGCCTGTGGCGGCTATGAGAATAGTATTAAAATCCATTGACAATGAGCCGTTTGCTCATGACCATAGCCGCCAGCTTTGTCTTGGAGGAAAAACCGGTTTTTTGCAGCATACTGCCGACCTGTGACTTGACTGTTTCAACAGACACATTCAGGGCATTGGCCATCTCCTTATAGGTCATGCCCTCCACAAGGAGCCGGAGTACCTTTATTTCCGCTTCGGTAAATTCATAGCTTGAGGCATTTCCTATCCTGACCTCCGGCGTTTTATCCGGGTAAACCGATTCCCCGTTCATGGTACGCTCCACTACTGTCATCAGCTCCACCTGGCTGACATCCTTGAACCAGATGCTGTCCGCCCCCACCTCTCTTGCACGGTTCAGATACCCTGCGTCCAGCATGGAGGTGACGATAATGACCTTGATATTCGGGAAGCGTGCTTTCAGGATTCTGGTAGCTTCAAATCCGCTTTCGTCATGTTCCGTGCAGACATCCATCAGCACCAGATCCACCGGATTCGATGCACAGCATTTTTCCGCAAGGCTTGCGCCGGCAATGGAGCCGGCAAGACTGTAGCCTTCGCTTTGTCTGATATAATTTTCCATTGATTCACGCATCATGCGCTGATCTTCTACAATTAATACATTAATCATCCTATTTCCTCCATATTTACCGGAACGGATACCGTCAGTTCAAACCCGGGCAGTCTCCGGACCTGCATCGTTCCGCCTTTTTTCTGTATACGTACACGCAAAGAGGATAATCCGCCTCCTTCGGTGATTTCCCCTTCCGGTACAGTTCCACTGTTAGTAATGACCGCAGAAGCTCGATTGCCATTGCAGGTCAGTTTTACATACAGTTCTTTGGCTCCTGCGTGGCGCACTGCATTGGTCATGCACTCGCGTATGGCGGCAAGCAGAAGCTCGGCAGCATGAGGATTTTCGGGAAGTACTCCGTCCAGATTAATGCTGATGCCGATGCTTTCAGCTGCAGTCATCAGCCGGGCAAGGGGTTCCTTCTCCTCCATGCGTTTATTGTCGTGCTTCAGCAGGCGGACAGCATTTTTCCACGCAGTCAGATCAAGTTCTTCCATTGGTCTATTTTGCTGCAAAAACTGCCTTGTGGCAATGACGCTTCTGCCGATATCATCATGAACCCGCATTTTCATATTGAGGGTTTCCTCCTCACGGATCAGTGCGATAATATTGGCGGAAAGGCGGCGCATCCGCCTTGCGTATTCTTCCAGACTCCGGTTATCCCGTTCCAGTTCTTTCTGCCTGCGGTAAAGCTCTGTGACATCTGCGGCTGTGACCTGGGTATAGATGTTCCCGTTCTGGGTAGTTATCTGTTCCTGCGAAAAACGCCATGCACTGCCATCATCAAGAATGAATATATCGTGGTTTCTGCTGTCCACGGCAGTGCTGCCCTTTAAGAATTCCCGCAGTTCCTGCAGACTTTGCAAATCCCTGCCCGTCAATGCAAAAACAAGACGGTGCATCTGATAATTGCACAGCGTCACAATCCCGTTTTTGTCAAAGAAACAGACGCCGCTGGGCAGATTATCAAAAGCTTCCTTTATGGCGTTTCGTTTCAGCCGGTTCATTGGTCATCCCCTCCAATACGCTGATGCAGAATGAGCTGCCATTCACCGTCCTCATCCCTGTTTGCAGTAACCTGATGGCGGACAAGATCAGAAAAATCAGCAGCAGAATCTGTGTTAATGGTAAGTATCATGAAATTTTCCGTTTTTCCGGCATGCACTGTGAGACAGCTCATACAGTCCAGGGAGCATTCCGTGATTTCTTCAAAGAAATCATACATGGCCATAATCTGTACTGCCGGTATGGGTTCGTTTAGTTCTGAATGAAATCCGCAGGCCACGCCGTACATTTCCAGATTGTCCAGGGACTCTTTGAACGTCAGGTCAAGCTCCTTGGCTTCCAGCATGGACATCTTATCTGCCAGAAAAACCAGATTGCTTCGCCGCTTTAAGTACGCACCGATTACAAGCATTTTACTCAGCAACCTGATACGGGTTTCATCCGTGCCGGATTTTTCCGCCTGTTCAATCAGTGCGTCCATCAGGCAAATCTGCCGTGAGGTATCCCGCTGTATGATATTATACAGCCGGTCCTGCTCTGCAATATGTGCTTCACGGGTTCTGACAGCATTTTCTTCTTCCAGAATGCCATTGCTGTCCTCCAGATTTTCCTTTGCCTCTTTCAGCTCATCCAGTACCGAAAGAAGCGCTGACATATCCTCCGACCAAATGACATGTCCGCCCTGTATGGGCGCTCCGGAAAGCCGTATGCCATCCTCCAGCATGACAGGGCCCTTTACCGTCCGACGGAGCAGTTCCCTGTCAACAGATCTGGCCGTTCTGGAGGTCAGGCAGACATGATACTCTTCATCTGTAATCTGTGCCCCTACAGTTGAGGCATCGAAGAGTTCCCGGTAGTGGGTGTTGGCCTGAATAAATCCGCACTGGATGCAGATTTCAAGCGTTGCGGCGTACATCAGGCACATGACTGCCGTCATATCCCCAGCAATAAACGACAGCCATTCTACCCCGAAAAAATAAAGAATCAGATACAGGATCAGAATGACTATCGGGATGCAGGGAAGCAGAATCAATCTGTGGCTGCCGGATCCCCTTCGCTTTCTGCACAGCTCAGCAAACATTATGATACCGCAAAGGAACATCCAGACCGCAAGGAAATAATATCCGATGGCATAACCATAGTTGTCATCCGTCCACACTGCCGCATCTGTCGGAAAAGTAAACACAAGCTGATGCAGGTCGTTGGTCATTACCATCAGAAAAAGGACTGCTGTTGGTATGAAGAAAAGCTCTGCCCGCTTCGGCAAGCGATAGTTTTCCGGCTTGCCGATGGACATTGCCACAAACATCGCCAGCAAGGGTATGAACAGCATGGGAAGATAATACAGGTACCAGAGGTACCTCATTATATCAGGATAAAGTTCCGGGGAAACAAAATGGAACTTGATTGTCCGGACAAGGAACCAGAACACCATCAGAAATGCAATGGATGTCAGATATCGGCGTGCCTGGGTCTGAATAATACGATTCCGGACAGAAACACCCCAGGCAATGAACAGAATGAGATAAATAAAAGTACGCACAAGTCCCAGTTCACTGGAATATTCTCTGCTGATACCGGGAATTCGGCAAATATATGCAATAAGAAGCAGCACTGCAATAAGAAGTATCATGCAGATATTTGTTTTGTTCCGTTTTGCCACAACGATTCACCTCGCAACTGTTTATTTAGAGTTGTATCGACTTTATCCAGACTCGTTTTTGTCAGCAACAAAAGCAGGAATAAAAAGTCATAAGGGACCTTCAAAAATTTGTTTTTTAGATGTGGGGAGATGCCGCAAGCGGCAAAAGGGACGGGAGCCGGTCAGGCAAAGCACCACAGAATCTACTTTTTACATTTTTCAATGTGAATAACAGGGATTTTTAGAGGCTGCCAAATTAATTATAGCATATTTTTCCGTTCAATTCAATTAATTTGTGAACTGACAACGGCTTCAACTTGACAGGATATAATAATTATCAACTCCATGCATGAACCCTCCCCCAGATTTTCTTCGGAGAAGGGTTCATGTGTGTGTCGAATTTTTGGGTGAGTCTGCACTTGCTGCAATCAACTTGGCTCCATTTTCCTTGCTGTTGTTATGCTTGGGATGATTTTTGAACAAATGGAGGAGCACAAGGAGTTGTAGAGGAATTCGTCAGCAAAAAATTGACAACATGTTTATTCGAGACTACATCGGAACTGCCACCGAGAGCTATGCAAGCAAAAACGGCTTTACCTTTATCCCTCTGAAATACAAGTATATTCCACAGGAGTAGCACTTCCGTTCGGAGATTTCTGAAACTGCAGTCACTGACATTAAACAACAAAAACCTCCCTACTGCAATAGGGAGGCTTTTAAAGCAATATTTAGTTGTCCAAAAGTTGTCCGAATCGATAACACAACCTCTGGAAAGCGCGTAAACATGCCGTTTGAACGGGGTGATACTTATCTCTTTGAGAACTGCGGTGCACGACGTGCAGCTTTGAGACCGTACTTCTT
>CAZXVI010000030.1:0-30912 GCA_964644275.1 uncultured Ruminococcus sp. | reverse complement strand
AGCCTCTAAAAACCCCTGTTTTTAAAATCGGAAAAGAATAAAAGGTGGATTTTGTAGGGCTTTGCCCCACACCCCAACCTCTAAAATTAAGTTTTTAGAGGTTCCCTATAGTGTATGGACGGAGCAGGGGAAACAGAATGGTATGGAGCAATTTTTTCAAAATAGTCGAATTCAACAAAAATAGTGTTTTAAAATTGTTCCTTTTTCACAATGTTATCGGAAGAAATCATAATCTGCTTGCAAAAAAAATGATTTTATAGTATGATAGAAAGTGAACTTTAAGAACTTTTTGGAGGCGTTATATATGGCTGTTACGTTGAACACAAAATATCTGGAGGGCTTCGTCGGCAAGGATGAAATGACCGGTATTAAGGAGCAGGTCATGACAGCTGCCAGAATGCTGCATGACAAGAGTGGTCTTGGCAGCGATTTTCTCGGCTGGCTGGATCTCCCCACCAATTACGATAAGGAGGAATTTGCACGCATCAAGGCTGCTGCCAAGAAAATTCAGAGCAATTCCGATGTCCTGATTGTAATCGGTATCGGCGGTTCCTATCTGGGCGCACGAGCTGCCATTGAGCTGCTGCGTTCCCCCTTCTACAATAATCTGAAAAAGGATACACCGGATATTTACTATGTGGGCAACAACATCAATCCTACATATTTAAATGAAATCCTCTCCATCTGCGAGGGCAGGGATATTTCTGTGAATGTGATTTCAAAGTCCGGTACTACGACAGAGCCTGCGCTGGCGTTCCGTGTATTCAAGAAGCTGGTTGAGGACAAATATGGCAAGGACGGTGCAAAGGACCATATCTTTGCGACCACTGACAAGGCAAAGGGTACCCTGAAGAATCTGTCCGATACGGAGGGCTACGAAACCTTTGTGGTTCCGGATGACGTCGGCGGCAGATTTTCCGTTCTGACGGCTGTAGGCCTGCTTCCGATTGCTGTTGCCGGCTGTGATATTGACAAGCTCATGGAAGGCGCTGCTAAGGCACAGAAGGATTACACAGCTGACTTTGAGAACAACGACTGCTACAAGTATGCAGCACTGCGCAACATTCTGTACAGAAAGGGCAAGTCCGTAGAAATGCTGGTTTCCTACGATCCCAGCTTTACTATGATGGCGGAGTGGTATAAGCAGCTCTTCGGCGAGAGCGAGGGCAAGGACAACAAGGGCATATTCCCGTCCGCTGCCGTATTCTCCACCGATCTGCATTCCATGGGGCAGTTCATTCAGGAAGGTTCCAGAGTGATGTTTGAAACTGTTGTGGACATCAAGAAGCCCAAGCAGGATTTCTTCCTGGAGGATGATGCAGAAAATCTGGATGGCCTGAACTTCCTGACCGGTCAGAATATGTCCGTTGTCAACCGCAAGGCGTTGGAAGGTACTGTTCTGGCACATACCGAGGGCGGCGTTCCCAACATTCTGATTGAGATGGACGACACCACTGAGGAGAGCCTGGGCTATCTGATCTACTTCTTTGAGAAGGCATGTGCAGTTTCCGGCTATGTACTGGGCGTGAATCCCTTCAATCAGCCCGGTGTAGAGAGCTACAAGTCCAATATGTTTGCACTGCTGGGCAAGCCCGGCTATGAGGGTGCAAGGGCTGCGCTGGAAGCAAAGCTGAACGGCTGAGTTTCGTAAAATTGCTGCTGTAAGGGCAGTTCAATTGATAAAAGGCAACCTCTAAAACTTGTTTTCAGAAGCGGCGGTACACTATCCTGCAGAATCCGCCTGCTCACCTTTCCGCTTTCAGAAAGCGGGAGCTTTGGAGGTTCCGAAAAAGTAAAAGATATGCTGAGAGGCATTGGAAGGAGTTTCATTATGATTCAACTGATTACTGGAAGAAAAGGTACTGGCAAGACCAAGATTCTTATCGACAAAATCAATGCAGCAGTAAGAGATACCAACGGTTGTCTCGTATGCGTAGAAAAGGGCGAAACACTGCGCCGTTCCATCAGCTACAAGGTACGCTGGGTAGGCGTTGAGCAGTTCGATATCGCCGGCTATGACGATTTCTACGGCTTCATCGCTGGCATGCTGGCCGGCAACTATGATATCAAGGAAATCTTCGTGGACGGTATCCTGAAGATCGGCGGCGCTGATTTTGATGCACTGGGTGAAATGCTTGATAAGCTGGCAAAGCTCACTGGTGAGGATACAATCATTTTCTTCACCGTTTCCGCCAACAACGATGAGCTGCCGGAATCTGTTACAAAGTACCTTTAATTTTCTGAAACTATCCGAAGCCGGCGGCTTCTTGCTGCCGGTTTTCGTGTATTTTTCTGATTTTTCGGAAAAGGACTTGACAAACTGCCGGTTATTCGGTATAATATAGTTTGTGATGCTCTGAAAGAATGAGGAATATGGTATGCTGATGAATATCAAGAACGTGCTGAATATTCCCGGAACCTCGAAAAATTTCGAGTTTACAGTGGATGATGCGCGTCTGGAGCAGGTGCACGGATATACGTTTCATACCCCTGTGAATGTGACAGGTGAAATTGTCAATCGTGCCGGTGTTGTAACATTAACACTTCATATTACTTTTTCTCTGCTTGTGAAATGTGACCGCTGCCTGAAGGAAACAGTGCAGCCGTTCGCTTATGATACGGTGCACACGGTTGTCCGTGCGCTGAACTCCGAGGAGGAAGAGGAAAGCTACATTGTCGCAAAGGCAGAGAGCATTGATACAGCAGAAATTGCAATGTCCGATTTGTTGCTGGAGCTGCCTTCCAAACTGCTGTGCAGTGAGGATTGCAAGGGGCTTTGTCCTGTATGCGGCTGTGACAGAAATGAAACAGATTGCGATTGCTTAAGTGATTAACCGATGTGAATCGGCTGTTAAGGAGGTGCCAACATGGCTGTACCGAAGAGAAAAACGTCCAAGGCAAGAAAGAACAAGAGACGCAGCGCTGTATGGAAGCTGGATGCTCCGGCAATGAGCAGATGTGACCACTGCGGCGAGCTGAAGGCTCCGCACAAGGTTTGCAGAAACTGCGGTTTCTACAAGGGCGTAGAGGTTCTGAAGCTGGATGCTGAATAAGTATCAACATAAGATGGGCGGAGAGAGGCAATCCTTCTCTCCGTTTTTATGTCATGGCCGGAAATTCTTAACAAAGGAGGTGCGTCATATGGTGAAAATAACCGGAATTGTCCGGAATTCACCGGCGGACAGAGCGGGCATCGGAACCGATGAAAGCCTTGTCAGCATGAACGGACATGGAGTTCGCGATGTGCTGGATTATCTGTTCTATGCGGCGGAAACAGATCTGCTCCTGGTGCTGGAGCGTGACAGTGTGCAGCGGGAAGTTCGGATTCAGAAGGACGAATACGATGACCTGGGGCTGGAATTCGCTAGCTACCTTATGGACGAAAAACAGCGGTGCCGTAACCGATGCGTGTTCTGTTTTATTGACCAGATGCCTCCCGGTATGCGGGAAACCCTGTATTTTAAGGATGATGATGCAAGGTTGTCCTTCCTCCAGGGAAATTATGTGACACTGACCAACATGAATCAGGAGGATATCGACCGCATTATTCAGATGAAGCTGAATATCAATGTCTCCGTCCACACCACCAATCCTGAGCTGCGGTGCAGAATGATGAATAACCGTTTTGCCGGGGAGAAGCTGGATTATCTCTGGCAGATGGTGAAGGCAGGAATTAAGCTTAACTGCCAGATCGTTCTGTGCCCCGGCCTTAACGACGGGGAAGAACTGCGGCGGACGCTGACGGACTTCGGGAAAATGATGCCCAATCTTCAGAGCGTAGCCGTGGTGCCGGTGGGGTTGTCTCGATTTCGTGAGGGGCTGTATCCCCTGACCGGCTTTACCAAGGAAACGGCAGCCCGGGCCATTGACCTGATTGCGGAATTCCAGGAGCAGTTTCTCCAGGAATTCGGTACAAGGGTGGTGTTCCCATCGGATGAATTTTTCCTCCTGGCACAGCGGGAGCTTCCGGACGGGGCATACTATGAGGGATATCCCCAGTACGAAAACGGTGTGGGCATGCTCCGCTCCCTGGCAGATGAATTTTATGCGGCACTGCCCGATGCGGAACCGGAGCGGCTGCCAAGGACAGTTTCCGTGGCAACTGGAATGTCCGCCCATCCGTTTTTGAAGACACTGACGGAGGAAGCGCAGGTAAAATTCCCCGGACTGCAGTGCCGGCTGTACAGTATCCGGAATGATTTCTTCGGGGAGACCATCACAGTAACGGGACTGATCACCGGTCAGGATCTCATAGCCCAGCTGAAGGACAAGCCCCTGGGTGAGGAACTGCTGCTGTCGGCTTCTATGGTCCGCCGGGACAGTGACGTGTTCCTGGATGATGTCACCATCGGGGATGTGGAGGCAGCCCTGGGAGTAAAGGTACGGCTGGTACAGAATGACGGTTATGCATTTCTGGATGCTTTGCTGGGTATTGTATATTAAGAGAATCTCTAAAAAATGAAAACAGGAGTTGCTAGAGGTTACCATTAGAAGAAACTTGTGAATCCCGACGTTCAAAGGAGGCGGTAGTAATGGCATTACCCGTAGTAGCAGTGGTGGGCAGACCGAATGTGGGAAAATCCACGCTGTTTAATAAGCTCATCGGACAGCGGCTGTCCATTGTGGAGGATACCCCCGGTGTGACCCGTGACCGTATTTATGCAAAATGTGAGTGGCGCAACAGAAAATTCATGCTGGTGGATACCGGCGGTATCGAGCCGAAAGAGGACGATACGATGCTTACACTCATGCGCCAGCAGGCAGAGCTTGCCATTTCCCACGCAGATGTCATTATATTTGTAACCGATGTGCGCAGCGGCGTAACCGCCAATGACTATGCTGTTGCAGATATGCTCATCAAGAGCGGTAAGCCCATTGTACTGGCAGTCAATAAATGCGATAATCTTGGTGAAATGCCCATGGAGGTGTATGAATTCTATAACCTGGGGCTGGGGGAGCCATACCCGGTTTCTTCCGTTCACGGTCACGGAACCGGTGATATGCTGGATGAGGTCGTCTCTCATTTTCCGGAGGACGATACGGATGAATACGGTGAGGATGACATCCGTGTGGCAGTCATCGGCAAGCCCAATGCCGGCAAATCCTCCCTCATTAACCGTATTGCCGGTGAGGAGCGTGTGATTGTTTCCGATATTGCCGGGACAACCCGTGACGCTACGGATACGATTATTGAACGGGAAGAGGGGCGGTTTGCCTTTATCGACACCGCCGGGATCCGCCGGAAATCCAAAATCACTGAACGGGTGGAGCATTTCAGTGTGCTGCGTGCCTACATGGCGGTGGACAGAGCCGATGTATGCGTCATTATGATTGATGCGACTACCGGCTTTACCGAGCAGGATTCCAAGGTGGCCGGCTATGCCCATGAACAGGGGAAAGCGTGCATCGTGGCTGTGAATAAATGGGATGCAGTGGAAAAGAATGACAAGACCATGCAGGAATACCGTGCAAAGCTGGAGCAGGATTTCAGCTTCATGTCCTATGTGCCTTTTATTTTCATTTCTGCCAAGACCGGTCAGCGGGTGGAAAAGCTCTTTGAAATGATTAAATTCGTTTATAGTCAAAACAGCATGCGTGTCAGCACGGGTGTCCTCAACGATGTCCTGGCATATGCTACCGCAAGAGTGCAGCCTCCGTCCGACAAGGGAAAGCGCCTGAAGATTTATTATATGACCCAGGCATCCACCAAGCCCCCCACATTTGTGATTTTTGTCAATCGTGCAGATTTGTTCCACTTCTCCTATCAGCGGTATATCGAGAACCAGATCCGTACCACATTCGGGATGGAAGGAACACCGATCCGTCTGATTATCCGTGAGCGGAACCGCAATGATGCTTAGGGAGACGCTGAATGAATGATTATTCAGTGCCGGGGTGTGGGGCGCGGCCTTACAAACAGCTCTTTTTATTTTCAAAAACAGAAAACTTCTGATTAAATCAGTGTATTCCGGAGGTTTCATCTATGATAGCAAAATTTGTATTTGCCGTTCTGGCAGCGGCATTGATTGGATATCTCATGGGCAGTATCAATTCCTCCATTACAGTGGTGCGGCTGCTCAAGCATGAAGATGTCCGCAAATTCGGCAGCGGCAATGCCGGCCTGACCAATACCCTGCGCTGTTTCGGGAAGGTCTGCGCCCTGCTGACCCTTGTGGGGGATCTGGCAAAGGGCGTGATTGCGGTGCTTCTGAGCCGGAATCTGCTGGGAGCTTTCCTCATTGGCGGTGATCCGCTGAACTATTATTTTCTGGGCTACGTAGCGGGTGTCTTTGCCATTCTGGGTCATGTATTCCCCCTGTATTACGGCTTCAAGGGCGGCAAGGGCGTTCTGGTGGGCGTGTCCATTTTCCTGGTGCTGGACTGGAGAGTATTCTGCATTCTCATTGGCATTTTTGCCATTGTGCTGATCCTTTCCAGATATGTGAGCCTTGCCTCCATTATTGCCACTGCCTGTGCTCCCTTTGTCACCTTTGGCTCCCAGTATTTCCGCTGGGAAAACTTTGATCTGTGGCGGCTCCTGCTCCATGCCGGTCTGACCATGATCATGGCGGTGACCATTATCTGGATGCACCGTTCCAACATCCAGCGTCTGCGCAGCGGCACAGAAAATAAGTTCGGACAGAAGAAACAAGCCTGACTCTGCTGCTATATGTGGAGAATGTGTAAAAAACACATGATTTTTGTGCAGAATTTCTGTAATGAAATATTGTGCTGGGGCACTAACCAATAGAATCCATTTTGCTTCCTCCTGATGGAGAAAGAGCGGATCGCAGTACATAGAGAAGGAGCATACAGACTATGGCGAATATTACCATTCTCGGATCGGGCGGTTTCGGCCTTGCCCTTGCAATGACCTGTCATAGCATGGGACATACAGTAACAGTCTGGTCAAAGCTTCCGGCGGAGCTGGAGGAAATACGGGCAACGGGTGAGCTTGCCGGGAAACTGCCCGGTGTGAAGATCCCGTCAGAAATTGCACTGACGGAGGATATCTCCTGTGTTGCCGGCAAGGATGTTGTTCTGGTTGGCATTCCCACGCAGTTCGTCCGCAGCGTGGCAAGGGAGGCGCAGCCCCATCTGGAAAAGAATACCGTCATTGTCAATACCTCCAAGGGACTGGAGGAGGGTACCTGCAAGCGCATGAGCCAGGTGCTGCGGGAGGAATGTCCGGAAAATCCCATTGTGATTCTTACCGGTCCGTCCCATGCGGAGGAGCTGGCAAGGGGAATCCCCACTACTGTGGCAGTTACCAGCGAGGATGTGAGCTATGCCGAATATATCCAGGATATGTTCACCTGTGCCTCTCTTCGTCTCTATGTGAACAGCGATGTGATCGGCTGCGAGGTAGGCGGCGCCATGAAGAATATCATTGCCCTGACAGCCGGAATCAGCGATGGCCTGGGCTACGGGGACAATACCAAGGCCGCTCTGATGACAAGGGGAATTCACGAAATTACGGCGCTTGGCATTGCTATGGGTGCCAGAACACAAACCTTTGCGGGGCTTACCGGCATCGGAGATCTGATTGTAACCTGTACCAGCATGCACAGCCGCAACCGCAGAGCCGGAATTCTCATCGGACAGGGCGTCGCCCCGGAGGAGGCAATCCACAGGGTCGGAACCGTGGAGGGCTATTATTGCTGCAAGGTTGCATATGGTCTGGCGAAGGAGCTTCATGTGAATATGCCTATTACAGAGGAGCTGTACCGGCTTTTGTTTGAGGGCGGAGATGTGCGGAACTCCCAGAGTATCCTTATGGAACGCCCCAACCGCCATGAATGTGAGCAGTATCCCACCGCTGAACAGTTTGTCAATAAATAAAAAATATGGACTTTTCCGTGCATATGGGAAAGTCCATCACTGTACATGGGCAGCCCTGCTGCCAGAAAAGGAGAATGGAGATGTCACAGCTGTATGCAGAAATTGAAAGCTTCCTGCCATACACACCGGAGGAAGCGGAGGCAAAACAGAGGCTGCTTGCTCTGATCACACAGTATGGCGATGCCATCCTTCTGCGAGACTGCGAGGCAGGTCATATTACCTGCTCCGGTTTTATCCTGTCCCCGGATTTGAAGGAAACTCTCATGGCATACCACCTGATCTACCAGTCCGTTGGCTGGACGGGAGGGCATGCGGACGGGGAGGATGACCTGCTGGGTGTTGCTCTCCGGGAGGCGAAGGAAGAAACCTCTGTGACGCAGATTATTCCCCTGAGCCGCCGGATTCTGTCCATTGATATCCTGCCGGTGCCGCCCCACGTCAAGCATGGAACGCCTGTGGAGCCCCACCTGCACTATAATGTTACCTATGGACTGCTTGCACCGAAGGAGCAGGCGATTGCGGCGAAACCGGACGAGAACCGGGATGTCCGCTGGCTGCCCGTAGGAGAGATCGGCAGCTGCTGCACCGAGCCGCAGATGCTTCCCATCTACGAAAAGCTTGTAAAACGCATGCAGGTTCTGGGGAAGCGGAGGAAGGAAATTCCCATGGCAATGCTTCCCCTCCTGCTGGAATGGTATCCCGGCAATCACCGGGAGCTTCCGTGGCGTGCGGACAAGGATCCCTATCATGTGTGGGTGTCCGAGATCATGCTGCAGCAGACCCGTGTGGAGGCAGTCAAGGGCTATTATCGGCGTTTTCTGGAGCAGCTGCCGGACATTCCGTCCCTTGCTCATTGCCCGGAGGATCAGCTGCTCAAGCTCTGGGAGGGCCTTGGCTATTACAACCGGGTGCGGAATCTGCAGAAGGCGGCGCAGCAGATTCTGGAACGCCATGAGGACAGGTTCCCGGAAACCTATGAGGAAATCCGGGCACTCAGCGGTATCGGGGACTATACTGCGGGAGCGGTTGCCTCCATTTGTTTCGGACTTCCCACACCGGCTGTGGACGGCA
The DNA here is from genome assembly GCA_964644275.1 of uncultured Ruminococcus sp. Lineage (GTDB taxonomy): Bacteria > Bacillota > Clostridia > Oscillospirales > Ruminococcaceae > UBA3855. The sequence goes on along the minus strand of CAZXVI010000030.1, from coordinate 21,999 downwards.
ATGTGCTGCGTGTCATGGCAAGACTTTGCGAAGACTACCGGAATATTCTGTCACCGGCATATAAACATTATGTGACCGCACAGCTTGCTGCTGTCTATCCCCATGCCGACTGTGGTATGCTGACCCAGGCACTCATGGAGCTGGGCGCAACTGTATGTGTTCCCAATGGCATGCCCCGGTGTGAAAGCTGCCCTCTTGCCGGCATCTGCCTGGCGAGGGAGAGCGGCAGTACAAATATCCTGCCAGTCCGGGAAAAGAAGGTGCGCCGCCGGACGGAGGAGAAAACCGTGTTCGTCCTCCGATGGGAGGACAGGATTGCCATCCGCCGCCGGGACAATCAGGGACTTCTTGCCGGCATGTGGGAACTGCCCCATGAGGCGGGATTTCTGGAAGAAGGGGAGGCGGCAGCTCTTTGCAGCCAGTGGGGCTGCAAACCCATGGAACTGACAAAAACCATCCGGCGCCGTCATATCTTCACCCATATTACCTGGGAGCTCCAGGCGATGTTCTTCACCTGTGCCGAGTCCTCTGAAGCGTTTGTGTGGGCGGCTCCGGAGGAACTGGAACGGGTGTATTCCCTTCCCACAGCCTTTCGCTGTGTACTAACGTAACAGCTCCTGCCGAAGGTAGAGCAGCAGCTTCTTTTCCCGGCGTGATACCTGTACCTGTGTCATGCCAAGCCGATGGGCTGTTTCCGTTTGGGTCAGATTCTGGTAGTAGCGGTATTCCAGCAGCATCCTGTCACGAGGCTCCAGAACTGCCATCATCTGTCCGAGGGCAATGCTGTCTCCGATGCGTTCATCCGGTGCTTCTACAGCAATGTCAATCTGTCCTTCCTCCTCATCCGGTGCTGTCAGGGAAATTACCGGACTGCAGGCACACAGTGCAAGAGAAACCTCTTCGGCACTGGTGCCTGTTTTTTCAGCAAGAACGCTGATGGGAGGGTCTTCTCCCGTTTCCTTGATGATCCGCTCCCGTATCTGCTGCACCCGCATGGAAAGCTCCCGGAGCCCTCTGGATACCCGGACGGTTCCCCCATCCCGGAAGAGTCGTTTGATTTCTCCCAGAATCACCGGTACGGCATAAGTGGAAAACTGTACGCCCCTGCTGCAGTCAAAGGCTCGTGCTGCCTTTACCAGACCTTCGCAGCCGGCAGAATACAGATCCTCATAAGCAATGCCCCGGTTCCGGAAACGATTGGCGCACAGATGCACCAGCCCCAGATGATCTTCCGCTGCCGGACGCTGTTCAGTGACTGCCATTGTCCTGTCCCAGTCGTCTGCGCATGGTAAGAGTGGTGCCCCTGCCCGGTGTGCTGCGGACAAGGAGGGAATCGGTAAAGGTCTGCATAATGGCAAAACCCAGCCCTGCACGATCTTCCTCCGGTGCAGAGGTGTACAGGGGTTCCATGGCCTTGTCCACATCGGCGATGCCGCAGCCCTTGTCGCTGACCCGTATGTAAATCACCCGTTCCGGCAGCAGCCGGAGACAGAGTGCGACTTCTCCGCTGGTATTGCGGTAGCCATGGACGATTGCGTTGGTGACCGCCTCGGAAATAACTGTACGCAGGTCCGCAAGCTCCTGTGCTGTGGGATCTGCGGGAATCATGAATGCGGAGAGTGCGGCTCTTGCCAGACCTTCGTTAGCGGAGTTGGCAGGGAAACGGCACTGGAATTCATTGAGGATTTTCATTGTACTGCCTCCTTCTGAAGTTCACTGCGGATGACGGCAAGGCGTTCCATGCCGGCAAGTTTGAGGATCCGCCGGATATGTTCTGCCGGACGGTAGAGAATGATTTCCCCGCCGAGGGGCTGGAGAATTTTATAGCGACCCATAATCAGGCCGATACCGGAGCTGTCCATGAAGGTGACATCCTGGAAGTCCAGCACCAGTGTACGGGGAGTATGCGTATAGATGACAGCATCCACTTCCGTGCGGAGCTGCTTGCTGGTGTGGTGGTCGATTTCGCCGTCCAGCCGGATGTAGAGCCTGCGGCTGGCGGTATCATATTGCTGCGTCATGAAATGACTTCCTTTCTGATCAATCTATGCACATGTCTGTGCCGGCACGGAAACCTTGTTCGCGGACGGTTCCGGCTGCTGCTTGTCCCATTGTAGCACACCTCCGGAGGGGGATTTTGTCAAAACGTGATGGGCGATAAAAATTTTCTGTTGACCCTTATAGAGGCAGCACCTGGGATGACTTCATGCAGCATAAGCAAATTTCTTATCTGTATTCAGCCCAATCCAGTTCACAACCAGCAATATGATTTTTTGAAATGCTCTCTACCATTGGTGGAATTTAATAGAATTTCATTCGCTTGCACTCTACCACTGGATGTGGTATAATAAAAATACAGAAAACAAAACCAACGTATTAGTGGTGAAATAAATGGGAAATACAGTATTTGGAAAAAATCTTGCCAAGAGAAGGAAAGCCCTGGGCTTGACACAGGAGCAGCTTGCACAGAGAATGAATGTCTCTCCGCAGGCGGTATCCAAGTGGGAAAATACAAGCTATCCCGATGGTGAACTTCTGCCCCAGCTTGCCAAAACATTAAATTGCCCTCTCGATGTATTGTTTGGCGTAAGAGAAGCTGAGGCAGAGGTTGATCTGGAGCAGCTGATCACGGACGAAATCCACCGCACGAAGCCGGAGGAACGTTCCAAAGTCATGATGCGGATATTCTATTCCGCACTCTGTGCCTATAATGATTATACCTGTGCAAAATCCGAACTGCCGGAGCATCTGGAACGGGAGACCTTTGCGGAGCTGAGAACGGATGAAGAAATTGCGATTTCGCGTCTTAATCAGGATCTCCGTTACTTCTGTTTTCTCTCCATTCCGTCCAAGGGCGTGAATTCGTACATCACCCCTTCCCAGAGCATGACACGACTGTTCCGGATGCTGTCCGATGAATATGCAGTGAAGATCATCTGTTATCTGGGCAGCGGCATCCGCAACCGGATGCATTCACCGGCAATCATTGCCGCACGCCTGGATATTCCTGTGGAGCGAGTGCAGAAAGTCATGGATCAGCTGGACCGCTTCGGACTGGTGTGGCGTGTTTCTGCGGAGCTGTCCGATGAGCCGACGATTCTGTACGGCTTTACCCACAGCACGGCGCTGACCATGCTGCTGACGCTGGCACAGTCGCTGACAAATTATATTCAGTTCACTGAGCCATTTGTGGATCGGTGGCATACCGGAGCCTACAGAATGCCCGACAAAAGCAACAGCGATCCCATTCCTCAGATTTCCTTCTGGGATGAGGAGGAATAATCTTCGCTGCCGTGTATCTTTTTTCACGTACAGTACGACCTGAACGGCCGCAGCTTGTGCTATGCGATGAAATGCTGATAGAAATTGTTGAACAACTGAACATCATATTAGAAAAGGAGGGAGTTGTCCCCCTGTCCGGATGCGTCCGGCACGGCTGCAGCGGATGGCGGGGATGACGAAACATTATGTTCAAGAAACGCATCGCAAGCTTTATCGCAGCAGCTGCAGTTACTGCGGCATCTATACCGTTCCTGCCAACTGTTATGACGGAGCATAGTGAGCTGTATGCCGTATATGCAGAAGACGGCTGCACTGTTCCGGAGGTAAATATGGAGTATAAGAGCATTTCCGATCTGGATTGTTTCCGTTTTACAGCTGCCATGGGCACCGGTTATAACCTTGGCAATACCTTTGACGCCATTGATGATAATGCACCGGAGGGAGAAGCCAATCTCTACCTGGAATCCTCCTGGGTTGGCGTGAAGACGACGGAGGCTACCATTGACGCCATTAAAGAGGCTGGCTTTGATACTCTGCGCATCCCTGTATCCTGGCACAATCATGTGGACAGTGCATTCAATATCAATACAGAATGGCTGAACAGAGTGCAGGAGATTGTGGATTATGCCCTTTCCAAGGACATGTACGTTATCCTGAATATTCATCATGACAATGAGAAGGAGTATATGTTCCCGGATTATGATTATCTGGACTCCTCCAAGAAATATGTGACAGCCATCTGGTCCCAGCTGGCAGCGCATTTCAAGAACTATGACGAACATCTGGTGTTTGAAACCCTCAATGAACCCCGTATGATAGGTTCCAACTACGAGTGGTGGTATACCTCCTCTTCTGCGGAGTGCAAGGAGGCTCAGGACTGCATTAATCAGTACAATCAGGCAGCGGTGGATGCCATCCGTGCAGCGGGCGGCGAGAACAGCGACCGGTACATTATGGTGCCGGCATACTGTGCAAAGACCGAGGCAGCCATTACCAACGAATTTAAGCTTCCGGAAGACAGTGCAGAAAACCGCCTGATTCTTTCGGTACATGAATACATCCCCTATGATTTTGCCATGTCCGGTGCGGATGACAGCGGCAGCGTCACTGCCTTTGATATGAACGGTTCCCAGGCTGCGGAAATCAGCAATCTGATGGATACACTGTATGTCAAGTTTATTTCCAACAATATTCCTGTTGTGATCGGTGAATTCGGTGCAAGAAACAAGAACGAAAACACCCAGGCAAGAGTGGATTATGCCGCTTACTACTATGCAGCCGCCAGAGCAAGAGGCATTACCTGCTGCTGGTGGGATAACAATTGCTTCGGTACCTATGAGGGGGAAGCCTTCGGTCTGCTGGACAGAGCCACCAATACCTGGATCTATGACAGTATCGCTGAAGCAGCTGACAGATATGGAGACGGTGCAGCAACCAATTTTTCCGGGACTGGCAATTCCGGGAATGAAAACCAGGGGGATGGCACAATTCTGCCCGACGGGACAGTACTGTTTGATTCTGGCATTGGCGATGAGCTTGTACTGACCATCGAAAAGAGTGATGACTGTGCAGGGGGAGGCGGCTGTCTGGAATTCATGGTAGCGCTCAATGGTGTGAATTACTGGGTAGCCTATGCATGGGATACCACCAGCGGTAACGGCATATATACGGTGGATATGACAGCACCCACCAAGGTCTGTGATACTTCCAGAACTGATGCCAACGGCGATTCCGTTGTCATAGAGGATGAAGCACTGATCGCACAGATTGCCGGGGTGGCCATGAAGAATTCCTCCACCAAGATTCAGTACTGGTGGGCATGTGATCCGGACTGGAATAACTATGCATCTGCGGACGGATACCTTACTGTAACGTCAGTGACGCGAAGCCATCCCATGGAGACTGAAGACCCTGCGGATCCCGCAAATCCTACAGAGCCTTCTGCGGAACCTGCTGAAAATACGGGAGAAATTCTGCCCGATGGCACCATTCTCTTCGATACGGCTATCGGGGATGAGATTGTTCTGACCATCCAGAAGGCGAGCGGCGTTGCAGGGGGCGGCGGCTGTCTGGAATTCAATATTCCTCTGAATGGTGTGGATTACTGGGTTGCATATGAATGGTACACTCCTGACGGCGGTACCGCTTTTACAGTGGACATGACTTCTCCCAGTCAGGTGAACGATACTACCAATATTGACGAAAACGGCGATGCAGTACCCGTAATGGATACGGCGCTGATTGCACAGCTGGCAGAACTGGCAATGCAGAGTACTTCCGCAACAATACAGTACTGGTGGGCATGTGACAGCAGCTGGAACCCGCTGGCTGCTGCTGAGGGGAATATTACAATTACGGCTGCCGTTCTGACCAATCCTGGCGAAACTGTGACTGCTGATGTGGTATACGGCGATGTTGACCTGGACGGTGAGGTCAGCATTGTGGATGTCATTGCTCTGAGCCAGAGTCTCATGGGTTCCGGCACACTGACTGCGGATCAGCAGGTCTGTGCGGATGTAAACCGGGACAAGGTCATTAATTCTTCCGACTGTCTGAATATTATAAAGTATATTGTCAGGCTGATCGATACCCTGCCGGTGGAACAGGGCTAATACTGGAGGATTTCGTCATGCGTATCATAAAACGATTCCTTGCCGTTGCTTCTGCCTGCTGCATTGCAGCGGGCAGCGGCATCAGCGGCACCATCCCCCGGTATACGGCGGCGGCTGTTTCCGCTTCTGCGGAAGAGAGCATGGAATGGGGGACGCTTCAGATCAGCGGCGGCGGTTTTGTCTCCGGTATTGTTACCGGACAGAACGTTATGTATGCCCGTACCGATGTGGGCGGTGCTTACAAATATCATTTTGAAACGGAAACCTGGGAGCAGATGATGTCCTTTATAACGGAACAGGATAAGGGCTATCTGAGTGTGGATGCCATGTGCATTGATCCCACGGATGACGATACAGTATATATGCTCTGCGGGTGCGCCTATTTCAGTGATGCAAGAACGGCAGTGTTCAAAACCACCGACGGCGGAGAAACCTGGACGGAGCATGAAGTCACAGATTTGATTCAGGTGCATGGCAATGGTTACGGACGCCAGAACGGCGAGGCCATTGCTGTTGATCCTGATCATCCGAATATTATTTACTGCGGCGGTGATGTGAACGGTTTGATCTGGTCACAGGACGGCGGGGAAACCTGGGAGCCTGTGGAGGGTTACAATGACCTGGGCTTCTTCCGGTACGATGTGAAATGGCCCACCTGGACCGATCATATGGCCAAAGCTGTTGCAGAGGGCGAGTATTACGAGCAGAACGGCGTTGCAGCCATCAAAATTTATGATGGTAAGGTGTATGTAGCAACCTCTGTCACGGAATCCGGTAATGTTGTCGTTGCCGATGTTGGCTTCGATGATTTCCAGGTGCTCAGTGACCAACTGCCTGCGGACTGCTTTCCGTCCCATATCAATCAGGATGCGGAAGGCAATCTGCTGATTACATATTGCGCTACCATTTCCTTCGGTGCCGGAAACGGCGGTATTTACCGCTATAATACGGCAACAGGTGCAGTGGAGGATATTTCTCCTGAAAAAAACAGCTTTGGTGCCTGTATGAGCGATCCGGAGAATGCCGATTGTCTTATTGCCACCACTCTTGGTGTCTGGAGTATTCAGCGCTGGGATGCAACCGGTGAGAATGACGAGTACGGCGAGTGGCTCTATCGCTCTGAAGACGGCGGTAAGACCTGGACTTCCATTTATCCCGGAAAAGAAGGGGACTATTACTGGAATCCTGAGACGGGCGAGTGCAAGCCCACCCAGCTCTATGACTATCTGGATGACGGCGGCTGTGACTGGATTTACGGCAAAGCGATCCATTGGTCCGGTGCGCTGGTTGTTAATCCAAATGATCCTACAGAAATCATGGTTTCCTCCGGCAACGGTGTCTTCAAATGGGATGACATCTGGACGGATGATCCCAAGGCGATCTTCCACGCCAAGGGTATTGAAGAGGTCGTTGCCCATGATTTCGTTAGTATTCCAGGCGGTGACGGTTACTCCGTCATATATGATTATGACGGATTCCGCCACACCGCAGTGGATGCACAGGGGGTACAGTTCCAGCCCAATATGGGTTCCACGCTTGCCATTGCCTACTGTCCCCAGAATCCGGATGTACTCATCCGCTGTGCCGATAAGCAGGGAAAGGGCTACTATACTCTGGACGGCGGCAATACCTGGACGGAGATGAGTCTGCCCAGCAGCGGCGGAAAAGCTGCCATTGCACAGATAGGGGAGAATAGCTACCGTTTTTTCAAGTCCGAGCAAGAGGGAGCAGGTGTTTCCTATTCCGATGATTTTGGTCAGACCTGGCAGTCCTGTCAGGGCATCCAGGGAAGCAAGACCACCTATCTTCTGGTAGAACCGGAGAATCCACAGATTATATATGCCTACACCACCCAGTACAATGCATACTGGAGTGCGGATCTGACCAAGACCGAGCCGACCTTTGAGGATGCACATTATTCCTTCTATATCAGTAGGGACGGAGGTAAAACGTTTACCGGTATGGATGTGTGCAGGTATGATGAATGCGACCAGGCGGGCAGAATCGCTTATCTGGGTGAGGATAACCTGATGGTGGGCGGCGGCTGGTACGGCATGTATCACATTACAAATGGCGGCCGGACAATTGAACAGATGGATGTGTACTATTGTAAGTCTATCGGCTACGGCGCACCGGAAAAGGAAGGGGATCTGAATACCCTGTATATGTGGGGAATGCCCTCCGAGGACGATGCTGAGGGAATTTATCGTTCCCAGGACGGCGGCAGCACCTGGACTGCCATCAATACCACCAGGCACTACGGCGGTACCGGCAACGGCAATTTTATTGTCGGTGATATGAATGAGTTTGGCACTGTCTATATGAGTACCGTTGGCATGGGAATTGTTTATGGCAGGATTGCTGATGATGCTGCGGAAATAACAGAACCCACGGATGTACCTGCCTTACTCAGGGGCGATGTGAATCAGGACGGCGAAATCGGCATTCTGGATGTGATTTATCTGAGTCAGGCAGTAATGGGGGCTGAGGCTCTGACTGCTGAACAGGCGGATGCTGCGGACTGCAATAAGGACAATATGGTCACTTCTGCCGATACATTGCTGCTTATAAAATATATTGTCAGGCTGCTGGAGCAGCTGTAATGCTCCTGCGGCAGCCCCCGTTCTGTTTTCTGCATTTCGTTTTTACCCTGGTTCTGATACCGGCTGAACCAAAGTCAGAAATTTGTATCATATTGGAATGCATTCGTGGTATACTACAGATATCAATTGATATGGAGGTATCCTATGGAACATTACGAAATGCCGATGGGTTTAGGTATGGCATTAGCACAGAATCCGGAGGCCATGCAGAAATTCGCAATACTCAGCGAGGCAAGGAAGCAGGAAATCATTCGCGGGACGCACACAGTATCTTCCAAGGAAGAAATGCGACAGTATGTTGAGAGAATGCTTTCAGCGGAATAGCAGGTGTGCTTGCCCCGGAACATCCGGGGCAAGCAGTATACCTCCTGCTTCAGTATACTCTGCGGTACCAATTGAACGCTATTTTATATGCTCGGCATTACGCCGGGCGTTTTTTGATACTCACAGGTTTGAAAGGGGGATATATGCGGTATTGCCTTGACTTTATGATTTTCCATTGGCTACTTGGATATCTCATAGCTATTTTATATTACCATATTTTCTTGTATCTTAATTACGCACATTAATTCTCTTCTTGAAAATTAGTGCAGCATTTTCAGTAAGAGTGTGATAGGATTGTTACAGTAGAATGGGGGAAGCTGAAGGAAACCCCAAAAATAGATTTTCCTGCTTCTGACACCCGTTCCCTTGACGGCATACGGCAAATATGGTATACTATTCTTGCAAGAATTAACCAGAACCATAATACCGCACAAAAATTTTGATGCCTTTGTGCGGTATTGCCATAACAGAATGGAGTGAAAATAGTGAAATACAGAAAAATCCTGTCCGCCTTCTTATCCGGATGTGTTCTGCTCAGCTGTAGTCTGGGCAGCAGCATTTCTCCGGAAAATACTGCGGCAGCTGCAAATAAAGCCCGTGTATCCGTACACGATCCGTCCATCTTCAAGGACACCGATGGAACTTATTATGTGTTCGGCTCCCATATCGAAGCTGCCAAAACAACGGATCTGCAAAACTGGACACGCTTTACAAACGGTTATGCTGCTGCGGACAATGCTTTGTTCGGCGATTTGTCGTCCAATCTTGCCAAGGCCTTTGCCTGGGCGGGAGAGGATCTGGAGGACTGCGAGGGCGGCTATGCCGTCTGGGCGCCGGATGTGGTATATGACCCGTATTATGTGAATACAGACGGCACGGAGGGTGCCTACCTGATGTATTTCTGTACCTCCTCCACCTACATGCGCTCCGTCATTGGCTTTGCAGCTTCGACGAATGTGGAGGGACCCTATACCTTTGTAGACACGCTGATTTACTCCGGCTTTACCGAAAACGACAGCTATGTCACAAGCTCCACCAAAAATGTCAACCGGAAATATAACTCCACCAATATAGACGAACTGATCGATGCTGGAGAGGTAACATACAATTCCGACTGGTTCATGAATTCCGATTATAATAATTACCTTTACCCCAATGCCATTGACCCGACCATCTACTATGACACGGACGGCACCATGTATATGTGCTACGGCTCCTGGTCAGGCGGCATTTTTACGCTTGAAATCGATCCCGCAACGGGCAGATGTATCCACCCGGAAACCGGAACGACCGCCGACGGCAAAATGGTGGACAGCTATTTCGGCACGAAAATTTCCGGCGGCTATTTCAAATCCGGTGAAGGTCCGTTCATCGAGTATAACCCCGACACGGGATATTATTATCTCTGGGTAACCTATGGCGGACTGACTGCTGAGGGCGGCTATAATATGCGTGTTTTCCGTTCCCAAAATCCGGACGGTCCATTTTATGATGCGGCAGGCAATCCGGCTGTACTGGATGCAGATACTAATCTGGACAGCGTCGGACTGAAGGTTATGGGAAACTACCAGTTCAGTTCTCTCAGTACGGCATATATGGCTTGTGGCCACAACTCTGTTTTACGGGATGATGATGGAACATGGTATCTGTTCTACCATGCACGCTTTAACAATGGCACGGAATATCACGAAGTCAGAGTGCATTCGATGTACTTCAACGAAGAGGGATGGCCGGTGGCTGCTCCCTATGAGCACAGCGGAGATGTGATTGCAGCATATGGCTATGAAACGGCGGATCTTGCCGGCGAGTATGAGTATATGAATCACGGAAATGACACTTCATCTGAAATACACAGCTATGACTCCTTGACACTTCACCCAGACGGCACTGTCAGCGGTGCAGTCAGCGGAACATGGTCGCAGGCAGAGGATAGCCCTGCGGCAGAACTGATACTGGACGGACAAAAATACAGCGGCTATTTTCTGGCGGCCCAGGATGAAAACGGTCAGAAGGTCATGTCCTTTACTGCTGCGGGCAGCAATAATCAGACTGTGTGGGGCGCTAAAACAACGGCGTATACCGGTATAGAAAGAGCACCGCTTATTGACTACACAAATACCGAAAGCAAACTGGTTTACAATGCGGATTCTGCATCCGGAACAGGAGAAACTGTGAAGCTTTGCGATACAGATTTGCTGAGTGGGGTTTCTTATTACATAACGAATATATTCAGCAAGAAATCACTTGATCTTGAAAGCGGAAATACCGCTGACGGCATAAACATTCAGCAGTGGACAAAAACAGGGGGAGTTCAGCAGGAGTGGCGCATTATTGCTGACAAGGACGGCTATTGCAGAATTGTTTCCCTTGCGGATGAATCGAAATGTATTGCAGTTGCGGAAAGCTCTGCGGCAGACGGTGTGAATATCGAGCTTCAAACCTGCAGCGGAGCGGACAATCAGCTTTGGAAGCTGATAAAGAATGGCGCAGGCTATGGCATTGTTTCCAAATGCTCCGGGGATGCAGCCGGACTGGATGTGTATGACTGGTCAGAAGAAAACGGCGGCAATATCAACCAGTGGAATTACTGGGGCGGAGATTGTCAGCTATGGAACATTGAGCCGGTGCATCCTATGGCGGACAATGGAAACTATACAGTGAGAAATCTCAACAGCGGCTTGTTTCTCTCTGAAAGCAGCGGAAATGCTGTTCAGGGTTCTGAAATGGTATGGACATTTACTTTGCTGGATGACGGCAGATATATAGTTCAGTCGGCAGATGGCAGAGCATTGACCGTAGAAAACGGTTCTGCTGAAAACGGGACAACTATCTCTTTGGAAAATTACAGCGGAGATGATTCTCAAAAGTTCAGACTCCAGTGCAACAAGGACGGTTCCTACACATTGCTGACCGTTGTGTCAGGTGAAACATCCTGTGCGGATGTGTATGAAATCAGCCTTGCAGATGGAGCGAATATCTGCCAGTGGGAATACTGGGGCGGTGATGGCCAGAAATTTATTCTGGAGCCTGCTCCGGCGGAGAAAACAGTGGTCGGTGATGTGAATGCTGACGGAGAATTCAGTATTGCCGATGTTGTTATGATGCAGAAATGGCTGCTTGGTTCCGGAAGTTTAACTGATTGGGAAGCCGGAGATGTATATGATGATACTAGAATCAATGTGTTTGATCTGTGTCTGATGAAAAAACTGCTGATAAAGCAATAAAGAATTCCCTGCAGGACAGCATAATACTGTTCTGCAGGGGATAATCTGTTTGAAAGCAGAAAAACGATCCTCAAAGAATACCGCTTTGCGGCATAAAATTGATTTGAAACGCCTTGCACATTCGCTTACTTTCGTTCGCTGCGTGCGTATCGGCGAATCGCAAGTGCCAAATAAATTTGTCGTTGCTGATTTTAATGAAATGAGTTGATACATTATGGTATCTTTATTGATAGCTATCATCTACCTTGCGTTTATCAGTCTTGGACTTCCGGATTCCCTGCTTGGTGCTGCATGGCCGAGCATATATCCTGAAATAGGTGTGCCAATGTCAAATTCGGGGATCATTTTCATGATCATTGCATTTGGTACAGTCGTCTCAAGTCTGAACAGTGACCGCCTTACGCGTAAATTGGGTACGGGTGTTGTAACAGCGCTCAGCGTCGGATTAACAGCCATTGCTCTCCTGGGATTTTCGTTCAGCCACAGTTTTACAGCATTGTGTATCTGGGCGATACCATATGGCCTTGGAGCAGGAAGTGTGGATGCCGCACTGAACAATTATGTGGCGCTGCACTATGCAAGCAGACATATGAGCTGGCTGCATTGTATGTGGGGCGTGGGAACGATCATCGGCCCATATATTATGAGCAGCGCAATGACTGCCGGTTCATGGAATGACGGCTACAGAACGATCAGTTTTCTGCAATTGGGACTTACGGTCATTCTTATTCTGAGCCTTCCGTTGTGGAAAAAAGTCAGCAGCGGAAACCATACCAGCACCAGTCAGGAGAAACCAACAAAGCCGATGTCCCTGAGAGATGTAATGAGATTCCCCGGTGCAAAGGCTGTTATGCTATGCTTTTTCCTGTATTGCGGAATTGAACAGACAATGAGCCTGTGGGCAAGCAGTTATCTTGTAACGGTAAAGCATTTTGATCATATTACTGCCGCTCGTTTTGGCAGCTTGTTCTTTATGGGAATTACAGTCGGCAGAGCTTTAAGCGGCTTTGCTACCCTGAAATTCTCGGATTCAGACATGGTAAGGATCGGGGAAGCTTTTATCGCTGCCGGAATACTGATGATGCTGCTTCCGTTTGGCAATCACGTCACTTTAATGGGGATTATTGTCGTAGGACTGGGCTGTGCGCCAATCTACCCCAGTATTATCCATTCGACCCCGGAACATTTTGGTTCATCAAATTCTCAGGCTGTAATTGGCATTCAAATGGCATCAGCATATATCGGTACATTGTCCTTGCCTCCTGTATTCGGCTGGATAGGTGCTCGTATCGGCATTGCATCCCTGCCGGTGTATCTTATACTAATGCTGGCTGCGATGATTTTCATGCATGAAGCACTGTGTATGAAAACAAAGCATGCTGATTCATGAGAGCCTGTTTCGCATCTTCCAACAGGTGTTGTCAGGACTAAATGATGTAACTATGTTATTTCAAAAGCTAAGGCAGCATTGCACCGTTTTATACAGTTCCGAAAATGAGAAAATTTTTCGGAACTGTTTTATGTTTACAAATCTCATCCAATCCCTTACGCCGACTGCATCGGCTAAATTCTGATAGAATTTGTCTATCAGAATTAAAGGGATTGATATGAGGGATAATTTTTCCAGGCGGCGGTATGCTGATGAACAGTGAGTATCTTGAACTATTGCAGGAATTGAAACGATGTTTCTGTATTTCGGAAGAGAAAATCAGGAGTGATTACGCAACAGTTCCGTGACCTGCTCCACGATTTGCGCAATTTTCAGCATTTCCTCAGCATTAAGGCCATCCATCGCAGACCTGATGCGGTAAATCGCATCGGTTTCTTCTGCTTCTGTTCCTGATGATATATCAAGCAGTTTATGCAGAGGAATTTTTAAGCCGTTTGCAATTTTATAAAGCGTTTCAATGGTGGGGCACTTCTCCCCTCGTTCGACCTTGCCGATGTATGCGGGGTGTAATTCTGAATTGAATGCAAGTTCTTCCTGACTGAGCTTTTGCTCTGTACGGAATCTACGGATTCGTTCTCCTGTCATGCTGGATATGGTTTCTCGGTTCTCTTTCATAGTGCGCCTCTTTTCTACCCTAAAAGTAGTATTTACTTCATTGTATCGTTTATACTGGCAGCGTTCAAATCCTTTTAGAGTATAAAAAATATTACCTAAAGGGTTGACAAATGGAGGATTGTGAGGTATAATATTGAAAAGCGAAATTTTAGCTTGTTTTTGATGAGAGGAGAGGAAACTATTATGTTTTGTTCGAAATGCGGCAATGAATTATCTGACAACAGCAAATTTTGTGAGAAGTGCGGAACGGAACAGATGATTCAGACTGATTTACTGCCAAAATCTGAAAGTCAGGAAAAATCATCTGAAAGCAGTACTATAAACTCAGCAGAAATGCAAAGTGATAAGGAAATAAACAAGGAATCAGGTCCATTGTCCAATATTTTAACCTTTATTTTTGCAATTGCAATTATTTGGCTGATGATAACTGGAGTGCAGTGGTTATTTTCAGCTTTAGGCGCTCCCTCTAATCAAGGAAACGGAACAGGTACACAGGCGACAGATCGTGTTGACGCAGATCATATGTTTCGGTAATGAAAGTATAGAAAGGGAATATTGTTATGTTTTGTTCGAAATGCGGCAATGAAATAACAGATGGAGTGAAGTTCTGCGGGAAATACGGTGTAAAAACTGAAGCGTTCAGCGAAAGCATCTCCAACAGTAATGGTTCAGAAGCTTCAGCGGGAGAAAGAAACGTTCCTGCAGCGGAGCTTTTTATGCTCTGATCGCGGCTGTACTGGCAGTGTTGACAATACTGTGCAGAAACTGTCGTGAAATTTCCATTGCAACAACTGATAATAAGGTTTTCAAAATCAAGGTCGTTCCAAAAGATAAGGAAATAGATCAGTTTTTGACGTATCTGAAGAATGAAACAGGAGTCAGATAAGGAAGGCGCTTACATAAAAACACCCAGCAGAAAGACGGGCGCTCATAAAGAAGTTTTAATGATTTGAATGAAAGGTTGCGTAGAATAGCCTGCGCAGCCTTTCTCTTTTTGTCATATTTTCTGCTGTCAGCAACGGCAGTTGAAACAGCAACATCGAAACGGTAGTAAATGTCGATTTGCTGCGTTCTGTGACCGCTGGACTTGTCGGGAACGTGTACGACTATCTTTTCGATAAGTTCGTGCATTATCTCAGGGGTAAGCTCTGTGATATCTATGGTCAGCCTTTAAACCGGGAGATACTGTTGACACATGAAAACATTGGAATTGCCATAGCAGACGGCAGACAGCTTTCTTTTCATTACTGCGATTGCGGTACCGACGGGAAACTGCATTTCAGGCTTGACAATAATGGGAAACCGAAGCAGTATACAGTCAATCCCTATCAGATCATTTCCCAGAACGGACATTCCTATTTAATATGCAATCTTCCGCAGTATGATGATCTGACACATTTCCGTGTTGATCGTATCAAAGACAGCCGACTGCTCGACACAACATCAAAGTCACTCCGTATGCTGAAAGGCTTTGAGGCAGGTATCAGACTTTCAGAATATATCAAGGCTCATCCGAACCTGTGGAGTGGGAATATAGTACATATCACATTTCAGTGCAAACAGTACATGATGAATGACGTTGCTGACAGTTTCGGTACAGATCTGAATATAGAAGAATTGCCCGATGATATTGATGAAAGTACACGTTCAGGCAAGTGAATCCTCAATGCTACACTGGGCGATACAGTTTGCGGACACTGTAGAGGTGCTTTCTCCCAATAGCTTGCGTGAACAAATAGCCGAAACATTGAGAAATGCCCTGAAAAACTACGAGGATTGGCACCTCCCATTTTTGGTACATCGAATGTGATATAATATAATCACAAAAGGAAAACAATGTTTGGATCAAAGCATTAATTGGTTATATTGCACAAGTATTATATTCCTTCTTTGTGCAAAAGGGAGAAATTTTCGTTTTGCCACTCACATCTTCGGAATTTCATTTTTTGTGTGATATAATTGAACTGCAAATCGAAACCGACGTCATAGTCAGGAGGTACTTATATGGGAAACGATATCCGTAATACCAATTCAGTTGAGTCCATGCTTGATAATCTTTTTGATCGAACAGTAGAGACGGAACAGAAAATGGCTTGCTGCAGCTGTTTCATTGACAACAAGAAATACATCGTTGCAATGGATATTTCCAATGCGCCTTATCTCATCTTATTGATTTTTAACACGGAGAATGAGCAGCATTTTATCCTCAAAACAGAGGAGGATTGGGACGATGTTGTCAAAAAGGTATGTGGATTTCTTGATTGTTCCGATAAAAAAGAACTGTCTGTTTCAGATTTCGGTTCATACTGGTATAGCCGCTTGGAGCCTGACAGCAGTATCATTACCGAAGCAATAGAGCAGAAGCGGAAATTCTTCATTTGCAGTTATCCGGAAACATTTGAGGATCATTATGATTCATCTACCGTGCATACGCCAAAGGTATGGATATCATCTGCCAGTGTGAATACGGTCAGAGCAGAAGTGCAGCCACCGCCGCTGCAATACTGGAGCATTTCTATCACAACGGCATTTCGATTTTTACAAATTATGATTACTACCCCAATCAGGTAGTTTATCATAAGATATTTGACGCACTCGAAAAGTATAAACGCTACCACGATAACCGATACTATTATGCTGTTGATGCTAAAACCATAAGGTCACACATAACGAAGCTGCACCTGTCAGAAATGCGCCTCGAAAACTATTCTCATGAGGACGGAAATACTGCTGTTGATCTTAAATGTGAGCTTGAGAAAGCATTATTGGAGCGCAATATGCTGTACCATACCGCCGAGGAAATCATAAACGCCTTGCAGAAGGGCAATCAGCCTGTATACGCTTCATTTACTGCCACAGATCTATATGCTGTAACTGACCGATATTTATGGGAGCCTTACGCTGTTCTTACGCATTTCAAGTATGGATGTGAAAAAATTGATGTTGTTATTTGGTTTGATAGAATTTATCGTTCCGTTTTATTCTCGGGAAATAGGAAATACAAACCCAAACGGAAACGTAAATTAAATTACGGACGTATGGAGTCACTTTCATTTTTCGGGAAGTTATCATGGGACAGTAAAAGAAAGATGATAGATGCGGTTCCTTTGATCATCACCAATATTCAGTCATAAACAGAAATCAGGGCATTGCCGAATTGCAATACCCTGATTTTGTTATATGTCCTCGTCCGAACATTCCGTCAGCCCGTGAATGAGCTGAATATATACGCACTCCGCACGGTCACGCTCCTCGCCCTCGGTGGACATCATCATTTCTAAGAAATACGACTTTGCTTCTTCGTAGGCCGTCCATACCTCACGTCTGCCGTTATACATGGTGATGACCTTCTTACTTTTTGGCATTGCTAATTCGGGAATAGCTAACATATAATCTACCTCCAATTATTCAATTACGATACTGTTTTTCAGATGATTGTGTATCAAAAAGTAGCTGTTTGGGCTGAGGTCTCCATAAGAGATACCTGATAAGCACGGTATCATGTGGGCGCACACAGCGACTTTCACATGATACATAGCTTGGCAGAGGGCTTCTACCCCTAATACCCCGAATCGAAAAAACAGAGAAAGGAAAAACAGAAATATGAAAGATGAAAACAAGCGTACTCTGTACCTGAAAGTCAGGGTAAGTCTCGAAGAAATGGACGCTATCAAGAAAAAGTTTGAGAACAGCGGTATGGACACCCTCAGCGGATTTATCCGTGCGATGATCTTTGAGGGCTACATCGTCCATATCGACGATAACAAGCTTCACGAGATATACAAACTTGTCACGAACATCGCTAATCATATCAACCAGATCGCCGTTCGTGTAAACAGCACACGCAATATCTACGAAAATGATATTGAGGAGATCAGGGCGAGCGTCAACAAGCTTTGGCAGCCGCTGAACTTTTTGCAAACTAAGGTGTTGCAGTTGAAGCTTTGAGCATAACATAAAAGTGCTGTCAGGAGTTTTCTTGGCAGAACGAAAAGCTGATATGTGCGCCCCGCACCGAATGTGTTTTTGAAATTGCTGCGCACTGCACAAGAATTATTACACTCTCTCCATAGATCTGGACTCTGAAATGTGAATAGGCTATAATATAGCTACAATAATTATTTGAGGTGCGATATGTTAAAATATCCAGAATTGGCAATGCCCAAAACACGCAAGGTCACTACCGTTTATAACTGCAAGCGAGAGGTCTGGACGGACTACGAAGAAGCAAAAGCACATTTCCTCGAACTTATGATGCCCACCGAGGGCGAGGAGCGTGACCGAGCAGAGTGCGTTTACATTCAGTTCATACACGGGCTTGATGAGTGTTCGGACAAGGACGAATAATTATCTGTGGAGAGCCTTGCATCGGTAAGGCTCTTTTTCTGTCCATAAATACAGAAAGCTCCTTGCAATTACATCGCCATAAGGAGCTTTTTCACATATTTAGCGTGTACAAGGCGCAATATCAGCCCAGTAACCCTTTATAATTGTAAATGTTGGTTTTCTTGAAACTGAAAAATTAACGAAATCATGTCTACCTTCCAAACAATATTTCCGCAAGGTACACTTATGTTAATTATTATACATGATTCCTCGACAAATTTCAAGCAGGAAATTCAAAATCAGCAGAATATATACAATAAAACAAGTCAATATGTGCATTTTGTACATTTTATACTGGCTGGAGGGTTATAGAATGGAGAAAAATAGTGCAAATATAACAAAGCGCAAAGACGGACGGTTCATGGGAAAGTTCATTGTCGGTTATGGTGACGGCGGTAAGGCTCAGTACCAATATGTTTATGGCAAGACTTATGATGAGGCAGAGAAAAAGGTGTTAATAGGGCAAGAAGTTGCTTCTCGTTTTCTTTCAGGCAGATATATAACTGTCGGCAAGGTTTATGAAGAATGGCTTAATGCCGTGGTAAATCGTGTCAAGGAGTCCACACTTGCCAATTATAAGGCGAAGTTCGAGAAGCATATTATCCCCGAATTTGGCGATATTCCGTGCGCTGACATGTCGGCAGGCAGAATCAACGAATTTATCAACAAAAAGCTCGCAGACGGCTTATCTGCAAGCTATACAAGAGATATTTTTACGGTTTTCAAGTCAATGCTGAAATATGCTCAGGAAGAATACGGCTTCAGGCTTTCGCTTAAAAATGTTATCCTTCCGAAAGTTGAGAAGAAACCGATCAAAACAATCAGCAATACAGAGCAACAACAACTTATATCCTATCTGAAAGACAATATGTCTATAACTTCTTTCGGTATCTTGCTGTCTCTTTTTATGGGACTGCGTATCGGCGAACTTTGCGGCTTAAAATGGGAAGATGTGGACTTTCAGCACAAGATACTTCATATTCGCAGAACTATTCAGCGTATCAGTTCCGCAAATGGCAGCAGAAAAACAAAGGTTGTTATCTCAACACCCAAGTCTGATACTTCATTCAGAGATATAGTTATCCCTGACTTTCTTATGGAATATTTTGAAATGTTCCGAAATGAAGCTGATTTCTTTGTTCTATCCGGAGCAGACAAGCCTGTGGAGCCGAGGACTATGCAGTACCGATACAAGAAAATACTCCGATCTTCCAAAATAGAAGAGCATAACTACCACAAACTCCGTCACACATTCGCTACCAATTGTGCCGAGAAAGGTTTTGATGTTAAAACATTGTCTGTTGTTCTTGGGCATAGCTCCGTAAATCTTACTCTTAACCGATATGTTCACCCTGACCATACTCATGAACGCAGGCTGATGAACAGTATGTGTATGCTGTTGTAATTTGTTGTCAGGATAGCAACTTGAAAACATAATATGTGCAATATTACGCCTTTTTGAGAGCTTACCATAAAATTTTCAGTTTCAAGAAAACCAATACTTTATTATACCCTTTAATATAACAAAGGTACAGATAAGTTTACATACATATTGAGGTGAAAATAGCAAATGAAAATAGCAGATATAATAAAATACGAAGGTGATAACAGCACTTTCGTCTGGAAGCACCCTTGCGAAGATTTCAATACATCTACTCAATTGATAGTGCATGAATCGCAGGAAGCGTTATTCTTTATGAATGGTCAGGCACTTGACCTGTTTGGTCCTGGCAGACATACGCTTGAAACCGAGAATATCCCCTTGCTCCGCAGATTTATCAATATCCCTACAGATGGAAAAACACCGTTTCACTGTGAGGTCTATTTTATCAACAAGACCGAGCAGATGGCGATACGCTGGGGAACCGACAGCAAGGTGCAGTATGTAGAGCCTACTTACGGTTTCCCGCTTGCAATTGGTGCAAACGGTGAGATGACATTAGCGGTGGAGGATTCACGCAACCTACTGATAAACCTTGTCGGAACAGAAGCAATGCTGGATCGTCAGCACCTTATTACATATTTCAGAGCGTTCCTGATGACAAGGGTAAAGACTTATCTTGCTCAGGCGATGCGGAATAATGCCATCAGCATTTTCGAGATTGATGAACGGCTTGAAGAATTTTCCAAAGGCATACATGAAAAGCTAAAACCTGATTTCGCAGAATACGGTGTCGAACTCAGAAAATTTTTTGTAACAGGTATAGTAAAACCCGATGGCAGCGAGCAGTATGAAAAGTTTAAGGAACTGCATTTTAGGCAGTATGCCGATATTGCTGAAGCGAAGCTGAAACAACAGGTGGGCATCATAGAACAGCAGACCGCAGCTCAACGCATGGTAATACAATCGCAGGCAATGGCTACAAAACGTCAGCAGGAGGGCTATACCTATCAGCAGGAACGTGGATTCGATGTTGCAGAACAGGTCGCTCAGAATGAAGCTGTCGGACAGTTCACCAATCTTGGAGTCGGACTTGGCACTATGGCGGGAGTTGGCGGTGTAGTTGGCGGAGTTGTTGGAAATGCACTCAATAGCGCAGTTTCGGGAATTGACAGCCAACCTCAGGCGGTTTCAGCTGAACCAGTCAAATGCTTCTGCGATAACTGTGGAGCGGAGTTAGAGGTCGGCACGTTGTTTTGCGATAAGTGCGGAACAAAGCAGGAAGCTCCACCGCTGAATAAATGCCCTCAGTGCGGATTTGAATTTACACGTCCCGGAAAATTCTGTCCTAAATGCGGATTTAACAGGGAGGTGTAATTGTGAAGAGTAAAAATCCCTATATCGTTATAGCAATCCTATTTATCCTGTTCAATGTAATCGCCTTTGCGATTCCGACAGCAAAAACATCTTCTTTCTGGATAGGCTATGTATTTACGGTGATAGCATTTGCTGTACAAGCCTATGCGTGGTATGTATCTATTGGAAAGAAACGGAAGTTGAAAAGTAAATTACTGGGTTCATCTGTAGTGTACATAAGTGTAGTGTATCTTGTTATTCAGATGATAGCATTTTTTGTATTCATGTTTGTGCAGAAAGCTCCTGTATGGACTGCAGTTCTTGTTTGTGCACTGATAATGGGAATATTTCTCATTTGTATGATATCTGCGGACACAGGCGCAGACATGGTAACAGCAGTTGAGAAAAAGGTTGCTGTAAAAAGACAGTATATCAAGGATCTGCTTATTGAGGCTGAAATGCTTGCTGAAACGGAATCAGATCCTGAGATAAAGTCAATGCTCATAGGACTTGCAAAAAAAATTCGCCTGAGTGATCCAATGAGTGATGATTCTCTTTCACCTCTCGAAGCAGAACTGTCAGAAAGGCTTGCTGAAATCAAAACCTCTTCAAGCAAAGCTGAGGTAATTAAGGAAGCAGAAATGCTTTTGCTTAAAAGAAATAAGAAAGTCAAAGCTCTGAAAGGATAGGAGCAGACAAAATATTTTATAAGGCAACACCGCATAAATCCCACATTCAGACAAGAAGATAAGAAAAATCCCTCTGC
>CAZXVI010000029.1:26649-31326 GCA_964644275.1 uncultured Ruminococcus sp. | reverse complement strand
CGTATGCCATCCGCCGTTGGCTACCAGCCCACACTGGCAACGGAAATGGGTGCCCTTCAGGAGAGAATTACCTCCACCAACAAAGGCTCCATTACCTCCGTACAGGCTGTCTATGTTCCTGCAGATGACCTGACAGACCCGGCACCGGCAACCACCTTTGCCCACCTGGATGCAACAACGGTTCTGTCCCGTCAGATTTCTTCCCTCGGTATCTATCCGGCTGTGGATCCTCTGGAGAGTACATCCAGAATTCTGGCTCCGGAGATTGTGGGCAAGGAGCATTACGAAACGGCGCGTGCTGTGCAGACCATCCTTCAGCGCTATACGGAGCTGCAGGATATCATTGCCATCATGGGTATGGAGGAGCTGTCCGATGAGGATAAGCGGACTGTCATGCGTGCAAGAAAAATCCAGCGATTCCTGTCCCAGCCCTTCTCCGTTGCGGAGCAGTTCACGGGCATGGAGGGCAAGTATGTGCCCCTGAAGGAAACCATCCGGGGCTTCAAGGAAATCATTGAGGGCAAGCATGATGACCTTCCCGAATCCGCATTCCTGTTTGTCGGCACCATTGACGAGGCTGTGGAAAAGGCTAAGACTGTTCAGGAATAATTGCAGGAGGCATCAACATGAGTACTTTTCCCTTGCAGATTGTGACCCCCGATAAAATTCTGTACCAGGGACCCGTTGTGCAGGTGACCGTCCGTACCACGGAGGGCGATGTGGGAATTCTGGCCGGACATATCCGCTATGCTGCCATTCTGAAAACCGGTGTGCTGACCATGAAGCTGGAAAACGGTGAAATCCGCCGTGCTGCCGTGGCAGGGGGCGTCATCAAGGTTTCCGATGAACGGACCACCGTCATGACCACTGCCGCTGAATGGGCGGAGGAAATTGACCCCGACTGGGCGGAACGTTCCCGCCGGGATGCGCTGGAGAAAATTGAACATGCACAGAATGAGCCGGATCGTCTGGAGCGTGCCAACCTGAAGCTGCAGCGAGCCCTGAATCGTCTGCGTGTTTCCGGAAAGAACCCGGCGGTTCTGCCAAATCCCCAAAAGCATAAAGGGAACCGATAATACAAATTGGAAGAGTCCCCATACTTCAATCGGCCGCGTCCGTTGGAGTATGGGGATTTGTAGGATAACACCGCCTTTCAGAGACTGTCCATTGTTGATAATGTATGAAAAACAGCCTAGAGGAGCCGGAATATTGGATAAAAAAACTTATTTTGCATTTGGATTGAAAAAATCTGAAATACTACTTGCTTTTTAAAAAAAAGAGTGTTATAATTAAAATACCATGTGCTGTGTACAAGTGTTTGCCAGCGGTGGAATCTTAATAGTAGGAGGTTTTTTAACAATGGCGTTAAAAAATCAGTATCTGGCTGATCTCCTTGAGACAGTCAAGAAGAGAAATCCGGGTGAACCGGAATTTATTCAGGCAGTAACCGAGGTATTTGAATCTCTGGAACCGGTTGCAGAAAGAAGACCGGATCTTGTTGAGGCAGGCGTATTCGAGAGAATCGTAGAGCCGGAGAGACAAATTATTTTCCGTGTGCCGTGGGTGGATGACAACGGCAAGGTTCAGGTGAACAGAGGCTTCAGAGTGCAGTTCAACTCTGCAATCGGTCCGTACAAGGGCGGTCTGCGCCTGCATCCGTCCGTATATCTGGGCATTATTAAGTTCCTCGGTTTTGAACAGATCTTTAAGAACAGTCTGACAACCCTCCCCATGGGCGGCGGCAAGGGCGGTTCTGACTTTGACCCCAAGGGGAAGAGCGACGCAGAGGTAATGCGTTTCTGCCAGAGCTTCATGACGGAGCTGTACAGACATATCGGTCCTGACTGCGACGTTCCGGCAGGCGACATCGGTACAGGTGCAAGAGAAATCGGCTATATGTTCGGCCAGTACAAGAGAATCCGCAATGAATTCACAGGCGTTCTGACCGGCAAGGGTCTGACCTTTGGCGGCTCCCTGACAAGAACGGAAGCAACGGGCTATGGTCTGTGTTATTTTACCGATGAAATGCTGCACGCAAACAACATGAGCTTTGAGGGCAAGACCGTTGTCATTTCCGGTTCCGGCAATGTGGCTATTTATGCAACACAGAAGGCTACCGAGCTGGGTGCAAAGGTTGTTGCTCTGTCCGACTCCAACGGCTACATTTATGATGCAAACGGCATCAATCTGGATGTTGTGAAGGAGATTAAGGAAGTACGCCGCGGCAGAATCAAGGAGTACCTGGACGCTGTGCCCACAGCTGAGTACCATGAGGGCTGCAAGAATATCTGGACAATCCCCTGCGATATTGCTCTGCCCTGCGCAACGCAGAATGAGATTGACGGCGAAAGTGCTGCTATCCTTGCAAAGAATGGCTGTAAGGTAGTATCCGAGGGTGCAAATATGCCCTCCACACCTGAGGCTATTGAAGTATATTTCCAGAATGGTATGCTTTATGGTCCTGCAAAGGCAGCAAATGCCGGCGGTGTAGCAACCTCCGGTCTGGAAATGAGCCAGAACAGCGAGAGACTTTCCTGGACATTCGAGGAAGTTGACAGCAAGCTCAAGGGCATCATGAAGTCCATTTTTGCTTCCTGCGACAGTGCTGCAAAGGAATACGGCATGGAAGGCAACTACATGGCAGGCGCAAACATTGCCGGCTTCCTGAAGGTTGCTGAGGCAATGAAGGCACAGGGCTGTGTTTAAGCTTTAAAAATACGAATATTACCTACCATATGCCCCCTGGCTCTGCCCTGGGGGCATTTTGGCAAGATAGACCTTTGCCCCGATTGCTGCACTAAGAGCTGGAGGGATGTAATCGGCTCAGGACAATATTGACAACCCTCAAAAAATAGTATATAATACCGGACATTTTTGACAGTCTGTGGGAGTGCCAGTTGACGGCACTCCCGATTTGTTGTATAATAAAAGAACAGCAGAACTGCTGGGGCTTTCATCCATTATTGAAACGGAAAGACGGTGATACCATGAAATCCAGAAAGAAAAAACTTCTGTTTATCACAGGGCTCATTGCCATGCTGTTTGGCACATTCATATTGGCCGTTTTTGGCTGGAAACGCATCAGCCGTGAGATGGAAAAGCGGCGGCTTTTGAAAGAATGTGTGATCTTTGAAATCCCGGATCTTGACATCAGGGTTCCCGTCATGGACGGTACGGAGCATGAGGTGCTTTCTGTGGCGGCAGGGCATTTCCCCGATACCGGGGCAGTCGGCTCCGGTAATTACTGCATTGCAGGACATAACAGCACCATTTATGCGGAGATTTTCAATGACATGAAGCATATCGAGATCGGTATGGAGATGTACCTGATTGACAATGACGAAAAGCGGACAAAGTACATCTACACGGTAACGGAGAATTTTGTTGTTGCGCCGAGTGAAACATGGGTGCTGGACGATTTCGGCGATGACCGCATTACCATTGTGACCTGTACCGATGATGGAACCCAGAGGCAGATTGTGGTCGGGAAGCTTATGAAAAAATGAGGAAAGCGGCCGACTGCTTTCAATAAACGTCAGTGATGCATGAATTCCGTGGATTCGGGGCATATTGCCTTGTACCCTGTTTCCGGCCATAATGAATGGCACCTCTAAAAGCTTGATTTTAGAGGTGGGGTGTGGGGAGATGCCGCAAAGCGGTAGAGGGGACGGGCGCCGGTAAGGCGAAGCCCCACAGGATCTACCTTTCATAAATAACAGGACTTTTAGAGGTTCTTTTAAGAGAAAGAGGTAAGTAAAATGATGGATGATAGAAATAAAAAAACAAATGACATTCTCAAACGGACAGCAGGCTTTATTTTTGTGGCATTGATTTCTGTTCTATGGTTATTATTTGAGATTCGTCTTTGGAATGATAATGCTCTGTTCTCAATTGTTGAGAAGCAGTTATTCATAGATATATTTGGAAGCGGTAGGATTGATAACCTAAATAATGATATTAATATGATCTATCTTGTGACGTTGCCGCCGGTTTTGCTGGGATATTTCTTATTGGTTTTATGGGAGCGGAATCATCCGTTCAAAGGAGATGCCAGGAAAAAAGTTCTTTGCACAGGGATACTGATTTTACTGCTTTTCATTTTTGCATTATTTTTTTACATCCTGGTTTTTCGGTCATTGAACAGCTATATAATAGCTGGAATTGTTATCCTGGAATTCTTATTCATACTTGGAAGTATTTACATTCCGTCTGTCATTCAGAATCATAAAAAAATTTTTAGTGGGAAAGCAATTGCAGGAAGCGCCGCAAGATATGGATTGTGTCTGGTTATTTCTGTTCTGATAGCACTTGTATATGGATTGGCACTCAGTATTCTGAGTTCATTGGAAAAGAATGCAACCATTACTATCATTAGTCAGTTTTCTGTTGAATTATCCAAAATCAGCGGTATTTTTTCTTTATTAATCATGGCACCCCTTGTAGAAGAAATAGCGTTTCGCGGACTTATCTTCGGAAAATCAAAACAGTTTGTTCCGGTATGGATCGCTGCTGTTTTTACTGCGGTACTGTTTGGAATCTGGCATCGGAATCTGGAACAGTTCTGTGCAACAGTTCCGATGGGATTGATTGTGGCATTTGTATATCAGCAGACCGGACGGCTTCGGTATGCCATGGTCTGTCACAGCGTCAGCAATCTGATCCTGGCTCTTTCCATTA
>CAZXVI010000029.1:0-26639 GCA_964644275.1 uncultured Ruminococcus sp. | reverse complement strand
GAATAGCGGAATTTTGTCTTCTGTTCCATTTCTGCACCGTCTACAGAGAAGTGTTGTTTATGATTTGCCTTTACCGGCAAGTATTGTTTTTCTTGTCATTGCGTCTGCAATCATTATCATGATGATCTGGAAACTGCTTCCGTTGGTCTCAAAAGAAACAGCGGCTGTGGAAAATATGCCGGAATCCGCCCACTTGAAAACCCCTTCTGTTCCAGAATCACAGCAAAAGGCAAAATAGAAGCGGGATTCAGTAATTAACATCTATGTGCGAATTCGCCAAAAAATTCCCGATTATGCAAAAAAATCCCGATTATGCAAAGCGCCTTGTAATAGAATTGAGAATTTGTTATAATACGAATAGAGGCAATTATTATGGCAGGTATGCTCGCTCCCTGTCACCGTTGGACTATTGAGAGTCTGGGTGTTCCTTCACGGCACATGGATTGATAAGTCCGTAATTGTTGAGCGGCGGTCAAATTAAAATTAGATTCGCAGAAGTGCGAATTTTGAATATCTGATATGGTATAATCTATTCAAGCAGCAACAAGGAGGCAATGGCATATGGATCATATCGCCCATATCAGACCAGCGGATGGTGCAGTGCAGATGGTGTCAGCCCATTGCCGTGCCGTTTCAGAACGCGCCCGTGCCTATGGAAATGAAGCTGCATTCGGAAATATTGCCGCACTGCAGGGGCTTTTGCATGATGTGGGGAAGCTTTCAGGGCAATTTGATCAGTATATTTCAGGCAGAAGCCATTACAGGCGCGGGGAGATTGACCATTGCTTTGCCGGCGCACGGTATCTGCATGAACTGGTCCATGCATCGGGCAGGAAAGACTTGTCCGAAGCCGCCGCACTGGTCATGAGAACGGTCATTTCCCATCATGGTCTGCATGACTGGATCAATGATGAGGGAATGGACTACTGCAAACAGCGGATCAGCAAATCGGATCGCTATGATGAAATCCGGCGGAATGCGGAGGAATTGTTCCCAGCCGCAAAAGTACTCTGCCTGCTGGAACAGGCAGCTGCGGAATATGCGGCGGTCACACAGGATCTGCAGCAGCTTGCAAGTCGGAATTCCCAGGGAAAGCGGAAGACTACATATGCGTTCTATCTCGGCCTGCTGGAACGCTTCATGGAGTCGGTCCTGATGGATGCCGATCGCACGGATACAGCGGATTTCATGTCCGGTATTGAAACCGGAACAAGCTATGATACCCAGCAGCTCTGGAAATGCATGGAGCGGAATATGGAGCGAAAAATCGCAGAGTTCCGCAAGAAAACGGATAGTATTTCCAAAAAGCGCATGGATATTTCCGACCGGTGTCATGCCTTTGCGGATCATCCTGTCGGCGTCTGCCGGCTGATTGTTCCCACGGGCGGCGGAAAAACGCTGTCGGCTTTGCGGTTTGCCATTGCTTACTGCAAAGAGCATCATATGAACAGGATCATCTATACTGCGCCGTTCATGTCCATTCTGGAACAGAACAGTGATGAAATCCGCAGCATTGCAGGGGAGGATGTGTTCCTTGAACACCATTCCGATATGGCAGCAAAGCTGGATGATGCGGAGGAGCTTTCCGCATATGAACTGCATGCGGAGAGATGGGATTCTCCCGTCATTGCAACAACAATGGTGCAGTTTCTGAATACGCTGTTTTCCGGAAAAACCGTCTGTGTTCGCAGGATGCACAGAATTTGCAGGAGTGTGATCATCATTGATGAGATTCAGTCCCTGCCGCTGAAATGTGTCAATCTGTTCAACCTTGCGATGAATTTTCTGACAAAGGTCTGCGGCTGTGCAGTCGTACTGTGTTCTGCAACACAGCCGCCCCTTGATCATATGGAATATCCGTTGCTGATGGATGAACAGGTAAGTATGACGGGGGACTATGCCGCTGATTTTGAAGCTTTCCGGAGGACGGAGCTGATCTCCTGCCTGACGCCGTATGGGCATACCTATGAAGAAGCGGCGGATTTCTGTGAAGAGAAATTGCAGCATAACGGTGATCTTCTGCTGATTGTCAATACCAAAGCCGCCGCCGCAAAGCTCTATCAGCTCCTTCGGGAACGGCAGGAAGGGAATGCCCTGGTCGTCCACCTGAGCACGAATCTCTGCCCGGAACACAGACGTGACCGGCTTCGGGCAGTGGGGGAATGTCTGGAAGCTCACAAGCCCGTGATCTGCGTGACAACACAGCTGATTGAAGCCGGTGTGGATATTTCTTTTCGCTGTGTTGTTCGTTCGCTGGCTGGACTGGATCATGCTGCACAGGCGGCAGGGCGCTGTAACCGCCACGGTGAAGCGGAGCGGATATGTCCGGTGTACCTCATCCGCCTGCGTGACGAACACCTGGGCAGCCTGACGGAAATACAGGGTGGACAGGGGATTGTTGACGGGATGCTCCACTATGCCAAGGATGAGGATCTTCTTTCGCCAGAGAAACTGGCGGAGTATTTTGAAGAACGCTATTCCGGTGACCCGAAGGAGCTTTCCTATCCGTATCCGCTGGAAGACACCACCCTCCTTTCGCTTTTGTCATTGAACAAGGACTGGTATAATATGATGCCCCCGAAAAGCCATTCGCCCTACTGCGTACAGGCATTCAAAACAGCCGGCAGTGCCTTTCAGGTGATCGACAGCAATACAGTGGATGTGATTGTTCCCTATAATGAGGAGGCAAAGGCAGTCATAAGGGAGCTGGATACGGTACATGATCCCAAAGCGTGGATGGCACTGCTCCGGAAGGCACAGAAATATACAGTCGGGATCTATCAAGGAACGAACCGGAAGCTTGCTGAAAACCATGCAGTCCGCACGCTGCAAAGCGGCGTACTGGCACTGGAGGAGGCGTTCTATCATCCCGAACTCGGTGTCATCACGGAGGATGTACATCGGGAAGTGCTGATGTTCTGATACTGCAAAAAAATGCCGCATGGGTGTGATCCATGCGGCAAAGCAGAAGCAATACAAAATATATAATTTTTTCAATCCACGCTGTATACAGCGACAGTATAAGTATACCACAGATACAGAAAAGAAGTGTGACAGAAATGTGAAAATTTGAAAAAACACTTGAATTTTTCTAATACATAATATATAATTGAAATATAGAAAGAAAAAGGAGGTAGCCCAAAGATGGACAAACCCATTTACAGAAACACGGTGGAATTCAGTGTGTTCGGACGTGAAGCACTCTTCTCCGATGTGCTGACCCGTGCGGGCGGAGAGAAATGCAGTTACATGATCCCGACCTATGAGGCACTCAAAGGAATTTTGCACAGCGTATATTGGAAGCCTACCATCATCTGGTATATTGATAATGTGCGCATCATGAATCCTATCCGTACTATCCGCAAAGGCGTGCGTCCCATCAAGTACGGCGGCGGCAATGATCTTGCTTATTACACCTATCTGCAGGATGTGCATTATCAGGTGCGGGCACATTTTGAGTGGAATGAAAACCGCTCCGAGCTTGCAAACGACCACAACCCACACAAACACCACAACATTGCAAGACGTATGATCGCATGCGGCGGCCGACGCGACGTCTGGCTTGGCACTAGGGAGTGCCAAGGGTATGTTGAGCCATGTATATTCGGGGAAGGCGAGGGGGCATATGACCACAGCGGCGTGATTCCCTATAGCCTGATGCTGCATGGCATTACTTATGCGGATGAAGCCGAATTGCCCGAAGACAAAGGGAAAATGACAGTCCGCTTCTGGACCCCTGTTATGGAAAACGGCGTGATTAACTTCATTCCGCCGAAGGAATGCACCATCAAGCGGCACATCAAGGACATGCCCATCAAACCGTTCGGACGTGAATACGGCAACTTTACAGGACTCGATGAGTTCACGGGAGGTGAAGCGGATGAGCTGGACGAATGAGCTGTATCAGATCTAT
The DNA here is from genome assembly GCA_964644275.1 of uncultured Ruminococcus sp. Classification (GTDB taxonomy): domain Bacteria; phylum Bacillota; class Clostridia; order Oscillospirales; family Ruminococcaceae; genus UBA3855. The sequence goes on along the minus strand of CAZXVI010000029.1, from coordinate 22,726 downwards.
GAACATAATGTTAAGACTGGAAATACGGATATGCTGCCCGTGTCCCATTCCACTGCAAATGCACAGATTGAGATCACGATAGATGAAAACGGAGCGTTCATGAGTGCGGCGGCGGTGGATAAAGAAAATGCGGAAACGATCATCCCTGTGACGGAGGATTCCGGCGCAAGAAGCAGCGGCATCTGCCCCATGCCATTAGCGGACAAGCTTGTGTATATTGCAGGTGACTACAGCAGGTATGCCACCGGCAAACGTGCGGATAATTCGGAATTTTTCGGCGCATACATGGAACAGCTTACCGCATGGAGGGACAGTGCATATTCCCACACAGCTGTCAGGGCGATCCATGCTTACCTTGAAAAATGTGTGCTTATGAACGATCTGATCGGATGCGGGATTTTGCAGACGGATCCGGAAACCGGGAAACTCATGGAAAAGGTGAAGATTGCAGGTATTGCACAGGAAGATGCATTTGTCCGCTTTATTGTCAGATACAATGGCGGCCGGATGGAAAGCAGAACATGGAAGGATGCGGCCTTATACAGGTGCTTTGAACAGTTTAACAGCAGCATTATGGAAAATAAGCAGCTTTGCTATGCAAAGGGCACAGTGGAAACCGTGACCTATAAGCATCCCTCCAAAGTACGCCACAGCGGTGACAAGGCAAAGCTCATCTCCTCCAATGACGAAAGCGGGTTTACCTACCGCGGACGTTTCAGCGGCAAGGAGGAGGCGCTCTCTGTCAGCTATGACTTTTCCCAGAAAGTTCACAATGCCCTCAAATGGCTGATCCAGAAGCAGGGAATGCGGTTTGATACCCTGACGCTCATTGTGTGGGCAAGCGCCCTGCAGGAACTTCCCCCGATTGAAAAGAACTTTGAGGAATGGAATGATCCTTTTGCGGAGGAGCAGGAAGAACAGATTCCCGATACCATGCCGAAATATCGGGATATGGTGAAAAAAATGATCTTCGGGTACAAGGCTTCCCTGCAACCGCATACCAAGGTTATGCTTATGGGCCTGGATGCGGCAAATAACGATAAAGGTCGCTTGTCCATTGCTATGTATGCGGAGCTGGAGGATTCACAGTTCCTTGCCAATCTGGAGAAGTGGCACACTGAAACTGCATGGCTGCGCTGGAGTAAAAAGTACAAAACGAATTGCATCAATTCCTTCAGTGTATATGAAATCATCCGCTGTGCCTATGGCACGGAGCAGAACGGATTGCTTGATTGCAGTAAGGAATTGATGAGGGACACCACCCTCCGGCTCCTTCCCTGCATTATCGAGGGACAGAAGCTTCCCCGTGATCTTGTGCGCAGTCTTTGCCAGCGGGCATCGAATCCACTGGCTTATGATAAGAGCTACAACCACCGCATTGTGCTGGAAACTGCCTGTGCGATGGTACGAAAAGAATATCTTGATGATCGGAAAGGAGAACTGACAATGGCATTTGATCCCAATGAAACCGACAGAAGCTATCTCTTTGGCTGTCTGCTTGCGATCGCAGATAAGGCAGAGAGCGACACCTACGAGAAAGAAGATCGTGATAAGCGCATCACCAATGCCAGACGTTACTGGAGCGCATTTGCATCCCGTCCAAGCCAGACATGGATGCTGATTGAGGAGCGCCTGCGTCCCTATATGGACAAGCTGGACGGCGGCAGGCGTGCGTATTATGAAATGCTGATGGGTGAGATTACCAGCAAAATGAGTCCGGCTGATTTTGCGGACAACAGCCGCCTCAGCCCCCTGTATCTGCTGGGCTATCATCATTATAATGCAAAATTGTATGCGAAGAATACCAACAAGGAGGATTAACCATGGAAACATTACAGAACAAAATTGATTTCAGTATGATTATCACCGCTAAGAATGCAAATCCCAACGGTGACCCCCTCAACGGCAACCGCCCGCGGGAAAGCTATGACGGATTCGGAGAGATTTCCGATGTCTGCATCAAGCGTAAGATCAGAAACCGTCTGCAGGATATGGGCGAGAAGATCTTTGTTCAGTCCGATGACCGCTGTGATGACGGATGCGACAGCCTGCGCACAAGAGCGGACCAGAACGAAGCGCTCAAGGCAATCGCCAAGGACAAGAATACCGATCGTGACAAGTATGCAAAGGCTGCCTGTGCGGAATGGATTGATGTCAGAAGCTTCGGCCAGGTATTCGCATTCAAGGGTTCCAGCGTTTCCGTTGGTGTGAGAGGTCCTGTTTCCATCCAGCAGGCTGTCAGCGTTGATCCCGTGGACATTGTGAGTATGCAGATCACCAAAAGCGTGAACGGAGAAGACGGCAAAAACGGAAAAGCTTCCGATACGATGGGGACCAAGCATCGTGTGGAATTCGGCATGTACGTCATCAATGGCAGCATCAATTGCCAGCTTGCGGAGAAGACAGGGTTCACAGAGGAGGATGCAGAAAAGATTAAACAGGCACTCATGACACTCTTTGAAAATGACTGTTCTTCCGCACGTCCCGAGGGCAGTATGGAAGTGTGCAGACTCTACTGGTGGAAGCATGACTGCAAGACCCCGAAGTATTCCTCCGCTAAAATCCACCGTCTGCTTCAGATCTCACTGAAGGAGGGTGTGGTACGTCCGAGAAGTTTCGATGACTATGACATTACTCTTGCGGAGCTGGAAAATGCAGTCCCCGAGGTATATGATCTGGTGTAATGTACAGGGAAGAAGAATACCTCATGCTTTCGGGTATCCAGCATTTTGCGTTCTGCCGCAGACAGTGGGCGCTGATCCACATTGAACAGCAGTGGGAAGAAAATCTCCGTACTGTGGATGGCAGCATCATGCACGAGAGAGTGCATGATGCCGGATTCCGTGAAAAGAGGGGGGATGTGATTACTGTCAGGGCAATGGCGGTGTCCTCCCCACGGCTCGGTATCAGCGGCGAATGTGATGCTGTGGAGCTGCGAAAATCTCCTGGCGGTATCACTCTGTTCGGGATGGAGGGTACATACAATATCACTCCCGTAGAGTACAAGCGCGGAGAACCAAAGGAAAATGACTGCGATGCTGTACAGCTTGCGGCGCAGGCACTGTGTCTGGAGGAAATGCTCTGCTGTGAGATTCCGTTCGGCTATCTGTATTATGGTGAAACACGGCACAGAACCAAAGTGTTGTTTGATGATGTGCTGCGTCAGCGCACGGAGAAACTGATTGCTGAGATGCACATGCTGTACAAACGTCGGCATACGCCGAAAGTGAAACGAACCAGGGCATGCAATGCCTGTTCCCTGAAGCATATCTGTCTGCCGGTGCTGGGCAAAACAAAAGCAGCGTCTGCCTACGTGAAGGAAATGCTGGGAGCGGAGGAGTGCTGATGAAAAAACTGCTGAATACATTGTATATCACCACTCCGGACAGATATTTATCACTTGACGGAGAAAATGTTGTCATATGGCAGGAGAAAACCGAGGTCGGGCGGATCCCTCTGCATAATCTGGATAGTATTGTCACATTCGGATACTCAGGAGTAAGTCCGGCATTGATGGGAAAATGCGCCGCAAACGGCATCTCTCTTGCATTCATGAGCCGGAACGGAAGATTTCTTGCAAGAGTGGAGGGAGAAGTAAACGGCAATGTCCTGCTTCGGCGGGAACAATACAGGATTGCAGATGATAACCGGAGTCTTGCGATCGCCAGAAATATGATTGCTGCAAAGCTCTATAATAGCCGCTGGGTACTGGAACGGACGGTACGTGATCATGGTATGCGCATCGACTGCGAAGCGTTTAAGCGAAAATCAGCCTTTTTGCAGGAACAGATCGGTAAGGCAATGAATGCGCCGGACAAGGATACCCTCAGAGGGATAGAAGGGGAGGGGGCATCACTCTATTTTTCCATCTTTGATGATATGATCCTGCAGCAGAAAGAGAATTTCTATTTCCAAACAAGAAACAAGCGTCCGCCGCTGGATAATGTCAATGCCATGCTTTCGTTTGCTTACACACTGACAGCTGGCATGTGTGCTTCCGGCCTGGAAACGGTGGGATTGGATGCCTATGTGGGTTTCCTGCACACCGACCGTCCGGGCAGATGCTCTCTTGCGCTGGATCTGCTGGAAGAATTTCGTGCCCCCATGTGTGACAGATTTGTGCTGATGATGATCAATAAAAAACTGATGCATCCGGAAGACTTTATCAAACGGGAAGACGGCGCAGTGATTATGACGGATGAAGGAAGACGGAAATTCATTGCTGCCTGGCAGGACCGAAAGCAGGATGAGATCAGACACCCGTTTATCGGAGAAAAGGTTCAATGGGGCATGCTGCCCTATGTGCAGGCACTCCTGCTTGCACGTCATATTCGTGGAGATCTTGATTGTTATCCTCCATTTATGTGGAAGTGAGATTATGCTTGTTCTGATTACTTATGATGTCAACACACAGGACGCAGGCGGAAGAAAGCGGCTGAGAAGGGTTGCAAAACTGTGTATGGATTACGGAGTCAGAGTACAGAATTCTGTGTTTGAGTGCCTTGCGGATTCTGCAAAATGCCGCGAGCTGAAACATAAACTGACAGAAGAAATTGATATGAAAAAAGACAGTCTGCGCTTTTATTATCTTGGAGATCAGCATAAAACTAAGGTGGAACACATCGGCGCAAAGGAAACTGTCAAAATGGATGAACCGCTGATTTTTTAGTGCGAACCCCATGTGCACATGGAATCGCGGGTACTTTCGCACCATATTTTGAGGAAGAATCTTCATGTTTTAAAGAAGAATCTGAAAAAATATGGCTATATTTTGTCGAAACTGCACGATGCTTTTAATTGATTTTGTATGCAGTCTGTGCAGTTTTGCTGTCGCCCTCCCCACGGAGGGCGTGGATTGAAATTTTCTTCAGGGGAAGACCATTTGGAAACCGCCCAGTCGCCCTCCCCACGGAGGGCGTGGATTGAAATAGGATTCATGAACCATGCAGGAACATCTGTGTAGTCGCCCTCCCCACGGAGGGCGTGGATTGAAATCCATGACACCCTGCAACAGAAGGTTGTCCTTGGTGTCGCCCTCCCCACGGAGGGCGTGGATTGAAATATCATAGACCTTGCACAACTCATTCCAATCAAGGGTCGCCCTCCCCACGGAGGGCGTGGATTGAAATATCAGGATTTCAGGCTGTTCCTTGTTATCAATGTCGTCGCCCTCCCCACGGAGGGCGTGGATTGAAATATCCATGACCTTTTCAAGCTGTCCCTTGACCTTCGTCGCCCTCCCCACGGAGGGCGTGGATTGAAATATAATTTGGAGGGTGCGGATATGGATTTTGTAAAGTCGCCCTCCCCACGGAGGGCGTGGATTGAAATTGCGTGGTCGGAAAGAAGGAGGGCGTGGATTGAAATCCGGATCTGCCCGTCAAGCTCCTTGTGCAGCTGGTCGCCCTCCCCACGGAGGCGTGGATTGAAATAACGCACAAGAGCTTCGTGCTGAGCTGGAGCCGAAAGTCGCCCTCCCCACGGAGGGCGTGGATTGAAATACGGATGATAATGGAAATCAGGTCGATTTTAATTCGTCGCCCTCCCCACGGAGGGCGTGGATTGAAATAGCTCAATCATACAAACCTCCTAAATACTCGGAGTCGCCCTCCCCACGGAGGGCGTGGATTGAAATCAGACGTGACAACGCTTTCGGGCTATTGTTAGTCGTCGCCCTCCCCACGGAGGGCGTGGATTGAAATACAAACCAAAGCATGATCAGATTGTTGCTGCTATGTCGCCCTCCCCACGGAGGGCGTGGATTGAAATCCACGTAGCAGCGGTCATTACAAGAATGCCCTGTCCACGTCGCCCTCCCCACGGAGGGCGTGGATTGAAATATTCATGATGGTGTTCGGAATGATTTTACCAACGTCGCCCTCCCCACGGAGGGCGTGGATTGAAATAATCGGCGGTATAATTTCTGCAACAATTGGCTGCGTCGCCCTCCCCACGGAGGGCGTGGATTGAAATCCCGTCACAGAGCGAACAACACGACGATCACCCGCCGTCGCCCTCCCCACGGAGGGCGTGGATTGAAATCTCCGAAGTCTGGATGTGATACTAATAAGCGCCGTCGCCCTCCCCACGGAGGGCGTGGATTGAAATAACATTTACTTCTGATCTGATTTCAAGATCAAGGTCGCCCTCCCCACGGAGGGCGTGGATTGAAATTCTTTGTTGTAAATACAACACCGTCACGCATGGAGTCGCCCTCCCCACGGAGGGCGTGGATTGAAATATCCACTCGTCAAAGCCTATTTCTATTGGTTCGGTCGCCCTCCCCACGGAGGGCGTGGATTGAAATCGCTTGCAAGAAGCCGCAGAAATAACAAGAGCAGTCGCCCTCCCCACGGAGGGCGTGGATTGAAATCGCTTGCAAGAAGCCGCAGAAATAACAAGAGCAGCAGTCGCCCTCCCCACGGAGGGCGTGGATTGAAATATTTTTAAGGTATATTGTACGGCTTAAAAACTCATGTCGCCCTCCCCACGGAGGGCGTGGATTGAAATACCGTTATTTTTTACAGCAGCAGCCCGGCACTTGGTCGCCCTCCCCACGGAGGGCGTGGATTGAAATATCTGGCAAAGATTATTTTGCAATCATCCGTGAAAGTCGCCCTCCCCACGGAGGGCGTGGATTGAAATTTGCAAAAGCTCAAAATTTTTTATTTCTGATTGTAGTCGCCCTCCCCACGGAGGGCGTGGATTGAAATTGACCTGTCATCATCAGCACAAGGCGGTCAACCCGTCGCCCTCCCCACGGAGGGCGTGGATTGAAATCCGGAGTTTGACTTGACTTTTGATCACGACAATGTCGCCCTCCCCACGGAGGGCGTGGATTGAAATAATCCAGCTATCGACACAGAGTGGTGATGAAGATGTCGCCCTCCCCACGGAGGGCGTGGATTGAAATATTAACGATGGCAGGCACTTGCAACGACATGGGGGTCGCCCTCCCCACGGAGGGCGTGGATTGAAATTGCAATGAAATCATAATCAGCAGCGTTAACCTTTGGTCGCCCTCCCCACGGAGGGCGTGGATTGAAATGCATTGGTATTACGTTAGTATGTGAATTGATAAGTCGCCCTCCCCACGGAGGGCGTGGATTGAAATTGCAACAGGCGGTAAATACTATTGTAGTCACAAAGTCGCCCTCCCCACGGAGGGCGTGGATTGAAATAAGGTTGAATTTGCAACAATCAAAGCAAAGGATACGTCGCCCTCCCCACGGAGGGCGTGGATTGAAATTCATAATTCCGTTTACCTTGCAAGAACACTGCAAGTCGCCCTCCCCACGGAGGGCGTGGATTGAAATTTTCATTGCCGCTCTGATCTCGTCCGGCTTTGTGGTCGCCCTCCCCACGGAGGGCGTGGATTGAAATATGAATGTTTTCTTGCTCATGCACCATTCGGTTGGTCGCCCTCCCCACGGAGGGCGTGGATTGAAATTTGATTCTTACGCCCTTAGACTTACCGCCATTGCCGTCGCCCTCCCCACGGAGGGCGTGGATTGAAATAGAAATCGAAGGACAAATGAACATCATGGAAATGGTCGCCCTCCCCACGGAGGGCGTGGATTGAAATTGTATTCAGGATCCCGCAAGCTCCGGAAGATGAATGCAATGATGGCAGACAGCAACTGTACGCAGCATTGCAGTTGCCAGCAAAAGACGGAAAGCTATCATAACGAATCCAATCGTTATGCACCTTTTTTTAAAGCGATATATTTATAGATCCTATTTATGAACCTGTTCCGCTGTATTTCAATGCACCGTACATCCAGAATTTGTAGCTGCCCCAGAAGAACAGTACTCCAATCAGCGGCGACATCCATGACAGAAGTGGCACTTCCTCAGGACGGAGTATTACAATACTCGGATAGTAAGCAATAAAAGCAATGGGCATTACAAATGTGAAAATAAAACGAAATACTGGGCTGAAAATTGTAATCGGATATTTTGCATAGTCCTTGAAGCGTGTTACAAGGTCAAGCACATAGAATGAGTTCTGAATCCAGAAGCAGGTTGCTGCCGCAGCATTCTGAAGTGCTATCATAATCAGTGACGCTGTAATCAGGAACACTATCAGCTTCAGCAGCATAAGCGGTGTGAAGCCGAGACCAAGCTTGCTCCACGAATATGCAATCGTGCCGATACCGAATGCAAGCTGTCCAAGTCCTTTGATGTCAAATACCTCGGACTGGTAGTAGAAAAACAAATTGATAGGTCGGAAACAGTATTTCACAAAATCACCCGAATACACATACATTCTCAGGCTCCAGTTATTATCAAAGAAGCACTGTACAGGAGTCAGTGAAACTAATGAAAATCCGTAGAGGAACAGCATTTCGTAATAGCTCCAGCCGTTAATGGACGGAAAGTTCCGGAACAATATCCAGAAGCTTACGAAGCCTGCAATGTTGGTGAAAATCATTCCGATTGTGGAGATAATAAAATCCGCACGATAGCTCATCTTGCTCTTTAAGTCCTGAGCCAGTATCTTGCCGTAAATCCGCAGATAAAAGCCTAAACCTCTTTTTTTCATAATATCAACCTCCGTTTACGGTGATCTGTCTCAGCGATACCTTCCAGAAAAGCTTGCTGAGAACTGTCATAACTATACACCATACAAGCTGTATGCCAAGTGTTCTGAGAAGTGTATCAGGCTGTGGAGTTCCATCCAGCAGAACGGAAAGCGGAGCATTGTATATCGACTGAAAAGGCAGATAATAAGCAATTGTTTTTAATGGCTCGGGGAAAAACGCAATGGGAATGGTTGCTCCCGAAAGAAGCATTACGATTACCTGCTTCATGATGTTGATTCCCCATATAGACTCGGTGTACAGGCAGATTGTTCCCACAAGAAAGTCAATGCTGTAGTTAATGGAGACTGCCATAATCACAGAAACCACGAAAAATAACAGGTTGAGATCTAAATGTATTGCTCCGTGTGTAACAACTGCCACAACGATGAAGGTGGGCAGGAATGTGAAGAAAAACTGTGTGACAAATGAACCGGAATAGGACCAGAATACATACCGCCTGTATTCTATTGGCTTGAGCAGGTCAAGGGTGATTTCTCCCGATTGAATACGTCGTCCTATTTCCCATACGACGTACATTTCCATAAAGTTGAACAATGCCGTTGCCAGTACCAGATAAATCAGTGTATCGGAGAATGTCATGCCGTTGACTATGTCCGTTCCTGCAGAAGCATATATAGCTTTCCACAGAAAATAGACCACTATCAGATACAGCAGATTTCCAGCAACGATCACAAGCGTTCCGAGACGGAACTGCAGCGACTCAATCATTCCTGCACGAGTAAGAGTGAGATATTTTTTCAGCTTCATTGCACACCCTCCTCGTAGATTTTCTTGATGACCTCCTCGGTGGAAATCTCCTCAAGCTGCATATCGCGTATCTCGTAGGACTTCTGAAGCGTGTTCAGAACCTCCATCACCTTTGATTTAGCCTCATCAATCAAAATTGAGATCCATTCGTCATCGGCAGAAACGCTGAACTCGGGAAGCTCGTTATCAATTTTCTCCGCAAGCTGTTTCAGGTCGCCGTCAATGCGGATTTTTAGCGTTCTGTATGAGCCGAAAAATCCCTTGAGGTGTTCAATATCATTATCATAGAGCATTTTACCTTTGTCAATGATAACGATTCTCTGACAGAGTGCGTCCACATCGCCCATATCGTGGGTGGTGAGAATGACAGTTGTATTCTTCTCCTTGTTCAGAGCGTGAATCAACGCGCGGATTTTCGCTTTCATAGAAACGTCAAGACCGATAGTAGGCTCATCCAGAAAAACGATTTTGGGATTGTGTAGGAATGCCGCAAGAATATCGCTGAGCGTACGCTGCCCAAGAGACATCTGACGGACGGGTTTATGTAATAACGGCTCAATATCCACAAGGGACTTGTAGAGCGTAAGCATATTATCATAGTCCTCATCGCTGACACCGTAGATATCCTTTAATATCTTAAATGATTCCACAAGTGGCAGTGCCCACCAAAGCTGAGAACGCTGCCCGAATACAACACCGATTTCCTGTGCGTTCTTTGTTCTGTTCTGATAGGGAACATTACCTCCCACGAGAATTTCTCCCGAAGTAGGCTCCAGTATGCCTGTCATCATTTTGATTGTGGTGGATTTACCAGCACCATTGGGTCCTAAGTAACCGACAATCTCGCCCTGCTGAATGTTCATGCTGACATTATCCACAGCTCGGACGATTTTATAATCCCTTGAAAACAGGTCTTTCAGACTGCCTTTCAGACCCTCGCGGCGGTTGAGTACCTTGAATTCTTTTGTGATGTTTTTGATTTCAATAATATTTGACATGGTGATTACCTGACTTTCGTGTGAGTGGAAGATGAAATTTTATTTTGTCTTATGACAGGACATAAAAACGGATAATTTAGTATATCATAATAATTGTCCTGTGTCAAGACAAAACGAGTTTTTGTATTCGTTCTGTAACGAAATGTCGGACGTAAATTCAGATGAATTTCGGAGCGTGAGGAAATGGCAAGAATTATTGATGGTGAAAAGATGAATCTCATCGGAAAACAGGTTAAGAAATTCCGTACAGAGCAGAAGATGAGTCAGCAACAGCTTTCGGCAAAGCTTGAAACCATCGCTGTATATATCTGCCGTGGCTCCATTTCCAGAATTGAGGATCAGACACGAACTGTATCCGATATTGAGCTGTGGGGCTTGGCACAGATCCTGGATAAACCAATACAAAGCTTTTTTGAAGAATGAAGATAATCGTTCCTCCGTTTTGAAGCGGGGGAATTTCTGTTTATTACTATGAGTTGCACTTTCTACTGACAGGAATCCAGGTCGCACTGTGAATGCATGGTGTTCCGCCTTATCCTATAACCGCTTCCGACTGAAAATACTGCTCTTGAAAGCACACTGCATCCATGATTTCGTCCTTGGTAAATGTTACACCTTCCGGTGCAACCACCCATTTTTCCTCCACATCATCCGAGCGGCGGATGATGGCGATGATCCTGCCCGTGAACTCCTGCACAGGCTCATCCACACCGAGAATGCAGGCATCCTGTTCCTTATCGTCAGGTGCGATGATGCTCTTAATATAGCCATAATTGACAGAGTATTGCATATCCTTGTATTCGGGATGGAAGCTGCCGAACGGACGGTCTACGGTGACAGTGACAAGTTTGCCAAGCGAGGATCTCCTCATGCTGCCCCAGATCCACCGTCTACGTTCTGATTGATGATGTTCATGTACATGCCCTCCTGATAATCTCATACGCCGCCGACCAGTCTCTCTGCGGATTCTCGATCACATAGCTTGTCACATGAAGTGTTGACAGAATCTCCAGCTCACGTCTCTGCCGTTTCTCCAGACAGCGGATGTATCCGTCAAAGCCCACTGCACCAATGCTCTTTCCGTATGCACCGTTCACATGATAGTTGATGACGGCATCCAGCCAGCCTTCACGTTCCTGTGCCGCCCTTTCTACGGATGCCTGGGTATCGTCATTTTTCAGATAGATCACAACCGGATGCAAGGGCTGAATAATGTCTGCAATTTCGGATATATACGACTGTGACTGATCCAGCGCAAAGCCGAACCGCATCATGGTTTCGCACATAGGATTCTGGAGAAAGACGCAGTTGAACACATGGACTGTGTCCGATTTCAACGCCTTTTTGCAGAAGTTCTGCCATTTTGCAAGCATCACCGGCATTTCGGTTTCCCATGGCAGGAAGTCATAGATCTTGTACGGAAGAAGTCGTTCAAACAGTTCTCCCTCAAATCGAGCCAACGGCACAGCATAGCCGCCGTGAATTGGTTCTGCATGGTTTTTGATTTCCTCCTGTTCTTTTTCCGAAAAACCGGACAGATCCGATTCAGTTAGAAACGCATGTAATTCATAATCCGCAGGATGATCGCCGCTGCCCTCATCTACAAAGCAGACCTTGTGTTCCGCTTTCAGCAGATCGGCAACGAAAGCGGAAGTGGTACTTTTTCCGGAACAGGGGAGACCCTCAATGATATAGAGTTTATGGTTCATGGTTTGCTCCTTTCATTTTCATTCTTTAAAATTTCCAGCATTTTCTCCATGGAAACGCACTCCGTATATCTGCCGTTCCACATAAAATCATTGTAATAACGGTAGGTTTTCTCCGCTGTCATGAACGTATTATCAAAAGTAGAATTGGCATAGGCTGGCACATATACCTTGAATCCATGCTCAAATCTGCATTTCACAGTAGCGTCAATGCAGTAGTCCGTTTGCAATCCTGTAACGATCAGTTCTGTCTCGCCTTTTTCTTGGAGGTATTTCAGAAGTCCTGACTCTTGGAATGGGCTGTTGATAGTTTTATTGAAGATCTTTTCGCCTTCAGCAGGTGCAAATGCTTCATAGATCTCAAAACCGTTTGTTCCCTTGGTAAGAGCCTCACCTGCACCGTCATCATGACGGATATAGATCACCTCAATGCCGTTTTGTCTTGCGGTATAGATCAGGGTCCTGATGTTGGCTACAAGTTCATCAAACTTGTATAGTTTTTCATTAGTGATGAGGTTTTGTGTGTCTACAATTAGCAATACCATAACATACCTCCTAAAGATAACCTGTTACTTCCATTCTACTACATCCGGCACTTTTTTTCAATGCACTTATGGTTACATTTTGAGTTTTACTTTATCTATAATAAATGGCAACAATTATATACACAAAAAGAAATCCTCGGAAACGACATATTTCCGAGGATGTTTTTTTGGCGCACCTGACAGGATTCGAACCTGCGACCCGTTCATTACGAATGAACTGCTCTACCAACTGAGCCACACAAGCATATATTCAAATCAGGATATTACCGGCAGCCTTTCGATTTTTCTGGCAACTCACAACCTATGATGAATACAACGCCTACCAGCTATATCCCATTAGCATAGTTATTATATCACATTTTTTTGTTATTGTCAAGTGCCTGAAAAAAATCTTTCATGACAACTGAAAAAATCTTTCTTGACAACCACAGCAATTTACTATATAATGGGAGTATCCATCACCATGATGAACGGGGGAATTGAAAATGAAAAATGTAAAAACAATCCTGGTGTCTGTTATTCTGATTGTAATGGTGGTCGTGCTATTTGCATTCGGCCTCTCTCCATTGTTCAAAAAGCTCAGCAGCCAGACAGTGGAGAACATAGGGGGAGCTTCGCTTACCAAAGGCAGCTATGTGGAAGGCGTAGTCTATTATGCCAGTGATGAGGTGCTGGAGGTTTCCAACAGTCTCAACTTTCTGATTCCTATGGGCAAGGAGCATTTCTTTCTGATTTTCAATGATGACTTCTCAAGATGTGTTGCAGTCAGAGCGGATAAAAACTGGTCTGCGCAGTTCGGAGAAGAAGGCTTCAATGTTGACGGCGTCCCCATTGGCGGCGTTGTCAAGGATCTGGATTATGACCAGCAGCGAGAGATGAATGAAGTTGTTCAGACGCTGCAGGGATACGGCATCACCATCACAGCTGCTACTTATTATATTGACCTGCTGGCATACCGGTATGCTATTTTCACCCTGATTGCGCTGGTGATTCTTGTGCTTCTGATTATAGGCGGTATCCTGATTGTCAAAAAGGGAATTCAGCATTCCATTCTGGCGAAGATCTATTGTATATTGATCATGCTTGAATGCTGCTTTTGTCTGCATATTCTTGCCATTCTTGGCTGAATGCATCCCCGGCACTGCGTAAACAGTGCCGGGGAATGATATTATAGGAACCCCTAACAACTTATTCTTAGAGGCGGGGGTATGGGGTGACCTCCCACGGGATGGGGAGCTGCCGCAAAGCGGCAGAGGGGACGGGCACCGGTAAGGCGAAGCCCCACAAAATCCACCCTTTGGTCTTTTCCGATTTGATACTATTCTCATACGCCGCCACATACGGCGTATGAGAATGTATGGGACGGATTTTATTCATATTACGGCATAAAATGGCGAGTGCGTTAGCACATGCTCTCAATCAAACTATTGGGGTAGTTTGATTGAGGATTAGTATTAACGGGGGTTTTTAGAGGTTATATCCTGCTTTCAAGGTGTACCGGAACAGCACCATCAAGCGCAATGCTGTCCGGTGTTACCGTACAATCCATTGCCAGAATCTGCACTCCGGAACGGGCTGCTTCACGCAGCGCATCTCCGAATTTCCGGTGTATCCCATCATTGGGGCAGAAGGCGCGGACTCCCTTCATCTGAATCACAAACAATACGTAGGCCTCGTATCCGGTCTTCATGCATTGTATCAGCTCACGGACATGCTTCACACCACGTTCCGTGGGGGCATCGGGGAACATGGCAATACCTTCTTTCTCCAGTGTCACTCCTTTTACTTCCAGAAACGCCTTCCGTGGACCGTCCGTCACATAGAAATCAAAGCGGGAGTTGCCATACTGCACCTCACGGCGGATGATGGCATTCCCGGAAAAGAGTCCGCCATTTTTCAGCCATTCTTCGGCAGCAGCATTGGGAATCTGGGAATCCATATTGATCAGCAGCGGAGCAGCATTCCCGCGATGCTTTTCCACGGCAATCAGGTCATATTTGGTTTTTCGGTCCGGATTTTCTGCTGCAGCAAGATACACCTTGCTGCCGGGAAGCAGCAGCTCTCTGCAGCGGCCTGTATTTTTTACATGCACTGTTTCCCGCACACCATTCAGCAGCACATGGGCAATAAAACGGTTGGGGCGTTCCAGAAACACGCCGGACAGAACCTGTTTGTATTTCATAAATTATCTCCTTTGTATGCATGATGGCTGTTCTGCATCAGCTTGACCCGGTTGATGACCGCTTCCTGCCATGCTGCATCCTGCTCACGGATAATGAAAACGTTAAACCCATAAACAGCGCCATTCTGCGCAACAGAACTATCATCGTCAACATGCAGATCAATGCGATACCTTGAAGGATATTTGGAAGGCATTGCCTCTGTTTTACTGCCCTGCACCTCACGGGCATGCCGCTGACCGTTCACCACCGCATCAATGGAAATCCCATAGCAGCGAAACAAGCGGCGGATATAGCGTTCGGAACGAAATGAGGTGGTGTAGATCCATATCTCAGCATGCATCTCTTTAAGCTGTTTCATCAGAGCAATGGTTCCCGCTCGCAGTCTGTCCCTGTAGATGATGCAAAACGGGAATCTCAGCTTAGGTTCAGCTTTTACTCTATCGGGAGATATAAATAACGTATCATCCAAATCAAATGAAATCCGCATAACGCCTCCTGACTGATATACCTCTGCACAGCAGCAGTCCTTCCGCTTTGAATTATCCTCTTTGTTTCACCATCACATCATAGCAGAGAAAATCACCGTTTTCTGTCCTGATAACTTGTGAATCCGTGATGAAATAGCCCCTTTTTTGGTAAATACACTTTGCCGGAAGTGAGGCATCCAGTACAACCGTTTCATATGTCTCAAAAATGATTTTCTCAGCAAACGACAGCATTTCACGCCCATAGCCATGCCCCTGATACCGGGGCAGCACAAACAAGCGGCAGATTTCGTTGCTGCGTAAAGTGACTGTTCCCACTGCTGCATGTGATGCATCGAAGCAAAGATAAACGATGCCTTTCTGTATATCTTCACAGATGTGCGCCTCCTGATGATGGGTAAGGAAAAAATCCACTGCGCCTTTGGCATAATAATGAGGATAGACTTCACGAATTGTGGTTTCTGTAATTTCCTTTACCGTTCTTGCGTCCGCAACTGTCGCTTTTCTGATACTCATGTGAACTCCTTTCCAGTTTGGGTTTGAGCTCAGAGGCTGAACCAATGTTTTGATCTGCGGGTACGGGGCGCAGTCCCCAGTCTTATTTCTCTCTCGCAGAAGGGGAGGGCGAGTGGCTCGTTCTCCCCAGCTGCCAGAAAACCACAGCGCTTGCAGCGGCAACATTCAGGGAATCCACACCGTGGGACATGGGAATGCACACCGTATAATCGCATCCGGCAATGGTGGAATCCGCAAGGCCTTCTCCCTCCGTGCCCAGTACAATGGCAAGTTTCTCTTCTGCTGCCAGCCGGGGATCCTCAATGCCCACTGCATCCTCACGCAAAGCCATGGCCGCAGTTTTAAATCCCAGTTCATGCAAATGCCCGATCTGTATCTCACTGCCAAGATACGTCCATGGAATCTGGAACACCGTTCCCATGCTCACCCTTGCTGCACGACGGTACAGCGGGTCACTGCAATCCGCCGTCAGCAGAACTGCATCCATATTCAGTGCCGCTGCAGAACGGAAAATCGCCCCCACATTAGTGGGATTCACAACATGCTCCAGCACTGCAATCCGGTGCGCACCGCTGCATACCGTCTCCACATCCGGCAGAACACGGCGCCGCATGGCACACAAAGCACCACGGGTTAAAGAGAAGCCCGTCAGACTGGTCAGCACCTCGGCGTCTGCCGTAAATACGGGAATATCTCCGCAGCGGTCGATGATTTCCCTTGCCTCCCCGGTGACATGGTTTCGCTCCAGCAGCAGGGAAACCGGTTCATATTCGGCGTTAAGAGCACGCATAATTACCTTGGGGCTTTCTGCAATCAGCAGTCCTGGTTCCGGTTCATAATACCGGCGCAGCTGCACTTCTGAAAGACGGGCGTAACAGTCCAGCTCCGGAGAGCTGATATCCGTAATCTCGATTATCGCTGCCATGTATCGCTCCTTTCCGTCATCGCAATCAAAACAATGTCAGCTGCTCATATGGCTCCGGCAATTCACGCAGATACCGGAAGCAGTCATCCGTATTGTACAAAATTCCATGTTTCCTGCATGTTTCCCGGAACAATGCCATCAGTTCTCCGCTGCGGTCGCTGGGTAGTTCATAGGCGCAGCCGTATCTGCGCTGATACCGTTCCTTCATTCCCGGAAAGTGCCTGTCCAGAGCTGCATAAAAATATTCTCTGTTCCCTTCCCGCAGGGTCAGCCCCATGCCAAAGCAGATAATCCCATGCACTTTTGCACGGATACAGTAATCAAGAAGCCCCTCAAGATTTTCTCTGGTATCGTTGAGATAGGGAAGAAGCGGCGACAGCCACACAACAGTGGGAATACCGCGGTCACGGAATTGCTCCAGTGCCGCAAACCGCTCTCCGGTGGTACTGACATTGGGTTCCAGGATGCGGCACAGGTTGTCGTCATAGGTAGTCAGGGTCATCTGCACCACACATTTGGCTGTTTCATTAATATGGGCCAGCAAGTCCATATCACGGAGAATCCTGGTGGATTTGGTCAGAATTGCTGCACCAAACCCGTGGCGGTCAATTATTTCCAGGCACCTTCTTGTCAGCTGCAGTTCCTCCTCGCAGTGCATATACGGGTCGCACATGGAACCTGTACTGATCATACACTTTTTTCTTTTGGAGACAAGTGCTTTTTCCAGGAGCTCGGGGGCATTCTGCTTGACCTCAATATCCTCAAAGGCATGATGAAAATTGTAACATGCGCTCCGGCTGTCGCAGTAAATGCACCCGTGGGTGCAGCCGCGGTACAGATTCATGCCATTCTGAGCGGAGAGGATGCTTTTGGCGTTGACGAAGTGCATAAGAGCCCTCCTTTATTCCTTTATTGCTTTAACCGGATGCCGTATCACTGTCCGGAGGCGTTCGGGTGCGCATTTTCTGGGGTCGGAAAGATAAATTTCATGATGGTAGCGTCCCTCCGAAAAATCCTCGGCATAGCCGGTTCCTGCCAGAAACTGCTGCATTGCGGCAATGCTTGCCGGCTCATTGTCATATGCTCCCTGGTGCAGAATCTGCACACACAGTCCCTCCGTGAATTGTATCAGCCTTGCCTTTTGCAAATCAAGGTGGGGCTTCTTTTGGGCAAGAGCAGCTTTTGCGGTCTTCACTGCTTCTTCGGTCACAAATTCCGGCTGCCGGATCATGGAAATCCAATGGAATTTGTTTTTATCCGTCATATTCAGGCCGTCAAATGCTGCGTCCTCCGTAAACCATAGCCCCTCCAGCGGGGGAACAACATACTCAAAATATCCCTCTGGCTGTGTTCCGTTCATTTTGGACATTTTGATGGTGAAGGACAGTCCGTAAAGCAGTTCCAGCGCTTCCTTGTATGCCTCACAGGTATTGGGATTGCCGCAGCCCTCTACAGCGAGGAAACGCATTTCAGGCACATCAATCAGGGACGGTGTTTTTCTGGGAAGGTACAGGCTTTTGTACTCCTTCTTGTAATCAAGTTTTTCCATTATGATTCTCCTGTCTCTATGAATTTCATAAGCATTTCAATACTTTCAAAGCCGTCATAATCTCCTGTGATTCCTGTTCGATGGTATACAACACCGTTTTTCTCATTCTGTTCAAGGCAGTCAAGAAGATGCTCGACACCGTATTTTCTTGCAAATTCGGTGAAAGCCAGGGGCTTCATTTTGCTCAGCAGTCCCTTTCGGCAATCCGTATTGCTGCATACAAAGCAGTGAGAAAAACCGTTTTCAATCGCACACTTCCTGGTTTCGCACCAGCCCGCACCGGAACAGTGTTCCGAATGGCAGCCGCCGCAATGCTCGTTTTCTGCGCAAAGACAGCAGGCAAGTCCACATCTTGCAATTCCAAGTTCCCGTTTCATTTTGTTACCTCCATTATTGCCATTCCCTGCGATAGAACTGGTTCTGAAAGTCCCAGTATTCCATGCATGGCCTGTTATTCTCATATGTCCAGCAGCGAATTAGCCCTGGCGTTATGGCAAGGACGCATTCCGTCGGAAGTGCCGACCATCTTGCTGCTGCGTCAGGAAAATGCGCATTCATTGCCTTGACGAAAAAATGATGCTGAAAGGGTTTCCCGATGATACAGCAGATACCCTCAATTGAGAAATTCTTATAGCAAAGTGCTGCATTGGGATTCTCCTGAAGCTGCCGGCATTTCAGGTAATTCTCATCCGTCTGACAGTAGAATTTTCCATCAATCACGATCACGCTCATAGGTCGGGAGGTTACATGCGTTCCGGAGCAGGTCGACAGTGTCATGATGCCATGTGTACCGATATTTTTCCATAAGGATGGGAGAGTGGAAGAAAAGGCCGCATTGCGTTGACGATACACATCTGTAAGCATGTCTAACCGTTCTTTTTGATTCTGACAATGTTCACAGTCCGATCCATCGCCACCACATGCAGTGATTGCTGTGAAATCAATTTCCATGTTACACCTCATTTCATTTTGATAGACTGAGTATAACATGAAAAATATGACAGCTGTATGTCATATTATAAAAACTGCTCTGCAATTTCGCAAAATAGTCTGAACCATGTTTCACAGCTTCGTCCTATTTGTATTTCTGATAAACAGTTTTCAGAAGCTCTGCAAATTCATTTCTGTACGCCTCAGGTGAAATAATCTCCGCCTTATCGCCGTATGTCAGAATGTAGCGATACAATGCCGGTATATCCGACCATGTCAAGCGGAGCAGCGCATTCCCGTCCTCATCGAATTCTGGAAGCTCCGTGCCGAATTCATCAATTACCCGCCATTTCACTGAGTGATCGAATCGCACCACAGCCTCAGTTTCTCCATTGGTATGGCGGAGCTTGTCACAGGTGTATTCCGGCACATCACGAACCTCACATGTTTTGCCTGTGCAGCGCAGATGAGAAAGTCTGGTCAGTTTGAACATCCGATAATCCTGCCGCAGAGTGCAATATCCCCACACGTACCAGTTCGACCATTGAAATACCAGATGGTACGGTTCAATGATACGCTCCGTTTCACCGCCCGGTGCATAATAGGTAAAGGCAACTGTCTCTCTGCGTTCCATGGCAGATCTGATCAGCTCAATTTTGTCTGCAACTGCGGATTTCTCCCATGAAGACAGATCAATAATAATGTGGCTGTCCGTATTCATCACATTTGACTGCACGGTGGACAGCTTTTCCATGAGCTGGCGGTAGCGGTTCGTGGTACTGACGCTGTCAAGGCTTTGCAGACCTGCAAGAATGGATTTCATCTCCTGGTCAGAAAGCAGTGTACGATCAATGCGGAAGCCCTCCATAATAGAAATACCGCCGCTCTGTCCCTGCGTGGTGACAATGGGAATGCCGGCCTTGCAGATATTCTCAATATCACGGAGAATGGTTCGACTGGATACCTCGAATTTTCCCGCAAGTTCGGATGCGGTAATTTTGTCTCTTTGGAGAAGAATGGAAAGAATGCCGATCAGGCGGTCAATTTTCATTTGTTCGTTACTCCTGCACTTACTTCCGGCAAACCTGCCGGATCCATCCTGTCACACCATGGGGCAGTCTTTCATCCGCAGGTGTTCCGTTATCAAACAACAGATTATGCTGTACCCAGTTGATGATACAGTGCTGTCCCATTTCAAGACCGAAGAATACGGACGAAATACCGCCGTCGCCGTTGTAAACCCATTCCGGAAAGAAACAGATACAATGCTCCATCTGCAGAAGTTTTCCCAGACTGGGTTTGATACAATGCTCAAAGCTTGCCAATTCATCGCGCTGTCCGTGGGCGATGATAAGGCGAGTGCCGCTTTCAGCAATTCTGTCAAGTGCTTCATCTGCCGGGACATAGAAGGAAGCCATCGGAATTGCACCATCAAAATAACCGGTGTAGTCCTCCAGAAGCTGCCAGGTGAAATACCCTCCCGAGGATGCCCCCATGACAAATTTCTTGCTTACATTGGCGGCGTGTTCTGCACAAACCTTATCAAAAATTGCCTTGACTGGAGCAGAATATGCCTTTTCCCATGTACCGAGAATGGTGCCGTCCGGAAGCCGTTCCTCGTTGGCAAGGGGAACAATAAGGTAGGCACCGCCCATTGCCTGCTGGTATTTCGGAGAGGCGTATTGCTCCGCTCCGCAACACATAATGCAGCCCTCCTCCATGAGAGAGTTGCTTGCACCATGGAGCCACATGAGGACGGGATACTGCCCGGCAGGATCCGCACCGTGCTTTACGGGATCATAGACATAGTAACGGAGATCCCCTGTTTCGGCACAGGGCAGGATGTACGGATCGAACAGGTCAAAGTAGATTTTGCTTTTGTAGGTATTTTCATAGCTGATAAACTCGCCCTTTTTCAGGCATTTTGCCCATACGGGGACGGCAGTTTTATTTTGTTCCAGTTTCTTGAAATCAGGCAGTGCCATTGTCATTTCTCCTTTCAGTGTGTATCCAAATACATAAGGGGATCTCTAACAACTCGTTTTTAGAGGTGGGGTGCGGGGATGCTGTCAGCGGTGCAGGACTTACCGGAGGTGAGGAATTTGATTTTTTCAGGGAGCAAAATTTCAATATGCAATTAAAGCACCTCAAATCCACTGAATAAATGCTGTTTTATCCTCACTGTTATAGCCGGCACAGCGGTAGAAATGCAGTGTACTCTCCTCTTTTGAACCGGTCAGAAGCATCAGTTTGTAGCAGTTTTCCTTTTGTGCAAGTTCCTTGGCAAAGTTCAGACAAGCTGTTGCAAGCCCTTGTTTCCGATAATTCGGGTGCGTGACTACATTCTCCACAATGGCATATGGACGCTGCTGATGCGTTAAATTCGGGATGATCACACATACGCAGGATGAAACGAGCTTTCCGTCCACTTCCGCTACAATGATATGGTGATTCCGATCGGAAATGATATGGTTCCATACTGCCATGACTTCTTTGGTTTTAAAGGGAATTGTGTTTTCATGCAGATGGGTATAGAGCTGCATCAGTCCGTCAAAGTCGTTTTCAGTAATTTCTCTAATCATGATTTTCCTCCTTTTTCGCCGCTCCAATCTCCACCCAGGCAGGCTGAAATCCGCAGTTGACTGCGATATTCCACGAATGATAATTAGAGATGCTTGTCCCATAGAACGGAATATCACCCTGTTCCACAATTCTGTGTTTCAGCAGTGTCACAAGGTATGTCCCCACTCCCATGGAACGGTATTCTGGCATGACATCAATACCAATCTGCTGCCAGTGAGGTGCATCCTCAGAGCAGCCTGCCATGCCCATGATTCTATCCCCGTCATAGGCACAAACAACAATCCTGTCAGGGCGCTCTGGGGTAAATGCAGGGCAGATGGCATTGGGAAACCGCTTGTCCCCGTAAAAGGGCATGATCTCCCCATCACAGAACCATTTTACAGGATAGTGTTTCTGTACTGCTGCTTTCCTGCAAGGCAAGAACATATGGTAAGTTTCCGTCAGTGTATAGCCGAATCGGTTCAGTTCTGCCGCGAGGGGCAGCAGATTCGGAATTTCAAACAGTCTGTGGCCCGCACAGCTATTGAGAAATTCCTTCAGGAAAGGGTGCAGGCTATCGTCCGCCGTCACTACTGCATTGCCGCCAGTTGTTGCCATATGAAAGAAATAGGGTTCAGGTGAATACCTGCGCCCTCCCTCATGAAGAGCCGGAACAGTCAGTATGTTTTCGGATTTGAGAAAAGCTTCGGGAGTGCAGTTGAGTTCCAGGGAGAGAAGATAATACAATTTGTCAAAGTATGGATTTCTCATTTTATCACCTTTTATACAACAATTTTTTAAATATTACAGTACCATACATCTATCTCCTGCCTGTCCGGCGCTTCAAATATTTCCTGAAACTTTCCAAGGAGACCGTCATCCACGAAATATGATGAGGTTCTTCCGTCAAGGATTGCCTGGTTGCGCTTGGTGAGATTCCTGTGCCATTGTGCATCAGAAACTGCAACATAATG
>CAZXVI010000028.1:0-31916 GCA_964644275.1 uncultured Ruminococcus sp. | reverse complement strand
GATGCGGCTTTTCCATGATATCTTTACAATTTTTATTAACAGTATATAATGAAATCAACATAGCGAAATATTAGGTCGCTGTTTACCGTAAAAATATCCTGATTTATTCTCGTACTCGTACGAGGATTTTTTAGTAACCGGACATAACTTCCATTTTATCATATGCTTAATACAATGGTATAATAAATCAATATTTATAAAATATATCAGGCGGCTACGGCAGTAATTGACGCTCAGGCGGCAGGCTGTTCTAATGAGGAACTGAAAGAACTCCGGACAGAGCTTAACGCCATATAATAAATTCAAAATTGAGAAAGAGCAGACGAAATAAGACTACGGAATAATCGGTACCCCCGAAACGAGGTCTGCAAAAACAGATTGTCAAATATTCTGATTTGCTTTTGTGCAGTTTGCCGATTTTAAAAAAAATTGTCAAAAAAATAGCTTCTGATTTGTATTCGAAGTAAATGGCCGGAATCGGGCGCTGGTAAGGCAAAGCCCCACAGCATCCACCTTTTATGCTTTTCCGATTTTAATAGCAGGGGTTGATAGAGGGCGCCTATAGTAAATGACCAATGACTATTGTATTTTCAACCACAACTTTCTACTGCTGGTCAACGGTGCCATGACACGGAGGACGATCTGCAGTACTGGGGCGGCTGCCTGCAAACTATTACAGGTGTCATTGAATGTGCTGCATACAGGATGACAGCTTATATTCCAACTTCTGCAAACGCTTTCTATTCAAGCGGCAATATTGTAACCAAACCAACTTCTTGAGGACATGCTTGAAACAATACCAAATTGGACACAGCAGCATGCGTTGCTGCTGTTTTGTCCATAATCACACAAGGAGGCTCAATATGAAAAGAATTGCTTTCCTTCTGGCGGGGTGCTGTTTCTTTGGCGGCTGCACTGCTTCGGGCGACACATCACAGGCTTCTGTGGAATCTGCTGCAGCGTCATCCGAATCGACTGTAGCGTCCGTCGAACCGATTGATATCGACACCTTGTCTGCCGACAGCGGACAGTATGCACCGGAAACTAATGAAATTGTGTATTATACAGAAGATGAAGTGAAAGAAATTTTACGTTCATGCGCTTATTTTGATATTGCAGATTCCTTTTCCTGCGCCGTTCCCCAAAGCGTTTCTTATGTCAGCAGCTTTGTCATGTCCTATTCGCCGAGGCAGGAAAATGCTTCTTTTTACCGTGACTTTCTGACGATGTTCCGATATCTGTTTCCGGATGAAACCTTCTGTGAAGACTACATGTTCTATTACGGAGAAAATTCTGGGATTTCGTATGACGAAAACGATCAGCTGATTGATAATGTGAAGCTGGTTTCCGAAGCCTATGACAGTCTGATGTCGGGAGAAGAGAAAATCACGTATTTGTTTTACTCGCCTCATTTCCGCAGTTCTCAGACGAGTACGGCAGAGCGAAATATTTTTATGGAATTCACAAGTCCGATTTGCAATGATTTAAGCAATTTCAACAAAGGCGTTCTTGCAGAATACTACTGCGAACAAAATGGAATCGAGAATACGGATTTCTTAGAGACCCTCTCTGCCCCTTACTATTACACAGCAGTACAGAGCACATCGCCTGACAGTACTGCGGAATATCCCCTGCTTGACGGCGTTACCTTACCGATCAATCAGGCGGTTGCTTTTTTTGAGGATTACATCAATACCTTGCCGTATCCGGAATCACCTGTCATGAATATCAAGGTTGTTTCTGTAGATGTGCTGCAATGTGCAGAAAATACTTACTGCTACTATTTTACAACAACCAAGCAGTATGACGGTATTCTCTTTGACTGGACAACGCAGAACGAGACCAGAATTGGACAATATGATTATGATTTCACACTATGCTTTGGAAGTATGGCAGTTTCTGACGATGTGGATCAGGCATACGGCATTCCAAGATCGGCTGTCATATCGGATGAAATCCACTATACAGATATCATCCCTTTTGAGCGTGCGTTGGAGATTGTACATGACAGCTTGTCGGACAGAGTATCGTTCACGATTTACGGTGCAGAGCTGGTATATACCCCAAAACAGGCGGATGCCGCTGTGCAGGTGGAAGACTATCAGCGGCAGACCACTGCTGCATGGAAAATTACCCTGTACAATCCGAGGGACGGATTTTACTATGTCTGCTATACGGATGCCACTGACGGCGGCAATTTCAGATATTACAGAATTTCAAGCGGCAGTGACGGCACAGAATGAACAGACGTTAGTATTAGGAGGAATTATGAAAAGGCATTTGCTTATTTGTGTATTATTGCTTTGCAGTATCTTGTCTGGTTGTAAAAATACAGGCTCATCCGGAGAAAATGATTGCGATAATGTGGGGGTAACGATGATTCCATCCTCACAACTTATCAAAACAGTGCAGGAAGATTTCGATGCTATACAAAGTGTATCGGCATTTTCAAATCTGGATTTAACAAATGCAGTATTAAGGCTGCCGGATCAGATTGGAGAAATGTATTCCCTGCAAATCTCGGAAGGTGATGTTTCACAGAATCAACTCATGGATTTATTTTTTGAAACAGCAAATGCCATGTTCAAAAAAGCAGTGAACAGGAAGACTTGTATTTTTTCTCATCCCCTTCTGTTTCTCTACAACAGCCGGATGATGGCACTATCGTGTATCCGCAGATCTTCTCTGGAGAATATGAGAATAAATTACGAAATGAAAGCATTCCCTTAGATTTTTATCTGTTTCAGACTGATACATATGAAGTACATGATTCGGATGAATATCTGTTAATGTTTGATAATTTGCAACTTGTAAAAATGAACCTGGGAAACTGTATGCGCAGTGTTGATAAAGAGCGGCGCATGGCCGGTTGGATGCCAAAGGACAACTTCGGTGTTAAAGGGACTTTGCTTCCGAACAGCACAGATGCATATGCTCTTTTAGATAGAGATGTTGCGATAGATCAAGCGGTTCAGTTCTGTGAAGAGTATTTTTCATCTGTTGCACCGTATCAGGAAGCGATTACAACATTGCCAATGGTACATACTGTGGAGTTGATGGCAATTGATGATGCGCACTATGGATATCTCATGCTGCTCTCTCGTTCTTATGCAGGAATACCGTTTGATTCGCTGCATTTTGAAGGCATTGTATCCGGTTTTTCTGACGGAAATGAGTATCTATTCGATAATAGCGAGCTGTTAATGGTAAAATCCAATGAAATCGAATACTGTTATATCAGCAATCTTGCTGATACGATTACTACGGTAGGCAACCCTGTGGATGAGGTGCTCTCTCTGAAAACCGCTGCCACTGCAGTTGGCGAAATGATGACAGATCATGTTACATTTCAAGTTAAGCAGATCTCAATGGTTTACAGCAACAAAAAAGCAACGGAAGATGGAGTAATTTCTACTGCGCAGCCGGCTTGGCGGTTTGAGCTTTACAACGAAAATGATGCGCATACTTACATTGTAATTGTGGATGCACAGAATCAGAACGGATATTATTATTGCTATTGAGCAGAGGAATATCAATAAAATACGTACTTGATAAATAGAATCAATGCATCCGAAGAATGGGAGGTGTTTCCTTTGCAACTAATCCGTTACATCGGCGTAAATCTGCGATGCACCGTAGGCAGCAGTACTTTTTGGTATTGCGTGCTGGCTGTTTTTGCCCTGTGCTTTACCGCAGCTGTTGCCCGGGACCCTCGAACCGATGGCAGTCTGATGGTGATACAGGTGTTATTTCACAGGTCGCTGATCGAACAGCAGGAAGATCTGAATGCCTGGAGCGTATTCTGCTCCATAGGCGGGACATGGTTTTCCATGTTTGCCCCAATCCTCAGCGCATTTCCCTTTGTGCCGACCATCATCAATCACCGTATTACCCAGAGCGCCCGATTCACCATCAGCCGCATCGGGAAGCGGCGTTATCAGATTGGCAACATATGCAGTACATTTCTCAGCGGCGGCATGGCGGCGATGTTGGGCTACGCCCTGTTCGGAATCGCCGTATGGCTGTTGTTTCCGTCTCTCGGCGATTACCCGGAGCAAAGCGTCGCATCCTGCCTGGAAATGCTCACCTACGGAAAACCTGCATGGTATGCAGACACTATCATGGGACAACAGTATATTCTGCCCATTGCGGTGCAGCTTGGGCAGATGTTCCTGTACAGCGGATGCAGCTCGCTTCTTGCGCTGGTGTTTGCCGCTTTTGTCAGGAATCCCTATGTGGTGCTGTGTATGCCCTTTTTCCTTGGGTATGGCTGGGCGCAGGTGAATACACGGATTTCTGCGATTGCATATGCAGATTTTGAAAATATCAACACGAGTCTTGGCAGATTTGCAAGCCTGACCAATCCCCGTGCATTGCTTTCGCTGATCGGCTATAGCAGTGATATGCCCTTGGTTCTGGGTATTCATCTGGGCTTTGCGCTGCTTCTGTGTGTTATGTTCTATCTGATCATGAACAGGAGGGTGGATTGCGGTGAATAATCGGTTTCTCACAAAAAGTCTGCGCATCGCCAACACTGAGTACACCAAATGGCTGCGCAATCCCCGAATGCTCATCGGCGGTATCCTGGTGATCGTGATCTACACGCTGGCGGTGGTGCCGCTTTTGGAGCGGGCGCAGAAAATGGGAATGCCCATGAACATTTTTGAACCAATTATCGCAGTTGGTAATTCAGGATTGCTCGTAATGCTGCTGCCTTCAGTATTCCTGATTTTACAAAGTGACTACCCTGTCATTGAGCCAAATTCTCTGATGTATCTTTCCCGTACGGGCAAGCGGACATGGCTGCTGGGGCAGATTCTGTTCTCCCTGATGAGCATTGTGACCTATCTGGGCGCAGTTTTTATTGCTGTGGGAATCTGCTCTGCAAGCGGTTCCTATTTGGGCCTGGATTGGAGCGAATCCACCAGAATGTACGCAGCTGCCTTTCCAGATGATGCGAACGGCTTTACTGCATCCCTGCTGCCACCCAATCTATATAACCAGATTTCTCTTGGCATGACGCTGGTATATACCTTTTCGCTGCTGGTGTTGTATTTCTTTCTGCTGACACTAGTGCTGCTGGTATTCTCTCTGTGCAAAAAGCGCAGTCTGGGATTGTTCTGCACCTATGCCGTTATTATGGGCGGTGTTGTCACCTGTGCGGTAAAGGCAGACATCATGTGGGCATTCCCTATGGCAAACAGCATTATCTGGCTGCATTACACGGAAATTCTGAGTACCCCCATCTATCCCATTGGCGGCTCCTATCTGTATTTTGGCTGCTGTATCGGGGCACTGCTGATTCTCAGCGCATTGCTTGTAAAGCGTGCAGAATTTGAAGCCACGGACGTGTTGCAATAATCGGGATCAGGTAAAGCGAAGCACCACAGAATCCACCTTTTATGCTTTTCCAATTTTAATAGCAGGGGTTGATAGAGGCAGAAGAATGGGAAATCTGCCAGAATGTTACGCATTAATCATAGGAGGAATTGTCTGATGAAATCCAGATGTTTACTGAGCGCTGTTCTGATCAGTTGCTTACTGTTCAGCGGTTGTGCCGAAACGCCGGATGAGGTACAGAGGGAAATTGAAATTCTTGAGCAGCAGAAAGAGGATGCTTCTTCAGACGGTGGAGGTGACAACGCCGCAAATCAGCTGTCCTATATGACACTGCCGGAAATCCGGACTGCAATGGATGCGGTTCTGGAACACAATCAGAGTATTGTCCAGGTGATCGGAACGCCGGTACTGCCGCAGACTGATCATATGCCTGTATATTCTGCCACCGCTTTTCACGCCTCAGATTCAGAAGTCGAAAAGGCATTTCAGATTACCTTGTCTGCTATCGACAGTCCTTCACTGATGCCACAGATGGATGGGGCGGCTTGGCATGACGAGGAAACGCCGATCACCCAATATTCTGTTGATGTAAACGGCGAGATCCGACAGGTGGATTTTACAGACCGTAGCTGGTTTGTACCGTCGAAGGGTTTTAAATTAATTGATGCAGCATATTCGGCTTCTATTGCCACGCATTCCTTCGGTCTGTCTACGAATTACTGGGAGGATTTTGCCGATTTTCCTGAATTCTTTTCGAATTCTGTCATTTCTGATATCATTTCTGTCGGATATGGCGAAACGCCGAAGCGTGAAAGCTATCCCATGTACAACGGTGAGGAATGGAAGATTGCAGATGCAATCGCTTATGCAGAGCAACTGTATGCTGACTGCACAGCAGACGCTTCGGTTGATATGGAATATCGTGTCAAGGAAGTGATCATACACGCTTTTGAGAATGGAAATTATGGCTATTCCTTTACCATGCAGTGTGTGCAGGACGGTGTGCCGGTTCTTCCGCTTTCATTTCCGTTTTATTCTGATACAGAGACGCTGAACAGCGTTTTGTTCGGTTCTGTCAGCATCTTGGAATGTCCGTTTCCCCAAACGCCTTCTTTTTACAGTCTGGATCAAAGTTATGTACTGTCAGAAAAGGAAGAGCAGCGACTGCTTACGCCTAATTCGGCGATTCAGATTCTGGCCGATGCTCTGGCACAGCAGCAGGTTCATTCTGTATATATGGAACTGGGCTATGTTTATCAGCTATGTGGTTCGGAATATGTACAATCGCTTCGTGCTTTTAATGATTGTAGTACGCCAATTTACAACAACGATTATACTTCCTTTGAAGCGGTTCCATACTGGTTTTTTTATGAAGAATTTGAAGGTAACAGACCAAATATGTCAGGAACCTATTATCTGGTCAACGCTTTGACGGGGGAGTTGGAAATCAGATGATGCGGATATTTATGACGGTTTTTAAGCAGGGTCTCTGTTCGGGGCGATTCCTGGTTTCCTGTTCGATTTTGTTTGCCCTGATGCTTTCGGCACAAGGGGTTCCGAGCGGATATGACATTCCGAATTACTCTATTTTTATGACAATCTTCAAAACGAATTCCTCTCTCTGGGAACAGGAATATTTCTTTTCATCATTCCATATGTGGGAGAAGGGAATTACTGTAAATCATTTGGGTGCCTTTCTTCCTGCCATTGCCGCATTGCCTTCTCTACCTCTGCTCTGTGACGAATACAAGAGCCAGAATTATCGCTTTCACTGTATTCGTAGCTCCCGGCTTTCCTACATTCTATCCAAAGGATTTGCTGTCATGGCGGTGGCTTGCTGTGCTGTATTCTTTTCGCTAAGCGTCTTCGGACTGATCTGTGCCATGGTTTTTCCGCCACTAACATCCTATCATGCACTTGCTATTGTGATGGAGAGCGGTCTGGATGTATCGATACCATGGCTCATCATTCTGCAGTATACTCTCTTTTTGATGGCATTTTCTGCTTGCGGCGCAATGCTTTGTATGTTGTTTGCGGCAATGACGATGGATAAATTTTCTTCTCTTACGCTTCCGGTTGTCATTTGTTTTCTGTTCAATCAGCTGTCACAGAAGCTCTATGTACGGGAGCATGACATCCGCTTTTATTTTCTCAGCCCAGATCAGCAGTACCGCCCCTTTCAATGGCTACCACAGTTGTTTCCAGATTGCTCTGTATGGTTGATTCTGCTGCTACCGCTTGCAGGTATTCTACTTTTCTTGCTTCCTGCAATATTCATCATCCAAAGGAGGCTGCATCAATGAAACAAATATGGACGGTATGCCGTACCACCTATATACACTGGATTTGTAACACCAGAATGTTGGTGCTGCTGTTGATTGGTATCTTTCTGTATATTCATTGTATCAATCCAATGAAGCATTATGCGGCAGTGCTCGGCACGCCGCTGAATGTGCTGGAGCCCTTTGTCAGCATTATGAATTCAGGATATACTACGCCGCTTCTTCCGGTTCTCTTTCTTTATCTGATTTCGGATTTTCCGAAGCTGAATCAGTCTAGCACTTTTATTCTGTTCCGGCTCGGACGAGTAAAGTGGTTCTGCGGTCAGATGCTGTTTGTAGCACTGGCGGGTTTTACCTATCTGCTGACAATCTTCTTGTTCACCCTACTTACCACCTGCACAGATGCATTTCTTGACAACGGCTGGAGCCTAGCGGTTCGTCAGATTTATGAGCCGAAATATACGGATCTGTTTTCACAATCCGGACTGTCACAGATTGATCTGTCCGTTCTGAATCAGTCCCGCCCCTATCAGGCGACAGCGATTGGTTTTCTTCTGATGTGGAGCTATACTGTGGTATCCGGGGCAATTCTGATGCTGTTTGCGCTGCGCGGACAAAAGCTGCTCGGTATCTTTCTGAATGTCATTACCAATGCACTGGGTCTGCTGTTCCTGATGATTGATACACCGCTGAAATGGGTTCTTCCTTCAGCACACATTATGTTCGCCCAGCATTACGACGGACAGCGAAACATCACCTTTCTGGATGTGAAATTCAGCTATCTGTATAATCTCATTCTGCTTGGTGCCATGCTTTGGCTGACATGGCAAAGTACACTGAATTGTTCATTTCACACCATAGATGCAACGGAATAAGGAGGCCCACGATGATAAAAGTAACCAATCTCTCCCTGACCATCAAAAAAACGGAGATTCTAAAGCATATCAGCATCACCTTTGCAAAGGGCAGAATCCACGGTCTCATCGGCAGAAACGGCAGCGGCAAAACTATGTTGATGAAATGCATCTGTGGATTTGTGAAGCCAACAAATGGAGAAATCTTTGTTGCCGGAAAGCAAATCGGCAAGGACTGCGATTTCCCTGAGAATGTAGGGATCATTATTGAAACTCCCGGATTCATTCCGTATTATTCAGGCTATAAAAATCTGAAATTACTTGCTGATCTGAACAAAAAAATCAGCAAAGAGCAAATCAGGGATACCATGCGGCAGGTGGGACTTGATCCCGATCTGAAACGTCATGTGCGGAAGTATTCGCTTGGTATGCACCAGCGCCTTGGATTGGCGCAGGCAATCATGGAAAATCCCGATCTGCTGATTCTGGATGAACCGATGAACGGTCTTGATAAGGACGGTGTTGCAGATATGAGACAGTACCTGCTGGATCTGAAGGAGCAGGGCAAGACAATCCTGATCGCATCCCATTCTGCCGAGGATATTGAGGTGCTGTGTGATACGGTCTGTGAGATGGACAAGGGGAAGCTTACGCAGCTGAGAGGATGGTAGCGCAATGCTATAATGGATGAACGATTGACGACAGCACAAGCAAAAGAATACAATAACTCCATAATGCCTTTCAAGAAACCATCTCTGCAATTCAAACCAAAACAGAATCTGCCCCACTTGAAAAGCAGGGGACTTTTCGAGGCTGCCAATCATCAAAGCGGTGTTGATCAAGCGAATAAGTATTCAATTCTGGGATAACATAATAACGTGAAATAAATTTGATTACAGGAGGTCGCTTATGAACGAAATGTTTTGCTTTCAGTGCCAGCAGACGGCGCACAATACAGGCTGCGAGGGCAAGGTGGGGGTTTGCGGCAAGAAAGCTGATACCGCAAATTTTCAGGATGAGCTTGTGGGAGCGCTGATAGGTCTTGCAAGAGCGGCAAAGTCGGGAAATCCTACGTCCCGTACCGACGAGCTTGTGCTGAAAGGTCTTTTCACAACCATCACAAATGTGAATTTTAACGACGTTACGATCAAGAAGATGAAAACGGAAATCGAAAAGGAAAAGGGCAGGATCAGTGCTGAAAAGTTTGACGACTACGATATGAAAAATATCTGGGACGAGCACGAGGATATACGTTCGCTGAAATCTCTTGTACTTTTCGGAATCAAGGGTATGGCGGCTTATGCCTACCACGCATTTGTTCTGGGCAAAACGGACGGCGAGGTCAACGGATGTTTCTACGACGCTCTTTATGCCATCGGCGAAAAGAAAACTCCCGACGAGCTGCTTGCGCTTGTGCTGAAAACGGGCGAAGTCAACTTGAAATGCATGGCTATGCTTGACGCCGCGAACACCGAGGCATACGGCAATCCGGTTCCGACAGAGGTTCCGCTGACTATTGAGAAAGGACCGTTTATTGTGGTGAGCGGTCACGACCTTCACGACTTAAAGCTGCTGCTGGAGCAAACAAAGGATAAGGGGATAAACATTTATACCCACAGCGAAATGCTGCCTGCGCACAGCTATCCGGAACTGAAAAAATATCCGCATCTCAAGGGCAATTTCGGCACGGGCTGGCAGAATCAGCAGTCGGAATTCCACAATATTCCTGCACCGATTCTGTTTACAACAAACTGTCTTATGCCGCTCCGCCAGAGCTATTCGGACAGAGTGTTTACCACCTCAATCGTTTCCTATCCCGATGTTGTGCATATCGGCGAGGATAAGGATTTTACGCCCGTCATAGAAAAAGCCATAGAGTGCGGCGGCTATGACGAGGATAAGCATATGACAGGAATGAACGGCGGAAGTACCGTCACAACGGGATTTGCTCACAATGCGGTGCTTTCAAATGCCGCTAAGATCGTGGATCTTGTGAAAAGGGGAAGGATCAAGCATTTTTTCCTTATCGGCGGCTGCGACGGAGCATCTCCCAGCAGAAGTTACTACACCGATTTTGCGAAGCTTACTCCGCCCGACACGGTAATCCTCACCCTGGCCTGCGGTAAATACCGTATCAACGACCTTGATCTGGGAAAAATCGAGGGTATTCCCAGAATTCTTGACTGCGGACAGTGCAACGATTCCTACAGCGCAATCAAGATCGCCCTTGCCCTTGCGGAGGCTTTTGACTGCGGAGTAAACGATCTGCCGCTGACGCTTGTGCTTTCGTGGTATGAGCAAAAAGCGGTATGTATTCTGCTAACTTTGCTTTATCTCGGAATCAAGAATATGTATCTGGGTCCGACTATCCCTGCGTTTGTTTCTCCGGGAGTTCTGAAAATTCTTGTTGAGAAGTATAACCTTACGCCGACCGATGAGCCGCAAGCCGATCTTGATAAAATTCTGAAACGATAATTCCGTTATTGATCAACAAGCTGCGCCGCCCATGAGCAATCATGGACGGCGCAGACTGCCGAAAAAGTCCTGTCCAGCTGCTGTGCCGCCTGCAACCTCCGAAATTGAGATGAAAAGTCCTCTGCAAGAGGCGGGTGGAGGGTACGCAGTACCCTCCACCAACTTTCTCCCCCTCCCTTCAGGGAGGGGGTCAGGGGGAGGGTAAATGTTACTCACAGCCGCCGTATCAACAAGCTAAGCCGCCCATGAGCAATCATGGACGGCTTTTTATCCCTGAACGATAAACGGTTTCAGTTTCTGGAAGCTGTAACCTTTTTGTATTGAAAATACCAGTGAGGTGTGATAGAATAATAATGTGCAGAGCAAGCCGCAATGAATCAATCTACAAGGAGAATGTTATGAAAATAGAAAACACCTCTTGCTATTCTTTCTTTTTAATAACAAGTGCAGGAAATCTGGATTATGATAATGGGTTCAATCCTGAGGAAAACAGTGCGTTTGATCCTGATGAGATTACAAAAATACTTGGGATCAAGCCTTTTGAGGTTATGAGATTCGGAGCAGTAAAGCCTAACGGAAAAGGGACTTATAATTTTTCTTCCTGGTATGGATGTAAACAAATAGAACCTGAAACAAATCGATTCGAGCAATGCTATCATATTGTCCAAGAATTGAAGCCGCATATTTCAGAGCTGAAGAGGATTAAGAAAAAGTATAATGTGAACTTTAGCATTGAAATATTTCCCTGCTCAAAAGACGAAGAAAGTGGAAATGTGATAGGTTTTTCACATGAAATAATTGAATTTTGCTATCTGACAGGAACAGAAATTGTAGTGGATATGTTCTTATACCAATCCCTTTCATTCTGACAGACAAAGTCTATCAGAATTTAGCCGATGCAGTCGGCGCAGACTGCCGAAAAATTCCCATCCAGCTGCTGCACCCCCTGCAACCCCCGAAAAAGAGACGAAAAGTCCTCTGCAAGAGGCGGGTGGAGGGTACGCAGTACCCTCCACATACTTTTTCCCCCCTCCCTTCAGGGAGGGGGGCAGAGGAAGGGCAAATGTTACGGAACCGCCGCCGTATCAACAAGCTGAGCCGCCCATGAGCAGTCATGGACGGCTTTTCTATTTTCAAGCGCAACAGGAACCATAACGAATCCCTATCTGTGTTATGCGATGATGCTGAAACTGTCAATGAAAAACATGGCAGCATAGAAAATTATGTATAAACAAGTAAGAACCAGCGAAATTTTAGCTTGTTTAAGCGAATAGCGATCTTCAGCGATGATGGATTGATGCGGTTTTTTCACACGATACTTCACTTCAATCGGCTCACCGATGCTGTATGTATTCCGGCAGTGTTTCACCGGTACTTTCATTTCCTTTGTTTCATATTGCATTTCTCCAACGGCATAGTCTGCAATGACAATTCTGTGATCTTTCACCACCGTTGAATAGCATATTTTTCCGCTGCAGGTTTCGCTTTTAGTTCTGATATTGCGTTCATCTATGTAGTAGCACAATGCAGCTGCAAATAGTACGAAGATGAATAGCAAGTCCGTATTCAGTTGCTTGTCTGAACAGATTAATCCAATAATACAAAGTAGGTATACAAGGGCCAAAAAGAGCAAAAGCATAAAAACAGATTCCGACGTAAGATAGCGATACTGCCCTTTGATCTCCGAAAAGCCCGGCTTTTTGTCAAGATAGAGTACTTCAACCTGCTGACCAGCATTGTACTTATTGACGCGGCTTGTGAATTTGCGCTGATAGCTCATATCATTCACACAATATCTGACACGAAGCTCCGCCCATTCTCTATGATTCCCTTTTTTAACTTTTATTCCTTCTATAATTCCCGGAGCAGTCATGCCGTGTTTCCTCAATTCCATCAGACGCTTCATATGCCAAAAAAGAAGGATGACGGAAATACTTCCGCTCAGAGAAAGCAGCAGGATTGTAACTGACACTACCATGGGTATTCTCCTTCCGTCTGCAAACAATGGGAGCCCCTGAAAACGTAATTTGCAAAGTCCGTCCCCGTCCTGCTGACTGCAATCCATCAGCAGGATTCTGACAGGAGTTTTCAGAGACGGCCTATATATGCATTATACTCTGTTTCAGGGAAAAAGTCAATTCTAGGCAGTACTGCTTACGCAAATTATTTTTATAGGCAATAATTCATACGTGCTTTCCCCGGCCCCAGTTCCTCCCCGGGATCAGATGGCATCTTTGATTTTGCTGATGGCACCCTTTTCCAGACGGGACACCTGCGCCTGGGAGATGCCGATTTCCTTTGCCACCTCTACCTGAGTTCTGCCGCAGAGAAAACGAAGATACAGGATGTTCTTTTCCCGTTCCTCCAGGGAACGCATGGCATCCCGCATGGCAAACCGGGAGATCCAGCTTTCCGCACTCTCCGCATCGCTGAGCTGATCCATCACATACAGCGTGTCCCCGGAATCGGAATACACCGGCTCGTACAGGGATACCGGGTCGCTGATGCTCTCCAGGGCAATGACAATATCCGCACGTTTCTCGCCGATCTCCGCTGCAATTTCATCCATGGTCGGCTCACGCCGGAGAGCGGTGGTCAGCTGCTCCCTTGCCTGGATTGCTTTGTAGGCAAGATCCCGGAGGGAACGGCTCACCTTGATCTGGTTGTAATCCCGCAGGTACCGCCGCAGCTCGCCGCTGATCATGGGGACGCAGTAGGTGGAAAACCGCACCTCCTTGGTCAGGTCGAAATTGTTGATCGCTTTGATCAGTCCGATGACTCCGATCTGGAAAAGGTCGTCCACGTCCTCGCCCCTGCCAGCAAAGCGCTGAATAACGCTGAGTACCAGCCGCAGATTTCCCTGAATCAGCTTGTCCCTTGCCTCCTTGCTGCCGGTTTCCTTTAACTCCCGGAGCAGTGCCATCTTCTCCTCTTCCTTGAGGACGGTCAGTTCCGAGGTGTTGATTCCGGAGATCACAACCTTGTGATACGCCATGAGAATGCCCTCCTTCCGAGGAAAACCGGAATTGCTTTCCCCCTGTGCCTTACTGCTTTTCGTTACCCTCAGTATGTACCGGAAACGTCCGTTTCATGCAGTGATCAGCGCCTGTAAAAAATTTCCGCCCCTGTCCGGGTTCGACAAAATCTGCATGGGCGCCGGTGTATAATAATAGGACAGGAAGAAAGGCGGTGGACCTGCGGTGACGGTTTATCTGGATGTGCTGCTGGTGTTCAATCTGTATGTGAATTACATATTGCTGCGGATCACTGCAAGACTGACCCATAGCCCTCTGGGCTTTGGCAGATGCCTCGGCGCTGCCGCTCTGGGCAGCCTCAGCACACTGATGATATTCCTCCCGGAAATGCCTGTGCTACTTTCCGTCCTGTGCAAACTGCTCATTGCCGTACTCCTGAGTGCTGCCGCTTTCGGCTGGCGCAGCTGGGTACGGCTGTGCTGGAACAGCCTATGTCTGTTCGGCGCAAGCTTTTTACTGGCAGGAATTCTCCTTGCCCTGGCGCTGCTGTGCAATGTCCGGGTGCTCCATGCCAATTCCTGCTGGTATCTGGATGTATCCCTCCTGCATCTGGTTGTGTTTACCATTGCTGCTTACCTCCTGCTGAGTGCCGTGCAGTATATTCATGACAGAAGCCATGCTGCGGACGGAGGGTACCGGGTTGTTATCCGGTACCGCAGCTGTACGGCACAATTGGAGGGTCTGGCGGATACGGGAAATTCCCTGGTGGATTTCCTCACCGGCAGTCCCGTTGTCATCTGCGACCGGCAGCTGCTGGGTGCCATGGTGCCGGAGGGCACCGCACTCCCCAGGGGCTGGCGGCTGATTCCATATTCCACCGTCTCCGGCGGCGGCATGCTGCCCGTATTCCGTCCGGATGAGACGGTCATTCATTCCCGGCAGAACGGAACCTGCAAAAAAGTGGACGTCCTCATCGGTGTTACTGACCAGGAAACCCGCAAAGCCATCTTTCACCCGAAACTGCTGCATTACTGACAAAATCCACCTTTTATTTTAAAAGCAGGGGATTGTTAGAGGTTACCAGAAGGAAATCCTGAAATGCAGCTGCTGTCAGAATCCCCCTGCATAATGGGGATACTTCCCGGAGCAATACGACAAGGAGGAGTTCACAATGGGATTGATGAAACGCCTGCTGTGCTGGCTGCGCCAGCATATGGCACTGTGTACTGTGGATTATATCAACGGTTCGGATACCCTGCCGCCACCCCTGACCAGGGAGCAGGAGGAGCAGGTGTTCCGGGAGCTGCAGGAGGGGAGTGCGGCTGCCAGGGAAACTCTCATTGTCCATAATCTCCGCCTGGTGGTCTATATTGCCAAGAAATTCGAGACCTCCGGGGTAGGACTGGAGGATCTGATTTCCATCGGCAGCATCGGGCTGATCAAGGCGGTCAATACCTTCTGCCCGGAGAAAAATATCAAGCTTGCCACCTATGCTTCCCGCTGCATTGAAAATGAAATTCTTATGTTCCTGCGCAAATCCTCCCAGCATCGGGGCGAAATCTCCATTGATGAGCCTCTGAACGTGGACTGGGACGGCAACGAGCTGCTTCTTTCCGACATTCTCGGCACGGATGATGATGTTGTGAACCGGGGCATAGAGTGGGAGGCGGAACGGGAAATGATCCGCAGTGCCGTGGAGGAGCTTCCCGGCAGGGAACGGGAAATCATGGAGCTTCGCTTCGGACTCCGGGGCGGCAGGGAGCGTACCCAGAAGGAGGTGGCGGAGCAGATCGGCATTTCCCAGTCCTACATCTCCCGTCTGGAGAAAAAAATCATCAAGAAGCTCCGTGTTACGCTGGAGCATCAGGTGTAGAGGGGTGGGACTTTTCCGACAGTCCGGGCGGCGCTGTATACTGCCTCCCCCAAAGGCTGCCATCGTTTGAAAATTGATTTCCGCAGGAGGATTAGCATCACTATTGACAAAAGTGCCCGGATGTGGTAAAGTGGTAATAGATGTATGGATACTGGTTCCTTGTGCCGGCACAGGTTGCATAAGGAATTGCATGGGGCGGGACTTGACCCCAAAGCCGCCCTCCGGACTGTAACAGACGATACAGTCAGGAGAATGAGTATTGCCATTACTACAGCAAGGAGTACGGAATATGAAATTATTGCATCGATCTATCGCCCTGGTGCTTGTTGCCGTTATGGGTGCTGCCGCCTTTACAGGCTGCATGGAGGACAACAATAACGTCGCCGAGGAGGACCTGCCCTACGGCGCAACCATGAAGGAAATGAAAACAACCTTTGCACTGCCCATGTGCTATGACCGCCGCTTTGTCAATGATGAGCAGGCAGCCGTCATTGCGGATTATTTTGCTGCCGTGCAGAACTGCGACACGGAGCTGTATCTGCAGAGCACCTTTGATTTTTATGTGGAGTATCAGGTCAATGAGGTCTACCAGGACAGCTACAGCAGTACGGAGGAGTTTTTAGCAGGTCTGCGCCAGTCCATGGTACAGCCCACGGCAGAGGACTTCCGGTTCAATATGATTACGGTTTCCGAATGGACGGAAGAGCGCGTGGCGTCCCGTCTGGATGAAATGCTGGAAATGCTTGATGCGCTGTCCGGTCAGGAGGGTTTCAGGGAATCCGTGGACGGCTGCTGGGCGCTGAAGCTGGAATGGGTGCTGACCTACAACGGCGGTGCAGATTCCATGATTGCGGAGGATCAGAAGCTGTATCTCTTTGAAATCGACGGCAGCTACTACTGCGTCATGTAGCGAGGTGCCCCATGCCAAGATTCTTTGTAGAACAAGCGGATAAGAAGGAAATCGTCATTACCGGCGAGGATGCCCGCCATATCGGACGCTCCCTGCGGATGCGCACCGGTGAGGAGCTGACAGTCTGCGCCTGCGGTATGGACTACCTGTGCAGAATTACCCGCATCACGGACAGTGAGGTGTTTCTGCAGCCCCTGCGCATCACGCCCTGTGCAGCGGAACCGTCCATCAGGGTTACCCTGTATCAGGCAGTGCCAAAGCAGGATAAGCTTGCAGAAATTGTCCAGAAGGCTGTGGAGCTGGGCGCAGCGGAAATTGTCCCCGTGCTCACCGCACGCTGCGTGGCAAGACCGTCAAAGCAGGATTTTGAGAAAAAACGCCAGCGGCTCCAGAAGATTGCCGTATCCGCCGCCAAACAGTCCGGCAGGGGCATAATTCCCCAGGTTGCCCCCCTCCATACCTGGAACGAAGCACTGGCAGGCATGTCGGAGCAGGACCTCTCCGTCATGCTGTATGAAGAGGAGGGCGGCATGCGCTTCGGGGAGGTACCCCTTGCACAGAACGGCCGCATCGGCGTGTTCATCGGCAGTGAGGGCGGCATTGCTCCGGAAGAAGCAGAGCAGGCGGCGGCGGCAGGCATTTACCGTGTCTGGCTGGGCAGCCGGATCCTCCGCTGTGAAACTGCACCTACTGCGGCACTGTCAATTTTGATGTATTTAACAAAAAATCTTTAATTTTTTTGAAAAAGTGTTGAAATGTGAAGAAATGTGTGGTATAATAATAACACAACATTGCCGGCGGAATACCGGGTATTCCGTGCTGACCGCAGCAGTCCGGCCGGCCTATTGAATCATACTGCGGAGAAAAGAGGAATATTATGAAGGATTGGAAAATTATTGCCATTATTGCTGCAACTGCAATTGCAACCGCTGCTGCCGTAGTAATTCTGCTCCAGAAGCAGAATAATAAGCGCAAGATGCGTTTTGACAGTGAAGAGTTCGATGACGATTATATGGATGATTATCCTTGCGGCGAGCAGTGCGTGTGCTGCGGCGAGGATCTGGATGTGGAGCTGCCCTCCGATGACACGGCAGAGGCTCCGGCACCGACAGCGGAGGAAGCCGCTGCTTTTGAGGAACTGCTGGTTACAGAGGATGAAACGAAAGCGGATGAGGAAGAAAAGCCTGCCGAGTAATCACAGAAAACGATATTGCTGCTGCTCCTGAGTTCTATTACAATTGGGAGGAGCAGCATGAAACGCACACCGGACACAGAAGGTTTGGTGTGCGTTTTTGTTTCTATTTTCCTGTTATTTCTCTTACAAGAGCGGCAGCACTTTCATAATCCACATTCCGCAGGTGGCAGCGGCAGGGGGTTTCCGTCCGGAAGGAAATTGCCAGGTGGCATTTTCCGAAGAGACGGTGCCAGGGATACTGGCGGATGCGGACACTGGCGATGCGGTCCGTGCCGGCAATAATTGTATGAAAGGTGAAATCCCTGCAGTAGCGCAGACAGATGCAGTGGTTCTGGATATTGACGCCGCTTGTGAGCAGGGCAGTAATCTGGACAATGAGCTTCCAGACCAGAGGAATCAGCAGCATCCACTGGAGAAAGGTGATCACATCATTGAAATTCGGAAAGAAGTGCCGGCAGAGCATGGCGCCCGGAACCACTGCAGCAATGCCCGTCACGGGCAGCCAGAGGTAGCACCACCAGCCTGTCAGGGGCGGCCGGAGCCTGCTTTTTTGCAATTTGCCCTCCGGGATGAAGAGGGGAATGGCGGAATTCAGCTCTTCCCTTGAAAGCAGGGGAAGACAGACGGGAAGGTTATTCCGTCCGCTGCCATAGCCGGGACAATCCACAGCCAGGGAATACCGGCGGAATAGCTTGGTGAGAAAGTTTTGCCGGATATCCAGATAATTGATTCTGTCATTGTGCAGGAAGGATTGCTTTCTGGTCAGGATACCGCTGCGGATGAACAGCAGCCTCCCGTCCGTTTCCATAAAAAAGCCGCCGTAGCACAGGAGATTGTGGATCAGGGACAGCAGCCAGGTGAAGAGAATGATGAGACTCACCGCAGCAGTGGCAGGGGACAGCCAGCTGATTTTATCCGCTACCTGCTGGGACACCTGACTCAGGCGGGCTTCCAGTTGGAATTGCTCCGCAAGATCCATAGTGATCCGTCCCCCCTGGAACCAGAATGCAGCCGTATACAGTGCTCCGGAAAGACTGCTGGAAAATATCACAGAAAAGATGACGATCCGCCAGGGCTGCACCTTGTAGCTCCGTCGGCAGCGTCCTTTCGTTTGAAGCTGGGGAAGAATGCTGCGAAAGGCTTCTGCGTCCCGTTTCCGGATGAGCAGCCGGACATCCGTTTCCCTGGCTACGCCTCCGGCTGTATCGGCATAGAGGTACACGGCGGAAAAGGGACGGAGCCAGAATGTGGCTTCCAGCGTCATAGCCGAAAGCCGTTCCATGGGCAGAAAGCTCTGCCGGCGCATCAGTACGCCCTCGCAGACAAACAGCTCACCGTCCAGGATGCCGTAGCGCCGGCAATACCAGCGCAGCCATCCGAACCCGAGAATAGCTGCA
Organism: uncultured Ruminococcus sp.; assembly: GCA_964644275.1. Classification (GTDB taxonomy): domain Bacteria; phylum Bacillota; class Clostridia; order Oscillospirales; family Ruminococcaceae; genus UBA3855. The sequence goes on along the minus strand of CAZXVI010000028.1, from coordinate 12,615 downwards.
AGAATCAGCAAGTCGAACCAGGCACCCCGGATCCACCGCAGGAATGCGTCCGGATCCGGCCGCAGGCTGTAGATACCGCGCAGCAGGGGAAAGACCAGCAGCCAGATGTTTTTAATACTGTAGCGGATAATCCGCAGGGGGTGTTCACGGTGCATGGTATACCCCCTTTTTCCGCAGCAGCTCCATAATTTCCATCCGGTCACGCCGTGCCAGAAAGGGAAGAAAAAGACTGCCCCCATAGACATACAGTATCAGATAATTCTGCCCTGCAGCCCCTGCACACGGACCTGTAACCAGCCGTACAAACTGGACGGTCTGCAGCCGTACGGACTGCTCCTGCCGCAAAAAAACGCCCCGCTTTACCGTAATCTGACAGGGTGTGACATAGAAGATCAGCTTCCGGAAATACAAGGGCAGGTACAGCCAGCACAGGATTCCATAGATTCCGGCGAATATCCCTATGAAAATCCACATAACAATAAGAGAGGGGGCAAGCACTCCGGCAGCAATGCAGAGCAGTACGGTTACTGCCAGAAACATAATCTGTATCAAACGAAGAGCTGCACAATTGGCATAATAGGTTTTCATCAGCAATGCCTCCAGCAAATGGTGTAAAATGAATTCATTTCTATGATACAACAAACCGCCGCATTTGTCAATATTTTTCCATCACGCTCCGGAGCTTCCGTCAGAATGGTGAAGAAGAGGAATGAACATATATATAGTATGGCGGATGACTGCTGAAACATGCAGAAAATTGGAAATATACTGAATCACACAAGCCTGAGCGGAGACTGGAACAGTAATGGAGGAATGGTTATGAACCAGCTGCTGTGGAATATGAATCAGATTCTCTGGGGGAATGGACTGCTGTTCCTTCTGCTGGGCACCGCCCTGTGCTGTATGCTCCTGGGGCACGGCTCCGTTGCGAGAAGCCTCCGGACACTTCGGCAGCGCCCGGTATCCCATGCCGGATGCTCCGGTACTACGGTGTTCCAGGCCTGTACCACTTCCCTGGCAGCGGCCATGGGGACGGGCAATATTGTGGGCGTTGCCACTGCCCTGACACTGGGCGGCCCGGGTGCCGTGTTCTGGATGTGGGCGGCGGCACTGTGCGGCATGTCGCTGATCTATGCGGAAAACGTCCTCGCCTGCCATTTCCGCAGGAAGGGCGTCAGCGGAACCATGGCATACCTGCGCTGGGGACTGGGCAGCCCCGGTCTGGCAGCCGTCTTTGCCGTTTGCTGTGCGGCAGCATCCTTCGGGATGGGGAATATGACCCAGAGCAACGCCATGGCCCAGACCCTGGAGGCGGCATTCGGGATGCCGCCCCTTGTAACGGGACTTCTGGCGGCAGTGCTGACAGGGGCGGTACTCCTGGGAGGGGCAGCACGGATCGGCAAATTCACCCAGGCTGCCGTTCCCTTTCTGTCCGCTGTGTATCTTCTTGCAGCCGGGGCTGTGATCTGGCAGTTCCGGGACAATCTGGGGAATGCGTTCCGTTCCGTTTTTGAAGGGGCATTCGGACTTTCCGCCGTATCCGGCGGAATCAGCGGCGCAGCGGTGCAGCGGGCAGTTTCAGTGGGGGTGCGCCGGGGAATATTCTCCAATGAAGCCGGTCTTGGCAGCAGCGGCGTGCTCCACGCAGAGGCCGCCTGTGCCGCGCCGGAACATATGGGGCTGCTGGGCATGGCAGAAGTATTTCTGGACACCTTTGTCTGCTGTACTGTCACCGCCCTTGCCATTCTTTGCACCGGGGTGACGGAGGGGGACGGCGGTGTACTGGTACTGGAGGCATTCAGCCGGGGGCTGGGCAGTGCGGCTGACTGGATTTTGCCGCCGGTGATTGCCCTTTTTGCCCTGTGTACCCTCATCGGGTGGGGCTGCTGCGGCAGCCGTGCCTTTGCCTATCTGACGGGCGGCAGGCATGTGGAATGGTTCCAGCTCCTGTTCTGTCTGGGGGCGGCGGCAGGAGCAATCCTTCGTCTGGAAACGGTCTGGACGCTTGCGGATATTGCCAATGCCTGCATGGCGTACTGCAATCTGCCGGCGCTCCTGCTGCTGTACCCTGCCTATACGGCAGAAAAACGCAGGCGTGCATAAAATCCCTGGCGGATGTTCATACTTTCCACAGTGAAATGCTACAATGTGGAAAGGTGATGAGCATATGGAAGCCATACTTTTTTGTGACGGGCGAACCCGCTGTTTCCCGGAGGAAACATTGCCGGAGGCTCTCCTGCCCTACTGCAATATTCCTTTAATTGCCAGAATCCTGCGGTTTCTGGAACAGAACGGTATTACGAAAGCAACCCTCTGCCGGGCGGACAAAGCAACAAGAGCATTTGTGGAGTCCCTGCCCCTTGGCATGGCGCTGCATTGGGGGGAGCCGCCGGCGCAGCTTCCTGCCCGGACGCTGGTGCTGCGCAGGCTGAGCCTGCCGGACTGGGATATGGGGGAGCTTCAGGCGCTGTGCGAAGCCGTTCCCGTGCGTATCCTTCACCCGGACGGCACGTCCGGGGAGGCGGAGCTGTTTCCTGCCGGGGCAGCGGTGGAAACGCCCGGCAGGACGGTGACAGCTGAGCTTTCCGTCTTTCAGCGGGCGGATACCCCGGAGGAGTATCTTCTGCTCCAGCGGCGGCTTCTGGAACGGGGCGGAATGGAACGGTTCCGCATCGGACAGGGCACAAAATTGGGGAAGGAGGTACGTCTGGACGAGGAAACCGTTGTGGGCAGTGATTGTATCATCGGAGATCATGCGGTGCTGGAACGCTGCTGCCTGGGAGACGGTGTCCAGATTGGTGCAAATGCTGTGCTCCGGGACTGTGTGGTCTGCCGCCATGCCCTGGTGGACAGGCAGGTGCGGCTGGAAGGGCGTACCGTACCGGCAGGAGCAGTACTCCCTCCGGAACAGGAACAGCCCATCTTTCCGGCGGTGCAGCCCTGTGGCGGGGACGGCATCTGCCGTGGTCTGCCCCGCTGGAACAATGCCGGAACGGCATTGCAGGCAGGCGCCGCCATGACAGTGCTGGGCAGCCGGATTGTGATTGGCTTTGAGGCACCGGGAGGGGAATCCTATGCCCTTGCAGCGGCTGCCGGTGCGGCATCCCAGGGAGCGGAGGTGTGGTTTGCCGGAGTCTGTGCCCTTTCCCAGCTCATATATCTGTGCGGGAGCGTCCGGGGGGACAGTATGCTCTGGGTGCAGGGAGACGGTGTTGTGCAGCTCCAGCCCCGTATGGCCGGGGGCTTTCCCCTTCAGCCGGCTCAGAACCGTCGTCTCCGGGAGGCATTGGCTGCCGGCGTCTCTGCAAGAATTGCCGTTCCCGGAACCTTGCACAATGCCGCTCCCATTCTCCACCTGTGGACGGAGGAATGCCGCCGCCTTTTGCCGGAGCGGCGCTTTCATGTAGAAATTTCCTGCGGCAATGCCGCCCTCCGGGAGGCGGCACAGGGTCTGTTCACCGGAGGAACGGGCGAACCCATTGTTCTCTCCCTGTCCGAGGACGGCACCCGGGCAAGCGCCTTTTCCCGGGAATCGGGTATGGTGCACTGCGAACAGCTGCTGCTGCTGAGCCTTTTATCCTTCCGGGAACAGGGGCAGGCCCTGGCACTGCCGACGCAGTTCCATCCGGCAGCGGAGGAATTTGCTGCCCGGTACGGCGGCAGAATTCTCCGCCTGCATACACCGGGTACCTCTCCCGGAGCAGCAAGACTCTGGGCAGAGCAGGGCGTGTGTACGGATGGAATCCGGCTTTTTGCTCATGTTCTGCGAGTTCTTGCCCGGCGGAATCTTACGCTTGCCGGAGCAGCTGCCCTTCTGCCCACCATGTTTACGGTGAAACGGGAGATTTCCACCACTCTCAGCTCCCGGGCAGTGGAGCATCTGCGCCGGGAAAACCCCGACCCGTCCGTCTGGATTCTTTGCCCGGAACCGGGCGGGCTTGCCAGACTGCTGGTGCATGCAGCAGATATGGAAACAGCGGCAGAGCTGTGCGATTTCTGGGAACAGCGCATTCACCGGGAGGAGGCACGGGAATCCGGGGCATAACGGAGGTGTGCAGAAATATTCCGGCTGTCACAGCTTTTTTAGCCATTGTGCCTAAAATGCGTCCGATATCTTTCCGGCTACTTGACAAACACCGGAAATTCCGATATAATGAATGTATGTATCTGCTCCTGCCGTGCAGGAGGTCGTTTTAAAATTTTTGGCATATGTGCCTTAAATAGATTCAGGAAGCGAAGTACGCTTCCCTACTTATCGGTGCTGATACTGCCGGCGGAGTCCGGAAGGTCAGCGATGCAATGAGCAAGTAACTGCTTCCGATCCACCCATGCTCTGTCCGTCTTTTGCGGCTGCAATACGGTATTTCTGTCATAACAGCAATTTCTGCATCTGCAATCCCTGCTTTTTATGCCGCACAGGCTTCTGCCTGGTGATTGTAAAAGACGGATATGCTTCCCATCTTTTTGATGAACGGAATGAACCCCCGCAGTATTCTGCGCTGTCAGAAGGGAAGTCCCTGTGATCAGAGAATCCGGAAGCTGTCGTTACTTGCCTGTCCAGGAAATGAGGTATTCCATTGAACAACAATTACTCCAATGATCAGAAACGAAAAAAGTACACAATCCGACACCCGAAGCACAATCAGCCCAGACCGTCCGCACAGAAGAAACCCCATCCCCAGGCTTCTGCACAGAGCAAGGCACAGACGGCGGCTGCGCCTGTACGGGCACCCAGAAAACAGCAGCAGCCCCGTGAGCAGCACCGCACGCCGGTGCGCATCATCCCCCTGGGCGGTCTTAATGAAATCGGCAAGAATATGACGGTTTTTGAATGCTGCAATGATATGTTCATTGTGGATTGCGGACTGGCTTTTCCGGATACGGAGATGCCCGGTGTGGATATTGTAATCCCGGATTTCACCTATGTGGAGCGCAACAAGGAGAAGCTCCGCGGCATTGTGATTACACATGGACATGAGGATCATATCGGCGGTCTGGCATACCTGCTCAAGAAGGTCAATGCTCCTGTTTACGGCTCCGGTATGACCATTGGCCTGATCAAGCATAAGCTGGAGGAGCACGGACTCCTCAACAAAGTCACCCTGAATGAGGTGGAACCCCGTAAAACTGTGAAAATGGGCTGTATGGCAGTGGAGTTTATCAAGGTGAATCACTCCATTCCCGGCGCCATGGGCATGGCAATCCATACCCCTGCCGGCGTCATTGTCCATACGGGGGACTTCAAGGTGGACTTTTCTCCCATTGACGGCGGTCCCATCGACCTGGCACGCTTCGGCGAGCTGGGCAGCCGGGGTGTTCTGGCGCTGATGGCGGATTCTACCAATGCAGAGCGTCCGGGCTATACCCAGTCCGAGCGCAAGGTGGGCGATTCCTTTGAGAAGCTGTTCAGCAAGGCGGGACAGCGCCGCATCATTATCGCCACCTTCTCCTCCAATATCCACCGTGTCCAGCAGATTATCAATATGGCGGCAAAGTACGGCAGAAAGGTCGCTGTTCTGGGCAGAAGCATGATCAATGTCATTTCCACGGCACTGGAGCTGGGGTACCTGGAGGTGCCGAAAAATACCATTATTGATATTGAAAATATGAACCAGTACCCGCCGGAGCAGATTGTTCTGATCACCACGGGCAGCCAGGGCGAGCCAATGTCCGCTCTGACAAGAATGGCCATGCACGACCACAAGAAGGTCAATATCACGCCCCTGGACTTCATCATCATTTCTGCAACCCCCATTCCCGGCAACGAGAAGCATGTGACCAAGGTGGTCAATGAGCTGCTCAAGTCCGGGGCGGAGGTCATCTATGAATCCATGTACGAGGTGCATGTGTCTGGCCATGCCTGCCAGGAAGAGCTGAAGCTCCTGCTGGCGCTGACCAAACCGAAATTCTTCCTGCCCGTCCACGGGGAGTATAAGCATCTGATGAAAAACTGCAGTCTTGCGCTGGAAATGGGCATGCCCAAGGAGAATGTGCTGATTGCCTCCATCGGCAATGTGATCGAGAGCGACGGTTCGTATATGCGCATTGTATCCCAGGCACCCTCCGGCAGGGTTCTGGTGGACGGTCTCGGTGTCGGCGACGTGGGCTCCATTGTGCTGCGTGACCGCAAGCATCTGGCGGAGGACGGTCTCATCATTGTTGTGGTAGGAATTGAAAAGGCAACCAACGAAATTGCCGCAGGCCCCGATATCATTTCCAGAGGCTTTGTTTATGTGCGTGAGGCGGAGGAACTGATGGAAGAGGCCAAGCAGCTCATGTGTCATACCCTCTCGGAATGCTCCGTCTATGAGCTAAAGGAATGGACCTCGCTGAAAGCAAAAATGCGTGACGCCATGTCCGACTATATCTTTGAAAAGACCAAGCGCAGGCCAATGATTCTTCCCATTATTATGGAAGTATAAACAGGGAAACACGGAAGCGGTTTCCATAGGAAACCTCTAAAAACTTGTTTTTAGAGGTGGGGTGTGGGCGAAGCCCCACGGAATCCACCTTTCATACCTTTTCGATTTTAACAACAAGGGGTTTTAGAGGTTCCCCACAGAAAGAGAAATGTTCACGGGGGTGATCGGACTTTGAAACCAAGGTACCATGTGGTATTCTGGATCCTGCTGCTGCTGCTGCTCATTTCCAATGCAGCACCGGCCGTTGCCATGTCCTGCAACGGACTGGAGTATGGTGCGCTGTTTGCGGTGCCGGCGGTTCTTTTTGCCGGTATTGTGATCCTGATGCTGATCAGGGCGTACCGGTATCAGATCCGGTACATTGCAAAGCTGAATCAGGAATGTGAAAATGCCCGGCATGCTACGCTGCAGCAGCTGCCCTTCGGCTACTGCCTCCTGAATCAGGACGGGGAGCTGCTGGAGTGCAACACCTTCTTTGAACAGACCGTGCTCCTCAGTGCGGATTGGTTCGGCAGACCCCTTTTGGATATGGTCCCCCTGGATCCGGCGCTGCCGGAGCAGACCGTGCAGTGGCAGGAGCGGGAATACCGTGTCTCCTCCATGCCCTATCAGGAAAACGGCGCACATCTGACTGCCTATATCTGGTCGGATGTGACCGACTATGAGCAGCTGCGCAGGGATTATGCAGAGACAAGACCATGTGTACTGCTGATTATGGTGGATAACTATGAGGATCTGATTCAGCATGCAAAGGAAAGCGCCAAGCTGGAAACCAGCGTTGCCATTGAAAAGCTGCTGGAGAGCTTTATTTCCCAGACCAACGGTGTGCTGCGTCGGCTGAAGAATGACCGGTTCTACGCTGTGATTGAGGAACGGCATCTCCAGCAGATCATGGCAGGAAAATTCAAACTCCTGGATGATGCAAGAGCCATCCGGGTGGATGAAAAAAATACCGTCACCTTTTCCATTGGCGTGGGGCACGGAGCCTCCAGCCTCCAGGAAAGTGAGAGCTTTGCCGCCCAATGTCTGGATATGGCAGTGGGCAGGGGCGGTGATCAGGCGGCAGTCAAGACGGAAAACGGGTTCCGTTTCTTCGGCGGTGTGTCCAAGGGTGTGGAGAAGAAATCCCGCGCCAAGACCAGAATCATTGCCGGTGCGATGCAGGAACTGATTCTTGGCAGCCAAAATGTCCTGATCATGGGGCATCGCTTCGGTGATCTGGATTCCGTGGGGGCGGCCTGCGGTCTTGCCGGCGCCATCCGGCTAATGGGAATTCCTGTGGCAGTGGTGGTGGACCGCCAGAAAAGCCTGGCATCCCAGCTGATTACCATGATGCAGCAGGAAATTGGTCCCCAGCTGTTCCTCAGTCCGGCACAGGCAATGGAGGAGCTTACCTCCGGTACCCTGCTGATCATCGTGGATACGCACAGCAAGGATATTCTGGAGAGTGACAGGCTCTACCAGGCGGCTTCTAATGTGGTGGTAGTGGATCATCACCGGAAGAATGTGAATTTTGTGGACAATGCCGTGATTTTCCATCATGAGCCATATGCCTCTTCCGCCTGCGAAATGGTAACGGAACTGCTCCAGTATTTCAAGCTGGAGAGCATGGTCAGCGCATGCTATGCGGAATGCCTGCTGGCGGGAATCATGCTGGACACTAAGAATTTTGTCATGCGTACCGGTGTGCGTACCTTTGAAGCCGCTGCGTTCCTGCGGAAAATCGGTGCCGATACCGTCAAGGTCAAGTGCCTGTTTTCCGGTTCCATTGAAGCCTACCGCAGCCGTACGGATATTGTCGGCTCTGCGGAAATTCACGGCTGCCATGCCATTGCCGTGGCACCGCCGGATACGGAGGATGTGCGCCTGGTAGCACCCCAGGCAGCGGATGAACTGCTGAGCATTGAACATGTGGATGCAGCATTTGTGATTTATGAACTGAATCATGTTGTGTCCATTTCTGCCCGCTCTCTGGGTGCAGTCAATGTCCAGGTGATCATGGAGCAGCTGGGGGGCGGCGGTCATCAGACCATGGCGGCAACGCAGATCCCGGATATTTCTGTGGAGGAAGCAAGGATTCAGCTGCTTCAGGTGATCCGGGAGCTGCAGAAATAGCATGAACCTGATTACATATGCGGAGGAGATCTCCGCCAAGGAAAGGAAGAATTCTCATGAAAGTGATTTTTTTACAGGATGTCAAGGGCTCCGGAAAAAAAGGTGAAATGAAGAACGTAGCCGACGGCTATGCCCGCAATATGCTCCTGCCCAGGAAACTTGCTGTGGAGGCAACCCCGGAGAACATCAACCATCTGAAGGGGCAGCAGTCCTCTGCCCAGCATAAGATTGATGTGGACAGGCAGAGCGCCGCTGACCTGAAGCAGAAGCTGGACGGAAAGACGGTAACCATCGCCTGCAAAGCGGGCACCGGCGGCAGACTTTTCGGTTCCGTTACTGCCAGCCAGGTGGCGCAGTGTATTGAACAGCAGTATGGCTGCAAAATTGAGAAGAAGAAAATCAGTCTCCGGTCCGAGATCAAGTCATTCGGTACCTTCAGTGCGGAAATCCGCCTGTATTCCGGAATTACCGCTGTGATGACCATCGAAGTGACAGAAGGCTGATACCGATACCGATCACCCCTGCGGGGGTGATATCGGCGTTTTTTCGTATATTTTATTCTATTTTCACAGCCGCCGCAGGCGGCGTATGAAAATAACGGCGTACCAAAGAAAGGAGGCGCTTATGGCAGAACCAGCAGGAATCCAGGATCTGGAGCTGCCCTACAGCCTGGAGGCAGAACAGACCGTTCTGGGTGCCATTCTCATTGATGCCGATGTGCTGTCCATTGTACTGGAGCATGTCAAGCCGGAGTGCTTCTATATTGACCAGCACCGGGCACTGTTCACTATTATGGTGCAGATGTTTACCAGCGGTGCAAAAGCAGACGTTATTACCGTCCTCAATGAGGCGGTGGCTGCACATATTTTTGAAACACCTGCGGAGGGACGGAATTATCTGGCAAATCTTGCCAATATGGTGCCCTCCGTCTCCAATATCGAGAGCTACTGCAATATTGTCGTCAACAAATACTATATCCGCACTCTTGCCGAAACGGCAAGGGGCATCCTGTCGGATATCCAGAGCGGCGAAACGGATGCCCGGCTTCTGCTGGATGCCGCAGAGCAGCGGATTTTCGATATTCGTCAGGGCAGGGATGTGACCGGGCTGACGCCGGTAAAGGAGATCGTTGCCGAAACCTATAATCACATCGGCAAGATTGCCGGTCCCGACCGGGAGCAGTACCTGGGTACCCGTTCCGGGTTTTCGTACCTGGATACGGTAACCTCCGGCCTGAATAAATCCGACCTTATCCTGATTGCAGCTCGTCCTGCTATGGGTAAGACCGCCTTTGCTCTGAACATTGCCTGCAATGTGGCAAGGCACGGGGACAAGGAGGTCTGCATCTTCTCTCTGGAAATGCCCAGGGAACAGCTGGTCTCCCGTCTGCTGTCCACGGAAGCCCAGGTGGATTCCAACAAGCTCCGCAATGGCAGGCTCAGCGGCGACGACTGGGTGCGTCTGGCAGCCGGTGCCAGCTACCTCCAGGGACTCCCCCTGTACATCGACGATACTGCCAGCATCACGGTGCAGCAGATCAAGGCAAAGCTGCGCAGAATGAAGAATTTGGGACTTGTGGTCATTGACTACCTGGGTCTGATCCAGACCACCCTGAAAACCGAGAATCGTGTGCAGATTATTTCCGAAATTACACGCCAGCTGAAAATTATGGCGAAGGAGCTGGATGTTCCCGTTGTTCTCCTGTCACAGCTTTCCCGTGGCCCGGAAAGCCGTACCGATAAGCGCCCCATGCTGTCGGATCTGCGTGAATCCGGTTCTATTGAGCAGGATGCGGATATCGTTCTCTTCCTGTACCGGGATGCATACTATAACAAGGAGAGCCAGCAGCCCAATGTGGCGGAGTGCATTGTTGCCAAGAACCGTCACGGCGAAACCGGAACCGTCAATCTGATCTGGGACGGTCAGTTCACACGCTTCAGCACCATGGAGATGAACAAGGATGCGCCCAAGTGACGCAGTACGGCGGTTTCTCAGGGAGCAGAACATTGCCGGATGCCGGGTGACGGCAGCTCTGTCCGGTGGAGCGGACAGCATTTGCCTGCTGGATACCCTCCTCCGGCTCCGGGAGGAATTTGCTCTGACGGTGGACGCTGTCCATGTCCAGCATCACCTCCGGGGGGAGGAGAGCCGGCGGGACGAGGAATTCTGCCGGAGCTTCTGCCGGGAACGGGGTGTTTCCCTCCTGGTGGTCAGCTGCGACGTGAAGGCGTATGCAGCGGAGTACCGGTGTTCTCTGGAAACTGCGGCAAGGGAATGCCGTTATGCAGCCTTTGCCGAACATTGCAGCGGCTATGTGGCAACGGCACATACGGCATCCGACCAGCTGGAAACCATACTGTTCCGGATGGCAAGGGGGACAGGACTTCGGGGACTTTGCGGAATTCCTCCGGTACGGGGAAAATTCCTGCGTCCCCTGCTCCGGGTGACCAGGGAGGAAATCGAAACTGCCCTCCGGGAACAGGGGATTTCCTATGTGACCGACAGCACCAATCTGGAGGAAACCTGCAGCCGCAATGTCCTGCGGCATCATGCGGTGCCGGCAATGCGGCAGTGCAATCCCTCCGCAGAGCACAGGACGGCTGAAATGACGGAGCTTCTCCGGGAGGAGCAGGACTACCTGTCCCTCCGGGCAGAAGAAGCACTGGCGGCATGCCGCCGGCCGGACGGCTCTTTTCAGGGGCTGGCGGAATACCATCCTGCCATCCGGCGGCGCTGCATTGCCAGGGTGTTGGAGGAACAGGGCGTGCCGGCAGGTCTGCGCAGCATTCTGGATGTGGAATCCCTGCTGGAAAAGGGCGGCTCCCTGGAGCTTGTCCGGGGCGGTATCCGTGCCCATGTAAGTCGGGGGAATCTTTTCTTTCTTCCGGAAGAAACCGGTGTGCGGCGGACGCCGCTGGTGCTGGGGGAAAACCGCATCTTTCCCGCTGTTCTTGTCGAAGCACAGCGGATTGACAGGGAGGATGCAGAGAAATTTGAAATAATTCACACAATGTTTGCAAATTGTGTGCTGGATTATGATATAATAAAAGGGTGTGCAGAACTGCATAGCCGGACACCGGGTCTGTACCTGGAGGGTGCAGGGCACCGGATTCAGATAAAAAAATGGCTTAACGAATGTGTGGCGCCGGCAAAGCGCCCCTATGTGCATTATCTGTCCGATGGGGAAGGATTGCTTTGGGCGGAAGGCCTCGGCGCTGCAAAACGTGCCGCCGTGACACCGGAAACCCGGCGGATGCTGTATCTGCGTATTTGTCACGAAACGAACACATAAAAGTCACTGCAGTTTCACGCTGCTGCTGTATGATAAACTATTGTTATCAAATTCTATAAGTACAAAGGAGTGGATGGTTTGACACCAAAAAAGAGCAAGGGAATTCTGGCATACCTGCTGATCGCTGCACTGCTGATCTTCATGGCTGCCTATATTCTTCCCCGTCTGGGCAGTACAGATGAAAAATATGAATATTCCGAAATTATTTCCCATTTTGATGATCTGGAGGTCAGCCGTTATACTCTGGATCTGGGGACCGGTGAGCTGGAGGTGACGCTGCAGAACGGGGAGGAAATCAAATACAGCGTTCCCAATGTTTCCATCTTTCTGGAGGATACCCAGGATTACCGTATTGCCTATAATGAGGCAAATCCGGATGCCCCCCTGGAGCAGGATTATTTCAAGATCAAGGATAATTCCTGGATCATTACCTATATCCCCACGCTGATTATTCTGATTATGGGAATTGTGCTGTTCGTCTTCATGATGCGTCAGGCAGGAGGCGGCAAGTACAGTGCCTTTGGCAGAGCCAATGTGAAGAACCAGGCGCAGGGCAAAAAGGCAACGTTTGCCGATGTGGCAGGTGCCGAGGAAGAAAAGTTTGAGATGGCGGAAATTGTGGATTTCCTTAAGAATCCAAAGAAATACGCAGAAATCGGCGCAAGAATTCCCAAGGGCGTACTGCTCCTTGGCCCTCCCGGTACTGGTAAAACCCTGCTGGCAAGGGCTGTGGCAGGCGAGGGAGGCTGTCCCTTCTTTCCCATTTCCGGTTCCGATTTTGTGGAA
>CAZXVI010000027.1:22810-32095 GCA_964644275.1 uncultured Ruminococcus sp. | reverse complement strand
ACCGCTTTCAGACGCTCCTCAAATTCGCCACGGTACTTGGCACCTGCCACCAGTGCGCCCAGATCCAGGGAGAAGATCTTCCGATCCTTCAGACTGTCCGGCACATCGCCCCGGACAATTCGCAGTGCCAGTCCCTCTGCAATGGCGGTTTTACCAACACCCGGCTCGCCGATCAGAACCGGATTGTTCTTGGATTTACGGGACAGAATCCGGATGACATTCCGGATTTCGCTGTCACGGCCGATGACTGGGTCCAGCTTGTTCTGTCTTGCCAGTTCCACCAGATCCTGGCCGTACTTAGTTAAAACATCATAGGTTTCCTCGGGGTTTTCGCTGGTAACTCTGGTATTCCCCCGCACCTGCATCAACGCCTGCAGGAAAGCGTTCTTATCAATATGGTACTGTTTCAGGATTTTCTCTGTCTGCTGATCCGGCTTTTCCAGGAGTGCCAGGAAAATGTGCTCCACGGATACAAACTCATCCTTCATCTTGGAAGCCTGCTGCTCCGCTGCGGTAAGTGCTGCGTCCACCTCACGGGATACGTATACGGATCCCGGCTGTCTGCCGCTGCCGGTCACTGCCGGCATTGCATCAATGGCGCTCTGCAATGTCTGCCGCAAAGCCTGCGTATCCACTCCCAGCTTGCCGAGCAGCTGGCCGATAAGGCCATTCTCCTGCTGTACCAGAGCAAGGAACAGATGCAGCTGTTCAATCTGCATATTCTGTGCAGCCACGGCAATATTCTGTGCCGTCTGGATGGCTTCCATGGATTTTTGTGTCAGCTTCTGTGCATTCATAAAACTTACCTCCCTAACATTCTTTGTATCTTCATGCGGTCAGTACCGCAGGATACGCATCCTATTTTGTTCTGTTGAGGATCACTAAAAGCCCTCTGTTACCGCTCACCCCGTGGGGAGTTACCCTCAAACCGGCATATGTCTGCCCTGGAGGGCAGCGTCAGATATAGCTTTGTTCCTTCTGCATCTCCCTGCAGAACTGGCTCTCCAGCTGTGCCATGGTTTCCTTTGGAAAGGTCACGTCTGCCAGATACTCTTTTATGAACCTATCCAGCCGCTGTATATAATTGCTGATACACTCGCCAAAGTGCTCCTCCGCTCCCTCCGAGCTCCGGATGGAGCGTTCCATCCGGCCGGGAGAAATACGATATTCCGTTCCCTCAGGAACTGGTGCATACCGCTCCTCCAGGTGCATCCAGAAGCGGAAGAAACGCTCCAGCAGTACCAGCAGCGCCTGGCTCTGGGTACGAAGCTGCACCCGGATACGCCCGTCCTGCCCATCTTTCCGGGTACGGTACAGCTCCACGGTATACTGGATAGTGGGCTTGTATTTATAGTGCAGTCTGCTTCGCACGGCCATAGTATGTGCCGAATTCTGTTCCACAATCCGGAAACCCTGCATCATCCGTTCCTCCATATCAGAAAACACCGTCTGCATCCGCATTTCCGGCGTTACACAGGAAAGATGCTCAGCCAGGATCTGGTTGATCAGGTTGGAGCGGCTGGTGTGCATGGCATATGCCATCCTGTCCGCCGCCTCCACTACATCGTCCATCAGAACAAGACTGTAAATGCTCTTCTTCATATTCTGCTTCACCTTCTTTAATAATTTGAATCAGAAATTATTAAATTTTGAATCAAGTTTTTATGCGTATCAAAATGCAGTCCTCCGACTGCATTTTCATTATAGCACACTTTCAGAAACTTGTCAAGTACTTTATATAAAAATTTCTACAAGTTTATTCTGTTTCATGTTTTACCGGTAATGTATAAAAACATCCGACAATGTCGGATGTTTTTATAAAGAGGAAGGTAAAAAATGTACAGCTCAATTTTTTTGAGTTCAACTCAATCTGCACTGCAAGCTGTTACGTGAAAAACAAATATGACTAATCAGGAACAAGTTCCTGCTGCGCATTAGTAACCACATTTGATTTTCCACAGTAAACCCTATCTCTCGAACCCATTCAAATTTTGAGAGGGGGGATATTTGAATGGATTCAATTTGCGGTTAAAGATAGATGATTTACTGTTTTCTCTATTGTACCTATTTTTTTCCTCTATTTCAATAGACATTTATATTTAAAACTATATTATAATATCCAATCCATTTTGCTTTTTTCAAAAAACGCAGTATTTTTTGAAAAATACTGCGTTTTTTCTGTTAAATTAATAGAAATCGAAAATAAATTCACACTTTATTAATGACTATGTATTTGCCGTCACCGATGTCATTCCACCGGATACAGTGAAGCTGCCCAGATCGGAACCATTCGCCTGTACATTGAACGACGAACCATCTGTCAGATCGGGGGTGGAAACAAAAATTGTATTGAAAGCATAGGGGGATGCAACTTCAAACACGTTCTTGCCGCTCAGCGTCATGCCAACGGAGCTATTTGCCGCCAAAGAAGGCGTTAATTTAACGGAAACGGCATTTTGCGTCGAGCTTGCAGCATCCGGCTCAGATGCACCGCAGCCAACAGCATAAATTGAACCGCCGGTCAGGGTAAATGCCCCTGCACTGTAAAGGGCGCTTTTATTTTCCTTCGGTCCGCCGATGCTCCAGATGGTGCCTCCGGAAATATGCATGGTTCCCTTGGATTTGATCCCGTTGGTACCGCCGGTCACATGGAGCGTTCCGCCGGAAATGGTAATATCATCATTTGCCATCATACCGGATTTTACAGCATTAATAGTAATCTCACCGTTTTTCACGATGATATCATCATCGCTGGAAATGCCGTGGGCATTATTGGCGGTAATATGCAGAGTACCGGCTCCCTTGATTTCCAGTGTATCATTGGTACAGATTGCGCCGTCATAGGCGGTGCTGGTACCGTCGGTCAGAGTATTTGTTGTACCCTCAATCAGTGTTATTGTCAGCTTCTTGGCATCGGTGACCAGAATGGCAGGGCCGGAGGAATTGGTAACGGAAACGCCGTTTAACTTCAGCTTTACCTTGAAGGTAGTGTTTACTTCGATCATCCCCTCCGGAAGCGTTCCGGTAATAACATAGGTTCCTTCTCCGGTAATCAGCACTTTATTCCCTTCTATGGAAATACCGCTGCCCTCATAGCTGATACTGCTGCCCAGCTGGATAATGCCGCTCACCTCTTCCACAGCGGCCTCTGTTGCCGCCTGGGTTTCTGCAACGGAAGAACTGCTTCCCGCTGCACTGGAGACCGGCTGTTCTGTTTTGCTGTCGGAGGATGGTTTAGAATTATTGTTTCCGGCTGTGCTTTCGTCAGGTTTACTGTTCTGCGCTTGCTCCGCTCCCGAGGATTGGGAAGCGGTACTGCTCTGGGAATTCTGTTCTGCTCCTGAGGTGCTGCTGCCTTCCGTACTGTCAGAATTTTCAGCAGCTTCCGAAGCATCATCCGCACTTTCTTCCCGGGATTCGACAGCACTGTTTTCAGCGGAGCTTTCCTCCGTCTTTATGACCAGATGTTCCATATCGATGGGGGCATCGTCATCACTGTCGTCATCCTCCTCCGACAGTTCCGCATTGGAAATTTCCGTTGTGCTTTCGGAAGGAACTGTTTCATTTTTATTGCCGCATGCGGCCATGCTTCCCACCAGAGCAAGCACGGTCAGCAGACACATCCAATTTTTCAGCAATCTCATCGTATCATCCTTTCATGGAAAGTGTTTTTTCGGGGACATCGCATTTCTGAAATCAAGTATTTCATACAAATTCCGTTCTCTCTGTCAGAAAGTTGTCCACCAGAATTTAGCCGTTACAGTCGGCATAAGGGATGGTTATGTTCCGAAACAACTTCTTTGCTTTTGTTCTGTTTCAGGAACGTTTTTATGCCAAAGCGGCCGGACAGGATACCCATCCGGCCGGAGCCAATTATTTCTCGTAAATCCGGTCCTCATAGCGGAACATAGTCAATGTAATGGTCATATTGCCGTTCAGCGTACGCAGCTCATCCAGGAATTTCTTCTGCTCCACATTCTCCGGAAGCTGAATGCTGTAGATGCAGTCAAACATAGAGCCAAAGTTTGTGGTCTTGATTCTGCGGAGCTTCCAGCCGGAAGTATACTTATTCAGTACCGCATCAAACAGTCCCTCATAATTGAGGTTCTCCGGAACGGAAATCTTCAAGGTCATATCGCTTGTCTTGGGTGCCGCATAATTGGTGATATACAGCACATACATTACTGCCGCCATCAGCACAAAGAACACAAACGCAATCCCGATATATCCTTTGCCGCAGATCACGCCGCATGCCATGGACATAAACACATAGCTGACATCCTTAGGATCCGCAGGAATGCTGCGGAAACGGCACAGTGTAAAGACACCGGCCAGTGCCAGTCCCCCCGCAGTGGAGTTGATCAGCATCAGCAGAATCGCCACAATAGGTGCAAGCATGATTAACGTCAGCGCATAGCTCTGAGCAGCCCCTTCTTTTTTATGCGTCAGCAAATAGAGCAGGCTCAGACCGAAGCCGATGACAAGCGCTGAACCAATGCAGGCAAAGAACTGAAAAACTGTAGGGTTAAGCACTACCCCCGTCACTTCATCATAGGTCAAAATTGAATCAAACATGTAACATACTTCCTTTCTGCGCATTTTTCCGCTGCTGTTCATACAATCCGGTTCTGACAAATCTCTGATATGCTCTCCCATACTTTGAAAAGCTGGTCTTATAAATCTGCAGCTCAGAGAGCTTCTGAGAGAGCCACAGGGGCATTGCATCGGCAATCTTGACTTCCATCAGCCGTTGATTGGGAGCAATCAGCTGCGTACCGTAGCTGGGGAGTGCCAGGGAAATATCATAACGCCGCTCTGTCAGCTGGCGGTCAAATGTCAGCCGGAAATCATGGTCATCCTTGCCAAAGAACGCAGTACGCTGATAACTGATGTACTGCTTCGGTACAACATGATAATGATTCAGGAATATATCCAGCTCGCTGAAGATCTGTTTCTGAAGGTACTTGCTTAAATCCATGGGTTTGGTATGCTGCTGCAGATAGACATCGGCTTCTGCAAGAGTCATTGTCACCCGGCGCTTGGTAACAATGCCGCCGACCTTCTTTTTGATTTCCAGGAAGACCTTGTCATCGGAGCCGGCAGGGGAATAATAACTGCGAAGCCGTATTTTTTCCTTATAATAGGGCTTTGACAGCGATTCACGGATCAGGTAATCATCGGGTGTGTCATAATAGATGTTATAGATACCATATTCTTTTCCGCCGACACAGAATTTATCAGGTTCCATGTACTTATGTATCTCTTCCAGCAGGGCTTCATACTGCTCCATGGACAGCATGAATTTAATTTCTTTTCTCTGAAATGTACTGATAGCCATACCTCTGACACCGCAGGAGATGCATCCCCGGTGTTCTCCGCTCCTTTCTGTTTCTTTTGTTGTTAGCTTCATTATAATGCGGATATCTTAAAATAAACTTAAAACTATATCTATTTTTTAGATTTTCGTTAAATCTGGATGAAATTTTATGTGATTTTCACAAAAGGGAACAAATGCTGTCTGCCATTGGTTCTGTTCGCTATCTACGGAAATTATGTATAAAAATTCTCCGATACGAATATCGGAGATTCAGCTTATCAAAAAAGTAGGAAGTCTCTCTGCACCCACTGGTCTGCGGCATGCTTTTGGGCTATTAATGGCGCAACGAAACCATAACAATTTAGTCCAGCCACTGCGCTTATCAACGCAGTGGCTGGATGGCTGCGGATATTATTTTGCCGCCCAGATCGTCCGCCAATTCTCCATACCGGCTAAGAAAAGCACATGTGTATAATCGGATGGTTCCGCATACATTGCCAGATCCTCCTTCGTGGAATCCAGGTCGAGGATACAGATTTCACTGTAATGCTGCGTCAGGAACGGAACCATGCAATCGGCATAACTGTCTTTGTACAGCAGCAGCTTCTTGTCATTTTTCAGATCGGTCCGGATCACCAGCTTTTCACAGGGGGGGCCCAGATAAAACTGATACATATTCTCTTGGGAAGAAAGCACATCAGTATCATAGAGCTGGGAGCCGCGGTCCTCAGTTCTGCCATCGCCATACCAGGCAGTCACGCTGGTGATCTCACTGCCGTTCTCACAGGTATAGCAATCCAGTACATCCGCTTTTATGCCGTCGTACAATGTCCGCTCATACAGATCGCCGCGAAAATCAGTGCTCATATGAGAAATGACATAGCGGTAATAGGGCATTGCGGTAAAGCCCATTTTCTGGATTGCCGTCTGATACACACAATAGGCACCATAGCTGGTCCAGCGGGAATCCGTGCGATAATAAACATAGGAATCTGTAACAGAGGACAGAATGCTGAAGGCATCAATGCAGCGGACATAGCTGTTAATCATTCCGTAGACGGACTTAATGGCAGCCTCCTGATCCATCATAACTGCATTTGTCGGGAGCTGCTCTTCATAAATTGCTGACGCAGACGGAACCAGCACCAGATAGGTGGGCAGTTGGTATTCTTCATA
Source organism: uncultured Ruminococcus sp. (assembly GCA_964644275.1). GTDB lineage: Bacteria > Bacillota > Clostridia > Oscillospirales > Ruminococcaceae > UBA3855. The sequence continues at coordinate 25,602 of CAZXVI010000027.1, read as the reverse complement.
GAACTGATTCACCTTTTCCGATGCTGCCGTCAGGTCATCCTCACCGGATGCAGTCAGCTTTTCCAGCAGCATGTCATCGGTAATGTATACATCCTGAATCAGCTTTTCCCCAACCAGCAGATCCGTATTGGATTTCAGCCGGAATAATGCATCATGGAAGCCCATACGATCCCCGATGTAATCTTCTACGTCCTGTGCCCAGGTACCGTTCAATACTGTTGTCAATGTGGGCTTCGGAAACGGCGGGGTGTTCTCCGAACGGATTGTCCCCACCAGCAGCGTCAGATACACCGCCAGAATCAATCCCACTGTCCGGTAGTGAATATTCTTGTTCAAAATTATCCGCTCCTCTCTAAGGAAACGCTGTTTTCACCAGAAGTTTTCTGCTTTTGAAAATAAAGGGCTATTTATGGGACTTTGCCCCACACCCAATCTCTAAAACCTTGTTTTATACTATTTTCATAGCCGCCACAGGCGGCGTATGAGAATGCATGGGACGGATTTATGCCGTTTTACGGCAGAAAAATGCCGAAAAGGCGCCTGTCGGAAGATGGTAAACAGGCTCTTATAGCTGCAGCCACAGGAAGGGCATTTGTTTTGTATACAGCATGGATGCAATGCAGAAAATCAGCAGTGCACAGTCCCCGAGCGGAAGAAGGGTCTGAAGCTTCTGCCCTATGGTTGTTGCAATGATACGGTCTGTAATATTCTGGAACAGGTCCGTTGCAATATAAAAGCAGATCAACAGCAAAGCCACATAGGAAGAAAAATAATACAGTCCATACCGATCCACTATTCCGTTGCCTAAACCGATCATCGCCTTCCAGTAATCCCAGACTTCCCCCATACTTCCGGCGAAAAACAATACCCAGCTAAACTGCAGCACAATGGCAGTATACAGCACACCGATCAGAAAATTATGTTTTAGCAGCTGTTCCAGAAAAATCTGTTCTGCTACAACGCAGGCTCCGATGAGCATGCCCCATAAAAGAAACTGCGGTTTTGTACCATACCAGAGTCCGATAATCATCCACATCAGAATCACAGATCCATACCTGAGCCAGGAAGATTTTGCTTTTCCGAACAGGAATTTTCTGAAATACTGCTGAAACCATAGTCCCACGGAAATATTCCAGTTCTGGGTAAACGCAGTTACACTGGAGGAAAAAAAAGGCGCCCGGAAGTTTTTCGGCAGGGAGAAGCCAAAGCACTGTGCAAGACCCCTTCCCATTTCTGAATATCCCAGCAGTTCAAAATACAGATACAGCGAAAAGGCGGTTACTGTCAGCCAGGAGGTCAGAAAACTGAGGTTTCCCGTATTCGTCTGCCGTAGCTCCTGAAAAATATACCACAGCGTATCCGCCAGCATGACCTTTTCTGCCAGACCTCTGATAAAAATACCAAGTCCCTTTCCGAGATGGAGAATATTGCTGCGCCGGTTTTTCAGCTGGGCACTGAACTCCGGAAAGGCTACAATGGGACCTGCATACAGCACCGGAAAAAAGGTCAGATACAATGCCAGCTCCAAGTAACTGGAGGACGCAGCATGCTTGCCGCGGTAAATATTGATCAGATAACCAAGCCCCATCAATGTGAAAAAGGCAATGCCCAGCGGAAACAAAATCTGCCGCTCGTCCTTCGCCCACCAGCGCATACACAGCACGCCCGCACACTGGAGCAGCACGGAGCCAAGCAGCATTGCCCGGCAGCATCCTCTGTGTTTGCGCCAGCGCTCCAGAAGCCGGCCCATCCCATAATCAAATCCCACATACAGCAAAGGAATCAGCAGTCTGAGGGGTGAGCTCCAGCCATAGATCAGAAGACCGGCACAGAGCAGAAACAGGTTCTTTCTGGATTTCGGAATGCAATAATACAACACCAGCAGCGGAAGCACCGCTCCGAGAAATGTCAGTGAAGCCAGATACATATCAGCAATCCTCCGCTGCAGGGGAAGCTGTCAATTCCAGAAAAGCTTCCCTTGTCATCATGGAATTGAGCACTTCCAGCAGAGCCGTTGCCGACAGCATGGACGGCAAACCCAGCGATTGCTGCAAAGCCCGGCGTGCATGAGCGCTGTCCGGCATTCCGCTGAGTCCCGCAAAATACAAATCCGCCTTGGTGATCGGTTCCCCCTTCGGCACCTGCTCCGTCAGCACGCCGGCTTTCTGAAATGCTTCCCGAAGCACGGCGGCGTCCACCCCCTCCACGCCCAGCTTGCCTTCTGCGGAGGGCTTGTCCTTTCTCTTTTCCTTGCCAAATACATCGGGAATATAGATATTACAGATTCTTCCTTCCGGAACAGCACCCTTCAGGTAACTGCGGATCCGGAAACCGGCTCGGTCGGAATCGGTCAGAATAATGATTCCGGTTGTTCTGGCATAGTGCCGGATCAGGGAAAGCATCTCCTCATCCTTAAAAATCCGGAATCCATGAGTGGGGATGATAACCGCCTTTACAATGGAGGAAAGCTTGATCTTATCGTATTTTCCTTCCACAATAATTGCCTGATTGACTTGCAGCATAGTTCCTCCTTTATGCCTGGAGCATAGCAACAATCGTTTGTTCAAACAGCACACGCTCATTCACTGCTTCGGAGTGCAGTTTTTTTTCAGCGTCACATAAAAGCCGCAGGCACTGTGCAATGTGCTCCTGGGATTCACCCATACTGTCCCGGAACGCATTTTCCACAGCAAATCCGAAACGATAGGAAAAATCCGATATCATATCCTGGACGGACTTCCGCTCCCGTCTTGCCGCCGCTGCACGCTGGAGATCAATAAAACAGCCGGAAA
>CAZXVI010000027.1:0-22800 GCA_964644275.1 uncultured Ruminococcus sp. | reverse complement strand
CAGTTGCCATCAAATAGGGCATTTCCACCCGCAGGGCAAGGAGTTCATCCACTGCACGCATAGCATCCCTTGCGTTCCGGCGCACAACCGCCCTTGTCAGGGCATAGACTGTGGTTTCCAGCTGGGGGGTCACCATGTCCCGGACCATGGCCTCTGTAATATTGTCGCCGTCCGCAAAAGCGCAGAGCTTTCCCAGCTCCTGCTTGACCAGCAGTGTCTGACTGCCGCACAGCTCCGCCAGCAGCTGAGCGGCATTGCGTTCAATGGAGCAGCCGGTTTTTCGGACAGCTGCTGTAATATCCGCTGCCATGGCAGAGGGGGTCTTCGGCTCCAGGCAGCAAACTACGCCGTGCTTGGCAATATAATCCACCAGGGTTTTGTTCTTTGGAGTGGGCTTTTTATTCCTGCCGGTTTTTCCGCCGTAGATATCAAATCCGGTCACATAGAAGATCAGCACGGTTCCTGCAGCAACCTGTTCCAGAATCTGCATGAGCGTTTTGCGCACATCCTCCCGCAGGGTCTCCATGTTGCAGTCATGGAGTAAAATGCAGTTATAGTCCGTGAACATGGGGCACATTTCTGCTTCCTCTGCCAGCTGACTGCAGTCAAGTTCCGACCCTTCAAACTCTGTAAGCTCTTCCATACCGGCATTGCCGTTAATACGTCTGAGCAGTTTTTTGACAGCATTTTCTACCTGCAGCACATCACTGCCATAAATGCAATACAGATTGGCAATCGTTCCGGTTTTCAGCTGCTCCTGCAGCCCTCTTGCATCAAGAATCGGCATACAAACTCCTCACTCTGCACTCCCCCTCCGGGGTAATTGTCAGTTCTAAATTATTTTGACCCACCCAGGTAGATGCATCCTCCTCATAGGCAGCATTCTCATCCAGCACAATCAGAATGCCGCAGTCCGGAAGCACCTCGCCGCATCTGCCATAGATGGTCAGAATGTCGCTTTCCGGTATGGTTTCAGCATCAGCCTTGCAGCAGGCAAATGACACGCCTCCGTATTCCACAAGAATTTCCTTGTCACTGACTCGGATCCATGCACCGCCGAAAAGGGCTTCACATTCCTGATACACTGTCACCGGCGTACCGGCAATTTCTGGATGTTCCACATCCTCCGGCGCTTCGACAGAACACACTTTTCCCGGGGGACAAAATGTCAGCAGTTCATTATAGTTCCGGAAACTGCGGATTCCAGGATTGCATAGATACAGCGTCTGTACCGTTTCCGTCCCGGATGACTGCAGATAGGCCTGGACATAGGAAGCAAGCTGGGAGGTACCGCTGGCATCTGCCACAACCGCCTCCTTTCCCATACGGATTACAAGAACGCAGTGATTTCCATCCCCAAGGACGGCGATACGCAGATCACGGGCGGTATACAGCTGTTCTGCTCCGGAACAGACACAGGTCATGGCAAGTCCGAGCGACGCTGTTATGCACATCCATTTCCGGCTGCGGTACAAGAGATAACACAGCAGCACCGCCGCTGCCGTCAGTGCCAGAAGAGATACTGCTGTGCGGTTCTCCGTTCCGCAATGGGTCCAGGAGTACCCTGCCAGCTTACGGGAACTATTCAGCACCAATGCGGAGATCCCATCCGCCGTCTGCAAAATAGGTTCTGCCAGAAATCCCTGTGCCCCTCCCAGCAGCAGTGCCAGAACAGTCAGCAGCAAAGCCAGCATGCACAACGGCACCAGCAGCAGATTGCTCAGCGGCGAGATCAGCGAAACCTCACGGAAATACAGGGCGCTGGCAGGCAGCACAGCAAGAAAAACGCAGAACAGCGCCAGAACCTGTTTCAGGCCTTTTTGGAGCATAGTAGTATCCGGAAGCGGCGCCGTCATATAGGGTGCCAGAACCCCGATGCCAAAAGCGCCGCTGAAGGACAGCCAGAAGCCGGCATTGTGAATCACCATGGGGTTTTCCAGGCAAAGAAGCAGCATGGCAATACTGATGGAATTGAGTGTATCCGCCTTCCGGAAAAAAAGTCCGGCACTCTGGGATATCAGAATCATAATACAGGCACGTTTTACGGAAACCGTTTCACCGACACAGAGCACGAACAGCAATGCCAAAAACGCCATAATACCAAAAGACAGCCTTCTGTCCACCCGGCATTTCCGCAGTACACCCATGATACACAGTGCCAGGAAATCCAGATGCAGACCGGAAACTGCCAGAACATGACCAACTCCCATCCGATAAAGGGAGGTCTTGGTGCTGGCGGACATTCCTGTTTTATCACCGAAGAGCATTCCTGTCAGAAAGGCTCCGCTTTCCTCCCCCGTGCTGTCGGCAATACGGCTGGACATCGTCCCACGCCATTCATACAGCAGGCTTCGCAGTGTGATATTGACTCGTGGTGAATGCCGGACATCCGTCACCTGCTGCATCTGCAGGAACACATTCCTGGATTGATAATAGGAAGCCGCATCAAAAAGATAGCCGGAGGACACCTCCTCCACCGATCCTGTCAGAGTCAGCGCATCCCCATAGGCATAGCCGGTATTGTCACAGAAATACTGGATTGTTGCTGCTTGTCCGTCGCAAAACGTTCCTTCCAGAAGGTAGGAAGCATTGCCGCTGTCATAGACCGTTCTGGATGTAATGGTACCTGTAAATACTGTCTCCTCCAGCTGGGGATACTGCAGGAGCTTTTGTACATACAGTCCATTATAGCACCAATAGACACAGCACGCCGTCAGGGCTGACAACGTGCTGAGCAGTACATATTTCCAGGCAGCTTTCCGATACAGCAGCACAGCCGCTGCAAGCAATGCCATTGCACCCAATGCGGCAAACCAGAGCCGACTGTGCACAACGGACGCAATCAGCAAGCCTGCTGCATAGGGAAAGCCAATGCACAAAGCCACCCGTTTCATTCAGATTATTCCTTAAAGAACAGCGGAAGCGGTTCGAGATAGAGGATATCGTCCCGGTCAGCCGCATCACCCTCCGCTAGCACTGCCGCCTTGCCTGCAATCCTGCCGCCAGCAGCTTCAGTCAGCTGTTCCAGCGCATGCAGCGACTCTCCGGTGCTGATCACATCGTCCACCAGCAGGACCCGCTGCCCCTTCAGCAGGGCTGCCTTGCTGCCATCGAGGTGAAGCACCTGCTCGTTGGCAGTGGTGATGGATTTTACCTGCACAGAAAGCACATCCTGCATGTACAGCTTGACAGACTTTCTTGCCACAACATAGTTTTTACCGCTCTGCCTTGCCATCTCATAAGCAAGGGGAATTCCCTTGCTTTCCGCTGTCAGGATCACATCAAACTCCGGTGCCTTGGCAAGGAGTTGTCTGGCACTTTCCACCGTGATTTCCACATCGGAAAACATGATAAATGCAGCTATCTCCAGTTTCTCATTGAGAGGGCACCTGCGCAGCGAGCGTTCCAGACCGGCGATCTTCATCTGATAGAATTCAGCCATTTTCAACGTCTCCTTCTCTTACCCCAGGGACTGCGCTCCCCAACCCATTTTCACACCTGCTACCATATGGAAATGCAGATGCATCACAGTCTGTCCGGCATCCTCACCGCAGTTGTTAATAATCCGGTAACTCTCAATCCCCTCATTGGCAGCAATCTTTGCAGCTGCTTCAAACACCTTTGCCACAACGGAAGAATTTTCCGCTGTGATTTCCTTCGCACAGGAAATATGTGTTTTCGGCACTATCAGATAGTGCACCGGTGCAATGGGACTGATGTCTTTGAACGCATACACAAATTCATCCTCATACACCTTTGCAGAAGGAACCTCACCTGCAATAATTTTACAAAACAAACAATCCATGAAATTACCTCCGATCCATATAGAAATATAGAAACGCTCCTGTGGCAGACCGTCCTTCCAACAGGACAGTCTGCAACATTAATGTGCAAGTACCTCGCTGACGATGCTTTCCAGACCCAGCAATGCTTCATCCACCATATAGGTTTTGCCGATGCCTGCCATGGCATTATCCGGCCGGCCGCCGCCCTTGCCCCCGGTAATGGCAGAGACACGCTGGACAATTTTACCGGCATGGGCACCCTTGTCAATTGCAGTCTTGGTGCATACGCAGTACAGGGTTCCCTTTTCACCGTCCACACCAGCAAAAACTGCAATAACGGGCTGTTCCATGCCCTTCACCTGGTCGCCCAGCTTCCGGAGCATATCGGTTCCTACGCCGTTGAGCATTGCAGAAACCACCTGAACACCGCCCACATCCTTGGCATTGTCGAAAAGACTGCCGATGACGTTTCCGGCCATCTTCTGGCGCAGCTGCTCTACCTGCTTCTCCGTATCCTTGAGCTGTGCAGTCAGTGCAAGGCAACGGGCGGGCAGCTCAGCAGGATTATTCAGCTTCAGCACCTTGGCGCTTTCTGTTACCGTATCCTTATAACTGTTCAGAAGCGTCAGCACGCCCTCACCGGTTACAGCTTCAATTCTGCGGACACCGGAAGCAACGGAGCTTTCGGATACAATCTTCAGCAGACCGATGTTGGCAGTATTGGCAACATGGGTACCGCCGCAGAATTCAATAGAATGGCTGCCAGCCTTAACCACACGAACCACATCACCGTATTTCTCACCGAAGAGTGCCATTGCACCAAGCTGCTTTGCCTCTGCAATGGGCATTTCGCTGACTTCCACAGGAACTGCTTCCAGAATCCAGCTGTTCACCAGGTTTTCCACCTGCGCCAGTTCTGCCGCAGTCATCGCACTGAAATGGGAGAAGTCAAAACGGCAGGCTTTTTGATTCACCAACTGACCGGCCTGATGCACATGATCACCCAGAACCTGACGCAGCGCCGCCTGAAGCAGATGCGCTGCTGTATGATTTCTCATTACATCATTTCTGAACTTGGGACAGATTTTTGCCGCTGCGGCATCATCCGTGCGGATGCACCCCTGTTCCACAATACCCAGATGCAGATAATGTCCGTCCTCATCCTTGGTGACAGCTGTTACCTTGAACTCGCCCTCATTAGTGACAATGGAACCCAGGTCGCTGACCTGACCGCCGCTTTCCGCATAGAAGGGGGTTCTGTCCAGAACCAGCGCAGCCGCTTCGTCAGCGATGGCATAATCTACAATGTCACGTTCCTTTACAACTGCAAGAATCCTTGCATCCGACGTAAATTCCTGGTAACCGACAAAAACAGTTGCAGGAACATCAAGCTTTATGCTGTTGTCCGCCCAGGAAGAGCTAGCCTTGGCAAGATGGTCTGCCTTGGCTATTTCACGCTGCTGCTTTACCAGTGCACGGTAGCCCTCCTCATCCACAGCAAATCCGCGTTCTGCTGCAATTTCCGAGGTCAGATCAAAGGGGAATCCATAGGTATCGCTGAGCTTGAAAAGATCCTCACCTGCAAGAATCTTAATACCGTCGCAGTCAGCCTTATCCATGATCTGGCTGAGCAGCTCCATGCCCTTGTCAATGGTCTTGGCAAATGCTTCCTCTTCCACCTTGATGATTTTCTTGATATAGGCACGCTTCTCCTCCAGTTCGGGATAAGCTGTCTTATTCTCATTGATGACGGTATCGCATACCTCATGCAGGAAGGTTCCCTCAATGCCGATCATTCTGCCGTGTCTTGCCGCACGTCTGAGCAGACGGCGCAGCACATACCCCCTGCCCTCATTGGACGGCAGTACGCCGTCACCCACCATAAAGGTCGTGCTTCTGATATGGTCAGTGATGACACGCAGGGAAACATCGGTGCTTTCGTTGCCTTCCTTATAGGTAACACCGGCAATTCTCTGGATATGCTTCATGATATTCTGTACAGTATCCACCTCAAAGAGATTGTCCACACCCTGCATAACGCAAGCCAGACGCTCAAGACCCATACCGGTATCAATGTTCTTATGTTCCATCTCCGTATAAGTACCATTGCCGTCGCTGTCGAACTGGCTGAATACCAGATTCCACACTTCTACAAAACGGTCACACTCGCAGCCGACCTTACAGTCAGGGGAACCGCATCCGTGTGCCTCGCCGCGGTCAAAGTAAATTTCAGAGCAGGGACCGCAGGGACCGGAGCCATGCTCCCAGAAATTGTCCTCCCTGCCCAGCCTTGTCATATGTTCAGGGGCAACACCAATTTCCTTTGTCCAGATGTCGTACGCTTCATCGTCATCCTGGAATACAGAAACATAGAGCAGCTCTTCGGGCATTTCCAGTACCTTGGTAAAGAATTCCCACGCCCAGCTGATAGCCTCGCGCTTGAAATAGTCACCAAAGGAGAAATTGCCCAGCATTTCAAAATAAGTACCATGTCTTGCGGTTTTTCCCACATTCTCAATATCGGGAGTGCGGATGCACTTCTGACAGGTTGTCACACGCTTGTTGGGCGGTACAGCCTGTCCCAGAAAGAATTTCTTCAAGGGTGCCATACCGGAATTAATCAGAAGCAGGCTTTTGTCGCCCTGGGGCACCAGGGACGCACTTGCCATTCTTGTATGATTCTTGCTTTCAAAAAAGGACAGAAACTGCTCACGCAGATCATTGAGTCCACGCCATTCCATAATTTTCACTCCAAAGCTTTTAAAATTTCTACAGGATGCACACAAAAAGAATGCCTCGTCACCGCTTCGGGACAAGGCAAGACTGTTAGTTGTCCTGTTGTGATACAAATACAGTATACCAAATTTCATGCAAAAAGTCAATCGTTTTCGGAAATTTTTTCGGAAGTCATACGAATCCGCAACACGGCGTCAGGCATCGCTGCTCTGATGCCGCCGGATGCCAACCGGTACCGGGAATTATTTACAGCGATCCGCATTCCGTTGTAATCCTGTCTGCAATCTCCCGGAAGACCGGCGCAGCCACATCATTGCCGTAGCCTCCGTCCTCCGCCAGGACCGTCACTGCATATCGGGGATTGTCAATGGGAAAATACCCGGTGATCCAGGCATGGCAGTATTCCACACCGTTTGCATCATAGCGCCCGGTCTGTGCCGTGGAGGTCTTGGCTGCTGCGTACACATACTCCGGTGCAGCATTGGAGCTGTCACTTTCATTGACAGCTGCTTCCATCAGATCCTGTAAAAAATACGCCATGTTTCGAGGCATAGCATCGGAATATATGGGCTGCTTTTCATTTTCCGTTGTTACGCCGTCCAGCGTAATTCCTTTCACAAGACGTGCAAGGGGCATGGCACCGTTATTGGCAATTCCACAGGTCATGCGGGCAATCTGCAAGGGCGTTGCCGTCAATATTCCCTGTCCGAAGCTGAAATTCGCCTTCTCCGCCGGAAGCTCCAGATCCTCCATGGACGGCAGGGTTCCTGCTGAGGAAACAATGCTGCTTGACAGGGCAATCTGGGTGCCGAATCCCATATTCTGTGCGGTTTCACGAAGGACCGAAGCATCCAGCCGCTGGCTGAGCTGGATAAAGTAGGAATTGCAGGAATAAATCATTGCCTGCTTCATGTCCAGCACGCCATGCCCCTCCCAGTCATGACAGCGGAACAGCTGACCGCTGATCTCCACCTGACCGGTACATTCCGCAGTAAAATCGGTCAGATTCTGCTGATAAGCGGCTGCACAGGTAACCAGCTTAAAAATTGAACCCACACTATAGGAATACAGGCACCGGTTAATCAGGGGGCTGTTCTCATCCTCAAGAGCATCTGCAAGTCCGGATGCAGAATAATCCGGAAAGCTTGCCATGGCAAGAATATCCCCCGTTTGCACCTCCATAACAACAATGGCGCCTTTTCCGATTTCACTGCCCGCTTCTTCGCAGATCAGCTGAATTTGTGAGTCCAGGGTGGTTACCACGCCGGCATTGGCATGCTGAATGGGAGATATCGCAATCTTTTCCCCGAGAAGCACCTGCTGTCTGGCGTCCACAGTATAGGTTACCTGGGCAATATCCTCAGTATTGCGCAGGATTTTGTCATAGTCCCGCTCCAGTCCAGTCACTCCCTCCCCCTGTGCGGTATAACCGACCACATGCTGTGCCAGCGGATGCTCCGGCTGTCGCTCCGGTACTTCCAGCACGATAATATCCTCGCAGACAAAGGCGTCCGTGTCCACCTGTGCACAGAACGGCATTCCGGTTTTACATCCCTCAATCAGCTCAGTAATGGTTTCCAGGTGGGGAAGCACCTCGGCAATTGCCTGTGCGGAAGGATACACCACCGCACGGAACGTCGTTTCACAGTTAACCAGGGGCGAATATTTCCTGTCATAAATAGTCCCCTCCGCACTGCCGGCAGTAACCGTATACAGTCGCTGCTCTGCAGCTGCCTGAGAATAGCTGCCCTGTTTCATATGAATGGCAATATTGGCTACCAGCAATGCAAAACCCATCACCAGCACAGCACCTATATAAGTCAATCTGTTCTGCATAAGAATACCCTCCCGATACCATCAGTATGGGAGGGTTCATCAGCATTTATTCTGTGGTTTCAGGCAGCGGTTTCTGTGCTGCCTCAAACGCCTTCAGCAGAACCTCGCAGGGATCCTTGCCATAAAGCTCACACCAGGCATAAAATTCTTCCAGAGTCAGACTCTCCGGGCTGCGGTAGCGTCTGCGGACAGTGCGCTCGGACATCTCCAGCTTTTCACAGACCTCCGCAAAACCCTTTCCGCCCATTTCCCGCCAGACAATCAGATTCAACCGGATGGCATCAATAAATCTGTCATAATTATCACGATGCTCAATTTTCATTGCAAGACCTCCCTACGCTTCCAGCAGAACGGTAAAAGGTCCGTCATTGCATAGGTGAACCTGCATATTTGCACCGAAGATCCCATGCTCCACACGTTTTACCTGGGGACGAAGCTGTTCCATAAACACCTCATACAAATGCTCTGCCAGCTCCGGTTTCCCTGCGTGGCAAAAGCTTGGACGGTTCTTTTTGCAGTCCGCATAAAGCGTAAACTGCGAGATCACCAATATCTCCCCATCCACATCCCTGACGGATAAATTGGTTTTTCCGTTTTCATCAGAAAAAATCCGCAGCTTCACAAGCTTATCTGCCAGCTGTCTTGCAGTTGCTTCCGTATCCGTTCCCCCTACACCAAGCAGCACCAGATATCCGCCGCCAATTTGTCCGACGATTCTGCCTTCTACTGTGACGGATGCTTCCGTCACACGCTGTACCACCAGCTTCATGCCTGTTCCTCCAATATTACACTTCTTCCCTTCCAACCGGCTGCGGAAGGGATTGTATGTACATTATACTGTTTTTGTTTCCGTTTTGCAATACTTTTTTCAAATTTTGGTAATTATAGCAATTTTTTTGTTACTTTTACCATGCTCTTGCATTTTTCTGTAAAACATGGTATGATAAGAAAAGATGCAGAATTATTACGAAAGAGAACCTCTAACAACTTATTGTAGAGATAGTTGGTGCGGGCGAAGCTCCACAAAATTCACCTTTTATCTTACTTGATTTTAACAACAGAGGATTTTAGAGGTTTGTCTAAAACACAAAGGAGCTGTTATGATGAAACTGATTCTGGCCTCGGCTTCTCCCAGACGGCAGGAGCTGCTCCGACTGATTACCGAAGACTTTGAAGTGCATCCGGTGAATGCGGATGAAACCCTGCCAGCGGGCATGCCCACGGAGCTTGCCGCCTCCTTTCTGGCGGATCAGAAGGCACAGGCTGCGGCAAAAGCACATCCCGGTGATCTGGTGATCGGATGTGATACCATTGTCATGCTGGAGGATGAAATTATGGGCAAGCCAAAGGATCGTGAGGATGCCTTCCGGATGCTGCGCAGGCTTTCCGGCGAAACCCATACTGTTATGACCGGCACTGCACTGTATCTTGATGAGAAAAGTACTGTGTTCACCACTGAAACTGATGTTACCTTCTATGAGCTGACGGACGAAGAAATTAATGCCTACCTTGATACAGGTGAGCCCTTTGACAAAGCGGGAGCATACGGAATCCAGGGAAAGGGTTCCCTGCTTGTCCGCCGCATTGAGGGTGACTACTTTAATGTAGTTGGTCTTCCGGTTGCGGCACTGTCACGCACCCTCGTCCGGTTCCGACAGGCTGTGGCACATCCTAAAATCACCCTGAAGCGTCCCCAATAAATGATGGTGCATCCTGTTACCGGGATGTACCATTGTGTTTTACAATTATTTGCACAGCTGCAGTACTGCAACAGAAACCAGCAGCTGCACTAAAGTGAAGCGGATAACCACCTGTGTGTCGCTCCAGCCCTTATTCTTTCTTGCATGATCATGAAGCGGCGTGCGCAGATTCTTCATGAAGCCCTTGCACTTGAACACCCGGATGACAGTCAGCTTCAACAGTCCCAGACCGCCGTCCAGGATCAGCAGAATTGCTGCCGGAATAAACAGAAACGGCATACCAGATACCATGAACGCCATTGCCAGCATCACGCCAAGTGCCCTTGAACCAGCATCCCCCATCAGGAGACGGCTGGGGGAACAATTGAACCAGAGATATGCCAGCAGCACAAAGATCATCATCCAGACCATCAGACTCATGCCGGTTTCGCCAACCATCGCAAGCAGCAGATAGACTGTTCCCAGCGTCACAATGGACAAGGAGGCACACAAGCCATCCACGCCATCGGAGCAATTGGTAACATTGATACTCGCCCAGATCAGGATGATTCCAAGAATCACATAAACAGGAGCAGGAATGGTAAAGGACAGGTGCAGAATGGGCAGTTCTACTGCACCGCCATGGAACCAGTACACTGTTACGGAAACAGCAATTGCAACGACCAGATCAATCAGGCCCTTTTTCAGCTCACCCCATGGCTTTTCCGAGGCATCGTCCAGGTAACCGCTCATCATTTCCACGAACAGTGCCGCCAGATAGATTGCATATTCCACAGAAAGCGGCACAATAAGCACGCATGCCAGAATGAATGCAATCATCAGGATAATGCCGGCACCCCTGGGTTTTCCCTGAGAAAGTGAACCATTGACTGCAAATTCCCTGCCGTGATCCTTTGGCAGGAACCTGCTGCAGCAACAGATTCCCAATAATGTCAACAGAAATGCAGCTGCTGCTCCAATGAGCAGCAGCGCACGGTCTGCGGACTGGATAATCATCTGATAAAACATAGTATCCTCCGCTTCATGATTTGTTGTTTGAATGGACTGCTTAACCTGCAGCTACACCTGCTGATGCTGCATACATCAGGATTTGCGCAGCATCTGTTGCATCAATCAATCCATCCCAGTTGTAATCCGCTCTCTCAAGCCAGTCACCATCCGCATAGGAGGTATCGCCGCCTGCACCGTCAATGGCAGCATAGGTCAGGATATGTGCCGCATCACTTGCGTCCACAACTCCGTCAGCATTCACATCACCGTACAGCATAAGTTCAAGCAGGTCAAGTTCGATGATATAGGTAGTGGACAGCATACCATCCCCGGATACAGTCAATGTAATTTCTGCAGTACCATCTTCACTCCAGGTCAAAGGGATCTCATAGATCTCTCCGGATTCCAGTACTTCACCTTCATACACAATTGTGCCGTTGCCAGTGGGGCAAATCAGCAGATAGTCGCATGCATCCTCCCAGCATTCAAAAGAAGCAATATAGACGCGCTCATCCTCTTCCTTGAAGCTCAGATCTGCACCATACCAACCATCCTGCTGCTCACAGTACAGGCTGTTCAGCTTTGCACACTGCACTGTATAGCTTTCTGTGTAAATTGTTGCCGGATCGCTATCGCAATATGCAGAGATTGTCATATCCTCTGTGAATATAATTGGCTCAGTGTAAGGCTGGAATTCACCGCCATTAACAGAATAATAGATATTGCTTCCGTCCTGGCTCGTGAGGGTGATTTCCTCTCCGATCAGCAGGCATCCGTCGTAAGTGGAGAACTGTACACTGCCCGCCTTCTTTGTCAATGCTCTGACGCAGACATTGCCAATAACGACCTCCGTACTGTAACCGGTTAAATAGATTTCATCTTCAGGAAATTCTCCGCCGTAATCTTCCTCCGTGAATGTGTAGGAATCTTCAATCACAGCTTCATCATACATATCGGACCATTCATCGCCGTCTGCACTGTAGAAGCTCTCACCGGGCTGCATACCGCCTTCCAGCATTTCCGCTGTCAGAAGGGACTCCATGTATTCAACAGAGCCATCGGAATAGTAAATCACATCCGTATTGGCGGATTCGCAGGTGATGTGATAGCCGTAATCGCCGGAAAGGCGTACAACCACAGAGAATTTCTCCCCTGCCTGCACCTGTACTGCTTTGTCCAGATCCACAGTATGATAACCGGTATAGGGCTCGGAACCGCTGGTTACTGCAGAAGCGGTACCGGAAGTCGGATCACTTTCATCGGTCAGATCAGTATAAACAGTAATTTCATAGTTTTCATCAGCCTGTGATGTACAGAACATTGCTGCTGTAACATAGGTATCCTCTTCAGCAGTAAACACATTTGCCATGTATGCTGACTGATCGCCCCATGCATCCACAGAAATACCAGTCCAGTAGCCGTAATCATCATGGAGATACAGATCATCATGCTTATCCGCATCCTCTGTTTCCAGATAGAAGAATTCATAGATAGTCTGATCCGCATAGGAAATCCAGAAGTAACCGTCATCGCCCCATTCATCGCCCCAGCTGTTCTTGATCAGCCAAGCACCGTCCATTCCGGGATCTTCGATGAAATTTTCTGCCGGATAATTATCATCCCAGCCTACAACACTGACGGAATGATAACCGCCGTAATAGCTGTACTCATCAGGACAATAATACGAATTATTGTCATAATCATGGCAATCATCCGCATCAAAATAGCTCATGCACATGACATGTCCGTCATAGATTGCCGTTTTGACAGACTCAATCTGATCCGTCAGATCCTCCTCAGAATACGGCCAGTAGGGCAGCACCGGAGCTTCTGTTACATGGTACGGGGTTTCCTGGCGGAGATCCTCCATGGTTTTCTCATTTTCAAGAACGCTCCAGTCATTATAGGGGAAATCCGCCTCATCAACCGGGCCAATCCAGCCCGTGAGCATGGGGGCAAGCATATAGTAGTTTCCGCCGCTGTCAAATGCGCTCAGTTCTTCACCGTATTCATCCAAGGAATAGGGAAAACCGAATTTCTCTGAATACGTATAGTATGCCAGGAACCACTCAGAAAGATCCACATCAGGATTTTCTTCCACAAGATTGGATTCCAGAGAGCTCATCGCAGCAAAGGTCCAGCAGGTTCCATATGCCCCCTGATCCTTAACCGAAGTCACCAACCCCTCATTGCGCAGATCATAAGCATCAGGAAGGCTTGTGGTCAAAGCTGACTGAGGAACACCGTTAGACGTCATCGGCGTCGTTACCGTTGTACGGTTCTGCAGAGCCTGATAATCCTCATAATGGCCGACATGCAGGCCGTCTTCCTGGGCAGATTCTGCTGTCGCTGCTACCCCGGAAATGAACGGTGCCGCCATCATACTGCTTAGCAGGACAGCAAAGATTCTGTTCATTTTCATACTCAATTCCTCCATATTAAATTTATTGCCATCGTCCGAGGACGAGTGGTATCATGGAATTCTTTACAGCACTGTAAAGGGCTGCGCCACAGCAGTACATGCCTGTCCGAAGGCAAAATCCCCCCCGATATCAGCAATACAACGCTGTGCCGCATGGCTGCTTGCAAAGATACCGAATACTGCCGAGCCGCTGCCCGTCATGACAGCACAGAGTGCCCCTTGTCCCAGAAGTGCCTCTCTGGCCCGCTGCACATCCCGGCAGTCCGCTGCCACTTCCTCAAAAAGGTTGCCGCAGGCTTTGGCAAGCTTTGCAATATCCTGGTTCTTCACAGCTTCCAGCATTCCGGCAGTATCCGGATGAGCCGGATGTGTCAGCCGGTCAATGGCGGCATAGGCCGCCGGTGTAGAAATACTTTCCATCCCCTTGACAATGGCAAGGGGGATTTCCGGCAGCGGTGCAAGGGGGGTAAGAATTTCACCGATTCCCCTGGCAAATGCCGTACCGCCCAGCAGCAAAAAGGGAACATCGGCGCCCAAAGGAGCTCCGATTTCCCGAAGCTGTGCATTGGAATAGCCGCATCCCAGCAATTTGTTGAGGGCATACAGCACGCCGGCTGCATCCGCACTGCCGCCGCCCATTCCGGCACCGGAAGGAATATGCTTTTCAATCCCGATCCGGATGCCGCACCGGATGCCCGTAGTTTCCAGAAATGTCCGGGCTGCACGGAATGCAAGGTTGCCGGCATCACAGGGTACGCCGGGAGTATCACAGGTCAGTGAAATTCCGCTGCCCTCCTCCACGGCCACACTCAGTACATCATATACGGAAACCGTCTGAAAAATACTTTCCAGTGTATGGTAGCCATCCGGGCGCTTCCCGGTAACATCCAGAGAGAGATTGATTTTTGCTGCACATCGCAGCTGCATTGCCTTCACTGCTGCCTGCCTTCCAGGAAATGCCCGATGCGGGCAACGGCCTCCATCAGATGCTTCAGAGAATAGGCATAGGAAACACGGGCAAAGCCCTCGCCGCTTTCGCCGAATGCATTGCCGGGAACCACTGCAACGCGTTCCTTTTCCAGCAGCTGGGCACAGAATTCCTCACTGGTCAGGCCTGTACTCCTGATGCAGGGGAATACATAGAATGCGCCCTCCGGCTCAAAACAGGTCAGACCCAGACGATTGAATGCCTCTACCAGGTAACGGCGGCGAACATTATATTCCTTCACCATGTGTCTGACTTCTTCATCACAGTTTTCCAGCGCTTCAATTGCTGCATACTGGCTGACTGTGGGTGAACTCATAATCGCATACTGATGAATTTTCACCAGCTGCGACACCAAAGGCGCCGGTGCTGCCAGATAGCCAAGTCTCCAGCCCGTCATGGCAAATGCCTTGGAGAAACCGTTCACCAGCAGGGTGCGCTCCTGCATTCCTTCCAACTCTGCAATTGAACAATGCTTTCTGCCGTAGGTCATCTCAGAATAGATCTCATCGGACAGAACCATAATGTCCGTGCCTCGCAATACTTCTGCGATTGGTTCCAGATCCTCACGGGTCATGATGGCGCCGGTGGGATTGTTCGGGTAGGGCAGAATCAGAAGCTTGGTTTTCTCCGTAATCTTTTCACGGAGTTCTTCTGCTGTCAGCTTGAATTTATTCTCCTGCTTTGTGGCAATGGGCACGGGAACACCGCAGGTTAATTTAACAATGGGAGCATAGCAGACGAAGCTCGGCTCTACAATCAGCACCTCATCACCGGGGTTAATCAGTCCGCGGATTGCGATATCAATGGCTTCGGACCCTCCCACGGTTACGATGATTTCGTGCTCAGGATCATAGGTCAGGTTATTTTTTCTGTTCAGATAGCCGGAAATGGATTTACGCAGTTCAATCAGACCGGAGTTTGCAGTGTAAACAATGCGCTTGCGCTCCAGCACATTAATTGCGGACTTTCGGATTGTCCAGGGTGTCTGAAAATCCGGCTCCCCCACACCGAGACTGATCACATCCTCCATCTGTGCGGCAAGATCAAAGAATTTCCGGATACCGGAGGGCTTTATATTCTGCACACGATTGGATAAAATTTTCTCATAATTCATCACGGAAAAATGAAGCCCCTTTCATCCTTTTCTTCTTCCTCAATAAAAATGCCTTTTTCCTTATAGCGTTTCAACACAAAGGAAGTTGCTGTTGAAATAACGTCCTCCAGCGCAGACAGCCTCTGGGATACAAACAGCGCAACCTCCTTGAGGGTACTGCCCTTCACTGAAATGGAAAGATCATAGGAGCCGGACATCAGGGAAACGCTCTCCACCTCATCATACATCATGATGGTTCTGGCAATTTCATCAAAACCGCAGTCACGCTTGGGTGTGACGCGCAGCTCAATGATTGCTTCCACCTCATTGCTTCTTGCAAGCTCTTCATTAATAATGACGCTGTAGCCTCTGATGATTCCTTTTTCCTCCAGACGGTGAATCTCCGCTGCCACAGCCGCTTCGGTAGTTCCCAGCATATCCGCCAGCTGCGCATTGGTCAGACGGGCATTCTGCTTGAGCAGTTCCAGTAATTCATTCATGTTCAGTTCCTCCGTTCTGTAATATTGGGGAAACACTGATTTAATCAGAAGTTTTCCGCTTTTGAGAATAAAAAGGGCTTTTTGTGGGGCTTCGTCCCACATCCCCGACACTGAACAGCCATTGATTCAGTGCCTCCTTAGAGTTCTATAAAATGCGGCTCATGCCGCAGGTAATAGCATACACGGTCAAATCCGGCAGTTTTTGCAAGAGCAGCCCCCTGTTCAATTCCGCCGCCCAGATCCGCAGGACAGTGCGCATCGGAACCCAGAGAAAGCTGCGTTCCCCCAAGGTCACGGTACAGCTGGAGATATTCCAGATCCGGAAAGGGTCTCCCATAAGTCTGACGATAGCCGGAGGTATTCAGCTCAATGCCCTTTCCGTTCCGGATTACGGCACGGAAGCACTCAGCAATCCGTTCCTTCCAGGGCTCCATGTTCAGCTCCAGACCGGCAACACCGATCATATACCGCAGAGGATAGGTCAGATGGCCGAGCACATCAAACTTTCCCCACTGGCAGATCGAGAGCAGCGTGGAAAAATAAGTATCCAGCAGTGCTGCCGCGTCTTCCTTTGTATAGTCCAGAAAGCAGAAATCCAGCATGCCGGGCAGCTCATGGAGGGATGCAATGACAAAATCCAGCCGCTTGTCCCGGCAGAGACTTTCCGCCAGAGCAAAATCCGCATTGGGCTCCCCCATTTCAATCCCGCTGACAAACTGCAACGTGCCGCCCAGAAGCTCCCCGGCAAGCTGATTGGCCTGCATGGACGCCTCATAACGGGCAGCGTAGTCAAAGAAATCCTCTTCATTCCGGGCAGAAACGCCGTAAAACGCCTGGGGATAAAAGCGGCACAGCTCAATATGATCCGTAACAGCATATGCCTGCATTCCCAATTCCTGCGCTCTGCGGCACATCTCCGATAACTTCGCTGTACTGTCCGGAGAAAGCTCCGTATGTGTATGACAATCCATGGGAAGCACGGCAATTCCTCCTTCGTCCGCCTGCAATCTTTTATTATTATACCATAAAATGGCTCATGTTTCCATAATTTTTTTGTCGTTTCACATCTTTAGGAATATTGCATAAAATGTAATAGAAATTGTTTCCTGAAAATGGGAGGGTTGGCTATGGATACGATTTTACTGATCTGTATGCTTGGTTTCGTTGTGCTTGGAGGGCTGCTGATCTTTGGGATGGTTCCGTTCCGGAAGGAACCGGAGGAACAGACCCTCGTCCCCTTTGCCGTCATGCCTGTCACCAATGCTGAACCGTCAACCAAGGCTTTTCTGGAGCTGTATGCAGGTCAAATTGCCTGGATGGACAGCAGCATGCTGCGAAGCGTGATTCTGGTTTATGAGGATGAAAATCATGATGCAGCCGCATTGTGTCAGGAGCTAAGCCGCCAATATGACTTTTTTTCCTGCATGTCCCTTTGCAGTGTGCAGAATCTTCTTGCAGTCAGACTGCGACAATAAGCTGTGCATCGTCCTCCACTCAGATGTAAATTTAATTTACCCATATTATAGCATAGCTGGATGGATTTGTCAATAGGCTATCCCAAATTTCCACTATTTTTAGCAGTACATCGAATGATGGGAGTATCTTCATACAGGCGTCGCCTTTTAATTGCTGCTGCCTGCAAAAGATGCAAAAACAGTTGCAATTTATCATAAAATGCTGTATAATGAATTTAGGTAATCTCTAAAACCCTTTAGTTAAAAAGGCAAAGAAGTATAAAAGGTGGATTTTGCGGGAATTTGCGCCCCGCCTCCTGAAACTATTTTTCAGAGGCAACAGGATACGCCAATACAGGAGGTGGATGCATGGCAGAGGCAATTCACATAGAAGGCACAGTGGAAAATATTCTGTTCCGGAATGAGGACAACGGCTATGTCGTTCTGGATCTGGATGCAGGCGGCGAACCCATCACTGTCACCGGCGAGCTTGGGGATATTGATGAGGGCGAATGCCTGTCCCTGTATGGACAATATGTCACGCACCCCCGGTTCGGTCCCCAGTTCCAGGCAGAATCCTGTGAGCGGAAGCTGCCAAATACAACAGAAAGCATCCGGCGTTACCTTGCCTCCGGTGTAATCAAAGGCATCGGGAAGGTTCTGGCGGACAAAATTGTACAGACCTTTGGTGCCAGAACACTGGAGATAATGGAAAACGACCCCATGCGCCTTATGGAGGTGCGGGGCATGTCCCGGCGCAAATGTGAAGAGGTGGCTGAGGAAGCCAAGCATATCTTTGCTCTGCGCAGCGTAATTTCCTATTTTGAATCCTATGGCATCAAATCCCGTTATGCCATGCGTGCCTTCCGGATCTGGGGGGATCAGTGCCGTGAAGTCATGGAAGCCAATCCCTACCTTATGTGCAGCGAAGAGATTGGAATGCAGTTCAAACATGTAGAAAGCTATGCCCATGATCTGCAGATTCCCAAAAATGCACAATGCCGCATCGGAGCCGGAATCGTCCATTTGCTCCGTCATAATACAGGGCTGGGGCACACCTGCCTCCCCCTTGACAGACTGGCGGAAGCAGCCGTCTCTTTTCTGGAAATCAATGAATCCGCTTTTTATGCAGCCTATCAGGAAGAGCTGAAAAACGATACTATTGTTGAATACATCAAGGGCGAGCGGGAATTTGTTTATTTAAAGGAATATTATCAGGCCGAAGAATACATTGCTGACCGCATCGGCGTCATGCGGGATTTCAGTCCAAGGGATTCCCAGAATTATGATACAATGATTGCTGCATCAGAAGCACAGAACGGCATTCAGTATGCAGAACTGCAGAAAGAGGCCATACGGGCTGCTCTTTCCAGGGGGCTGCTCATTCTGACAGGCGGCCCCGGTACCGGCAAAACCACCACTCTTAACGCCATTATCTCCCTGTATGAAAAACAGGGCTACCGGGTAATGATTGCTGCACCCACAGGACGAGCTGCCAAGCGGATTTCCGATCTGACCGGCTATGATGCCAAAACCATCCACCGGCTGCTGGAGGTGCAGTTTGATCCCAGCGGCACCCAGAAATTCATTCATAACGAGGACAATCCTCTCGCCTGCGATGTGATTGTTGTAGACGAGATGTCAATGGTGGATGTACTGCTCTTTTCCAGCCTGCTGCGGGCACTGCGCCTGGGCTGCAAAATGATTCTGGTGGGAGACAGCGACCAGCTTCCCTCTGTGGGCGCCGGCAATCTGCTTCGGCATCTGATCGAAAGCCGCTGCATGCCCCTGATTGCACTCAAGGAAATTTTCCGTCAGGCACAGCAGAGCTGCATTGTTACTAATTCCCATAAAATTGTCCATGGGGAAATGCCGGATCTGACCAGAAAGGACAATGACTTTTTCTTCTTCCAGCGCATGGAGTTCCCCCAGGCAGCTGAGCTGCTGCTGGATCTGGTCTGCCGCAGACTGCCCAATGCATATCACTACTCCCCCACCAGGGACATACAGGTCATTTGTCCTTCAAGACGCGGTGTGCTGGGCGTAGTGGAGCTGAACAAGGCCCTCCAGTCCCGGCTTAATCCGCCCACTGCCGAAAAGGCGGAGGTCAGATCGGCACTCTACCAGTTCCGTGAAGGAGACAAGGTCATGCAGACTAAAAATAATTATGACATCACCTGGAGCAAAGACGGCGAAAACGGCACTGGGATTTTCAACGGGGATATCGGCCACATCCGTTCCATCAACCGCCGAAGGGGCGAGGCTGTCATTGATTTTGACGGCAGAATTACGGTGTATCCCCTGCTGCTGATGGAACAGCTGGAGCTTGCCTACGCTATTACTGTCCATAAAAGCCAGGGCAGTGAATTTGAAGCCGTTGTCATTCCCTTGCTGGGGAAATATGAGAAGCTCAGCTACCGCAATTTGCTTTATACCGCCGTTACCCGTGCCAAAAAGCTGCTGATCCTCATTGGCTCTCCCCTGAAGGTGGAGCAGATGGTCAGCAACAACCGGAGAACCAACCGCTATTCCTGTCTCAGGGATATGCTGGAAAAAGGAATGAACAGCCATGACAGTGACGCAATGGACGAAATCTTTACTTAACTTTTTCTATCCCAACCGCTGCCCTTCCTGCGGCTCATTTCTCCATGCAGCACAATATCTCTGCAATACCTGTGAGGAAGCGCTGCTGCTGCACCAGGATGCGTATTGTCACTTCTGCGGAAAAACCATCTGCTTCTGCAAATACAAAACCCTGTCCTATGACCGGGCAGTCGTTTGTTCGGCGTATGCGGACGGTGCAGTCAAGGCAGTCATTCACCTGAAGACCAGCACCAACACCAATTTTGCTTACTATGCAGCTGGCATTCTGGCTGCACGGCTGCGGGACAACCCAACCTACCAACGAGTGGATTGTATCATGCCCGTCCCCATGCATCCGTCCAAAATCCGGCAGAGAGGATATAATCAGGCGGCATTGATTGCCAGGGAGCTTGCAAGGCTTATGGAACTGCCCTACCGGGATGATGTTCTCTTCAAGCGCAAGGGACGGACGGAGCAGCATACACTGCATGCCCGGGAACGAACAGCCAATGTGGACAGTTTTGGGATTCATGAATGCACTCTGACCGGTCTGAGAATCGTTTTATGCGATGATGTACTTACCACCGGCAGTACAATGAGCCGATGCGCAGCGCTGTTAAAACAACAAGGCGCTGCAGCTGTGATTGCGGCTGCAGCAGCTACCACACTTTCAAAACATCAAAACCAACAGGAGGAAACCAAATGAATACACCGGATATCGGTATAGATCTGGGTACTGCCAATATTGTTATGACACTCGGCAAGAAGGGCGTTGTTCTCTCCGAACCGTCCGTCATTGCCTACAATACCTGCACGGAGCGCATCCTTGCAGTGGGGCATGAAGCCTATCGGATGGTGGGGAAAACGCCGGCTTATATTAAAGTGGTTCATCCGCTGACGGACGGCGTGATTTCCGATGATCTCATGACCCAGTGCATGATCCGCGAATTTCTGATCAAAGTCAGCGGTCACCAGCTTGTGAAGCCTCGTATTATTATCTGCGTTCCGGCGTTTATTACCGACCTGGAGAAACGTGCCGTGGGCGATGCCGTCATGGCTGCCGGCTGCCGCAAGGCCTACCTGATCGACGAGCCAATTGCTGCTATGCTGGGTGCAGGTATCAACATCGGCAGAGCCAAGGGACACATGGTTGTGGATATCGGCGGCGGCACCACGGACGTTGCCATTGTATCCATGAACGGCATTGTTACCTCCCATTCCATTAAAGTTGCCGGCAACCAGATAGACCAGGCAATTATGAAATATATGCTGAACCGCTATAAGCTCCTGATCGGCGAACAAACAGCGGAGCATATCAAAAAACGTCTCACCAATCTTTACGATCCTCGTGATGATGTAACGATGACAGTCAAGGGCAGGAGTATAATGCGGGGGCTGCCGGATACCGTAGAAATCAACGAAATGGAATTATTCGACGCCATGGAGGACGAGATCTTTGCCATCATGGAGGCAATCAAAAAAGTCCTGGAGGAGACGCCCCCTGAGCTTGTGGGGGACATCTACGAAAACGGCATTCTGCTTACGGGAGGCGGTTCACTGCTGGGCGGGCTTCGCGAACTCATTCACCGCACACTGAATGTCAATTGCGTTCTCGCCAAGGATGCAGTACATTGTGTTGCCAAGGGCACAGGCCTTGCCTTCCAGAAGATTCATCATCTCCTGGACGGATTTGAGGGTGTCACTGTCTATAAATACCGATGAAATATGGAAAGCAAGTGCTCTCCGGCTGTCTGGTAATTGCATGCTCCGCTCTGATTGTTCAACAATACCTGGAATATCGGAATTCCTTTACAACACTGCAGCCCTATCAGCATCCCTCCTCTTTTATCGTTTCCACAGAGACAGCTGCCGCAGTTACAGAAACAGAGGCAATCCCTGGGAACACACAGCCTGCCGTCCAGACAGTCACTGAGGCGACGGAGCCCCTTGCAGAGGTACAGTTTCCCCTGGATCTGAATACTGCTTCAATGGAGGAATTATGTACCATTCCCGGTATCGGCGAGGTGACTGCCAATGCCATTCTTGCCTACCGGAATGCCATCGGCAGTTTTACCAGTCTTCAGCAGCTGCTGGAGATTTATGGTATCGGTGAAACAACCCTTTCCAAAATCAGCCCCTATCTGTACATAGCAGGTGCAGCAGCCGTAATGGAACCGGAACCTACTGCTGCAGAAGCCGCAACAGAGGCTGCGCTTCCTTCTGAAACTGCAGAAGCAGTCGTTCCTTCCGAATCCGATGCTGCACCGATTCCCATTATTGACCTAAATACCGCAACTGTTGAAGAGCTGATGCAGCTGCCGGGATGTGACCGCACGCTTGCAGAAAACATTATAGCACTCCGGGAAGGAATCCATGTGTTTTACAACACGCTGGAAATCCTGTATGCGGAAGGAATGACCGATGCACTTTATCTTGCGTGGGAGGAATACCTGAGCCTTGGTGATGTGGATCCTTCTGACTCCCCCTATTATCCCAATGAAAACAGTACTTCCAACTAATCCCTTTCCTTCTGATAGACAAAGCCTATCAGAATTCAGCCGATGCAGTCGGCGTAAGGGATTCGTATAAGAGCCTGACAAAATGCCCCTCCTGTTCTGCTGCACAGAACAGGAGGGGCATTTATTCTTTAGGAGCCTCTAAAAACTTGTTTTTAGAGGTGGGGGTGTGGGGCGAAGCTCCACAAAATCCACCT
>CAZXVI010000026.1:0-32526 GCA_964644275.1 uncultured Ruminococcus sp. | reverse complement strand
GGCTCTGGAGCTCCTTGAGGAGGTCGGCAATCTTCTTACTCTTTGGCACGAAGATCACGGGCTTGATCAGGCTGTGAAGGCTTGCCTTCTGGTTGAAGGCGCAGTTGTAGAAATCCTTGTGATAGAGAATGCCGATGATATTGTCGATGCTGTCCTCGTAGACGGGCAGCCGGGAGTAGCCCGTTTCGGAGAACACCCTTGCAGCAGCTTCCTTGGTGATATCGGAGGGAATGGCTTCAATGTCGATTCTGGGGGTGAAGATATCCCGTACCTCCAGCTCATTGAATTCAATGGCACTGCGGATGAGGTCGCTTTCCTCCTTGTCAATGCCGCCGCCCTGCTCGGCTTCCTCCACAATGGTCAGGAGCTCTTCTTCGGTAATGCCCGTGTCCTTGGGGGACTTGAAAATCAGGGAGAGGAGCTTCTTCCAGAGCTTGAACAGGAGGTTCACGGGGGTCAGCACCGTCATCAGCACACGCAGAAAGGGTGCTGAGAACATGGCGAACTGCTCCGGCATTTCCTTGGCAATGCTTTTCGGGGAGATTTCGCCGAAAATCAGCAGCACAACGGTCACCACAACGGTGGAAACCGTCGCCCCCAGATCCGCATCTCCCAGCAGTCTGACGAAAAGCAGGGTGGCAATGGAGGAGCAGAGAATATTGAAAATATTGTTGCCGACAAGAATGGTGGAGAGCATCTCATCATAGTTCTCCGTCAGTTTCATGACAAGAGCGGCTTTCCTGTTGCCTTTTTCTGCCAGGTTTTTGATGCGTACCCGGTTCAGGGAGGAGAATGCCGTTTCCGTTGCGGAGAAATACATGGACATAATAATACAGCCAATAATGATAATGAGTGATATACCGTCACTGCTCATGGTAAAAAAATCCTTTCCTGTTAAAAAATCAAAGTCTTCCGTCTCCAAAAACCAGTTTTCAGAGATTGCCGCCACATGGCTGTGCAGACAGCAAAAGGGTATAGCTCACCCGTTACCGGAAGCTATGCCCTGAAAAAATACAATATAGAATGGAATTGTCGTACGGGACGCCGCTGTCGTCCGAACCGCTGTTACTCATAGGTTCCTCCTTGCAGAATTTCTATTATTATAGCATAGTGCGGAGAGAATGTCAAGGGGGATATTTGAAAATGCATGGAAATCATTTTTTATTAATCGTGGTTTACTTAAACTTCCCCCACCCCAACCCCTCCCCGAGGGGAGGGGCTTCTAAGGGCGGTGCTGCGCACCGCCTCCGCCAAAGGCTGCCGCCTTTTGAAACCGCCTTTGTCCGTGTTGAAAATGGGTGGACAACGCAAACAAAAACCCCATCCGACAAAAATCGGATGGGGAATTGTCCGCAGCGAGCCGCTGCTGGTGAGATATGAGGGATTCGAACCCTCGACCCCACACTTAAAAGGCGTGTGCTCTACCGGCTGAGCTAATATCTCACAACATTCAATAGTATATCACAAACTTCCCGCTTTGTCAAGTGTTTTCTGATAAAATTCAAATTTTTTCATTTCCGGTTCATTTAGTGAACCAGAATGACAGTTTCGTGACAAAAGAATGAAATTATGTGAAACGGTTGATTTCTGCGGCAAAAAGTGGTATACTATGGTTACCGACAAAAGATGAAGAATATGAGTATGAACGGAAGTACGGAAGAAAGAATCCGGCATCCGGATAGGAAGTGCGGTGAGGAAGGATGAAACAAAAACGATGGCTGAAAGTACTGCTGGCGCTCCTTGTGATAGGACTGGTTGCCTTTTTGTGCATCCGCTACCTGCTGCCCCTGAGCCACCTGCTGACCACGGAGGAGGGGCGGATGGAGATTGGTTCGGCAATTGAGGAGTACGGAATCTTTGCCCCCTTGATTTTTATTGGCATGATGGCGTTGCAGATTGTCATTGCGTTCATTCCCGGGGGTCCCATGGAATTGCTGGGAGGGATGCTGTTCGGCAGTGTCCGGGGCATCCTGTACTCGGCGCTCGGTGTGCTTCTGGGAATGTTCCTGGTGGTGCTGCTGGTGAAATGCTTCGGCAAGCCCGTTGTCAATTTCTTCCTGTCGGAAGAGCAGCTGGAACGGTTCTCGGTGCTGCGGGATGAGAAGAAGCTGGAATTCTGGGTATTCATTCTCTTTCTCATTCCCGGTATCCCGAAGGATCTGCTCACCTATGTGGTGCCGCTGACGAAGATTTCCACGGTGAACTTCCTGTTCCTTGCCACCATTGCAAGAATGCCGGCGCTGGTGGCTTCCGTACTGATCGGTGACAGCCTGACCAAGGGCAATTATGTCCTGTGCATCATTGTCTGTGCAGTGGCAGCGGTGCTTGCCTTTGCCGGCTTCCGGCTAAAATCTGTGCTGATGGAGAAAAAGGGGAAATCAACATGAAACATGTTTACTATATTGTAAACCTGAAAGCAGGAAAGGCGGCGCTGCACTATAAGCTGGGCACCATCCTGGATATGATGACCAAGGCGGGGATGGAGGTCACCATGCATCCCACTCAGGCGCCACAGGATGCGGCCATTTCCGCTGCTGCTGCGGCAGAAACGGGCAGATATGACTATATTTTCTGCTCCGGCGGTGACGGTACGCTCAACGAGGTTCTCAGCGGAATGATGCAGGCAAAGCACCGGATGCCCATCGGGTATATTCCATGCGGCTCCCAGAATGATTTTGCACGTAGTATCGGGATTCCCAAGGATCTGCTGAAGGCGGCGGAGGCGGTCATAAACGGCGTGCCCCGGAGCTTTGATATCGGCACGGTCAACGGCAGGAGCTTCAACTATATCACCGCCTTCGGTGCCTTTACGGATGTCACCTATGATACACCGCAGTCGGTAAAAAACGTATTCGGTTCCTTTGCCTATGTCATGAATTCCCTGACCAAAATTACCAATATTCAGAGCTATCCCATGCGGATTACCTGTGACGGACAGGTACTGGAGGACGAGTTCGTATACGGCATGGTTACCAACAGCGCATCCGTGGGGGGGCTTCTGAATATCAACGACTTCTATTTTGATGACGGTCTGTTTGAAATCACCCTGGTGAAACGTCCGGAGAATCCCATAGAGCTTCAGCGTGCCCTGTCGTTCCTGCGGGATATCCGGCAGCTGTCCTCCGATGCCAAAATGTTCTGTCTGCGTGCGTCCGAAATCCGCATTGAGCTGATGACGGACATGAAGGTTCCCTGGACGGTGGATGGGGAATACCTGGAAAATCAGACGGAATTCAAGGTGATCAATCATAAGCGGGCGCTGTCGCTCCTGGTGCCTGCAGCTGCGGAAAGCGGCTGCTTTATGGAGGAGGCTCCCTCCGGTACAGAAACAGATTCCGAACCATCCCTCTCCTGAGGGGTGGTTCGGCTTATTAACGGCAGTTTCTTGAAAGATGCTCCACCCGCCTTTTGCAGGGAAATTTTCGGCTCTGTTTCGGGGGTTGCAGGGGGCGCAGTACCCTGCATGCGCCGAAGGCGCAACGAAAATAAAAAAATAGTCCAGCCATGTGCCGGGTAGGCACATTGGCTGGACGGGACTCATGACCACTCCTCATCCGAGGGGTGGTTGTATTTGCCAGGCTCTGCTATCCGCCCGGCTGCAGAAAGGCAAAGGCGCTCAGATTCCGCATGATCCCGAAGCCCAGGGCAGCGGCGGCGCAAAGAATCCAGAATATCGTTTCCGGTGTTCCCATCCTGACTGTGCCGGTTCGGATGTACTGGTGCGCCTTGCAGATTCCTGCCGTCAGAAGAAAGGGCAGCAGCACTACAAACAGCAGATTGGCACGGGCGGCACCGGCAAGATCCAGGTGCAGCAGAGCAAGGCACATGCGGGTCAGTCCGCAGCCCGGGCAGTACCATCCGGTGATTTCATAAAAGACGCAGGGGAGGGTTATCCCCGTCAGCGCTGCAAAGAGGGCATAGGCAGCCCCCATTGCCAGTACCGTCAGTATCTGCCGCAGCAGAATCCCCAGGCGTTTCAGCTGCTCCTGCTTCATTGCGGCAGCGGGGCTTCCGAGGCAGGCTCGGCTGCTGTGGGATCTTCCGGCTCCGTCTCCGAGGGGGACGGGGGGACTTCCTCCGTGGGATCCGTTTCCTCCGCTGAGGGCTCCGCCGTTTCAATGGGGTCGGTTGCCGGGGCGTCCGAGGGCGCTGTCATCTCCTCGGAGGTTTCCTCCTCCCGGGCATCCGTGCTGTCAGTCCCTGGGACGAAGCTTTCCGTTTCACTGGGGAGTTCCTCTGTTGCTGCCGGGGCTGTTCCCTCGGTGGAGGCGGCAGTGGGGGCTTCCGTGGGGTCACTGCCCGGCAGGGCGTTTCCCGACCATCCCCCCGTACTGATTACATAGCTGTCCTTCCCCAGACTGACTGTCAGCCACACCTCGCTGCCGATGGGAACAAGTGTTCCCTCTGCAAGATTCTGGGAAATGACGCAGTCCCTGGCATAGCTGCTGCCAGCCATATATACCAGCACGGGCTTCAGTCCGGCATTTTCCAGGGCGGATTTTGCAGCGGAGGCATTCATGAGGCTGACGCTGGGGACGCGCACCTTCTCCACGCCAAGGCTGACCACCATATTGATGACGGTTCCCTGGGGCACCTTCTGACCCGGCTGGATATCCTGGGAAAGAATCACACCTGCCGGAACCTCCGGATCATAGACCGTTTCCGCCTGGAGGGCATAGAGGTGCAGTCCGGCAAGGAGTGCCTTTGCCTCCTCAAAATCCATGCCCGTGTAGTCGCCCACCTGCTCCAGCTGACTGGTGTCCAGATCCTCACGGCCGAGGGAAACCACCAGATGAATGACGCTGTCACGCTGGAGCTTGGTTTCCGGGCTGACGCTCTGGGAGATCACCGTTCCCGGTGCATTATCCGTGCTCCAGACCTCCTCATAGGTCACGAGAAAGCCCTCTTCTTCCAGGACGGTAACTGCATCCTCCAGGAGGAGATTGCAGACATTGGGCACATAATTCGACCAGCCGTCACTGACGGCAATGGTAATGGTTTCCCCCTCATGGAGGACGGCGCCGGCACAGGGGGACTGGGTCACCACCTGATTCTCCGGCACCACCGGATTGTCCTCACGGGCGGAAACAATCACACGCAGCCCCAGCGCTTCCGCACGGGAAAATGCCTCCTCCTGGGAAAGGTAGAGCAGCTCGGGGACACAGATTTCCCCCTCCGCAAGGGCATAGGCAGAGTCCTCCAGGGTTCCGGAGCCCATGGTCAGGAGGAACAGGCTCAGGGGGACAAGACAGCACAGGACTGCAAAGCAGACCGCAAAACGGGGCTGCATCCATCTTTCGACGCTCCTGCTGCGGTTCCCCGGCAGCACCTTCCGGCGGCGGCTGGCAGGCCTGTCCGCATGGAGCATTGCCCAGAGAGCCGGAATATCCGGGAGTGTGCCTGCCATTCCCATTTGCAGGGCACGGCGCAGTCCCCGGGGCAGGGCGGAGGCCGTTTCCCTGCGCCAGCATTCCTCCCCCGTCAGCATCCGGTACAAAATCCGGCTCATGCTCCGGACATCGCTGATGGCGTCGCAGTCGTGGCTGTCGGTGCTCATGCAGCTGCACCAGCCGGTCAGATAGGTCCGTTTGCCGCAGAGCAGGATGGTCCGGGGCGTAATGCAGCCATGGTACAGCCCCCGCTGATGGAGTCCAGCAAGGGTGTCCAGCACGGGAGCAAGCAGGGAAATGGCCTCCTCCGGTGTAAACAGCCGGGATGCCATGACGGACGCCAGCCGTTCTCCCTCAAAGGATGCCGTCACAGTCCAGACAGTGCCTTCCGCTTCAAAGACATCCGCTGTCGGCAGCAATGCGGATTCCTCCCCCCAGTGCTGCAGCTGTTCCAGGCGGCAAAGCAATCCGGATTTCACCGCCGTGAAGGCTTCTCCTGCGGCAGCATGGTAGGGAACCCATGCCCCTTCCTCCGAACGCAGGCACCAGCGCATGGGCAGAAATTCGGACAGAGCCGTCCGTTCCTCCTTTTGCAGATCCCACGCCTCATAGACAAGCTCCAGCCCATTGGCAAAGCCTCCTTCCTCAATCCGGTACCGTCCGGCAATGACGGTACCCTCCGGCAGGCGTACTGCTTCCACCGCTGGCGGAAGGGGTTCCTGTAATGCGGAAAACCAAGTCATTTCTTCACCTCCGTTACCGGGAAGCCCCGGCGAGTGCATCCGTCAGTTCCCCGATGACGGCAAGGTCACTGTGCTGTTCCACTGTATAGGCAAATGCGTCCCGGTGCAGGGGAAGGATTCCCACAGCTCCGTTTTCTGCAAAGAGAATGGTCTGCGCCTCCTCCGTCAGGAGATATTGCAGCCAGAGCATCCCGATGAGACGGCTGTTCCGGTCCGCATTGGCATTGACGGAACAGGGCATTTCATAGAGCAGGGGGGAGGTTCCCTCCGCTGTGACGGGCAGCATCCGGACGGCACCGGAGGCTTCCGGCTGCTGCTGCACCTGGGACAGGCAGGCAGTGCTTGCCAGAATGGGCTTGCTGCCATCCTTCAGAAATTCCGAAAACGCTCCCTCACGGAAGGGCAGACCGCTTTCGGCAAGCCATGCCGCAGCGGACGCATCGCACAGCACATCGGCAGGAAGGGACTCTGCGGCAATGACGGAAGCCTCCGGTGCTTCACCGGCATAGGTATGATAATACACCGCAGGCAGGCTGCAGCCAAGGGGCAGGCTCACTGAAAATCCGGTCATATCCGCAAGGTAGCAATCCTCCAGGGAATTTGTCAGCTGGGACAGATCCGCCGCCAGTGCCAGCACCTCCGGCGCATCCGTGTCCATCAACACGGCGGGCTGGGGCAGGGAATTCTCCTCCGCCGCCAGCGCCTCCCCGAAGGAGCCGTCTGCAAACAGCATGAGCTGAATGCCGAAGCCGGGATATTTCTTCTCAAAGCCGCTGGTCAGCCGCTGGTACATTTCCATTACCTGCTGTTCATCTGCGTCTTCCTCCAGGGGCACCCAGACGGAAATCACATCGGGAGTGACGGCCTCCCCAGCCACAAGGCTTGCCAGGGAGCGGGGTCGGCGGCAGATCTGCACGGACAAGATTACGGCTGCTGCCAGCACCAGCAGACAGAACAGGCACAGCACAGCCGTTCTGCGGGAACAGCGTCCTGATGCAGGGGGCTTGACAGTTCCCGAAACACAGAGCAGACTGCGGTACAGGGAGGGAACATCCGGATAGGTATAGGACAGCGCTTCACGAAGCTGCTGGAGTTCCGGGGAGGATTCCCACTGGTCGTCCTGACGGGAGAGACAGCCGTTCAGAAAGGCGGTCAGCCGGTGCAGCTCCCCGGCAGGATCCGGCTCCACGGGGAGAAAGGGATCCAGCAGCCGGTCAGGATTCAGGGACATATGTCCCTGTCCGTCGAAGACAATATCGCTTGCCGTCAGGACACCGTAGGAACAGCCGCCCCCGAGGAGATCTGCATAGCATTCACAGAGTTCCAGCCCCAGACTGCGCAGATAGGTGGGTGTCAGCACCAGCTGGGTATCCTCCAGACTGGTGCCCTCCGTCCAGGGAAAGACACAGTACAGCGTTCCGTTTTCCGGGAACCATTCTGTCAGTGCGGGCAGATGCCGGACTGCATGCTGCTCCAGCAGCTGTGCCGCAGCCCGGAACCGCTCCTGCAGCTGCTCCAGTTCGCCGGGCTGTTCGCTGGACAGTGCCGTCCCGTCCCGTTCTGCAAGGTGACGGGGAAAGCATTCCCGGATGCGCAGCTGTGCCCCGTCCGTCACGTCCTCCGCCCGATAGGTGATACCGCCGCTGTCGAAGGCTGCTACGGACAGCAGCCGGTAGCGTTCCTTCAGCACCGTCTGCGCCGGCAGGCAATGTAGGGTATTTGCCGCATATGTTGTCATATCCTGCGTCATAAATCCACTCCTAATTGGTTCACTCTGTCATTGTTATGCCATGCTTCCACTTGCCCATGCAGCCCCTTTGCCGGCTGCACCGGCAGCATCACAGGGGGGTCAGAGGCTCCGTGGTATCTTTTTCTTCCATTATAGCACATTTCAGATCGGATGTCAAATTTTCGCATCATGAGGGCAAAAATCAAGCAGCCCCTGCCGCAACGGGCAGGGGCTGCATTTCATTCGTTATTAAACCGGAAGGGTTTCCAGGAGCTTGACGAGATACTGCATGATCAGCAGGGTATCCGTGGAATTGACAAATGCATCCTGATTGACATCCGCATTGGCAGCGCCCTGTACTGTGAGGCTATCCGCCCCCATGAGGCACTGGCTGAGCAGAATGATATCAAGGATTTCCACCTTGCCGCTGCAGTCCGCATCGCCGTAGACCACCGCAGCGGGATCCGTTTCCGTGGGATCCGGCTCCGTAGAAGGCTCTGTAGGAGGCTCGGTCGGCTCTACAGGATCAATCACATCCAGGGAAAGCTTGTAGCCCAGCTCTGCATAGGTGTTGCTCTCCTTGGTCTGGGCAAAGCCGCCGTTGTAAAGGGTGCCGTCGCCGTTTCTCCACAGAGTATGGAAATCAGCGCCCATGGCCGGAACCTCCAGGCTGATGAAATCAGAATCTGAGATTGTCACCTGATCACCGATCTTGTCGCCGTTATCAATTGCCTGGGAGGCGCCCACATAGTAGTAGGTACTGCCGTTGAAGTAAGCGGAATTTTCCATGGTGCCGACAAATTTATCGTTCTTGATCATGTCGTTGTTATAGTAGGAAATGATCTTTGTAAAATCACAGCCCTCGGTGCAGCGGTAGGTATTGTAGTTGGGTTTGCCGTTGTTGCCGATATTGTTGTTGTAGGAGGTGCAGCTGGTAAGGCTATCTAGACCGGGGTTATTGTTGTCCGTAAAGCCGCTGTTGAGGTTCTCGAATGCCAGGCAGTTTTCCACAATATGCCCAACACTGACGCCATCGCCGCCAAGCTTGAAGCCGTTGCCGTCGCAGTCCCCGTAGCCCTCACCGAACTCGGTGTAGCCGTTGCGGAAGGAAATACAGTTGCGGATGGTAACTGCGCCGATGGGGCCTGTTTCGGTCTTTGCATAGAGATCCCAGCCGTCGTCGGAGTTGTTGTAGGACAGACAGCCGTCAAATACATTGCCCTCACCGCAGGTTAGCTTTGCGGCAAAGCCGTCGGCATTCTCCATTGTTTCATCATCGCAGTTGTTTTTGGATGTGCAGTTGTAAACCAGGTTGTTGCTGGGCCAGGTGGCAATGCTGTCCGCAGCAGAGCGGTATCTGGAGATCTGCAGGCCGCTGTCCTGATTATCGCTGAAAATCATCATTTCGATGACATTGCTGTTGCCGGAAAGCAGCATGCCGTTGTCGCCGGCACCGGTAATTTCAAAGCCGTACCAGTGCCAGTAGGAACCATCCATGACAACGCCTCTGTTGGAATCGGACACTTCCATTTCATGGAAATCCCAGACAACCTCGGCACCCGGATAGGCAGAAATGGTCTTGTAGGCATCCGCTGTACCGCAGTTCTCATAATTAATGACAATGGGAGAGCCGAAGGTGTAGGTACCTTCCAGCAGATAGATCACGCCGCCTGCGGGCACTGCTGCGATAGCGGACAGAACATCGGTGGGATTCTCCTTGGTGGTGCCGTCGCCGGTACCGTTGGGGGATGCATAAATAATGGTTGCTCCTGCGGGAATTTCCGGAATCTCCTGCTCCTCCGTAGGTGCAGCAGTGGGCGGTTCCGTAGGTGCCTCGGTGGGCTCCGTTGCCGGATCAGTAACAGGCTCCGTGGGATCCGGTGTGACGGTTTCATCCGTAAAGCCGCTGCCGATGGCAATGACGGAAGAGCTGTAGCCGGTCAGCTTGGCCATCAGGGCAGTATTGACGCTGTAGTCCTCATCATCCACGGAATTATCGAAGGCATACTGAAGGTCACCGCCGTTCATACGGCCGGCATTGGCTGTCACGATGGAGGGAACATCGGCAGCTGCATCCGCAGTATAGCTGTACATAATGCTGCTGTTGGTATCAAAATTATTATACACGGTTCCGCCTGCCAGGGTGGTGTAATCGGAGGGCACCTGCTCGGTTCTGGAGGAAGCCTCATAGCAGTCGATATCGCTCTTGTCGGAGGTATCGTTCTGGGTAATCAGTCCCTTTTCGCCTTCCATATAGTTGCCGTATGCCTTGATCATACCGCCGTCCTCGCCGGAGAAGGTGCCGGCACCGTCAGCATCCGTGCCCTGGAGGGAGGAGAGCATGGGGTATTTGCAGTTGCGGAAATAGTTGTTCTCCACAAAGGCACTTGCGCCCATGGTGACGCCCACGCCGTACTTGGAGTTGCCGTCAAAGTAGTTATTGTACACATGAACGGACATGGTACGGATTCTGGGGTGACGGGAGTCGGAATGATCGAACCAGTTGTGATGGTAGGTAATCCAGTTTTCTCCGGTCTCGGAGGTCATGCCGCAGAGGGAGCATTTTCCGGAATCCCAGAAATGGTTGTAGGAGAAGGTGACATACTGGGAATCTCCCTTTACATCCATGGAGCCGTCGCCCTTTGCCTGATCGGAATCGCTGCCGGCAGTACCGTAGAAAATATCACAGTTATGCACCCAGATATTGCTGTTGTCCGTATCCAGGGAGATGCCGTCGTCGGGGAACAGCATCACGCCGAAATTCTTCAGCTCCACATTGGTTGCGGCACGCACCAGAACACCCCAGCCATTGATTGTGGCGTCCTCGCCGATGCCCTCCAGGGTGACATTGGTGCAGCCCTTGACCTGCAGATAGCCGTTGCTGTTCAGACCGTCAATATCCTCCGCCTTGATCTCACCCACAATGCGGATGACCAGGGGCGTCAGATCGTAGCCCTTCTGGCGTGCGGTCATAATTGCGGCAAGACCCGTGCAGTCCGTTGTTGTGCCCTTGCTGCTTGTGATAACGGAAAGCGTAACCGTATTGACGGTATCCGCTGTCACATAAATGACCTGGGCGTCGGAGGACAGGGTACCGTCCGCCTGATAGCCGCCGCAGCCGTAGGAACCGGTTCCGATTTCCTTGCCGGAATCGGAGAAAGCAAAGCCGCTTCTGTCCGCTGCCGCAACGCTGATGGCGGCCGTTTCTGCTGCCTTGGATTCGTCGGCTGTTCCGTTAATAATCGGAACCACTTTCAGGGTGTAGCTGCCGGCTGCAAGCCCCACTGCATCCGCACGGAAGCAGTCCGCATACTGGCGCACGAGCATGGTATCAATCTGCTCATAGCTGCCGCCGCTCTTCTTTACATAGACATTGTAGCCGGTAGCACCGGAAACTGCACTCCATTCCGCATAGGCAGCTTCGCTTGCGCCGCCCACTGCGCTGAAGGTGACAGCCGTTGTGCTTGCCCCTGCAAGGACAGAGCCGGCAATGCTGCTGACCTGCAGCAGGCTTTCCTGTGCGTAGGAAACAGGTACAGCCGCAGCTGCGGTGGCTACCGCAAGCAGACACGCAATTCCCTTTGTTATCATTTTTCTCTTCATCGGGTTTCAAACCCCTTTCTAATCATAAAATTTATGATTCCATTATAACACAAGCTTCCAGAATTTACAACTGGTATTTTTACCAAAAGAGATAACTAAAAAAGTCATAATTTTCATAGTATCGAATAAGTTTAATAGTTTAACTTTTCTGTCGGATGGAGGGAGGGCGGGGCAAATGATTACAACGCCGCTTCTCTGTGAGAAACGGCGTTGTTGACTATTTTTGAAGCAATTCCAGGATTTCCTCCGGAGAGAAAACATAGCGTTTGTCGCAGAAATGACAGCATACCTCAATGGGTTCCTGCTGCTGGGCGAGCTTCTCCAGTTCCTCCCTGCCGATGCTGACCAGCAGGCGTTCGGTGCGTTCACGGCTGCAGTCACAGTGATAGGAAACCTCCGCTTCATCCAGGAGATTCGGTTCCAGTCCCTCCAGGCACCGGAGCACAATTTCCTCCGCTGTCATGCCCTCTTCCAGCAGCTTGGTCACATGGGGCATGGCGGCAAGGTTCTGTTCCAGAACGGGGATGCAGGCCTCATCCGCATAGGGCAGCAGCTGGATGAGAAAACCGCCGGCATGGAGTACATGCAGATCCGGCGCCACCAGCACTCCAAGACTGAGGACGGTGGGAATCTGTTCGCTGGAGGCAAAATAGTTGGCAATATCCTCCGCAATTTCCCCGGAAACCAGCGGAATGGTGCCTACATACGGCTCCTTCAGCCCCATATCCTTGATGACGGAAAGGGTACCGCTGCCCACGGCACCGCCCACATCCAGCTTTCCCTGGGCATTCAGCGGAATTTCCACAATGTATTCATCCGCACAGCATTTCACATTGCCCCGGCTGTCCGCCACGGCGACCATGCCGCCGATGGGACCGTCGCCGTCAATCCGCAGGGTCAGTGCGTCGTCTTCGTTTTTCAGACCATAGCCCATAAGGGATGCTGCAATGGACAGCCGTCCCAGGGCAGCAGTTACCACAGCCGAGGGCTTGTGGTACTGTTCCATGACGGATACCAGCTCCGTGGCGTCAATGGCAGAAGCCACAACGCTGCCGTCCGCCGAAATTGCTCGTTTGATGATGCTCATCATGCTTCCTCCTATAAAGGTTTTCGTGCAGCAAAGAGTATGCGCTGCGTTGTTTCCGTGCAGGGTGTCAGCACCTCCGGATGCTCCAGATCCGCATCCGCATCGTACATCCCCAGGGGTTCCAGTCCGGCTTCCCGGAGAAGCCGGAGGATATCCTCCGCCGGATAGGCTTTTTCCGTAATCAGCTCGTCACTGCGCAGGTACATCTCGCCGTCCCTCTCGAAGAAGGTCAGCTGCATTTCCACCGTGTTGTCCTCCTCGATGAAATGATTCTCCCAGACGCAGAAGACGGCATCCGTGTCATACAGGAAAATCCGGTCACGCAGGATTTCCCTGTGCTTGTAGACGCTGTTCATATCGAACAGGAACAGGCCGCCCGGCTGGGCAAAGAGGGAGACCCGCCGGAACACCGTCCCGATGTCCGCCAGGGAGGGCAGATGGTTCAGGCTGTCCAGGGTGCAGATGGTCACATCCATGGTGCCGAACATGTCCAGCTCCCGCATATCCTGGCACAGGTACTGAATGGGCAGCTCGCTTTCCAGTTTTTTGTCCATGGCAGCTGCCAGCATGGCAGGGGAGTTGTCCACAGCGATGACATCATATCCCAGTTTCGCCATTTCCTCGCTCATGGAGCCGCTGCCGCAGGCAAGATCCAGCAGCAGATTGCCCTGTGTTTCCGTCCGGATCAGCTTCCGGATCAGCCCATGGAGCCTTGCTGCCCGAAGGGGGTATTCCACATTGCTTGTCAGCGTATCGTAGTAGGCTGCAAAATTCATATAATCCATGAATCATCACGTTCCTTTTCCGGCAGGAATATGTACAGCCCTCTCCGCCTGACACCGGGAGAGGGCTGATGCATGTTCAGTTGTAAGGGGGGGACGCCGGTCAGGCGAAACCCCTCAGAATCCACCTTTAATTCTGTTCTTTCAGAGCGCAGCATTTTTTATACTTCTTGCCGCTGCCGCAGGGGCAGGGATCATTGGGGCCGACCTTCTTGACATGCCGAGTTTCCGGGCTGCCCGCATTGGGTGCATCGGGCTTTGCCACCTGCTCTCTCTGGGGGGGCTGGTTCTGGTTGACCTGAATGGTCAGCAGCATGCGGACAGTTTCCTCGCGGATGCTCTCCACCATGGCATCGAACATATCGAAGCCCTCATAGCGGTATTCGACAACCGGGTTCTTCTGACCATAGCTGCGCAGGGAAATGCCCCGCTTCAGCTCAGCCATATCGTCGATATGCGCCATCCACTTGGTGTCAACCACCTTCAGCATTACCACACGCTCCAGCTCACGGATGATCTTCTCACCGTACTGTTCTTCCTTGGCAGCATACTTGGTTTTGATCTTGTCCACCAGGAAGTTGATCACATCGGTCTTGGTAGTCTTCTGCAGTTCTTCGTCCGTGTAAACCAGCTCGCCGTCGTCCAGCAGCCAGCCGTAGAAATAATCCTTCAGACCGATCAGATTCCAGTCAGCCTGCTCCTCTTCCTCAGCAAGATACTGACCGGCAACGGTGGTGACCAGCTCTTCCATCATGTTCAGGATGGAGTCATGGAGATCCTCGCCGTCCAGCACCTGCGCACGCTGCTTGTAAATGATTTCACGCTGGGTGTTCATGACATCGTCATAGTTGAGGACATTCTTTCGGATGCTGAAGTTTCTGCCCTCCACCTTCTTCTGGGAGGAAGCAATGATTTTGGTCAGCCACTTGCTTTCAATCGGAACAGTTTCCTCCACATTCAGGGATCTCATCACGGATTCCATGCGGTCGCCGGCGAAGATGCGCATCAGATCATCCTCAACGGAGAGGAAGAAACGGCTCTCGCCGGGGTCGCCCTGACGGCCTGCACGGCCTCGCAGCTGGTTGTCGATACGTCTGGATTCATGGCGCTCCGTACCGATAATGAACAGACCGCCTGCTTCGCAGACCTCCACAGCGGCTTCCTTGACCTGCTTGTCAAACTTGGCATACAGGTCACGGTATACCTTTCTTGCTGCCAGAATTTCCTCATTGTCCGTATCCGCAAAGCCGATGGCTTCGTTAATCACCTCTTCATCATATTCCAGCTTGCGCATTTCTGCTTTGGCAGAAAATTCCGCATTGCCGCCCAGAATAATATCGGTACCACGGCCTGCCATGTTGGTGGCGATGGTGACTGCCCCCAGCTTGCCTGCCTGTGCAACAATTTCCGCTTCCTTGGCATGGTACTTTGCATTCAGAACCTCATGCTTGATGCCCTTGCGCTTGAGGAGCTTGGAGAGAAGCTCGGACTTTTCGATGGAGATGGTACCCACCAGCACGGGCTGTCCCTTCTTGTGGCATTCCTCAATCTGCTCGATGATCTGGAGGAATTTGCCCTTCTCGCTGCGGTACACCTGATCGGGGTGGTCGATACGGATGACGGGCTTATTGGTGGGGATGGCAATAACGTCCAGCTTGTAGATTTCCTTGAATTCATCCTCCTCCGTCATAGCGGTACCGGTCATACCGGAAAGCTTGGCATACAGACGGAAATAGTTCTGGAAGGTAATGGTGGCCAGCGTCTTGGATTCTCTTGCCACCTTAACGCCTTCCTTGGCTTCAATGGCCTGGTGCAGACCGTCATTGAAGCGGCGTCCCAGCATTTTACGGCCGGTGAATTCATCAATGATGATGACCTCGCCGTTTTCCACAATATAGTCAATATCCGACTTCATGACACCGTTTGCCTTCAGGGACTGGTTGATGTGATGCAGCAGCGTCATATTTTCCGGTGCCATGAGATTCTCCACATGGAAGTGCTGCTCCGCCTTCTTGACGCCCAGACGGGTAATGGTAGCGGTTTTAGCCTTTTCATCAATAATGTAATCAGCAGTTTCGCTGATATCATCCTGATCCACCTTGTCATCAATTTCCACAACGGTAACAGGCGTCAGGGTCTTGACAAAATTGTCAACCAGGGTGTACATCTCGGTGGACTTTTCTCCCTGACCGGAAATAATCAGCGGCGTTCTTGCTTCATCAATCAGGATGGAGTCCACCTCATCCACAATGGCGAAGTTGGGGGCACGCTGTACCATATTCTTTTTATAGATGACCATGTTGTCACGCAGGTAGTCAAAGCCGAATTCATTGTTGGTGCCGTATGTAATATCACAGTTGTAAGCCGCACGGCGCTGGTCGTTGGTCAGTCCGTGCAGGATGCAGCCAACGGTCATGCCCAGGAAACGGTGCACCTTGCCCATTTCCTCCGACTGGGTTTTGGCAAGGTAGTCATTGACAGTGACAACATGAACGCCCTTGCCGGACAGTGCGTTGAGGTAAGCTGCCAGACAAGCTACCAGAGTTTTACCTTCACCGGTTTTCATTTCTGCAATACGGCCCTGATGCAGAACAATGGCACCAATAATCTGTACAGGGTAAGCACGCTTGCCGAGTACACGGTCACCGGCCTCACGAACCGTTGCCAGTGCCTCGGGGAGAAGGGAATCCAGTGTGTCGGAGCCGTCCTGCAGCCGTTCACGGAACTCAAAGGTTTTCTCCTTCAGTTCCGCATCGCTGAGGGCTTTATATTCTTCCTCCAGATCGAGGACTTTCTGCTTGATGGGTTCAATACGTGCAAGCTCCTTTGCACTGTAGGAACCAAAAATGGTTGTAAGAATACCCATTCTAACTTTACCGCCTTTACTTGATATTCTGCGGGCAGTCTCCAGGAACTCCCCGTGGGGGAGTCACCATATGCCCGTCCCTGTAAACAGATACATATATTTATTTTATATGATTTATGCCGTTTTGTCAATAGCTGCCTTTCATCGCCTATGTTCTGCACAAATTCCGGCAGTTAAAGTTGAAAATTATTCACAGGAGGGACATGCTGCACGAAGGGGGCATTCTGCGCACCTGGGTTTCCTGGCACGGCAGACATCCCGTCCGAAGAGCACGATTCTGTGACAGAAATCCGAGGATTCCTCCGGGGGCAGAAGCTTCCGGAGATCCTGCTCCACCTTATGGGGTTCCTTCTCCTTTGTGAGACCCAGCCGTCCGGTAATCCGGATGAAGTGGGTGTCCGTCACCACAGCCGGCTGACCGTAGAGATCGCCCAGCAGCAGATTTGCCGTTTTTCTGCCGACGCCGGGCAGCGTCAGCAGCTCGTCCATGGTCCGGGGAATTTCTCCGCCGTACACATGCAGCAGACGCTGTGCCGCTTCCTTGATGCTCTTTGCCTTGGTTTTGTAAAAGCCGCATGGCTTGACAGCCTCTTCCAGCACCGCCAGGTCGGCTTCTGCAAAGGATTCCAGGGTGGGGAACTGCTGAAACAGCGATTTGGTGACGATATTCACCCGTGCATCCGTACACTGGGCAGATAACCGGACTGCAATCATCAGCTCATAGGGCTTTTCATACACCAGGGAGCAGAGGGCATCGGGATAACGCTCCTTCAGCGCCTGACAAGCCAGCAGGGTACGTTCTTTCTTTGTCATCGCCTATCCCTCAATGCTGTTAATGACACTATCATTCAGCGTAACGGTATAGATGGACTTCTGCTGCGTCAGCCAGCTGCTGTAATACTGATTTTGCAGTGCCTGATAAGCATCAATTTTCCATGCGGGGTCCGAATAGCCGGAGAAGTACATGACATGGACGCCGTAGCTGGTTTCTACAATACCGGTATCGCCGGGCTGCCGGGAAGTATCAAAGCACCAGTCATTGAAGGTATCCACCATCTGTCCCTGGTACACATTTTCGTAGAGACCGCCGTTGGTATTGGAGCCGGGATCCTCGGAAAGCTCCTCTGCCAGAATGGCAAAGCTATCCTCCGTCTGGTCGCCGCTCTTCCAGTCCTCCAGGGCCTGCTGGGCTGCCGCCATATTATCGGCCTCATTCATGAACAGAATGTGGCGGACATTGACTGTCGGGCTGTCGTCCCTTGCAGGCTCGCTGACCATGATATAAATGCTGTAGGACTCATCGCCCTCAACGCAGTAGGTTTCGTTGACTGCAGCATCGCCGAATGCCCATTCACCCACGGGGTTATTCTGGGTGTAGGTGTAGGCAGTGTTGTACATGGTGGGCAAGGCCTCCTCCAGCTCCTCTTCCGAGTAGCCCTCGTATTCCGTGAGGATATCCTTGACCAGTGCTTCAAACTCGTCCGTATTCTTGCAGGCCATCAGCTGATCCTTCAGTTCTGCCGCAGTTTCCTGGGTCATGGCAGCATTGCCGTTTTCATCCGCTGCATAGGAAACTGTAAAACCGCCCAGACCGCAGGTCAGGTAGCTGTACTTGTTT
This sequence comes from uncultured Ruminococcus sp., assembly GCA_964644275.1. GTDB lineage: Bacteria > Bacillota > Clostridia > Oscillospirales > Ruminococcaceae > UBA3855. Next base: position 14,708 of record CAZXVI010000026.1, on the reverse strand, counting down.
TCCTCGTAGTAGGCTTCCAGATCCGCATCGGTAATTTCCGCTTGATCCAGTAGGTATTCATAATAGCTGGTGCTGAGCCGCTGGATGGAGAGGGCCTTGCGCAGATCCTCCTCCGTTACGCTGTTGCCGTAGGAAGCGATATCCGAGCCGGCAATGGCAGTCTCAATCAGCTCCTTGTCCTCCGCTGTCAGCGTATAGCCGGCGTCCTGTGCCGCCGCACAGACAATGAGCTGCTGTTCAAGGGTGCTGGTTGCCTGTTCCATCATCGTGTCAAACCAGGTTTTGCCGGTTTCAAAGGAATTTTCCTGCTCCTTCAGGGGCTTGCTGACATCCATGCCGTAGGTGGAAAGCAGTGCTTCCTCACCATAATAGGCGATAAACATATTAATGGTGTCCTTGTAGTAGCAGGCAACGACCTTTTTATCCGCATTCAGGTCAATTTCTTCGCTTTCGTCCAGGGGTGCAGGGTTTTCGGCACTGCCGCTGATTGTTGCAGCAGGACCGCTTGTCTTCTGCCGGTTGTAGATGCCGATGCCGGCATAGGCAAGGCATGCCACCAGAACAAGGGAGGCAGCGGATATGCCTGCGATCTTCCATTTTTTCTTTTTAGAGGCTCTGGCTTCGGGAGTATCCGTTTTGGGGGGATTCTCCGTCTTTTCCGTTTCTGCCTCATCCTCCTCCGTTTCAGCAGGAATCTCATCGCCTAAAATGCTGTGATACACAACTGTTTCTTCCTCCTGAGGATTGTTTTTCTTGTTACTCATGAAAATGATTCATTCCTTTCCGCTCAAAATAGGAGCATGCACATAGTACAGTGTACCAGTGCAGAATGTACAAAGTGTGTCGGATTGGTGAAAACTATTGGGAGCCTCTAAAAACTTGTTTTTAGAGGTGGGTGTGGGGTGACTCCCCACGGGGTGGGGAGATGCCCCAAAGGGGCAGAGGGGACGGGCGCCGGTCAGGCGAAGCCCCACAAAATCCACCTTTTATTCCTTTTCAATTATAAAAACAGAGAGTTTTTAGAGATTCCCTATTGTTTTTTCTCCGGATCCGTGTTGGGGTAATCCATCCCGTCCGCAAGGGCTGCCAGCTGATTGTAGAGTACATAGAGCTTCTGCACAGTATTTTCCAGATAATAATAATGCCCTATGTAGGGAATCAGCAGTGCCAGCAGCAGCAGCGTCAGCAGCAGAAGACCCACGGACGGCTGAAACAGCAGAATGCCCAGGGAAATCAGAAACAGCAGTGCAAACAGCATGGTGACCAGAAAATGAATCAGCCGTTCATGCTGCATAAACCCGATCTGCACCAGGGTTTCCTTCCGGAGTGCCGCAAGATGCGCCGGATCCGGATGGGACAGCTGTTCCCGGAGATAAGCCTCGTAACGTTTCATATACGGTTTCATACTGCACCTCCTTTGCTGAACAGTCCCGCTGCGGGACGACAACACTTTCATTATAGCATAACCGGAGAAAAAATTCAAGGAAAATCGAAAAAAAGTTTGCAGAAATCCTGTTTCAGCGCAGTTGCTCCGGAACATTGCCTGGATTGTGCCTTCGGCGCTGCGTGGCGGCAATCATAAGAAATCCTGCTGTTTTTCTATAAACTGACACAACGGATTTTCTCTGTTTGGGAGAAAATCCGTTGTGCTGTCAATCGTAATCAGGTATTTACTGTGTCAGCAGCATTTTCTTGAGAATGCCAAGATCAACCACGTTGACAATGCCGTCCTCATTCACATCTGCCAGTGTCAGCTGGGTTTCATTCAGGGAGGTGCAGGCCAGCAGGTACTTCTGGAGCAGCACCAGATCCGTTACCGTTACTGAACCGTTCTGGTTGATATCGCCCGGTTCCGGATTTTCCACCTCAAAGCCGTCCACAATGGAATAGAAGCAGGGCTTGGCAGTGTAATCCTCATTGAACAGCAGGGGATATTTGGAGGCACGCCAGCTCATGTCATCGGTGGTACCCCAGAATACCACGGCAGAAACACTGTCGGAGTACTCCACCAGGCAGTCCATAATGTCGCTGTACATCTGTGCCTGGGTCGCCAGACCGGATTCGGAAGTATCGGAAGTAGTGATATCCAGCTCCGTGACCTGGATGTCCAGACCGGTTTCTGCAAAGGCAGCCAGTGCTTTTTTATAGGCAGAGACTGAGGGGAAGCTGACATCCAGATGGGACTGCATGCCGATGCCGTCAATCAGTCCTGCCTCCTTCAGCTCTGTTGCCATTTCCACAATGGCAGTAGTCTTGCTGGGCATGTATTCGTTGAAGTCGTTGTAGTAGAGCTTGCAGCCCTCCGGTGCATACTTTCTGGCATATTCAAAGGCATAAGGAATGAAGGAGTTGTTTCCGAACACCTTTACCCATGCAGAATAGTTGGCGTTCTCGGACTGTGCGCCGGCGGTTCTCGGAGTACCGTCATCCAGCCAGGCCTCGTTGACAACATCCCATGCGTAGAATTCCACAGTGGGATATTCCTCAGCCAGCAGTTCCATGAGGTTTTTGATGTAATTTTCCAGACGCTGGAGCATAACCTCCTGGGCGACCCAGTCACCGTCGTCGGTGTAGCCCTCTTTGAAGAACCAGTCCGGCGTCTGGCTGTGCCATACGAGCACATGACCTCTGACAGGAATGTTGTTGTCCCGGCAGAAATTCAGAATGGAACGTGCGGAATTAATGGTAACCTGGGGATTGGTATCATCGCCGGTTTCCTCCAGATAGGCAAGGGTGGCACTCTGATTCAGGACATTCTCCGGCTTCAGCTCGTTGCCCAGGGTGATGCTGTTGTAGTGCTTGAGCACCAGATCCTTGGTGGACTGGGGGGACAGCTCATCCGTTGTCACGGCTCCGCCGATCTTGAAATAATCCGCATAAACATCTTTCAGAGAGGGAATATCCTGCTCAATTTCATAAAGCGGCGCAGTTTTCAGGGAGAAATCATCCACATAGAGATCTGCCTGGTCGTTGCATTCAAAGTAAATATACACATCGGTGACATCCTCGGAGAAGCTGAACTTGACCTCGGAGAACTGCTGCCAGTCGCCCTGGCTGATGACGGATGCGAGATTGGAGTAATGTGCGGTTCCCTCCGCATCCGTATACTGCAGGCTCAGTGTCACATTATTGTACCAGGAAGCCTTGACCCAGGCGCTGACCGTATAGCGCACGCCGGCTTCACAAAGATCATCCAGTGCCAGCTGGGGGCCGTTCCAGCTTTTGGCTCTGGTGGTGATTGCCAGTGCGGCGTCACCGGAATAGGGATCCTCATTGGTAATGGACAGGGTTTCGTCCTCACCGCGGCGTGTAAAATCAATAACGCCGTCTTCAAAGCCGGTTTCATAAATGACTGTCTGCACCGGTTCCGCAGCAGTGGATACCATTCCCAGGGGAAGGGATGCGGCAGCGCATGCTGTACTCAGCAGACCGGCAAGCAGTTTGTTTCCAATTGATTTCATAGCAACTCCTCCTGTTAATCAGTTTTTGGAACCTCTAAAAGTCCGGAAGCTTTGTCTTGCACTAAGAGAAGAAGGGGTATTTTATGGGACTGCGTCCCACGCCCGCCCCTCTAAAAACCAGTATTTTTAGAGATTCCCCTTTGATTACGAATCCGCGAAAAGACCTTGTCAGCGGCTTCAGATAGTATTATTTTACCATATAGTTATACAAAAGTCAATATTTTTTGGAAAATATTCCATCAGTTGAGTGTGCAGCAATCCAACCGCCCCGGCCATTGCAGCATGACCGGGGCGGCTGCTCTCCAAACTGTAATATCTTTTGGGAATCTCTAAAAACCCTCTGTTTTTAAAATTGGAAAGAAATAAAAGGTGGATTTTGTGGGGCTTCGCCTGACCGGCGCCCGTCCCCTCTGCCCCTTTGGGGCATCTCCCCACCCCGTGGGGAGTCACCCCACACCCACCTCTAAAAACAAGTTTTTAGAGGCTCCCTTTTACAGTTTGGAGGATTCGTATCAGCATTCAAAATCCAGGCATTTTCTGTCCTGCGTGTAGGGTCTGACCCTGGAATCTGCTACTGCCACATGTGCCGGGTGTACGGCATATGCCTTTAATGCCGCCTCGTTTTCAAAGGCGGAGTCCAGCATCAGGTCGGCATTGGAGCTTTCCAGCCCTTCTGTAATGACCTTGATGCGCAGAAGTCCCGGGACGACCCCCTGGAGCCCCTCCAGCCCTTCTTTAATGCCTTGCTTGATCGTTTCCTTTTCTGACGGTGTGAAGGTATCCTTCAGCGTCCAGAGAATGATATGCTTTACCATGCTGATTCCTCCTGCTCTGTATGAATGAATAGAAGTGCAGATCCTGCCGGACTGCTTCTGTATTATACCATGGACAGGAAAATTTTGCAATCCTTCCCGGAGCTGATTTTTTGGAAAATTTTCAAAAAAGTCTTTACTTTTGTGCGATACTGTGTTAAAATATAGATAACCTTAATCAGAAAGGAATTTGCTACAATGAAACGCGGAAAGATCAATCCTGATGTGTTGGACGAGCTTTATGAGGCTGTTCTGTGTCTGAAAACCAAGGAGGAGTGCAGTGCTTTTTTTGAAGATCTTTGCACCGTGCTGGAGCTTCAGACCATGTCCCAGCGACTGCAGGTAGCAAAAATGCTGCGTGCCCATCACGTATACAGTGATATTGTCACCGCCACCGGTGCCAGCACAGCCACCATCAGCCGTGTCAATCGTTCCCTGAATTACCAGAGCAAGAACGGCTATGACATTGTATTTCAGCGCCTGCAGGAGCAGCAGCCCCACCGTCCTGCTCCGGATGCCAATCCCGGCATGGAATCCGGTGAGTGACACGAGGCCTGACCCGTGCAATACACAGAGATATCCGGCATCCCCCTCTGCTATGCGGAGGGGGATGTTTCATACTATTCCCATTTGAAAATCATGATAAAACATCATGATTTTCATAGCCCCCACAGGCGGAGTATCAGTATGCCAAGCCGCAAAATTGCGCTGCGTGAAAGATATCCTGGGAAAATCTTGATTTTTTACCCTGCATGTGATACAATAACAATAAAGCTACAATAAAGGAGAACTTACTATGAACATAGAGACGTTGATGCTGGGCGAGCTTGCCGCCAACTGCCATATTGCGGACTGCGGCGGCGGATTGTGTGCGGCAGTGGATCTGGGAAATTCCCCCGACCAGCTGCTGCGGTTCCTGGAACAGAAGCATCTGACCCTGAAGGCCATTCTTCTGACCCATGGGCACTATGACCATATCGGCGGCGTGGAGGCAGTGCGAAAGGCAACGGGTGCTGCCGTATACATCCATGAGGCGGATGCTGTTATGCTGGAAAGTGCCGAGCGCAACCTTGCCCTCCAGATCAGCTCCGTTCCCTATGAGAGGGTGACGGAATATACCACTGTCACCGACGGGGAGATCATTTCTGTGGGGGACTGCCAGTTTCGTGTCATGCATACGCCGGGGCACACTCCCGGCGGCGTCTGCTATCTGTCGGACGGGGTGATCTTTACCGGTGATACCCTTTTTGCCGGCAGTATCGGCAGGACGGATCTCGGCGGCAGTCCTGAGCAGATGCGTGCTTCCCTGCAGGCAATTGCTGCATTGCCGGGCAATGCGCTTGTCTTCCCCGGTCACGGCGGCTCCTCCACTCTGGAAGCGGAACGCCGGACCAATCCCTATCTGAGGATCCTGTAATGGAACGGAAACCGGATTATGCTTTGATTTTCAGGGGGCACCGCTTCGGCTACGAGGTGCAGGCAACGGCCAAGCTCTTTATCCCCAATGTCCGCTTTCTGCTCTGCGAGGACGGGGAGCTTCCCCGGGATGTGCCCAATTGGATTCTCACTGTCTGTGAGGAAACTGCCAACGGAACACGATGCCGTGTCCGGGTTCAGCTTCACGGTGCAGCCCGGGAGGCAGTCTGTACACCGGACACGCCCGATGATACGGAATACACCCTCTGCCGTCTCCTGTATGGGACGCTGCGTGATATGACCGGCTATACGCCGCCCTGGGGACTGCTTACCGGAATCCGTCCGGTCCGCAAGGTCATCCAGGCGCTGGAAGAGGGCATGACCCCGGAGGAGGCATGCCGCACACTCCAGGAACGGTTCCTCATTTCCGACGCCAAGATGAAGCTTGCCTGTGAAACAGCCCTCGTCCAGCAGCCCATCCTGCCCCACAGTGCCAAGGAGATCGGGTTGTATATTTCCATTCCCTTCTGTCCCACCAGATGCAGCTACTGCTCCTTTGTATCCCATTCCATGGAGACGGCAAAGCAGCTGATTCCTGCCTATGTGGATAAGCTTTGCGAGGAAATCCGGGTGCTGGGAGATCTCATCCGCCGCCATGGGCTCCGGGTGCAGTCCGTCTATATGGGAGGCGGTACCCCCACCTCTGTTTCCGCCCCCCAGCTGCGCAGGATCATGGAGGCCATTGCCGCCCATATCGACATCGCCGGCGCAAGGGAGTACACCGTGGAGGCCGGCAGAGCGGATACCATCACGGAGGACAAGCTCCTTGTCATCAAAGAAATGGGTGCCACCCGGATTTCCGTGAATCCCCAGACCCTTCAGGACAGCGTCCTGGAAGCCATCGGGCGGCGCCATACGGCGCAGCAGGCGGTGGATGCTTTCCGGCTTGCCAGAAGGCTCGGCTTTGACGATATCAACATGGATCTCATTGCCGGCCTGCCCACGGATACCTATGAAGGCTTTGCGGATACTCTGGAGCGCGTCATGGCGCTGGAGCCGGACAGTATTACGGTGCATACCCTGACGCTGAAGCGTGCTGCGGATCTCTACGGCACCAGCCAGGTACAGCAGTACGAAGCCGTTGCCGCCATGGCGGAATTGTCCGCCGCCCGGCTTCCGCAGCAGGGCTACCGTCCTTATTATCTGTACCGCCAGAAGAATACAGTGGGCAATCTAGAGAATGTGGGCTATGCCAGGGCAGGGAAGGAGAATCTGTACAACATCCTGATCATGGACGAAACCCAGACCATTCTGGGAGCCGGATGTGCCGCCTCCACCAAGCTGGTGGAGCCGGGCGGGAAAATTACCCGTGTCCATAACTATAAATTTCCCTACGAATACATTGAGCGGTTTGAAAAGCTGATGGAAAAGAAAAAGGAAATCGAAGCGGTGCTTGGACGGATGGAGGAACGCTGATGCTTTGGAAGGACCGGTACTGCCGTTGATGGAGAGGAAAGAAATGAAGAAATTTTATGAAGTTTCAACCAGGACTCTTTTGATCATAGCTGGAATTGTATGGATGATTGCAGGCTTTAATGTTGCAAGACTGGGAATATTGTCCTATCAGGCTATAGAAATATTCTGGTATACTATAACATTGTCAGCAGTTGTGTTTCTGCTGTTTGGTGCAATGTTTTATAAAATGACAAGAAAGCACATTCGCCGTATCAGAGGTTATGAGGAAGACTTCCGGCCTTTCTGGAACTTCTTTGACCTGAAAGCCTATATTATTATGACAATCATGATGGGAGGCGGCATAGGGTTAAGAGCCAGCGGTGTAGTTCCGGATGTATTTATCGCATTTTTCTATACGGGTCTTGGATGCGCTTTATTCCTGGCAGGCGTACTCTTTGTGACAGAATTTATTCGGAATAAAAAGTAGGGCAGCCGTCCCGATTTTCGGATGTTGCGTTGAAAAGACGATAATAAGGAGTATGAACAGGTATGAAATATTTTCCTATTCTTGAGGAATTGTTTGAATCGGATACAGTTATGTTTCTGCTGATCGGAGTTGTGATTGCAGCAATTGCCGGACTGCGCTGCAAAAAACAAAAGAAGCTGATCGCTGCAATTGTTACATCGGTTCTCGTCTATGGAATTTGTGAGTTGCTGTCCAATATGCCTGCCAATTTTATGATGGTATTTATCCTGCTGTTCGTTGGCACAGCCGCAATCGGGTGCGGCATAGGTTTTTGCATCTGCCTTTTCATCAGATTGTGCATCAGCAGGAAGGATGGACGATAAATATTATATATCGAGGAGGAATAACTGTGGAAGATAGGATGATACTGTTTGAAAAAAGCTCCTATGACAAAGCAAGGCTTATAACATACAGTACTAAATCATTTCCAAAAGATGATTGCGGTGGCAGGTGGATCGTTGAATATTATGATGTTTATGAAGATGATACAAGAATACTCACTCGTGCGGTGGAATGTGATAAGGAGCGAGTAGGAATAGTAACGTATCTTATATCAAAATAGTAATAAATTAGAATTTGTGGTGGTAGATAATATGGAATGGATTAATGTTTTTGGGCTGTTTTTTATTGCAGTTATTATGATACCCAATATTGTATTTGCGATTAAGTGCAAAGATGGATTTGATAATAAGTGGAACAATAAATATGTTGAGGTCATAGAACAAGTAGGGAGATTTGGTTGTTTCGGATTCATGATAATCAATATTCCGGGAACTTGGTTCGGGTGGTGGTCTGACGAAGCGTTTGCATTATATCTGATTGTAGATGCCATATTGGTAATGCTTTATTTTGCAATTTGGATTATATGTTTTAAGAGAAACAGCGTTTTCAGAGCATTAGCACTTTCTGTTATTCCTTCAATTTTGTTCTTATTTAGTGGGATTATGAGTAGGTCAGTGCTATTGATTGTGGCATCAATATTATTTGCATCAAGTCATATTGTAATTTCATATAGAAATGCAAAATGATATTTGCAAATTCCGATTTATCTGCTGTAAATCGGAGTTCTATTGAGCAGAAAAAAGAAGTTTTGGGTGATATAAGATGCCGAATTTATTTCAGGATCATTTTTCAATAAAATTTAAGCGGTGAACGGTGGCGGCTTCCGCAGCATTCGGATATGCCCAAAACAAAAAAATATTTTTGCGCCTTACAAGCCAAGTAATTTTTACTATCAAATGTGCCAATCAAGTTTGCTCAAAGCATTAAGGGAACCTCTAAAAACTTGTTTTTAGAGGTGGGTGTGGGGGACTCAATGTCATCAACTTAAGGGATTGTATGTCAGAATTGCCCACCCCCCGACCCCCTCCCTGAAGGAAGGGGGCAATGATAGGGGGTCTCCGACCCCTCAACCCCGGGAAGGGCTGCGCCCTTTCAACCTGCTTACGTATCATGAGGCTTTCTTAAGTTGTTAGCATTGGTGGGGGACTTCTAACGGGGCGGGGAGATGCCCCAAAGGGGCAAAGGGGACGGATGCCGTAAGGCAAAGCCTCACAAAATCCAACTTTTCTTCTTTTCCGATTTAAAAAACAGAGGGTTTTTAGAGGTTACCCAAAGATAAACCATCCGCAGAAAGGAACAGCCATGCAGAAAAACGAAATTTATGAGACGGAAATCACCGGTATGACCACGGAGGGAAGCGGCGTCGCACGCATTGACGGTATGGCAGTATTTGTCCCCATAACCGCAGTGGGGGACAGGCTGCGTGTGAAAATCGTCAAAGTGCTCAGAAGCTATGCCTTTGGCATCATTGACGAGCTGCTGGTTCCTTCCCCGGAGCGCACGGAGCCGGATTGCCCGGTGTTCCGCCAGTGCGGCGGCTGTGTGTTCCGCCATGTCAGCTATGCGGCGGAGCTTCAGTATAAAGAGGGATTTGTCCGGGACGCCTTTACGCGGATCGGGAAGCTTTCCCCGGAATTTGAGCCGATTCTTGGTGACGACGGACGCTGCGGCTACCGGAATAAGGCGCAGTATCCCATTGCCGAGCAGGACGGAAGGCTGGTGTGCGGCTTCTACGCCAGACACAGCCACCGTGTCATTCCCTATACCGGATGTAAGCTGCAGCCGGCTGTGTTCACGGAAATTCTTGAATACCTGCTGCCCGCACTGCAGAAAGCGGGTATTTCTGCCTATCATGAGGAGAGCGGCTCCGGCATTCTGCGCCATATTTATTTGCGGCGCGGTTACCACAGCGGCGAGATCTCGCTGTGTTTTGTGGTTCGCAGATCCATCCGCCGTCAGGTGGGGGAGGTGCTTGCTGGAATTACCGCCGCCTTCCCGGAAATGACCAGCATAACAGAAAGTGTGAATTCCCGGAACACTAATGTCATCATGGGAGAGAATGTGACGCTTCTCAGCGGAAAGACCAGCATTTCCGACACCATGTGCGGCATTGATGTGGCACTGTCCCCCCAGTCTTTCTACCAGGTGAATACCGCCCAGGCGGAACGGCTGTATGCCATTGCCAGAGAATATGCAGGTCTTACAGGACATGAGGTGGTGCTGGACCTGTACTGCGGTGCCGGGACAATAGGGTTGTCCATGGCGGATGGCGCAGCCCGGCTCATCGGTGCGGAGATCATCCCGGAAGCGGTGGAAAATGCCAGAGAAAACGCGCAGCGCAACAATATCGACAATGCCAGCTTTTATTGCGGCGATGCCGGTGAAATTGCTGCTGGGCTGCAGGGGGAGGGAATTGCTCCCGACGTTGTGATCCTGGATCCTCCGAGAAAGGGATGTGATGCAGTTACCATTTCGGCAGTTTCCGGGATGCAGCCTTCCCGGATTGTGATGATTTCCTGCAATCCGTCCACGGCAGCCAGAGATGCTGCGGCATTTGCGGAGAACGGCTATGCTGTGGAACGGGTGAGGGCTGTGGATTTGTTTCCGGGGACGGCGCACGTTGAGTGCGTGGTTTTGATGTCAAAGGTTGAAGACTAATATGCGAGAAAGTGCTTATTTTTCGGAACTTTTGCTTTTTATAGGATTATATGACATTCAAATATCAAAGTCTTATTGTGTACGTGGGAACAAGTCGGAGCAGTTCTCCGGATACACAGATTTATGATTTCCACAAAGTAGTCGAGACAGGACTGTAAACGGAAACACATCGGGGTGTGTGACACTAAAATTATTGTATTGAAACTATTTTGTGATGAGTAATAAAATGTTATTATCCCATAGTAACTGTAATTTTATTTTCCTTTGCAAGTTTTTCAGCTGGAACATAGTTTCCGTCAAGCTTTTCACCATTGAGAGTGATTTCCTTTACACCGCTTTCAACGTGGTCGGGGTTCTGTACGTCAATTGAAAGCTGACTGCCTCTGAATGACTTTTCAATCCTAAATCCTTCCCATTTAGACGGTATAGATGGTGAAATAACCAGTCCGTCAGCATCCGGACGCATGCAGTACCGTGGCGGCACTCGCTGTTTTTAAGGTCAAAATGTCCGTAATCATTCTTCTAAACAGCAGTATCAGATACAACGGCATACCTGCTTTCATACATTTCCTTCAGCTTTTTTACGGAGTTATACTGTTCGCCGATACAAAACTCCTTTGACCATGTCATGTAATATGCCCATGGTGTGTGGGACTGCTCCAGCAGATGAATATCCGGCATGTACCCGACTTCTGCAAGAGCCGCCACTTTATTCCCAGATGTCGCCTTAATAAGTTTACAGTAATCATCATGATAATCTGTTTCTGTATATTCCGTCAGGTAAATATCCACAGAAACAACATCAACGTATTCATCACCCGGATATCCTTCCGGAAGTCGGCAGTTCCATACCCACAGCAGATTGTCAAGATGATGTACATTTGTATAGTGATCAAACATCAGCTTGTATAATTCTCTTGCAGTTTCCGGTCCTTTTGCGCCCCACCAGAACCAGTCGCCGTCCGATTCATGGAATGGACGCCATAATACCGGTATATCCGCATCACGAAACTGTTTTAACTGCTCTGCAATTATATCCATGTCATGGAAAAAAGCCTTGCGTTCCGGTGTGCCGTCAATGAGTACACGGGTGGCATCAAAATCAGTATTGACAGCATAAAAACTCTTATCATGTCCGCCGATGGGAGAAAACCAGTGAAAGGAAAATGTCAGAATCCCGTCCGATTCCTTCGCCCACTTCATGGCAGTTTCAAGGGTATGCTGATTTTCATAAATCTCTGTCAGACAAGGCGCGTCTGCATTTTCATAATTGATATTCGGAGAATAGGAAAGTAGTTCAAAGCCACGCAGCTTTGGTTCTTTCCCTGTAATTTCTCTGATATAAGAAATTTCCTCCATAGGATTCGTCTGTGTATGCTGACCTGTGATAATAGCTTTTCCGGCTGTATCGGACAGGTAGTTTAAAAGCTCTTTTGCTTTCTCTGTTGCATTTTTGTTAGCGGGAATCTGCATATTTTCCTCCTTTTATCATGCCTGTGACAGACGCTGAATCATCTCCATGCACATTCTTCCGTTATGATATGGGCATTTCCACGAATGAACAAGCGCCTGCTTCGGGTCGGGTTTATTATCTGCCGGAACGTACTCTATCCATTCTCCGCTGTCAGGATCCACTACACTGCTTTGTATAAATTCCCAGATTTCTTCTGCCGCCTGAAGATACTCTTTCTTCTGGGGCTGTTTCTGATAAGCGTTGTAAAAACCAACCACAGATTCTGCCTGCACCCACCAGATTTTTCTGTTGTCAACCTTATTTCCTTCACGTTCATTGTTCAGACCATGCTGTGTTTTGTCAAAGGCATTGCGATAGGCAGCCTCTTCCAGACCATTTGTAACAGGCAGCATTTCCTTTTTATAAGCCGCATCGTCAAGAACACTGCATCCACGGTCAATAAGCCATGCGGTTTCAATATCGTGTCCGTAGGATTCCAGATCAATCAGTGAGTGGTAGTTGCTGTCGAAGAACACCTCACAAATCATTTTTTCGGGGTTGTAAACTTTTTTCTGAAACAGCTTCAGAATCCAGCGGATCGAGTCGCCCACAGCATAAAACGTATCCGCCTTATAAAGCTCGGAATAAGCTTCAAGGACATGGAGAAGAGTGTTCATAGTGCGCTCTGCGAGGACGCCGTTTTCCGAAAGCTTTTCGTTTGACGAGGGTGTAAAATCACGGCGGAATGCTTCAAGATATCCGTTTTCATCTTTGCATTTTTCCTCAATTACACGGTAAAGCACATAAGCCATGTTCAGTGCGCCCTTTTTTCCGCTTGCCTGATAATATGCTGAAAGAGCGTAAATAGCAAAGGACTGATTGTATGTATGCTTCGTATCATCACATACAGTTCCGTCATAATTTACCGACCAGTAAACACCGCCGTACTGACTGTCAAAGCAATAGTCTGTGAGAAATGTGTATGCATGGTCAGCCATTTCCAGCAGTTCAGGCTTTTTCAGCAGCTGATATGCTGTGGAATAAAACCAAAGGATTCTGCTATTGAGAATAACGCCCTTTACACTTTTGATATCAGGCTTGCCGTCGCTGCCGACGTAACCGTAAAAACCGCCGTGTTCTTCGTCTTTCAGTTTATTCCAGAAGGGAATGAGATTTTTTTCAAGATGTTCCTTAAATACTTTTGCCTCCATAATCAGAGTTTCCTTTCAATATAATGATTTTGTCTGATTACAGATTAAGCCGGCTTCTGTAATTTTGATGATTATATGATACATCATTTTCTTTGATATTTCTATGAAAAAGGAAAGCAAAAATTGTACAAATCTATTTTGGATATTGACGGTCACTCTGCATAGTGATAAAATAAAAACGGGGAGGGATAGACAATGCAGCTGTTTGAATACATCGATATGCCGAATCAGCCATATGATATTTTTTACACTGATTCGGTGGATTCTCAGCTTCACTGGCATTATTACAGCGAAGTGCTTTATATAACAAAGGGTGCGGTTACTGTAACCTGCAACAATAAAACAGCGGTTCTTGAAGAGGGCGATTTATGTTACATTTATCCGCTGCAGCTTCATGCCGTTTCAAAAGCAGACAACAATGCAGCGGAGTATGCTGTATTAAAATTTGACGTTCATACAATTAACATTCCGCAGGCATATCTTTCAAAGTTTTATGATATTTTTATCAGAAGAAGCCGTGAAGAGGATTTCTGTATTATTTTAAAGAATACCCGTATTGACAAAACAAAAATGGACTTACTTATTCAGCATATCGTAAATGAATTTCAGCAGGAAAATGAATTTTATGCTTTGCAGATACAGGCAGATATTTATACTTTGCTTATAGAAATTGCAAGAAAAATCAAAAAGGAAAATAAGTCCGAAGACAAAAAGCGTACAGATACCGATTTTTCTTTTTATCACATTCTGGAATATATCGACTCACATTCGGGAGAACAGCTTGAAATTCAGAAGCTTGCCGATATGTGCCACATGAGCTATTCACATTTTGCAAAGCTTTTCAGAGAAAACTACGGGCGCTCATGCAAAGAGTATATCACATATATTCGTCTGAACAAGGCACAGGATTTGCTGCTGCATACAGATTATGACCTGAATTACATCGCCCTTGAAACTGGCTTTTTCGATTGCAGTCATTTTATCAGAACATACAAAAAATGGCGTGGTATTACACCGAAGCAGGAACGGATGAAAAAGCATTTGTAATTGATGTACGATTATGGTATAAATATAAAAACTTGTTCTCACAGGTATAATTCCGGCAAAAACGCTGATACATTTCCTGTGAGAACAAGTTCCGATTCTATTGGAACTTCCTTTTAAACATAAAGGTATGATGTGCGCTCCGTTTATTGGAAGCGTCAGTCTTGCAAAGTATCTGGAATGTGGTCAGATCGAACAAGTTGTATGCGGCGGTGAAAATTATGACGGGGCAAGACCATGTAATTATGACTGGGTGAAACAGTTACGCAGAGAATGTGAACAGTATAATGTTTCTTTCACCCTCATTGAGACAGGTACAAAATTCATTAA
>CAZXVI010000025.1:0-33871 GCA_964644275.1 uncultured Ruminococcus sp. | reverse complement strand
CTGGTTCGCAATGCCGGAAGTATGGAAGAATGGGTGTACATGTTCCTGCTGGCAACCAGCGAAGCTGAACATCTGATGCTTGCAGTTGAGAATGGTGAAGCCAGCACATCCCAAATTGCTTCCTACCAGCCATGGAACGGGTGCAGCAGCGCAGAAGTACAGAATGAAAAACAAGCTGTACTGCAGAGTCTCCCCGATCCGCATATCATTGCAGAACTACAGAATCAGCTTGCTTTTTCCTATCATTCTCCCATGATTAATCTGATTGCCAAGCACAGTGTTACTACCCTTGCTCATCCGGAGTCGGCGTTTTCTGAACATTTGGATACGCCGGAATTTCTTAGTGAAACGAAGCGCACACTGAGAGGCGCTAAAAAGGGAACAGCAGTACACAAGATGCTGCAGTATATGGATTTTTCTGCTGCTTCCAGGGATTCTGCAGCGGAGCTTCAGCGGCTGCGTGAAAGCGGATACCTGACGGATGCGGAAGCCGATACATTGAGTGCGGCGCATTTGCAAGCTTTTTTCTCATCCGATCTGTACAGGCGAATCGCTGCATCGGATACGGTTTATAAAGAAAAGCAGCTGTTTATTCGTATTGGTGAGCTGGGACTTCCGGAAAACACACCGCTTCTGCAGGAATATGCCGGAACCGACGGCATTCTGATCGGCACCATGGATCTGCTCTTCCGGGAAGGGGACAGCTGGGTGTTGGTTGATTACAAAACGGACCAGTTCAGAACAAAACAGCAGTTGCTGGACAGTTATAGTCTTCAGCTCGGTCTTTATCAAAAAGCTGTCGAGAAAATTCTCGGCGCACCTGTCCGGCAGGCATTTCTTTATTCATTTGTTCTGGATGAAGCGATTGAGGTAGATCTTGACCATATCAAATATGAAGCAGCAGTCAATCTGCTTGCTGATACTTAATCGGAGGCCTCTGATACTAATTCTCCAGATTGTAATGAGAATTACAGTCCGGAGAGAGGCTGCCGCTAATCAGTCTGGAGGTAATTATGAAACAAGCAATAGATGCATTGATTGAACGTGATTTGAACAATGGTGCCTATGTTGGAGCCAACGCTGCAGTGTACCGGGACGGTGAATGTCTCTATTCCGGCTCTTTCGGAATGTCCGACAGGGAAGCGCAGCGCCCAATGGAGTTCGATCATATTTTCCGTATTTATTCCATGACAAAACCTGTCACTGCTGCTGCTGTGATGCAGCTTACGGAGAAAGGCAAACTACACCCGGACATGCCCATATCCTATTTTCTGCCGGAGTTTTCCAATGTCCAGGTCTATGCGGCCGACGGATCCGTACGTCCGGCAGTGCGTCCGCTTCTGATACAGGATCTGCTGAATATGACTTCCGGCCTGTGCTATCCGAATTGCATAAGCCAAAGTCAGAAGGATGTCGCATCCTTCTATGGAGAAATGGAGCAGCGCCGTGACGGTTCCAATCCTGTGGATACGATGGAATACTGCCGGAGAATGGCAGAAATTCCGCTTGCCTTTGATCCGGGTACGCATTGGGAATATGGTACAAGCGCCGATATTCTTGGTGGTGTCATCCAAGCAGCCAGCGGCATGGAATTTCGTTCGTATCTGAGCGAGAATATCTTCCAGCCCCTTGGAATGTCGGATACGGACTTCTATGTGCCGGAAGAAAAACTGCATCGCTTCGCAGCATCCTATACCCGTGATGAACATGGTATTCTCCAGCGGGATGAGGGCTGTTATCTTGGTCTGAACAACTGCCGTACATTGCCGGCATTTATTTCCGGAGGTGCAGGACTTTGCTCCACCATCAGCGATTACTCACGCTTTGCAGAAGCTCTTGCAAACGGCGGTTCTACAAAAGATGGTGTCCGGATACTCAGCAGACAGTCCGTTGACTATATCCGCACCCCCCAGGTGGGCGGTGCACAGTTCCTTGCAGATCAGCAGTGGGATTCCCTTCATGGCTATGAGTACGGCAGTCTGGTTCGTGTGCTGACAAACCGTGCGAAGGCCGGCACCATTGCCAATCTGGGTGAGTTCGGCTGGGATGGCTGGACGGGTACCTATTTTTGTGTTGATCCTGAAGAAAAACTTAGCATCTTCTTCTGGATTCAGGTGGCATGTGCGGGCTTTTCCGATACAGCGAAGCTGATGCGCAATATTGTGTACAGTACTTTGAATTGACAGCTGTCATACTGTTCAGGCTTTGCATAGAATGTGAAAGGGAGCGTACTCCCATTCTTTGCAAAGGAGACTATGTATTATGCCAAAAGTGTTTCTCAGTCCCTCCACGCAGGAGTGGAATGAATATACGGGCGGCGGTACGGAGGAGCAGTATATGAATCTGCTTGCCGATCGCATGGAGCCCTATCTCCGGGCAAGCGGCATTACCTATGTCCGGAACGACCCTGACAGAAATGTTGCCGGAGCCATTGCAGATTCCAATGCGGCTTACTATGATGTGCATCTTGCCCTGCACTCTAACGCCGCACCTCTCAATCTGGCAGGAAAGCTGCGGGGAATTGATATTTACTATTCTCCTGCCAGCTATGACAGTGAACGGCTGGCAACCATTATTGCCAATAATCTGAAGGCGATTTACCCCCTTCCTGACAAAAGCAATACACGTCCAACAACAACCCTTGCTGAAGTTACTCAGACAAGAGCCGTAGCAGTTCTGTGTGAGATCGGCTATCATGACAATCCGGAGGATGCAGAATGGATCCGGCAGAACCTGACCCCCATTGCTGCAAATCTGGTGCAATCTCTGTGCGACTATTTTGGAATTCCGTTTGTAATTCCGGAGGCTGTGCAGCGCGGAATGGTGACAACGGATGGATCCACGCTCCATCTGCGCAGTTACCCTTCTACAGATGCCTCTATAATAGCAGCGATTCCCAATGGTTCCATGCTTACAATCTATGGTACGATTGATAACTGGTACGTTGTTTCCTGGAATGGAATGACAGGATATGTATCAGCAGATTATGTAACTGTCGGATAGCGTTCATGGGAAAACCGGGCAGGGATCTGTCCGGTTTTTCTTGCAATTTAATACTAATTCTCTATTAAACTCCCCCAATAGTTTGATAGAGAGCGTGTGCTAACGCACTCGCCATTTTATGCCGCAAAACGGCATAAAATCCGTATCATGCATTTTCAAGTACGGCAAAATCAAGTATCTGGAGGAAGCTATGAAAACAATTCTGATTGTGGATGATGATCCGACACTGAATAAAAACATTGCATTGGCATTAACAACAGAAGGCTATAATGTACTGACGGCAATGTCAGCAGAGGAAGCCATGCAGCTGTGTCAGAATGCAGACCTGATTCTTCTTGATGTCATGCTCCCGGACGCCACAGGTCTGGAATTTTGTTCTCATTTCAGGGAGCTGTCACAGAAACCTGTGATGTTTCTTACCTCCTGCAGTGATGAAGCAGACATCGTCAGAGGACTGGACTGCGGGGGAGATGATTATATCACGAAACCCTTCCGGCTCCGTGAACTTCTTTCACGCATCAAAGCAAACCTGCGGCGGACAATGACTGAGCAGACTGCCAGCCCAGCCGAGCAACTGGAGCTGACAGCACTGGAACAAAAACTGCTCAGTTATTTGATGCAGAATAAGGAGCGATATCTGACAAGGGAACAGATTCTACACTATCTCTGGGATGTGAAAGGCTGCTTTGTCAATGACAATACGTTATCTGTGAACATCAGCCGTCTCCGTGAGAAACTCAAGGGAACAGCCTATGGAAAAATTATAACTAAGAGGGGATTGGGTTACAAATGGACAGAGCAGACAGACTCATTAATAACCGAACACCAAGATATATGATTCTGATTTACATATTTCTTCTGATACTTGCTGCAGCGGGCAGTGCCGGCCTTTCCGTCCTGCTGACGGATCATATCCTCGGCAATCAGATCGACGCAATGCTTTCCGTTCTGGGAGGAGGTTCCTTTACCGATGTGCCCGATCCGGATGCTGTCGCCGCAGGAGAAGCATTTGTGAGCCGTTATGGTATCCGTGCAGGGATGAATCCCAGAATTATGAGAACCTATCATTCTTTGCAGAACCTGCTTTTCTGGGTAATTTTTCTTTTCAGCGGCATCCTGTGTACGCTGGGACTGCATATTTCTCTGCGCCAGCTCCGGCCCATTTACCGTGATCTGGAACAGATTCAGGCAGAATGTGTACAGGTTGCAGAGCAGAAGCTGCCGGCGGTGGGAATGTACGGTGAGGAATTCAGCTGTATCCGCCGTGTATGCGATGGAGTGAATCTTATCGCCAAACGAATGAATGCGCTGTCCGGGCGCCTGACAAAGGAGAAGCAGTATCTCAAGGAATTTCTGACTGATTTTTCCCATCAGGTCAAAACATCCCTTGCAGTCATCCGCCTTAACAGTGATATGATTGCGGATATGGACAAGCTCTCCGAAGAACAAAAGGCGCTCCTTTCCCAGGAAATATCCATGCATCTGGAGGGAATGGAAACACTGGTAATTGCTGCTCTGAAGCTTGCCAAGCTTAATGCGGATGCTGTGATATATGAAATGAACGACGTTTCCCTATCGGATACCTGCCTGGAGGCAGTGCGCCGTGTTCAGCCCATGATGCGTACAAAGGGGATTGCAGTTACCTTCAGCGCAGAACCGGATGTTCAGTTTCGCCATGACCGCACCTGGCTGTGTGAGGCAATTGAGAATCTTCTGAAAAATATTGCAGATCACTCCCAGTGCCGTCATGCAGATCTGGAACTGAGTGCCATTCCCGGAGCTGTGAAACTTTGCATCAGTGATGACGGCAAGGGAATTCCGCAATCAGAGATTCCGAAGCTTTTTGAGCGCTTCGGTCAGAAGAATCACAATGTCTCCATGCAGAATGCCGGAGTTGGAATGGCCATTGCCAAGAAAATTATTGAAGCCCATGGCGGAGAAATCTGCGTGTATTCCCAGATCGGCAAGGGAACAAAATTTGAAATTTTGTTTTTGAAATAGTCTTTTTGTCACTTTACTGTAAGATTCAGCTGCTAAAATAAGAAAAGAAAAGGAGGTATCCCTATGGAACAAAACGTAGTGATTAAGGCTGAACATCTTACAAAGCAGTACGGAAAAGGAGAAATTGCAGTGACCGCTGTACATGATGTAAGCTTTTGCATTCATGCCGGTGAATTTGTGGCAGTCACGGGGGAGAGCGGCAGCGGAAAGACCACCCTGCTCAATATTCTCGGCTCCCTGGATGCGCCCACCGAAGGGGCGGTATATGTACACGGAGAGAACATCATCGGCAAAAAGGATCACGAGCTGGCATCCTACCGGCGCAGAACGATTGGCTTTATTTTTCAGAATTACAATCTGATTCCGGTGCTGAATGTGGAGGAGAACATTGTGCTTCCTCTGAATCTGGACAATGTCAAGCCGGATATGGATTATCTGAAAGAGCTGCTTACGCTGACAGGTCTGCTTTCCAAACGCCGGAGCTTCCCCAATGAGCTGTCCGGAGGTCAGCAGCAGCGTGTCGCTTTTGCAAGAGCGCTGATTCACAAGCCGGATATCATTCTGGCGGACGAGCCAACCGGCAATCTGGATACCAAAAACAGCCGGGAAATCATTTCCATTCTGAAAAATTCCATCAAGAAATATAACCAGACGCTCATTCTTATTACTCATGATCTCAGCATTGCTGCTCAGGCGGATCGGATTTTCCGGATGCAGGACGGCATGCTCACGGAGGAGGGGAGAGCAGAATGAAACATCTGATTTCTCTTTCCTTCAAATATATCCGCAACCAGAAGCTCCGCAGTACGCTGACCTTCCTGTGCATCACCCTTGCAGTGTTTATCATGAACACCTTTTCTGCCTACGTATCAAGTGTCCGTGCTACGATGGTGGAGAAAATCATCCGGGAAGAGGGCGGCTGGGAAGTCATGATCGCCGATCTTCTCGCTGCAACCCCTGATCATGAAAAAGCTGTGGATATCATCAGCAGCCATGCTGCTGTCAGTGCCTATTCCTGTGAGGAAATGATCAAATATCATAGTTATAGCTCCCGCAATGAAGACGGCTATCTGCCCTATTTTTCTGTCAGGCTGGATGATCAGGAGGCACTTGCCGTGTACAGTATCACCCAGAAATTATGCAACTCCGGCTCCGTTGACGAAAACTATCCTGATTTTGAGAATAAAAAAATTTCCGCCGATTCTGCGTATGTTCCTGTCTGGTTCATGGACTATGGCTATGAGATCGGCGATACTGTCACGATAACGATTACCCCCGTTATGGCACAGCTGGATGAGGATTCTCCACAGGTACAGGCTATGTACCAATTCCTTGCAGAGAAAACCGTTCCGGGTACTTATCTTCCCTATGTGGATGATGGAAATAGCCTTCCCGATGAAGAAACGCTGCAGGATTATCCGAGCATATGCAGTAATTCGCTTCTTGGCTTTCTGCGGGAACAGTTTTCCGACAATGAAATTCCTTTTTGCAATGAGCAGTACGGCAAAGCCTATACCTTCACTGTTACCATCGAGGATTTCCTCTATGGTCAGTCCGACACCGACTATTTTTGTATTGAGACATCGTTCGCAAGCAATGTGGATCTCAAAAGCCTCCATGATGAAAACCTGGAATTTATGCCGGAGGAGCAGTGTGCCTACTGGCCGGAATCTATCGCTTCCATACGGGTTAAGGATCATATTGATTTTGAGGAAGGACTGATGGCACTGCTGCTGGATCTGGGTTTTGAGAAGAAGGATTATTATACCTATTTTCCGCAATCCAGTGAACAAATTTTTCATCAGGAACTGCTTGGATACGAAATGAAAAGTGCCTATGCCATCACTTTTATGCTGCCTGTGATTATCCTTGTACTGGGGCTGACACTTCTTGTATGGGCAATCTCTCGCTTTGTCATTGATAACGCCTTTGAAATCTCTGTGAAAGAGCGTGTAAACCAATTTGCGGTGCTGCGTATTATGGGTGCGTCCCGCGGACAGATGCTGGCGCTGGTATTTACGGAAGCCGTGTTCTACTGTCTGACCGCCCTTCCCATCGGAATCTTCACAGCATTCGGACTTTGTAAACTTGTATTTTCCACACTCCATAACAGCGGCTTCTCTTATTTTACATTTCATGCAGATCCGCTTGTGACCTTTATCGGCATTTTCCTTTGCGTGGCAGGAATCTGCATTTCTGCCTATACCTCCGCTATGTGGGCTGCACGCAAGCTTTCACCGCTGGAAGCACTGAATTACGGTGCACCGAAGAAAAAGAAGCGGCACATGAAGCCAAGACGCAAATCCTACCTGAACCTTGGTGCCGGCAGATTGATTGTAAATTACACTATGCGCAATATCGGACAGAACAAAAATCGCTTTCTGATTTCTTCTATTGCGATGGCGCTGGGTGTAACAATGTTTACCTTCTGCACATTGGTCTACCTTTTTGTCGGTCAAATGATCCGTTATGAACAGAACGCAATGAATGAGAGCTATGATTTCGAGATTAATTTAGAACTCAGTGAAGAGGATTCTTCGGTACTCAGCGATCAATACTTCCTAAATAACACCGATTTTTCTGACTATTATTTATACAGGCATACATATATTTCCATGGAAGATAATACCATGGAGATAATCAACTCCTTGCTTCCCGAGACTGTAACTTATTTTAATGAAAATGTGATCCTGGTGTCACGTTCGGAGTATGATCGTTATCTTGGGGGTATTACAGGATTTTCCTTCGATGAATTTGTATCCATGCAGCAGGCACTCCTGTATTATTCGCCCTATGGAAGATATTCTCCAGAGTCTGAAATGGATGTAGTCCAGGAACGCAAATATTCTGACAGCTATTCTCCATTGTCCGCAGTTGACCTTGTAACAGAAACAGGAAACACCATTCCGGTTGCCGGCATGGTATGTGTCGAGCATCCCCGCTGGAACTTTGAGATGGGTGCATTGATCGTGCCTTTTGAGTGCTCCGTATCCATGCTGCCGGAGGAAGATAGCATTTTTATTGGCGGTTCTTGCATTTTTCTGACTGCTGCGGGTGCAAGCTATCATGATGCCTGCCTGGAAACCATTGAGACATTTATTCGGGAGTATACCAACAACCACCATGACGAAATCATTGACTATGTAGATGGATTTGCAGCCTGTACAGGAAAATGGAATTTCATCAACTCCCTGCTGATTGTAGCAGCTGTATTCCTGGTATCCATCTGGATGGTGGGAATCCTCTCCATGGTGAATTCCATCAATACCAGCGTACTGAATCGCCGCGGCGAGCTAACCATGCTGCGCAGTATTGGTATGACAAGACGTCAGCTGATGGGCTCCGTATTTCTGGAAAGTCTGCTTTTTGCTGCGGCAGCAAGCATCATTGGCATTGCCATAGGCGTGCTGAACTTCTGCTATGTGCTGGACTATGTGACACAAACGGGATTCAAACTTAATATAACAACAACATTTTGCTTTACAGCAGGTGTTGCCCTTCTTACCCTGATACTGAATCTTGTGATTGCGATGCTTTCGGCAGTTCCGGCAGTCAAAAATCTAAAAACCATATAAAGGTAACCTCTAAAAACGCCCTGTTTTTAACATCAAAGAAGTATAAAAGGCAGATTTTGCGGGGCTTTGCCTGACCGGCGCCCGTTCCCTGGTCCCTTTTGGGTATCTCCCCACCCCGTGGGGAGTCACCCCACACCCAATCTCCAAAGACAAGTTTTTAGAGGTTCCCAAAAGCAACAGCCCTCTTTCCGACAACGGGAAGGGGGCTGTTTTAATGTTACAGGCAATCTTCCTACAAACGGCAATAGTTGTTACCGCTTGGAGAATGCGTTAGCACGGGCTCACTAATAAACTATTGCAGTAGTTGGATAGAGAATTCGTATCATATCAAAAACTTTCGTTCACTACCAGTTCACTTAAAGCCTTGCGGTCTGCTGCATGACGCTCCGGAGATTTCAGTGGTTCGTTTTCATAGCCAAATACAGTCAGATTGACAGGCTCAAGTCCTTCCGGGATGTGGAATGCAGCTCGCACCACATCTGGTTTGAACCGGCAGATCCAGAGGGACGCCAGTCCCAGATCCGTTGCTTCCATGATCATGTGCGTGCTGATAATGGATGCGTCAATATCGGAGATCACTTTTCCGTCAAACTGACGTTTCCAGGTGTTCTCCGGGTCCGAACAAACCAGAATTGCCAGCGGTGCATCATAAAAATTTGCTGCTTCTTTCAGCTTGTTCAACCCATCCTTTTCCTGAATCACCAGCAGCTTGAATGCCTGCTTGTTGCAGCCAGTGGGTGCCACTCTTGCTGCCTCCAGTATTCTGGCAAGCTTTTCCGGTTCCACAGGATCGGGTTTATAGCTCCTTGTGGAACATCTCTTTTTGGCAAGTGTTAAAAAATCCATTCCTATCTTCCTTTCTGAATATAATTCTTTAGAGATTCCCTTTCTTTTTTAGCAAACGAATATCGCTCCCGACAAAATTCATGCAATCATATACTGCGAACAGACGGGATACAATACGCTCCTCGTATCGTCTGCGGATGGCAGGATAATCAAGATTGGTATTGATAATAGTCGGCAGACTGCGGTTAATGCGGGTATTGATAATATTATAAATAGTTGATACATAGAACGGCGTATCAAATTCCGTGCCCAGGTCATCAAGCACCAGCAAATCCGCCTGCAGCAGAAGACTGAGTGTATCCACCTCTGTGTGTTCACGTCCGAAATGCTCACGCTCCACCTGCTGAAGCAGATTGATAATGGAGTCATAGATCACTTCATAGCCCTTTTTCAGCACTTCGGTCACAATGGCAAGCGACATGTGGGTCTTGCCAAGCCCGGTTCTTCCGTAGAAGAGCAAACTGGGGGAGTGTGTTGTAAACTCCGCTGCATACTGTGTACAGTACTGCAATATCTGCTGCATAGCATGGTAGCAGTTCACGCCCTGCTCCGTTACTCTGCCCTTGTAATACTCAAGAGAAAAGGTATCAAAATTTGACAGGGAGAGCTGTGCATTCCGGTTCATTCTTGCAATCCCGACAGAAGCAATCAGGCGCTTTAAGCAATCGCAGTAGACCCCTTCACAATAACCGGTATCATGGCACTTCTCACAGAAATAATGCATATCCAGATAATCTGCCGGATATCCATTGGCAACGAGCAGGCTCTGTGAAATCTGCTGCGCCTCCAGATTCTGTTTTCGGAGAGCTTCCAGACGGGCATTCATATCAGCTCCTGACTGAATGGTATCCAGAATTTTGGTAGCTGTCTGCGAAAGATGGCGGTTAACTTCTGCAATCTGAGGAATTTTTGAATTGATTTCTTCGTAGTGCTGTTCATTGACGGATTGTGCGTGAATTCGCCTGGAAGCGACCGTCTGCATTGCTTCCTGAAAAACTGACTGATCCATTTAAGACTCCTTTCCAAACCGGTTAACAAGGCTTAGGTAATCATTCATTTCCTCAACCTCCTGCGGTGTCATGCCCGATGCTGCAGACTTCTGGGATTTGGAATAATCCTGCCGCATCTGTCTTGCCTGTTCCGGTGAAGTAATCCCCAGCCCGGACCATTTTTCCAGAATTGTATTGATGTACTTAAAATTCAGCTTATCAATACTCTCAATGGTCAGTTCATAAGCATACTCAATCAGTTCCATGGAGTAGCCGGCAGTTTTCCATCCATCAATATATTTCTGCTGCTGTGAGGTCGGCTTACGGTTCATGCCAAACATCCGCTGGATGCTTGCAGTAAAGCTGCGCTGCTCTGTGAGACGTTTGATTTCTGCTTCCGCTTGTTCCAGCGTCAGAATTTCTGCATCTACCCAGGAGATCGCAATGGATTCCGCATAGGACATGCTGATTTTGTCAATGGATACGCAGTACCCAAGCAATGTCAGAATCACTTCACTGCGCAGCCCCAGATAGCTATGAATCCATAGAAGGGAACGCTGTTCCATGTGATTAAGAATCCGGCCGAACAGTGTTTCAGCACAGGTAAACAGATCCTTGAGTTCCTGGGATCCTTCCAGAGAATGGGCAATTTCCGAAGGATCCATCTTGATATCACGGCTGCTGTGCTGCACTTTTGCAGCAGGGGGGGCTGGAGCAATCTCTGTTACAACGCCTTGAGCCGGAGGCATAAAGTCAAAATTCGGTGCAGCAGAAGCAGTCCTGGAATCCTGCAAAATATTTGCCTGCACCCAGAATTCCAGAGCTTCTTCCGCCTGCTCTTTTGTAATATGCAAGGCAGAAGCGATTTGGTCCGATGGTATGCCCTGTCCATCGTTTCTCAAAAGATACAGCAACACTTTCAGCTGGCTCTCCGAAGCCAGACGGATAAAATGATCCACCACAGCATCCGGAACTGCAAACACATGCCCCCAGCAACCGAAATTCACCTGATATTCCATGTATTACTCCTCAATTTGTACTTCTATCACATTGTCGTCCTTTGCAGACCGGGGTCTTCTCTCAAAGCAAACTGAAATGAGCTGCAGAATGGAGTGAATGATCATGGCGATTCCAATCAGACGAATGGTGTATTCAATAATCTTCACCGGCTGCGCAATCACATAAACACCGACGAAAGCACTCAGAGCTGCAATAAGAAAACCAATCCACCAACGTTTTGCATACTTTCGCAGTTCGTAGCACTGCACCATCTGATCAATGGAGTTGATGATCAGCCAAATGCCGAAAAAGATTGGAATCAGTGTTTTGAGCAGCGTTGTGACAATGCCCAGGAAAATACCGCCTATCATTAGCAGAATGCTGGTTACAATGAGAGGGGTTTGCGATTTCCCCTGAACAAAATACACAATCAGCAAAATCACACCAATGACTGCCATGCAGCAGCCGGCAATGATGCATGTTTTTTCTATAATCCCTGGATTGGCTGCAAAAATAATTCCGAGGATCAATGTCAGAATGGTGAAAAAATTCACTCTTCTTAAATTCTGGAAGGAAAATAATTCTTTACATTTACGCATCGTTCATACCTCCATTAAATTAAATGCTGTAAAAACCGAAGCTTCAGGCGTTTCCAGACAGCAGCATCTTGATATATCCCATCGGCAAGCTCCTGTGCTGTGTTTGTCAATATTTCCAGTTCCTTTTCTGTGATAGGATGAGGACTGAATCTGAGCTTGCCTCCAATGTACACAGCGTCCTCAATCCTGTTTTGCTTCAGATAGGGGGCACATGACCGTTTTGCATTCTCCGCCAGCTGATTGACGGAGGTAAGCTGCAGGTCAACGCCGCATTGACGCATCAGCCTGCAAAGATACCGGTAACTATATCTGGCAGCTGCATCCCGGTCAGGCTGTCGGAATTGCCGTTCCCGCTGCCGCTGCATGTATCGCTGCAGTAATACAGCTCCTGCAATCAGAAGAACTACAAAAAGACAGATTCCGGCAATGACCAGAACAATTGTTAAATTGACTGGCGAATACTCCGAAGTATTTCCCAGGGCAACCGTTTCAATTTCGGTTTCGGTTTGAATTCCCTGAGCGGCAATGCTGTTTGTTGTTTCGGGCAGTGAGGGCGCTACAGGCGGTTCTGTTGCAACAGGATTTGTTGTCGGCTCTGTGGACTCCTGTACAATGCTTGGAGTTTCGTTAAAATAAGAAAAGGTGAATTCAAAAGGAATCCAGCCAATGCCGCTGATGTAAATTTCAGTCCAGGCATGTGCATAGCTGTCAAGAACATCTACAGAATAGGAACCGTCTTCTTGCCGGGTAATGCCATCCTGCTGTGTGCAATTGATCATATATCCCTGACAGTATCTGGCAGGGATTCCTGCCATGCGTGCAAGGAGCGTGCCGGCCGTTGCATAGTGTTCACAGTAGCCCTGCTTGTTTTCCAGCAAAAAGTATGCCGCAAAATCTTCATCACCGGGCGTCTTTCCTGGGGACAGTGTATAAGTAACATCACTGCACATAGCTGCACGGAGATTCTGCAGCAGAAGAATTGTATCAGCAGCAGCGGCATCCGTGCCATCATAGTCCTCTAACAGATAAGCATACTCCTCATAGATTGCGTCCATTGCCGCCGTATCCGGTATCTCAAGATAATGGTCATATACAAATGCTTCATAGCCATCGGACTCCAGCATAAATGCTGTCATCCACTGTTCAGAAAGTGTGAGAACAGTTCCGTCTGTACCATCATTGAGTTCAATATCCGGGGGAAGATAATCCCCATCATATTCTGCAAGTATGCCTTCAAAATCGCTGTTTCTGAAAATTGTATACGTCTCAGCGTATGCAGTATATCCATAGTCGCGTAAATACCGGATTTTTTTGTTGGGCGCATGACCATAGGGAACGCATTGGCTTAAAACCTTGGAAGTATCCGGAACTGTCACTGTAATTGTTTCGTTCGTAAACTGTTCATAGTTGGCATAAAGAAAATTCTGCGGATAGAAGTCAGCCTCTTCAAAGGATGCAAAAAGTTTATTCTCATAAACATCACTGTCAAGCGATTGCCAGCAATTGTTTTCATAGGTGTGCCCTGTATCAAATTTCAGGTAAATTCTGCTTTCCGGCAGCTCAGAAAATACCAGCTCGCTGATCGGGACGTTGTCAAACATTTTTGCATCAATTATTCCGAGCTCAATGGATTCCGTCTGTTTTGCATCATCATTTGTGCGGTTTCTGATGATATCAAAGGTATCGCCGAAATCCGGTAAAGTCATTGATTCCTTAAAGTCTTTTGCATTCGCCCGAAGCGACTTGATCCAATCACTTCTGACATAACCGCTGCACTGCAGCACCAGCTCCAACAGCAAGCACAAAACTGTCACAAAGCAAAGAACAAACATGCCAATCTTTTCAGTCACCATGAAACGCATGCCGCTGACAGGGAAGAAGGTGTTATCTTTACGCAGAAAGCTGCTTTTCTGGGAACCATGATAGGAACCGAAATTGGACAAATGCACTGCAGCCATGCTGCACCAGAAAGCAAACAGAATACTCGCAATCAGGTGATTGGGCGCAACACCAAAATAAAGCCCAAGTTCAACATAGGAGAAGCTTGCCAGCATACAAAGAAAGAAATTCTGGTAGCGGAGCACTGCATAACAAAGGCTGTAGACGATCACAACACTTGCCAGTGACAGGAATACCGTCGTAGATTCTGCAGCAGAGAATTCACTTGTTACGCTGAAATAGTTCCAATCCGTATGGTAAATTACCTTGCAGATTTCGTTCATCAGGTTGACGAATCCATCATAAAATTGATAGCGATATAGATAAGCCAGGAACACATAGAGCAGGACAAGCCCCACTTTTGCTGTCAGATACTGTCGTGGATGCAACGCCATAAAAGAAAAGATACCATAGCTGATGAAAATCACAGCAAGCAGCGCTGAAAGCCGGTATTCCGGCTGGAACATTGTCAGAAAGGTAAAGATGCTGCCGATCACACCGGCAAAAGTGATGACCAGCCAGCAAAGAATACTATTGCTCCTTTTCTTGCTTTTCAATGCCATGGAAAGGGTATTTTCAATTTGAATACCGCTCACAGCGGTTAGTTCCGTTTTTTTCATGAAATACTCCTCAAATAATCAGCTGGGGAAGCACTTTTTCCGATGTGTCCGGATGGATTGTGATTAGCGAAGTATGGTCGGCAGTCAGTCCGGGAGCAATCTTCTGGGTAATATGCACTACCGTCTTTTGGTTGGCTGTCAGACACTGATCAATGACATGCAGAAGCTGAGGTCTGAGATCATTGGTAATACACACAATAGATGAAAAGTATTCTGTTTCAAGAAGCTCCAGAAGCTTTCGTTCATCCACACTCGAAAACGACAGAGTTTCATAAAATTTCCGGAATACAGGGATCAGCATAGAATTATCAGAAAGTGTCTCTGCCATAAGACCTTCTTCCTTGCTCCACCATAGCATTCTGTAGGGAACCTTCTTGGACAACAAATTCGCAGAAACCGAATAGAGCAGGGAGAAAACCGCTTCATTCATTTGGCCGATTTCTGAAATTTGCCGGGAGGAGATAGGGGAGGCGTCGAATAATAAAAGAATCCGCCTCTCTTCCGGGTGGCTGAATTCCTTGTAAATCAGCTGTTCACTGCGGGAGCTGAGCTTCCAGTGAATGCGGTTGACTGCATCGCCCACCTGGTATTCACGCAAATTGAAAATCTCTGAGGGATCGTCTCCCGGCTTATCTCCAAAAGTATCACGTTCCGGTGCATCAACCGGCTCACCAGCAAGGGTAAGGCGCAGACGAAGATATTTCGGCATCACCGTCAGCTCCAGTTCCTGCTGCTGCATGGGATATTTCATTGAAAAGAGGTGAAAGTAATCCCGTACCCGCAATTTTTTCATCCGGATGGATAGCATGCCGGAATAGTCAGCATGAATATAAAAAGTAACCTTCGTTGTATTCTTGGCATGGAGCGGGAAACGCAGGCAAAGCGTTTCTTCACAGTCTCCGAAATGATGCCGGATTGCAATATCAGCCTGCATATGAGAAAATGCCAGTACACATTGATTGGTTACAGAAAGTGTGACAGGAATGGAATCCCCGGTGTGGCATATATCCAGATTGCAGGACAGCTCCGCTGAGCCTCGCCGTTTCAGTAAAAACAGGGAAAACCCAAGAAACACCGGCAGCAGCAGAGAGCACAACAGTAGAATGAAGGCAAAGGAATCAATGTATAAAATATAAAATGCAAATAGTACAATCAGATAGAGCAGATAGAGAATTTTTCCAATCATGTCGTTACTCCGTACTGGGCAGCGGCGTACTGCGAAGGATGTCATTGACGATGCCTTCAGTATCGTTGGCGTTGGTAATGCTATCCCGCATGATCAGACGATGACAGAACACATCCTTGCATACCAGCTGTACATCATCTGGCAGCAGATAATCCCTTCCCTGTGTATAAGCACAGGATTTCGCCATCTGCGTCAGTGCCAGACTGCCTCTGGGACTAATTCCAAGACGAATGGCAGGATGCTTTCTGGTCATTGTAATCAGACTGACGATATACTGGTAAAGCTTCTCACTGACATACACCTGATCCACATCACTGCGCATTTGCAGCAGTTCGGTATCATTTACCACGGGCTGAATATCCTCCAGTGGGTTGTGGTGCTGCCTTGCTTTCAGCAGTGCGATCTCATGGTCTGCACTTGGATAGCCAAGAGAAAGCCGGATCAGGAAACGATCCAGCTGTGATTCCGGAAGTTTCTGCGTACCCACACAGGTGATCGGGTTCTGCGTTGCAATGACAATGTGAGGATTGGGAAGGGGATGGGTATGTCCGTCAATTGTGACAGAGCCTTCCTCCATCAGCTCCAGCAATGCGGACTGCGTCTTGCTGGAAGTGCGGTTGATTTCGTCTGCCAGCAGCAAATTACAGAAAGCAGCTCCCTTTTTGAATTCAAAGGTCCCGGTATTTTTATTATAAATTGAAAAGCCGGTCACGTCTGTGGGCAGTACATCGGGAGTAAACTGAATTCGTTTTGTGGAAAGTGACAGGGTTCTGGAAAGTGCAAGAGCAAGGGTGGTTTTTCCTACGCCGGGAATATCTTCGAGGAGAATATGACCGCCAGCCAGTATGGCAAGAAGAATCTTATAAATCACCGGATTCTTTCCGTTGACTGCTTTCTCAACTTCTGACAGCATCATTTTAATCTTAGGATGCGTAACGGACAGATGGTATCCGAATTCCTGCTGTTCCGGAAGGTGGTTTTGAAGTAAACTCATTATCAACAATATCCTTTCCTACACTGTGTCTGCGCCATAGTATTATCATTACTATTATACCATTTTTTTTCGTTGATTGCAATAGGATTTCCGGCAGAAATTCACAGTTGGAAGAAATTTAAACATTTTCTTCATAAAGATTGAAAACTTGACGTGAATCGCAAAATATGTTATACTATTTTATAACAACGGTGCAGCGTCCGCCGGGCAACAGGAGAGTGTATATCATGGATCGGATTCAGGAATTGATTCAGCAGTTTTACCAGACACGGGAAGAAAAGCTTTACCAGGAAGCAGCGAAGCTGCTGAAAACGGAGCAAACTATCTGGGCTGCTTTTTGCAGTACAACAAGAAATTACTATATGGCACAGGAGCATGGCATACATACTGCATATATTTTTACAGATAAATCCTATTTTGATGATTTTCAGGATCATATGCAGGAGCAGGGAATTCTGCTTGATGCTGTGAAAAATCCTCCGGAACACCGAATTGCCTTCCTTGCAGACCTGTATCGGAGCGGTTTTGAAATGCTGCTCATTAACAACGGACATTTTCACCTCGGTGTGGATCTTTTTGATGTGGCAGAAAAACCGGACTACAGCAAACATCCGCAGCTGAAGGAACCTGTTTCTAATCCTTCGTTTC
Source organism: uncultured Ruminococcus sp. (assembly GCA_964644275.1). Taxonomy (GTDB): domain Bacteria; phylum Bacillota; class Clostridia; order Oscillospirales; family Ruminococcaceae; genus UBA3855. The sequence goes on along the minus strand of CAZXVI010000025.1, from coordinate 16,473 downwards.
TCCGGGCGGCTGACTACTTTTTTCAGTCCGTCCATGCCAGTAAGCCTGACAGGAACTGTGAGCTAAAGATGTTCCAGGAGCTGTATGATGCAACTTTGCTCATGCCAATTGATGCATCCTGTCTGGAGAACGGCTCCATAGCAGGGAAGAAAGAACTGCCGCCCGACAGCAGAATGAGAGTTCCTATGGTAACGGATAAGCAAGGGAAGCATTATCGTATTTATTTTACTGACTGGCAGGAATTCCGGAAATTTGATCGGGAGAACAAATACAAGCTCTGTAAAGCCGGTTACAGGGAGCTGTGCAATGACTGCAAAAAAGCTGACGGAATTGTAATCAATCCCCATGGTGTGAATTTACGGCTGGACATGGAACTGCTGGAAGCTGTCGAACGTGTTATTGATGGCAGCATTAAAGAAGATGCAAATCAGAAACGCATTTCATCAATACGAATAACGGAGCCTAAGAACGTACCCGATGCTATGATAGAGAGCCTTACCAACACAGTAAAGGATCACAAAACAATCAAAGCGCTCTACCTGAAGCTGATTTCCAAGGATGATGCTGTACGGCCCAACTATCTGGTGGTTTTGGATCAGGAAGAGACAGATAAAACGTTATATGATGCAATCGCCAAAGCTGTCATGCCTCATACAGCTGGGTTGGACCTGGAGATTACCTCCATTCAGAAGCCCCTTGGCAGAAAAGTGGCAGCAACCAGCCAGCCTGTTTATAAACGCCGCCGTTTTGGTGTATTCAGGTGAAACAAAATCCCGTTCTATAAAAAAGAGCGGGATTTTCTTAATATAGTATTGAAATTTTGTGAAAAATGTGCTATGATGAAAGAAGTAATCTTTTTATTGCCATTTTCAGCTTTTGTATTTTGATGAAGGATTAGTGTTAATTACGAAAATGAGGTGTATTCATGGAAGAACCCTTTTTGTTTAAAGTAAATCTCGGCGGAATGATCGACATTCTTGCCAATCATCTCTATAGCAGCCCCGACGTTTTTATCCGTGAACTGCTGCAGAACGGAACGGATGCAATCAGCGGACGCAAACTCAGCGATCCTTCTTTTGAAGAAGGACAAATTGATATTACTGTTACACCGGGGGTTTCATTGACATTTACAGATAACGGCACCGGCCTGACGGAGCAGGAAATCCATCAGTTTCTTGCTGTGATCGGGCAATCCTCCAAACGGGATCTGCAAACCGGCAGGATCATGGAGGATTATATCGGCCGTTTCGGAATCGGTATGCTTTCCTGCTTTATGGTGACGGATGAAATTGTTTTGTATACCCGCTCCGTCAAAGTACCGGAACATGCCTATGTGTTCCACGGCAAGCCGGATGGAACCTATAGCATTGCAGAGACAAGGAAAGAAATCCCCATTGGTACGAAAATTGTCATAACAGCCAAAAAAGGCTGTGAGATGTACTTTTATGAGGAAAAAATTGCAGAACTGGTACGGTATTACGGTCTGCCGCTTCCGTTCCCCGTGATGATGCATTCCAAGGAAGGCGCCTATCGTATTAATAAATGGTTCCAGATGACAGGGGACAATGCGCATGAGAGCGTGATGGAACTGGGAAAACAGATCTTTGATTCAGAATTTCTGGATTACATTCCTCTGGAATCCAGGAAGGGCTTATTCAGCGGAGTAGCATATATCCTGCCCCATGCGGTTTCCAGACATGCCAAAAAGAGCCATCGTATTTACCTGAAAAACATGCTGCTGACGGAGGATGGATCTGCTATTATGCCAAGCTGGTCTTTTTTCCTGCGGTGTTTTTTGAACACCTCCAAGCTGCGCCCCACTGCTTCCAGGGAGAGCTTTTATGAGGACGACATGCTGGCAGAGGCACGAGAAGAACTGAATGAATGTATTTCCAATTATCTGATTCGCCTTTCTCAGCAGAATCCTCAGCTGCTGCAGCACATTATCAGCATTCATTTTCTTGCCATTAAGTCCATGGCAGCGGAGGATGATACCTTCTTCAAAACTTTTATTCCGTTTCTGGATTTTGAAACCAATATGGGACAAATGAGCGGCAAGGAACTTCTGATCCGAAGGGAGCCGGTCAGCTACACCACGGATATGAACCAGTTCCATCGGACTGCATCCATTATGCTGGCACAGGATCAGCTGCTTATTAATGCCTGCTATGCCTATGATACAGCTTTGCTGCGTAAAATGCAGGAAAGCTGTGAGTCGCTCATGCTCTATCCGCTGCAGCTGGTTTCCTTTGAGGATTTTCTCCAGGATCCCGATATGGATACACTGAAAGATGCCGATTCCTTTCTGTGTACTGCAAAAGATACATTCCGGAAATTTGACTGCAGTGCAGAGCTGAAATGCTTTTCTCCCTCCCAGCTTCCTGTTTTCTATATGCTGGATGAAAACGCACAGATCAAGCGGGATATTCAGCGGGCTAAGGAGCATTCCCACTCACTATTTGCCTCCATGCTGCATTCCTTTGCCGAGGAAATTGAACAGTATGAAGCGGTGCTCTATTTCAACGCTAACAATCCCCTGATCCGCCGTCTGATTCAGCTGGAAGATCAGAAAAAATTATCTGTTTGTCTGGAGATTCTCTATGTACAGGCACTGCTTACTGGCAGGTTTCCAATGCGGGGAGGAGAAATGGCACTGCTGAATACACATCTCATCCAGCTGATTGAATGGGGGATTGCTACATGATGGATTTCAGACAGCTGCAGAATTCGTTTGAATCGATGGACGGAGGGCTTCCAAGACTTCATGGCATTCGGGATGCCATCCGACAGGCAGATGAACAGCAGGATATTTACTGGAGTTTTCAGTTCCGGTATGATTATCTGAAAGAGTCCATCTTCTGCGGTGACCGCTATTTTGCGATGATTATTTTTCCGGAGCTGCTTGCACTGTATGATGAACACACATTCCTCCAAAATCACGAAGAATGCCGTTATCTGATGTTGGTGGCCTTTAAGTGGATTGTAGAAGCAGCATCGGAATTTCCGCAGATTTCCAAGAAAGAGATTGACAGCTATTTCAGTCTTTTCAAGAAGCGGCTTCTGGAGAATGGATGCAGTTTAAGTATTTATTACATGAAACGAAATCTGTTTTATATGCACTGCGATCAATCCATTGCTGCGATGTGTTTTTATCGTTTTCTGGAAGCACCGCTGGATGCAATTTCTGACGGGAAGGCATTGTACTATGATCAGCAGGTAATGTATTATCTCTCTGTCGGAGAAGAGGAAAAGGCTCTCCGTGCGGCTCAGCCTATTTTTGACGGAACCATGACCTCCAATGCACTGCCCCAGGCTACCTACCATGAGTTCATCAGGTTCTGCACTCGAAGAGGCCGCTATGCAGAAGCAATGGACTATGCCAAAAAAACAGAATATCGGATCACGAAGGATCCATATTATCTGGATATCGTAGGATCCCTTATGACACTGTATGGTATCACACAGCCGGAGTATGGATTTACGCTGTTTCTTGCGCATAATCCGCTGTATCAGCAGTCCAGAAATCCGGCACTGCGTATGCAGTTCGCCATTGGCGCAGCCCATCTCTTTGCAAGGATGCAGGAGAAGGGGATATGCCAGCTGCCCCAGGCAATCCAGTTAAGTGAAAATGCCGGAGTGCAGACCTTCCGCACAGCAGCAGAAGCACAATCCTATTTTTATCAGGCAGCGGCTGATGCTGCTGCCAGATTCGATGCCCGCAATGGTACGGATGACTTTATGCAGCAGCTGCATTTTCAGTATCCGCAGCCGGACAATTCTATCTAACAAAGGAGGAACCTAAATGTTTCAGGCAGACATCCATATTCACAAAATTCAGGAACTGGAGCACGGTACACCAAGATTGGAAGCGCTGAATGATGCGATCCGTGAAGCGGATTCAGCAGGGGAGCACTACTGGAGGATTTACTTCCGTTATGAATATATCAAGGAATCTGTTTTTCATGACGATAATTTTAAGGCGATTATCATGTTTCCGCAGCTGCTGCAGGTTTTTGATGAGCACCCGGAACTGGAGGAGGATACCTGTGATGATGTGATGCAGGCATTCAAATGGGTGTTGGAAAACATGCCGGATTACTACCAGATTTCCAAGGCAGAGATTGAAAACTATTATGATGAGTATGAAGCTCGCTGCAAAAAATACGGGTATTCCATGCGCATCTATTACATGAAGAAAAGTAAGTTTGCACTAAAAGTAGACAAAGAGGCTGCCAAGGCTGCTTACGATAAATTTCATGAATGCCGCCGGGATGCCAACAGCGACTGCGAAGCATGTGAGCTTAATTTTGATATGTCCGTTGCATTGGAGTTGGGGAACGAGGAGGAAGCACTGCGCATTGCACGTCCCATTCTGGACGGACGGAAACGCTGTGCGGAGATTCCCCATGCAACCTATGGGGTTCTGACAAAGCATTACCTGTATGCCGGTAACCTGGACGAAGCCCATTACTACGGAAAACTCTGTGAGAAGTATACGAAAAACGAACTGGAATTTCTTTCTGAAACCGGTACGCTTCTGGAACTCTGGAGCTGTATAAACCCTGCATACGGCTGGAAAATTATGAAAAATAATATTGATAATTTCATAAAATGCAAGAACCCCATGATGCGTATGTCCTTTGCAAAGGGTGCCTATCATCTGCTGCAGAGCATCGCCATTGAAACTGAGCACGTGAACAGTGTGCTCCTTGCGCCGCTGCCGCTGCAGCCGGATAAAGAGGGCTATGCCATCGGTGATCTGACGGATTATTTCTACCAATTGGCAAAACAGCAATCCGAACTGCTGGATGCCCGCAATGAAAGCCATTATTATATGGATGAACTGGAAGCACCCCTTCCCAAACCGGAACTGCAAGGCGGGGCCAAACCAGTCCCAGCCGCTTCTGTACACGGACTTGTAGCAAAAGAGCCCTCCGGACTGATGATTATTCCAGATCAGGAACAGATTCCGGAGATCGGCGAGCTGGATAAGGCGTTCCAATCTCCTCCGGAAGGCGTGGAAGTATTATCCCATTCTGTGGAAAAGGAAATGCTTTATGCTACAATTCGTTTTGATGGACAGATCTATGAGGTGCTGCTGACCTGGCTTCCGGTTGCTGAAGAATTGCAGGGATTTCCATGCTATGACATGCCGGAGGAATCGTTTACCGCTATTCGCCGTACAAAGCGCACGCTGCTCCTGCATATGGATCTGAGTGATCATGTATTACAGTCCTATCATCTCCAGATGAAGCTGGCATATTTTCTGCTGCCGAATCTGATTGGAGTGATTAATCTTCATACATCGAAGATCTATCCTGGCTATTGGGTGAAATTTGCCGGAACCTATCCCGATGCTGTTTCACCGGAGGATCTGATTCATCTGCAGATCACTGGCTTTGAGGACAGTGATGAGGTCTGGATGACAACAACGGGTATGTGCTGCCTCGGCCTTAGAGAATTGGAGCTCATTGGCGCAAATCGAGAGAATTACGCCTATTTTGCTGATCTGTTGTATTTTACTGCCTGCATGCGAGCAGAGAGTAATATGCTCCCGGATGCCGGCGAACCCATGGGCGAAATTCAGATTGGGAATCAGAAGATTCAGATAACATGGGAATTACCGGAACATGTGCTGGAACCTGATGCAGCTGCTGCAGGAATCCAGCGTGAGCAGCCCTCCGCTGCGCTGATGCTCCTTCCGGATGAAGAGCATAGCATGGTGGCTCCTGCAAAATTTGCTCCCATGATTCTCGGCAATGAAATCAACTATCCCAATTCCCATGCTAATTTTGTTCGGCGGATCTATCTTGCAAAGGAAACCTTTGCCTGCTTCTGCAAGGCACTGCAAGAGCCCCATGTACAGTCTGCTGTACGCCTGGAATTTTCTGTACCTGCTGAGATACGCCGCCAATGCGGTTATACCAAAGAACTTCTCTGGGCAGAGAATGTTCATATTGTAGACGGAGCAGTTGTTGCAAGTATTGCAGAGGTCAGCGATATACTTCCTGACTATCAGGAGGGAGATGAAGTACAGGTGACTGCGGATACTGTTACGTCCTGGTTGATCCGCTTTGAGGATAAAGGAAAAGTGTATACTGAGGAACAAGCCTATCAGCTGATGTAAGGAGGATATGTGATGAAACGAATTTTTTGGATTTCTGCAGCCTTTTTTGCGATGTTTATGGTTATTGGCATTTCTATGTATTCCATCAACCAGATTGTCAAAAGCAATGATCGGGCCAGAGAAGAGCAGGAAGCAAAGAATGTTGCCGCTTCCATTGCTGCCGCAACAGAATCCACTACGGATATCTGGGAATATTTACGTTCTTCCACACCTAATCCTGCTGATGAACAAACAGTAGGTGCAACAGATGATGTTTCACAGAATCAGGAAGAACCGACAGAAAACCCGAAATACAATATTTTGTCCGATCAAAATGAAACGCCCAGTGAACCCATTCAGGAACCACAGCCTGAAAATAATGTAATTATCCTTAACTAACCGGGAAGGAGCTGCACATTGAAAAAGAAAAGTATGGTGATGAGAATTCTGGTGCTTGTTCTGGCATCGGCAATTCTGCTTGGTTTTATTCTTCTGCCTTTGCTGCAGAGTACATTCTAACAATCAGCAGCCAATGATTTTTTACCATTGGCTGCTCAGTTTGTCTAAATGGGCGTTTTTATTATCTCCCCCAACCTGCTCCCTTAACAAAGAGGGGAATAGGGAAGGGGCTGCCATACTCCCACCCGCTCGCCAGCGCCGGACTTTTTGGCTATGTATCTATTCTTATTGTTTCGATGATGGCTTTATTTCGATAAATTAAATCTTCTCGTATTGTAAAGCCTAATTTTTCCCAAAAAGCATTGCCATTCTCATTTCTATCAAATACAACCAAAGCGGCCTTATTGATTCCCAAACTTTTCAAAGCGGTCAATACACTTTCAACTAATGCAGTAGCAATTCCTTGTTTTCTGAACCTGGGATGAACGGCAGTATGATAAATATACCCTCTGCGGCCGTCATTTCCAGCAAGTATCACACCTATGATGCCACTTTCATTTTCAGCTACAAAACAAGTATCGGGATTATGTTTTAAAAAACGATCTATTCCATCCTCAGAATCGTCTAAATTATTTAATCCCATACCTGCACAGGATAACCATAAGGCATATACGGAATCATAATCAGAGAGGTTCATTTTTCTGATACGCATGCATGTATTTCCTTTCAGTAATTTTCAATTTATGAAGCAAAGCTGCTTTTGATAATACTACCAAAAGCAGCTTTGCGGTTCTTCTGCATGATTCTCACTTTTAATGAATAGGAGAATACATGATTGATCATAATGGCAGGTTTGTGATCAGCTTTACGAGGTACTTCATAATAGTTAAAGTATCCGTAGTGTTCACTTCACCGTTTTGGTCAACATCTGCATTCTTATATCCCTGTTCAGTAATAGTGGTTGCTCCCATGAATGCCTGGCTCAGCGCAATAACATCAATGATTTCAACCGTACCATTACAGTCAACATCACCATAGGTAATTTCATTAACAGGATCTGTTTCTGTTGGCTCATTAGTCAGAGGTTCTGTCGGAGCTTCCGTAGTAGGCTCCTCCGTGGTAGGTTCTTCTGTAGTTGGCTCTTCAGTGGGCTGTTCCGTGGTAGGTTCTTCCGTAGGCGGCTCAGTAGGTTCTACACTCTCACCGCTGAAATTATAGGGATAAATGATTTCGCTTGCATTTGCTGCAATGGTATCTGCACCATCTGCAGAGCCGCCGTAAACGTCGTACAACGCTGTAATTGCCAGTGCAAAGCAGCCATTATAATCCAGAGCAGGCTCAGTGTACTCATACTTATCAGCATGATCTTCATAACCGCTGCTGTTCGGGCCGCCAATCAATGCTCCATATACTGTGTAGGTGCATACAGGATTCTGCGAGGAATCGCCATTATCAGAATTTGCAGCACGATGATGAATGTGAGTCGGCCAGGAGTTACCGTATCCAAGGAGGAAACTATAACCATAGCTGTTATTTCCAAGAATATAATCCATTTGATACTTGCATGCCTGTGTAATGGAAGAATCTCCATTGTACTGGTATGCATGCATTGCCATCATCTGCAGTGCACAATTATAGCGTGATGTGCCCCAGCCGGCAGTATTGTAACTGCTTCTGCTAAGTCCGCCCTGATTGTTTACCTCAAAAAGCAGTTCCTGTGCATAGGTGCTGGAATTGTAACCAAGTTCACAAAGGAGCGCAGCATAACCGCTCCAGACCTTATCCCAGGTGAACATGTAGTAATCATATTCTGAATTATTATAGCAACCCTGGTTTGTCAGCTGATAAGTAGGTGTGTAAGAGGAGGGAAGTGTTCCGCCGCCCTGTGCAAGTGCAACCCAAAGCTCTGCCCATGCAATATCATCCTTCTGACTGGTAGAGTTATACATATTTCCGCGGCCCAGATTCTGTGTAGAAGGATATGCAGCAGCAAATTTTTGAATTGCAACAGCATATTTCAGGCACTCATCAGCATAGGCAGTATCACCTGCATTCCTGAAGGCTATAGAAGAAGAAGCGAGAGCTGCTGCCATCTGACCGGCAGCATCAGCCATGGGATAAGATGCATCCATCCAGTAAGTGGTACGTGTCATCGTCTGAGATTCCGGATCTGTCCAGGTGCCATGGTCTTCGCCCTCAGAGGCAACCTGACCGCATGCAGCGATAAAATTCCCGCTGTCATCAAGATAAGTCACCTTCATGAAATAATCACAGGTTTTACGAAGAATAGAAAGCAGATGATCCTCGCAGCCCGTTTCTTTATATGCATCCGGATAACTATAATAAGACCATGCAAGACATGTTGCTGAGAAACCCATAGTCATAGAAAACTTAATGTGATCACCGGCATCGTGGTAGCCACCGGAAACATCAACGGTAGAAGATCCGCCATTCTGTGCCATGATTGCACTTTTTGATGAAGAGGACAATCCCTGTGCATTATCAAGAGATACCACTGCATCCTGCATATGACAGTCTCCTCGCCAGGTCAGACAATTGTCATCCACCTCGTCACCACATTCATTGGCATCGAAGAAATATAACGACAGCTCCAAAGCAGTGCCGTAATCATAATCCGATGCAGCATTGACATCCGTCCGGGCAGTCATCTGGCTGCCAGCAGTAGCAGTCAGCAGTGCTGCGCTCATGACTCCCGCAAGTATACGCTTACTTAATTTCATTGTTTTCATACTCAGCCTTCCTCCTTATGAGTATTTATGATTTTTTACAAACAGCTTTTTCTCCTCCAATTTTAAGCCGTTCGTGCACGATTAATAATGTGATTCAGAACAATCTGAACAACATATTCATCAATAGTATAGCATATTTTGTAAAAAAAATCAATAAAATTATTTCTAAAAGATGAATTTTCAGAGTTTTTCACAAATATTCCATTCATAAAATGTACAACATGAACGATAAAAAAATATTTTTTATCCAAATCAAAGCATAAATAATGATAAAAATGCACAAAAAGTGTTGACTTTTCCACTGGATCATAGTATAATAAAAATAATGGGATATACTTTTCAATAATAAGGAATTGGGTATGATATGGATTTGAGGCACTAAAGGAGAGGTTACCCCTATGAAAGAAAAAAAGATGAAACAACTGTTGGGCTTTGGTATTGCAATGCTTTTGACGCTCCAGAATTCTGCTGCACTGATGGAAACTTTTGCTGTACAGACCGCTCTGCGAAATTTTATTTTGTCCAGAACTACAGTATCATCCCCAGAGGAATTAACCCATAATACAAAATTCAATGACTGTGTCAGAATTGATGGTATTGATGTTTCAAAATTTCAAGGAACAATCAATTGGAACAGCGTTGCTGCGGATGGTATTGATTATTCTATCATTCGTCTTGGTTACCGCGGCTACGGCACGGGCAAACTTGTTGTTGATCCCATGTATGAAACCAATATTCAAGGTGCATTAAACGCTGGCCTTGATGTGGGAGTATATTTTTTTACACAGGCAATTACAGTTGAAGAAGCCGTTGAAGAGGCAAATTTTGTGCTTGAATATATCCGTGGCTATGATATCACAATGCCGGTCTATATTGATATTGAAGAGATCACCTATGATGTCGGCAGACTTGACAGTGCAAATTTAAATAATGCGCAGCGCACTGCAATCTGTGATGCTTTTTGTGATACGATTGAAGCGGCAGGCTATGAAGCAGGTGTATATGCCAATAAATACTGGCTTACTTCACTTTTGAATTCATCCCAGCTTGAGTCGGAGCATCATATCTGGCTTGCAAACTATACGAATTTAACTACATATGACGGAGAATACAATATGTGGCAGTATTCTTCTACTGGTACTGTAAATGGTATCTCAGGAAATGTTGATCGTAACGTATTATATTCTAAAAAAGTTTCTTATTCTGAGAATTCCATTACATTTAATTCTTTAAATGAAACGGCTTGCCCGCTTTTGGAAGGCGATGGAAGGATTACTTATACTTCCTCTAATTCTGCTGTTGCTTCTGTCAATTCCTGCGGAATCATTACTGCAACCGGCAGCGGCACGGCAATTATTACTGCATCATCTGACAACGGAACTTCAGATACAATTGTAGTAAATGTTAATGCTGATTTGAAAAACAGCATGAATTTCAGCACTATGTTTCTAACAGATCTTGGAGCAGATGTAATATTAGCCTCTGAGGATGCATCATCAGATTCCGTTATTTCCTGGTCTTCTTCTGATCAAAATGTAGTAACAGTGGATGAAAATGGCGTTATTACAGCTACTGGCTATGGAAAAGCGCAGATCATTGCAGCAGACAACAAAGGCAGATCCGCTGAATGCACAGTTAATGTGATAGAGTTATCCGAGAATGCCATGATTGGTGATGTAAATCTCGATGGAACAATTGATGCTGCGGATGCTGCATTAATTCTATCTGTGTCTGCTCAGAATGGCTGTAAATCTAAAACATATTATTCTGATGGATATTTACAAGTTTTTGATATGAATGAAGATACGGTCATTAATGCAGTAGATGCTGCGCTTGTATTAGCTGTTAGTGCCAATGCCGGTACAAATAAAGGCTGATACATGATACTTTTTTCTGAGTTTTATGCAGCGGCAGAAATGTCGCTGCTTCTTTTATTGAGGCTAATTCCCACAGTCTGTGCCTCCGTCATCAGTTAAGTTATAAATAAAATAATATTTTGACTTGATTTTTTTATCAGGATATGATATAATAAAGTAGTAGTTATGGAGAGTTGTCCGAGTGGTCGAAGGTGCGAAACTCGAAATTTCGTGTTCTCTAATAAAGAACCCAGGGTTCAAATCCCTGACTCTCCGCCAAAAGCCCAGTAAATCGCAATTACTGGGCTTTTTATGTGTTTTACAATCTGTACTAATTTTGCACAAAATTGGTATTTAGCGCAACTTTTATATACGGATATGCTGCTTTATATTGAACATAAAAAATCATGCAAGCCTTAGCCTGCATGATTTTTTTATGCTTCTCTATTCTCCGTTCACAGCTTCAATTTCATTTTCGGAATCCACTGCACTGGTTGCTGCTTCTGTAGGATCCTCTACAACTTCAGTTTCAACAGCTTCTTCCTTCTTGGCTTCAGTTGTTGTTGTCTTAGCTTCCGTTTCTGTTACAACAGCCTCAGTTGGAGCTTCGGTAACTTCTTCTGTTTTTTCTTCCTCAATAGAACAAATATAAGTAAACTTTGGTGACCTGAATCCCATTACAGAACGGAATGCATTGCCGCGAACTGTAATTTTACCATCAATGATTACTTTATTTACATAGCCGCCGTTACCCTCAACAATGGTAATCCAATTTTCCGGATTAGAGGATAATGTAATCCCATAAGCATTCTGTAGCTTTGTGCGCAGCTGCTCCACTGTATAATAAGTAACTTCACCATAGTAAGGGTCATATGCTGCATCATACTCGCTTGCGACACTGCGAAGATATGGAATATCTGCACTAAATACATCACTGCAATTTGCCGTAATGCCGCCGCTGGAAGCATAAAACATTGTCAACGCATATCTGCCATCGTAATAGAGTGCTTCTCCCAGAACGGAAGCACATGCATCAATTACATTCTGCGGCGGATTTGACTTACCCTTTAAATCATGTGAATCATTATTATGATATTTAATGTAAGTATACACAGCCACAGCCTGTGCTTTAATTGCTTCCACGTTCATGGAACTGCCTACTTCACGGTAAACAATCTCTGCAACCTGCTGCAGTACGTTTCCGGATACACCCTGTACTGTAACGGTCTCTGTTTCAGCCGTACCGGTATTCATTAATGTTGTACCAGGATAATAATGGAACAGGATATCCTGATAACTCCACCCGGCATAAGTTGCATAATAATTTGCACCGTTCTGACTCATGCCAACACCATGGCCATAGCCATATGTTGTAAAGGCAAAATACCCATCGGATACGCTTGATACTGCTGATGTTGTCGGTGCAGTCGAAACGATAGTATCATTCTGGGTTCCCTGCGCAATGAGAACTGCGTCATCTGCAGACTCCGAAGTTTCAGGGTTTTCTACGGTTTCATATGTTACCAATGCAAAGCTGTCATCATATTCTGTAAGATCAGCCTTCCACCAGTCTGTCGCTTTGTAATCTCCTTCTGTAATCTCTGCAGTATGTACAACTGTCACACTGCTAAGACTTTCTGATTCTGTTTCGGATTCCTCTGTTTCTGTCTCCGCCGGTACATTCACTGCTGTTATAGCCTCTGTGTCTGATTCCGTAATTGTCTCTGCAATTACAGCACTCAAATTACCACAGCTGACGATCAACAGCGCTGCAAGACCCACTGCAACATGTCTCTTCGGTATTCGAATCTTCATCATATAAATCTCCATCTTGCCGATTACTCGGTTTTATTTCCTCTGGCGAGGATGCTGCCTATTTTTCTCAAATGTCACTATTCTTAGTTATTTGTGGTATTTTCCGTACCTTCTGTCTCTTCCGGTTCACGGCGGTTCAGCGTTTCAGCGGTCTCTCCCTCACGCATCTTGCGTGCGATGACCAGAAATCTGGTACCATCTGAATCAGAATAACAAGTCTGCAATGTCAGAAGCTGGTCGCCATACTGCACATCCACATCAATGTCAACCAGACTTTTTTCCCTTGCATTTTCGACATAGTCATTAAATTCAGCCTCATTTGCAAATTCATGCATATCCCAATAACGCCATGTGGCATTGCCGCTGCCGTCCGTAATCGCCAGAGCAAAAATCACATAGGTATAATGGTCATAATTGGAACTGAACTCAATATACTGACTTGTCTCATAAAAACTGTAATCCTGCCGGTATTTCCGCAGGGAGCCAAACATAGTATTATTTGCCATGTTGTGCCCATACAGAACGATGTTGTCTGACTGTGCATCCACATCGAAGCCGAATACATCACGATAATCCATAAAAATGGAACCGGCACGACTCGGCTGAAGATCAAATCCCTTGTCCATATAATAGGCATTATCGTCACTCTGAACAACGGGATAATCTACCTTTGTATTGGCAATTGTAATCCATCCCACTGTGTCAGGATTCAATTGCAGCAGTGTTTTTGCGAGACCTGTCAAGCCATTGTCAGGTCCGTATTCTACTATCACTTCCGCCTCTTCTGTAGGGGCTATCGTCTCTACAGGAACCGTCTCCAGTGCATCTTCAACGATGGGTGTTCCCTGGCTGTTATTAAAATAGTAGAGAACACTGAAGCAGGCGGCAGCAGCAAGACAGGTCACACCTGTTAATATGATTTTGGTATTCAAAGCCATGATAACATCCCTTCCGCAAATCAGCCGTATGGAACAAACTCTGCATCCGGGTCATATGTGTTGCTGTGCCACTGATAGTAGCTGGTTGACCACTTGACATTGGGGTTCGCAGTACTGCTTTCTGTACCTTCGTACAAATCCTCCCCGTCCCTCACCTTTCGAGCAAAAATAACCAATCGCCCATTGGAGAAGGTACTGTTGCAGGTAGAGAGCGTCAGAAGCTCATCACCATACTGCACATCCACATCAGTTAATCGGATGGTTCGGCGTTTGATTTCGTTGACATAATTATAAAATTCTGTTTCATCCGCAAAATTCAACTGGTTCCAGTAGTCAAATTTTGTTTCTGTTTCATCATCAATATCAACAATAATCATACCAAAGATTTTGTACTGGTACATTCTGTAATTAGAATTAAGTTCAACAATGGGATGTTCACTGTAATAATCCGCATAATTGATATAATTCTTTAATCCCCCGAACATGGAATAATCCTGCATGTTATGACCATAGATCACAAGGTTCTGAGAATTTTCAGCTTGTTTCCTGCCATCAATCACATAATCAAAATTGTTCCTGTAATCCAGGAAGATGGAACCTGCTCTGGCTTCTTCCAGATAAATATTACGTTTTAAATAATATTCGTTGCCGTCTTCCTGATCTTTCCTCTGAAGCAGAGGATAGTTGATGCTTGTGCCAGGAATTGAAATCCATCCTACCACATCCGGATTAATTGCCAAAAGCCTTTCCGCTCCATCAAGATATGCATAATACTCATATCCCTCCCCCAGCAAGTCAGTTTCAGTAGTGTTTTCCGGCTGAGAATTGGTTACGGTATAAATATCCCTTAGTTTTTTATTCACCTGTTCGTTTTTGTAATTATCCCAAAAATAATCACCAATCAGTGCGAGACAGATGATAAATATGACGGACGAGGAAAGAAATACAATTTTGCGGACTGTTTCCAAAAAACCGTCACCTTTCCGGGGGAAAAGGTCACGTACTTTGGTACCAAAGGATTTCTTTTTCCTGTTTTTCTTTTGCTTGTTCTTCTTGACTTTTTTGGGAGCTTGAGGAAGTTCTTCTGTTTCCTTGCTATCCGTTGTTTTCTCTTCTGCATTGCGGTCTTCAGTTTCAGAAATAGTAACAGTCTGTTCAGGAGGATTCTCCTTGGCAGATTTCATTTTTTTAACCTTATCTGCAATGTAGAGCTTCATCTCTTCCTGCTGAGCTTCTTCTTCCTTCTGTTTTAGTGCGGATTTAATGGCAAGAATTTTAGGATTGCATTTTGGCTGCTGCGGCTGAGGAATATCTGATTCGGGACTCACAGTATCCGGAGTATTCACTTCATCAGAATCAATTGATTCTTCATGTTCTTTGCTCATGAATTTTCCTCCATCAGTAATTGTTCAGCTGTTTTCAGAACAAAAGCAACTGTCACTTCCCTATTAAATCTTCGTCCCTTTCCGTTGGCATGCCAAAGCTTGAGCGCATAGACACGGCTGATGCTGTGGTAATGAATACCAACAAACACAGTTCCGACCGGCTTTTCCGGAGTACCTCCCTGGGGACCGGCAATTCCTGTAACAGAAACGGTCAAATCCGCTCCGCTGAGCTGTTTCACACCCATTGCCATTGCATGGGCAGTCTGCCAGCTCACTGCACCATACTGCTCCAGAATATCATGGGGCACATGGATCAGTTTTTCTTTAAACCCATTAGAATACGTACACACACCGCATTCAAAAACAGCGGACGCTCCATCCACTGAAGTCAGATAAGCAGACAGCATTCCACCGGTACAGCTTTCTGCCGTGGCAATGGTTTCCTGCTTCTGCTTTAATAATTTTACAACATTTGTAACCGATTTGTCAAGATTTTCGGTGTAACAATCTGAGAAATTCACAACTTCAATAACTTCAATATGTTCAAACACAGCACATTCACCAAATTTTCAATAGATTTTGTACGAATAAGTTCATTGAGTTACCTTAAAAATGGCCCTCGAACGCCTTCATTTCTGTATTAGTTACAGCCCTTGTAATCATCTCTGAAAAATCGCCTGCCTCCTGCGCCTGAACAATCTGCTCCAGTCTGGGACGGATTTTAGGGTGCCTGGGAGTAAAGACAGTACAGCAATCTTCATAAGGAAGAATGGATGTCTCAAAGGTATCAATTTTTCTTGCGATTTCAATAATTTCTGTTTTGTCCATACCAATCAGCGGACGGAATACCGGCATATGGCATACAGCATCCGTGCAAGCCATGGCATGCAAAGTCTGGCTTGCAACCTGACCGACGCTTTCACCGGTAATAAGTGCCAGTGCCTCTTCCCTCTCGGCAATCTGCTGTGCAATCTCCATCATCAGACGCCGCATGATAATTGTAAAATATTCTTCCGGGCAGCGGCGCTTGATCTCTTCCTGAATTTCTGTGAAGGGCACACAGTAGAAATGAATGCTGCCGCAGTAATCAGTGATTTTATCACAGAGCTGCTCCACCTTGAGCAGCGCCCGATCGGAAGTATAGGGAGGGCTGACAAAATGAATCGCAGAAATAATAATACCGCGCTTTGCCATCATATATCCCGCCACAGGGCTGTCAATACC
>CAZXVI010000024.1:14771-35580 GCA_964644275.1 uncultured Ruminococcus sp. | reverse complement strand
TCAACGGGCATCCAGTATTCCAGTGTCTCCCTGGAAGCCAGCTCCTTGTCATTCTTGGGGTCACAGTAGCGCAGGAAATACCAGGAAGAACCTGCCCACTGGGGCATGGTATCGGTTTCACGCTTTGCGGGACCGCCGCAGCAGGGACATGTGGTGTTAATGAAGCTATCCAGAGTTGCCAGCGGGGATTCACCGTTATCCGTTGGCATGTAGCTTTCTACATCGGGAAGTCTGAGAGGCAGTTCTTCCTCCGGAATTGCCACCCAGCCGCATTTCTCACAGTTTACCAGCGGAATGGGTTCGCCCCAGTATCTCTGACGGCTGAACACCCAGTCACGAAGCTTAAAGTTCACCTTGCGGTGTCCCTTGCCGGTTTCCTCCAGCCAGTCCTTGATCTTCTCCTTCGCTTCATCCACGCTCAAGCCCGTCAGGAAGCCGCTGTTGACCATTACACCGGTGGCACAGTCCGTAAAAGCAGCCTCTTCGATGTTGCCGCCGGCAACAACTTCAATCATATCAATGCCGAATACCTTGGCAAATTCCCAGTCACGGTCATCATGCGCCGGCACTGCCATGATGGCACCGGTACCGTAGCTCATGAGCACATAGTCAGAAATAAAAATCGGAATTTCCCTGCCGTTAACCGGATTTACCGCACGCACGCCCTTGAGCATAACGCCGGTTTTGTCCTTATTCATCTCGGTACGGTCAAAATCGGACTTTCTGGCAGCCATTTCCTGATAGGCAGCAATTTCATCATTGTTCTCCAGTTTGTCAGCCCATTTTGCAATCATGGGATGCTCGGGAGCAATTACCATGTAGGTGGCACCGAACAGCGTATCCGGACGTGTGGTATATACGGTCAGGGTATCACCGGCTGTCGTTTCAAAATCCACTTCAGCACCCTCGGAACGGCCAATCCAGTTCACCTGTGTCGTACGGATTCTGTCAAGATAATTCACCTCATCCAGATCATCAATCAGGCGCTGGGCGTATTCTGTAATTTTCAGCATCCACTGGCTCTTGACCTTGCGGACAACCTCACCGCCGCAGCGCTCACAGCATCCGCCCACAACTTCTTCGTTAGCCAAAACTACCTTACAGGAGGTGCACCAGTTGACTGCCATTTCCTTTTTGTAGGCCAGTCCCTTCTTGAACATCTGGAGAAAAATCCACTGTGTCCACTTAAAATAATCCGGATCAGTGGTATTGATCTCACGCTCCCAGTCAAAGGACAAACCCAGTGCCTTGAGCTGCTCCTTGAACCGTGCCACATTCTTCTGCGTTACAATGGCAGGATGGATCTTGTTCTTAATGGCAAAATTCTCTGTGGGCAGGCCGAATGCATCCCAGCCCATGGGGAACAGCACATTGTAGCCCTCAAGACGGCGCTTTCTGGATACGATATCCATTGCCGTATAGGGACGGGGATGGCCAATATGGAGTCCCTGCCCGGAGGGATAGGGAAATTCCACCAAAGCATAGAACTTCGGCTTGGAAAAATCCGTTCCCGCACGGAAGGTATGATGCTCATCCCAGTATTTCTGCCATTTTTGTTCGATTTTGCTGTAGTCATATTTCTTCATTTGTATTTCCTTCTTTCCTATGGTAACCTCAAAAAAACTCCTGTTTTTAAAATTTGGAAAGACCAAAAGGTGGATTTTGTGGGGCTTCGCCCACACGACCACCTCTAAAAACAAGTTTTTGAGGTTCCCTATGTAACATCATGTTTCTGCTGATCTTCTGGCAATCTCTGAAAACAAGTGTTTAACGGTTTCCTTCTGTTTTCTGGTAGTATGCAGCAATGGACGGCGATGAATACAGATACATCACCGCTGCCAGATAGCACAAGCAGGTGAGCGTCTGAAACATGGAGCAAACCACCATTACTGTTTTCGGAATCAGACGCAGGGGCACTCCGAAAAAGAAGCGCAGCAGTGTAACAGCAAGATAGGCCACAGTCACAACTGCCAGCAGCAGTCTTGCCGGACGGACCTTTTCATACAAGCACAGCGCAAGAACCAGGTACACAGGCACCAGAATTGTCGGCTGAATCCAGTCGAATAACGAACCGATCAATGTCAGAAGCATCAGAACCAATGCCGTTTGCTTCAGCTTCCGTTCCCCTCGTTCCGCTGTCCCTTCCCGGCAGCCGGATTCCGTTACTGATTGATTATGCCGCATCAGAATTCCCCTTTCTGCTGTCAGACATCTTCGCCGAAGAACGCTTTCACATCCTTGGCAAGAACAAGCAGTGCAACAGCACCGATATCAATAATACCTTCGATCAGATAAATCAGATTTGCCGGAAGATTGGTCACGTTATCCTTGAAATGCCAGATCACTGTCAACCCCACAATGACTGCCACAACATAATTGGCATATTTGATGCCCAATATCAGAACGGCAGCATACACCAGTGCCAGAATCAGACCAAAGATATTGGATCCGCCAAAGCTGAGAATCAGATTCAGCACGGCCTTGGCAACCAGATAGACACTGACGCCGACAACAAGCTTTCTTCCATTTTCCATTACTGTTCCGCCTCCTCAATCAACTGAGAAATGTCCACATCTTCCGCATCTGCCCAAAGCTGCTCAAGGCGGTAAAAACTGCGCATTTCCTGATGAAATACGTGAACAATCACATCGGAATAATCCAGGATATACCAGTTGGAACCGTTCATTCCTTCCCTGTGCAGCGGTTCCACTCCCTTCTGTGAAAGACGGAACTCCACCTCTTCTGCCAGCGTTTTGGTATGGGTATTGCTGGTACCGTTCGCGATAATGAAGTAATCTCCTAATACTGTCAGATCTGTTACCTTCAGCACCCGGATATCCTCTGCCCGTTTTGCATCCAGCGCCTGAACGGCTTCTTTTATTTTTTCTTCTGCTGTCATGCACTCTCTCCTCCTGTGTTATAGGAATCTAATCCTGATGATTGATTTCGTCAAAACTCTGTGCTGTATCATCATTCAGCGTATTCAGATAACTGCCCTCCGGAACCCATTCCACAATCCCGCTCTTATCACTTGTCAGGGGCAGCTGCTGTGTCCGGAAATAGGTATTGACAATTTCCAGCGTTGCCGACTTATGAATGGACCAGATGGACTGACCGTTGGGTCCGTTGGCTCCCTCACCGGGCACCATAAATATATTGACATTTTCCATGGAAATCGTGGAAGCCAGATCGGCAATCATGCCGATGTCCTCAATACTCAGATCCGTTCCCAGGAGCTTGCGGTTATAAATCTCCGTCATGGCATTCATCAGCTGGAACGTGCCCATATCCAGTGCTTTCTGCATAGCAGCTGCAAGGAAGATCCGCTGTGCCTTCACACGTCCGATATCGCCCTCATCATACCCTCTTCTGTAGCGAAGGAACCACTCGGACTGGGTACCATTGAGCACCTGTTCTCCTTCATAGATGATTTTATCCGCCTCATACACAATGGTATAGGGCATGTCAATGGGAATACCGCCGATAATGTCCACAATATCCACAATATTATCGGCAGTTGTTGTTACATAGGCATCAATCGGAATGCCAAAGCATTCCTGAACGGCATCTACAACACGCTGAATATTGCTGACTTCACTGTCACCTCTGGCATAGATACTGTTGAACTTATTAGTGGACGAGTTAGTGTAATTGGGCATATAGCTGTCCCGGGGGATCTGCAGGATATTCATGCTTGCATCAATCAGATTGAACTGAATGACATAATTCACATCGTGCAGATTGCCGCTGCCGTTATAAATAGAGTCAAATCCAAGGAACAGAACTGTAAATTGTCCCTCAATAATCTGGTCAAGATCCAGACCGTCATCAAACTCCGTATCCACATCACTGCGCATCTCTATCTCGCTGGATTCTACCTTTGAGATATTGCCCTCCTGTGTAATCAGAGGCTTCCATCGTTTGAAGTAGGTGATAATGGAAACATTTTCCGTCACTGTCTCTGCGCCGATGGTTTCCTTGAAAACAACAATGGGCGCATTGAGAATCATAACCGTTATCAGCATCAGAGTTACCGCAATGGAGCCGACTTTAATGCCGATATTCATGATTTTTTTCTGCTTTTTGCTCATTTTAAGTACTTCCTTTGATTCATATTTTCATTGAGCGCAGCCTGCAGCTGTTTCTGCTGCAAATAATAATTATAGGCCGAAACTGTATACTGCGGCAGCAGAACACCCTTCTTCAGTACGGAAGCTGAAGCATCCCTCAATGCTTCCAGCATGGCATTCTGAAGGTTTTCCTGGGCAAGCCTGCGCATCTTTCCGACGCCCTTATACTCCCGTTCCTCAGAAATCATGTCTGCAATATAAATAATCTCCTCCAGAAGGGACATATGATCCCGCCCCACTGTATGGAATCGTACTGCCAGCAGCACCTCCTGATCCGTCACACCGAATTCCTTCTGCAAAAAGTAGGCACCGGCAATTCCATGCCAGAGTTTTTTGGAATGCAGTTCTGCTTCATCCGGAGCAAAATCCCCGGCCAGCATCAGTTCATGCTGTACTTCATATGGCTCTTCCTTACAAATATCATGCAATAGGCCGGCAAAATAGGCGCGTTCCACATCCGCTCCATACCGCTGCGCCAGCTGCCTTGCAGCTCTGGCAACATTGCAGGAATGGCGGAAACGTTTTGGAGACAGACGCTGCTCCAGGAACGCAATCTTGTCCTTTACCTGGTACATGTCGCATCACTTCCCGCATACAGATTTCTCATTAGTATATATTGTACTATTTTTTCAGGTAAATAGCAAGAAAAATTCTGTCTTTTCTGTACCATCTCTCTGATTTTTGTAGAAGATACAGCAAAAGTTTCCACATTCAGCAGATGGATTTCACCATATTGACGTAATTTTTGTGCGCATTGCTCCAGTATCCGGTATTCCTCCGCCTCTCTTGCAATTCCTGCAAGCGCAGTATACTGTAAAATATCCTGCCAGCGGTACCATTCCGTAAAGGTGCGGAGCATATCCCCTCCCACAAGAAGGAAAAATTCTGTCTCCGGAAAGCATTCTGCAAAATGGGTGACCGTATAATAGGAATAGCTCACCGTATCCTGGCGGAGTTCATAATCGTCCACACGCATCCAGGGATACCGTTCTGCTGCCAGACGGCACATGGCAAGCCTGTCCTCCGCCGGCGCATAGGCAGCTGCGGATTTGTGCGGCGGCTGCTTTGTCGGCACAAGCCAGACCTCATCCAATGCCAATGCCCCATGCACGGTCTCCGCAAGGTGCAGATGCCCATTATGCAGGGGATTGAAGCTCCCGCCAAAAATTCCTATCCGCATTACTTGACAGCTTTCAGGTCAATGACCGGCTCCTGGGGATTGCGCTTGAACAGCACAAATCGGCTGCCAATTACCTGCACCACTTCCGACCTGGTCTGGGCGGCAAGTTCCTCCGCCGCTTCTCTGGCAGTAAGCATGGAGTTATCCAGCACACGCAGTTTAATCAATTCCCGCTTATGCAGCGCATCCTTTACCTGCTGAATGAGATTTTCGGAAATACCGCCCTTGCCCACCTGAAAAATGGTTTCATAAGTTGAAGCAATACCCCGCAGGTATGCTCGTTGTTTACTTGTCAGCATAGTTATCACAATACCTTTCTTTGATTACTTCGCAGAGCTTCTGCAAGGCTTTTGCACGGTGGCTGACCCGGTTCTTTTCCTCGGAAGACAGCTCTGCAAAGGATCTGTCACCGTACATGAACACCGGATCGTAGCCAAAGCCGTTGGTTCCCCGCTTTTCAAAGCCGATGGTGCCGCAGCATTCGCCCCGGCAAATGGTCAGATCTCCTTTTTCATCCAGAAACGCAATGGCACAGACAAAGCTTGCACTGCGCTGTGCTTCAGGGATATTCTGCATATTTCTAAGCAAGGTGTTACAGTGCTCCCCTTCCGGCGCATACCTTGCAGAATACACGCCGGGAGCGCCGTCCAGTGCGTCCACGCAAAGACCGCTGTCATCTGCAATCACCGGGCACCTGGCAAGTTCATAAACAGCCCTTGCCTTGATTTCCGCATTTTCCTCAAAGGTGCTGCCGTTTTCTTCAGGGCTGACACTGATGCCTGCCTCCTTCTGGGAGAGCACTTCCATTCCCAAAGGTTCCAGAATCTGCCGTACTTCACGGAGCTTATTGGCATTATTGGTTGCCAGGATGATCTTAGTCATCAGTCTCCTCCTCTTCTTCATTTGCATCGGAAGCGTCATCCAGCTGTACATCCTGGGAATGGTCGAAGAGCGCCTTGACAAAGCTTGCATTATCAAAGGTCTGGAGATCCTCAATCTTCTCGCCCACACCGATGAGCTTTACAGGAATGCCAAGCTCGTTCCTGATGGACACGACAATGCCGCCCTTGGCGGTACCGTCCAGCTTAGTCAGAACGATGCCTGTGATATTGGCTACTTCACTGAATAATCTCGCCTGGCTTACTGCATTCTGCCCGGTGGTGGCATCCAGCACCAGGAGAATCTCCCTGGCACAGCCCTCTGCACGGGACTCCAGAATACGGTTGATTTTTGCCAGTTCATCCATCAGGTTTTTCTTATTGTGCAGTCTGCCTGCGGTATCACAGATGACCACATCGCAGTTTCTTGCCTTTGCCGCCGTAATGGCATCATAGACCACGGATGCCGGATCGGAGCCTTCCGCATGCTTGACCAGCTCCACCCCTGCACGCTCCGTCCAGACCTCCAACTGATCAATGGCCGCTGCACGGAAGGTATCCGCTGCTGCCACGATCACTTTTTTGCCCTGGTTTTTGAACTGATAGCAGAGTTTTCCGATGGTTGTGGTTTTTCCGGCGCCATTGACTCCGATTACCATAATCACGGACGGTGTGGTGGAAAGATCCAGCTCCACATCATCTCCCATCATGTCACTGATGATTTCTTCAATCAGATCCATAATCATCGCCGGATCCGTCACGCCCCGTTCCTTTACCAGCTTCCGCAGCCGGCTGCAGATTTCTACGGAGGTTTCCACACCCATGTCGCTCATGATCATGGTCTCCTCCAGCTCTTCAAACAGATCCTCGTCAATCTTAGTGAAGGAATTGACAACACGCTGCATCTTCTGCACCATGGCATCCCTGGTTTTCTGCAAGCCAGCCTTGATTTTTGAAAAAAGTCCCATAATAATTCCTCCTTGATAAGTGCTTCATCGGATTATTCCTCTTCAGGCAGATCCTCCGGCTGTTCCAGCTTCAGCAGACGGGAAATACCGTCCTCCTGCATGGTGACACCGTACAACACATTTGCCTCTTCCATGGCACCGCGGCGATGGGTCACAAGCACGAACTGCGTATGATCTGTAAATTGCTTGAGATAGCGGGCATATTTGCGGACATTGGCTTCGTCCAGCGCAGCGTCAATCTCATCCAGAATACAGAAGGGTGCCGGACGCAGCCGAAGAATCGCAAAATAAATTGCAATTGCCACAAAGGACTGCTCTCCGCCGGAGAGGGAAATCAGATTCTTGATGACCTTTCCGGGAGGTGCCACATTGATTTCGATGCCGGAAGTGAGCACATTGTCCGGCTCTGTAAGGGTCAGCTCCGCCTTGCCTCCGCCGAAGAGATCCTTGAAGATCTCCTTGAAATTCTCATTGATCACCGCAAAGCTTTCCGAAAAAATGCGGCACATCTCCTCCGTCAGATCTGCAATAAGCTTCTCCAGCTCATTCTTGGAACGGCGGACATCCGCCATTTGCCCGGACAGGAATTGATAACGCTCGGAAACCTCACGGTACTCCTCAATGGCATCCACATTCACGCTGCCCAGCGCCCGGATTTTCTGCTTGAGCTCGCTGAGCCGTTTTCTTGCCGCCACGGGATCCTGAATCGGCTGTGCCATCTGCTGTGCCTCGGAACGTGTCAGCTCATAAACCTCCAGCAGCTTCCCGACAATTTGGTCACTGTCCGTACGCACCTGGCTTTCCCGCTCGGTCAGCCTTGTCACCTCTGCGGACAGCTTTTCCTTGGCGGCATGGAATTCATTGAGTCCCTTCTGCATCTGCCGGATACGCATATTCTGCTCATCATGTGCCTGGGTCGCAGTTTTTGCTTTCTGTTCCGTTTCCACAATGGAAGCTTCTGTCTGCTGCAGCATTTTTTCCTTTTCTGCTGCCTCCTGGGTCTTGTCAGAAACAGCGTTCCGGTAATTCTCCATCTCTTCACGGAATTGTACCGTTCTTGCCTCTCCCTGGGCGGCAGCTTCACGGGCAGTCTCCAGATTCCGCTGTGCGGACTCCTGATCCTTCTCTGCCTGTGCAAGGCGAATTTTCAAGCTGCCATATTCTTCCGAGAGCTGCTCACGCTGTTCCTGCAGCGCAATCCGGCGATCCTTGGTACCGGACAGACCGGTTTCTGCTTCTGCAATCGCACTGAGTTTCTGTTCGTAAGCCGCATTGGTGTTGGAAAGCTGCCCCGCAGCCTCCTCTTCCTTCTGTCGGAGTATTGCCCTGCGCTGTTCCAGATCCTTCGCCTGCTGGCGGTATTGGGATACCGGGAAAGCCAGGCGCTGTGCTTCTGCCTGCATCTGGAGGAACTGCTGCTGGAGCGCTGTGTAGTGTTCCGTTTCCTGCTGCAGCTGCTGTTCCGCCTGCACAGCGACACCGGCACAGACACGAGCACGTTCTTCCGCCTCCTGACACTGTTTCGCAAGGGATTGGATGGTCTCCTGCAGCTCATTCAGCTCCGTTTTCCGGGTCAGCATGCCGCCAGTTTTCTGCACGGAGCCGCCCGTAAAGGAACCGCCGGCATTAATGACCTGTCCGTCCATGGTAACAATCCGGAACCGATAGCTGTAATATCTGGCAATCTCCGTTCCGCAGTCAATGTCCTGAGCAATGACGATCCGTCCCAGAAGGGATTCAGCAATATTCCGGTAGGCAGGATCACATTCCACAAGATCACTTGCAACTGCCACAAAGCCTGGCTGCCGGGACAAGCCCTGTTCTGTCAGATGTTTCCCCCGAATGGAGGTCAGGGGCAGGAAGGTTGCTCGGCCCGCTCGGTTGTCCCGCAGAAAGCGGATACCTGCCTTGGCCGCTTCCTCATTCTCCACAATCAGGTGCTGCACCGCAGCACCCAGTGCAGTTTCAATGGCAATGCCATACTGGGAATCCACCTGAATAAGCTGCGCAACTGTACCATGCACACCACCGAGCGTTCCCTGCCGGACGCTGCGCATAATGGCTTTGACGCTGCCGGAAAAGCCTTCCATTGTATTTTCCAGATCCGTCAGAATCCGATGACGCTGTTTTTTGTCACGCAGCTGGAAGCCGCACTGACGGAACTGTTCCTCCGCATCCTTCCGCTGCTGCTGCAGCGTCTGGAATTTCTGCCGGAACTGCGCAATTGCCGCCTCCTGGGAAGTCACATCCTGCTGGGACTGCTGCATTGCTGCCAGGGCATTGGCATAGTTTTGTTCTGCTTCGCTCAGTTTTCCGGCATTCTCTGCGCTGCTTTCCTCCAGCGCTGCAAGATCTGCACGGCATTGCTCCTGCTTCTGTTCTGCAGTACGGATTTCATACTGCAGTTCGCTGCGCTCAAGGTAGAGCTGATGAAGTGCCTCATCCGCCTGCCGGGATTTCTCATCCTCCTCCCGGTAGGCATGCTCCATTTCTTCAAAGGCTGTTCTTGCCTCCTCCAGCAAACGCTTCGTTTCGTCACATAGCCCTTGCGCCTGTACTGCGCTTTCTTCCGCCTGTGCCAGCTGCAGAAGCTGTTTTTCCTGCTCAGCCTTTTCCTGCGTGCGGCGTTCCCTGGCGATACGTGCCGCTTCTTCATGGTGAACAATATCATTGCGCAGAACGGCAATCTCGGATTTTGTCTGCGCCGCCAGCTCCCGGAGCTGTACTACACTGGTGCGTGCCTCCTCGGCCTCCACAGAGCACTGCTGCATCATCCGGTAGCAGCTCTGGATCTTCTCCTCTTCATCGGCAATATCCCGCTGGGCATTTTCATATTCCGTCCGGCTGGCAAGAAGCTTTTCCTCCAGGATTTTCAATTTCTCCTGCAGACCGGAAAGCTGATCCACCCAGACGGATATTTCCAGGGACTTTTCCTCCTGCGCCAGCACAAGGAATTGCTCCGCTTTCTTTGCCTGAAGCCGAAGGGGCTCCACACGGCCTTCCAGCTCGGAGACAATATCGCCCAGCCGCTGCATATTCTCTTCCGCCGCCTCCAGCTTGCGCTCTGCTTCTGTTTTGCGGTAGCGGAATTTGGAAATACCGGCTGCTTCCTCAAAAATTTCCCGCCTGTCATTGCTCTTGGCTCCGACAATTTCCGCAATTCTGCCCTGACCGATGATGGAATAGCCGTCCCTGCCCAGACCCGTATCCATGAACAGCTCATTAATGTCCTTTAGCCGGACGGATTTTCCATTGATACGATATTCACTGTCACCGCTGCGGTACAGCTTGCGGGTAACACTTACCTCATCCCCATAGCCCTCCAGTCTTCCCTCGCTGTTGTCAATCACAAGGGTGACAGCGGCAAAGCCCATGGGGCGTCTGGCAACAGTACCGGAAAAAATAACGTCCTCCATCTTATTTCCGCGCAGGGTCTTGGTGGACTGTTCCCCCAGCACCCAGCGCACGGAGTCACCGATATTACTTTTTCCGCTGCCGTTCGGTCCGACCACGGCGGTCAGACCTTTGTCGAAATTCAGTTTGATTTTATCCGGAAAGGATTTGAAGCCCTGCAGCTCCAAGGATTTTAAGTACATTCGTTACTCCCTTAGTTCAATTTGATATTCTGCCAGTTTTTCATCGCCAACAATTGTTACAGGAATCCCCTGCTTCTGGAAATACAGAATATTGGCACGTTTCTGTCCGACTGCTTTGCTGATGCAGGAGGGATGGACAGCAAATACGCAGGGATGTTTCATCTCCGTCAGTATCGCCTTCATAGGCTCCTCAGAATTGGTTCCCCCCTGGGTCAGACCTGCACGCTCTGCAATGATCTTGTTCATTCTTGTGCGATACATTACATTTTCGCAAAGTTCCCGGAACGCCGGATGGTAGAATCCGCCCACCATGTCCTGCTTCACAAATTCACTTGCATGGAGCCCCACCTTGATAATGCGGATGCCCGCTGCAAGGTATGCTTCCATCATTGCGGCAGTACATTCCACCACATCCTGAAGCCCTGTCGGGCGGCTCTCAATGGCTGCTGATGCAGAAAACGGAACATATTCCCCGGATTCATACCTATCACCGAGCTTTGTCCCCCGAAGAATCACAACGGGATAAATCCGGACAGTATCGGGATGCAGCGCAATCACCTGCTCCATTGTTGTCCATTCATCCTCCCAGCTGCTCCTGTACAGTCCCACCATGACCTGAAGTCCCAGTTCAAAGCCGGATTTCCGGATCAGCCGGCATGCATTCACCACATCCTGTGCAGTGTGCCCCCGTTCGTTTGCCAGCAAAACATGGTCACACATGCTCTGCGCTCCCAGTTCAATGGCTGTCACGCCATACTGCCGGAGCAGTTCCAGAATTTCCGCAGAAACCGCATCCGGCCTTGTGGAAATCCGGATGCCGGCAAAGCCGTCCTTTCCCAGAAAGGGCTGCACCGCCTCCAGCAGCTCCAGCATATAGGAGCGTTCAACGGCAGTAAAGCTGCCGCCGAAGAAGGCAATTTCCGTATTCCTGCGGTCACGGATTTCCTCCGCTGCCCGGGTACAGATCTGCTGCACCTCCTCCCTGTGAGGAAGGGCAGAACTTTCAGTGATGGTTTTCTGATTGCAGAAGCTGCAGCAGTGAGGGCAGCCGGCATGCGGAACAAAAATGGCGATATTACTATGCTTCATAGCCCATCAGCGCAAGTGCTTCCTTGGCCGCCATCTGCTCGGCTTCCTTTTTGCTCTTGCCGCTGCCTCTTCCAATGACATTGGAATTGAGACACACCTCCACGGAAAAGGTCTTGCTGTGATCGGGACCGGACTCATCAATGAGCAGGTACTCCACCTTTTCCTCTGGATTTTTCTGAATTACCTCCTGCAAGGCAGTCTTATAGTCTCCGAACAGCATAAAACGGTTTTCCCTGAGATTTTTGGGAATGAACCGAAGGATATGCTTCCGGGCGGACTCCAGACCGCCGTCAAGGTAAATTGCAGCAATTACGGCCTCAAAGGCATCTGCCAGAATGGATGGACGCTGCCTGCCGCCGGTATGAGCTTCTCCCTTGCCGAGCAGCAGAAATTCTCCCAGGCGGATCTGCAGTGCAAAGCGATGAAGGGATTTTTCACAAACCAGCGCCGCACGGATTTTGGTCAGCTCTCCCTCCGGCAGATCCGGATAGTGTTCAAACAGATACTGGGATACCACAATGGACAGCACGCTGTCCCCCAAAAACTCCAGGCGCTCGTTGCTATGGCGCAGCTTTTTCTTTTCATTGGCATAGGAAGAATGGGAAAGTGCCTCATGAATCAGTTCCTTATTCTGAAACGTATAACCGATGATCTCCTCAAATTCTGAAAATTCCGGTTCCATTCCTTATGCATCTCCTTTCATTTCTGCAACGGATGCAGCAATGGTTGCAATCATATTTCCGTCCACGCAGCGCTTTGCCTGGCGCACTGCATTGAAAAAAGCCTTGGCATCGGAGCTGCCGTGTGCCTTAATCACCGGGGAAGAAATTCCCATGAGCACTGCGCCGCCCTCTTCTTTATAATCCATGCTTTTCTGGAATGCCTTGATATCCTTCAGAATCAGCATTCCTGACAGCTTGCCCCTGAAGCCGCTGAACCAGGATTTCATATTGTTCTTGAACATTGCTCCCATTCCCTCGTACAGCTTCAGTGCCACATTGCCGGAAAAACCGTCACAGACAATCACATCGAATGCTCCGTCCGGGATTTCCCTTGCCTCTGCATTGCCACAGAAATTGACCGGTGCCTTCCGGAGGAGCTGGTACGCCTGAAGCTCCAATTCCCGGCCCTTGGTATCCTCCGCTCCCACATTCAGCAGCCCTACACGGGGATTCTCGATTCCCTTTACCCGTGCCATATAGGCTGAGCCCATAATCGCAAACTGCACCAGCATCTCCGGACGGCAATCCACATTGGCACCGGCATCCATCAGAATTGCATGACCCCCGGCAGTGGGAAGAATCGGTGCCAGCGCCGGACGCTTAATGCCCTTGATCCGCTTGGTGATAAAAGTGGCACCTGCCACAATGCCGCCCGTACTGCCGGCACTGACAAAGGCATCCCCTTTGCCCTCCCGCAGAGCAATCAAACCCACTGCAAGGGAAGAATCCTTTCCCTCTTTCAGAATCGTAGTGGGCTGGGCATGAATGTCAAATACATCCGGTGCGTGCAGCAATGTAAACCCGGAAATATCCACCTGTTCCTTCTGTGCAGCCCGGCGGATCCGTTCCGTATCCCCTGTCAGGACAATCTGAACCCCCAGTTCGTCCTGTGCCTGTTTGCATCCCTTTATCACTTCCCCAGGGGCGTTGTCGCCTCCGAAAGCATCTACAATAATTTTCATAACGTCACTCCATTTCCAACATCGCAAGTGCCTTTTCCAGTTCTGCAAGCGCCTGTTCTGCGATTCTCTGATAGCGAGCCTGCTTGTCACGAATTCGTTCTGTCAAAGGCGGCAGCAGACCCATATTCGCCCCCATGGGCTGGAATTCCGCTGCACAGTCCCCGCTGATATAGGCAGCCAGTGCTCCCATCATTGTGCCTCCAGGAAGCAGATAAGCCGATTTTCCCTGCAAACGTCTTGCAAGGCTTTTGCCGGCAATCATACCGCTGGCAGCGGATTCCATATAGCCCTCCACACCGGTCATCTGCCCGGCAAAGAATATATTGTCCGCATCCCGGAGGGAATAATCCGCCTCCAGCAGCTTCGGACTTTCCAGGAAGAAATTGCGGTGCATGACACCGTAGCGAAGGAACTCTGCATGCTCCAGTCCGGGAATCATGCCGAAAACCCGTTTCTGTTCTCCGAATTTCAGATTCGTCTGGAATCCCACCAGATTGTACATGGTGCCGCCACGGTTTTCACGGCGCAGCTGCACTGCTGCATAGGGACGGCGATCTGTCCGGGGATCCCGGAGTCCTACGGGCTTCAGCGGCCCGAAACGGAGGGTGTCAATTCCCCTTGACGCAAGCACCTCCACCGGCATGCAGCCCTCATACACCCGGAATGCCTCCCTGTCATGCTCATGAAGGGGGGCTTGTTCCGCATGCACCAATGCATTCCAGAAGGCTTCATATTCCTCCCGGCTCATGGGACAGTTGAGATAATCCGCATCGCCCCTGTCATAACGGGATTGCAGGAACACCTTATCCATATCCAGGCTATCCGCCGCAACTACCGGCGCTGCCGCATCAAAGAAGCTCAGCCGTCTGCCGCAAAGCAGTTCAATCTTTTCTGCAAGTGCATCCGAGGTCAGCGGACCTGTGGCAATCACAGCATTGCGTTCCGGAAGCTCGGTCAGTTCCTCACGCACCACTGTAATCAGAGGATGCTCCGTCACTTCCCTTGTCACCATGGCGGAGAATTGCTCCCGGTCAACAGCGAGGGCACCGCCTGCGGCAACTGCGCATGCTTTGGCACAGCGCACCAGAAGGGAGCCCTGCCGCTCCATCTCTGCCTTCAGCAAGCCGCCCGCCGAAGCAAGGCGGGAAGCTTTCAGGGAATTGGAACACACCAGCTCCGCAAGTCCCTCATGATGATGGGCAGGGCTGTAACGATGGGGCTTCATTTCATATAAAGTGACAGTGATACCTGCCTCTGCAAGCTGCCAGGCAGCTTCACAGCCGGCGAGTCCGCCGCCGACAACAATTGCATGTTCCATTACTTCAAACTCCGTTCGTATCCGCAGCCCGGCTTTTCACATACAAGCTTCCCGGACTTACCGCCCTTCTGGAAAAGCGTGGACTTGCACTGGGGGCATTGTTCCTCCGACGGGATATTCCAGGTCATAAAATTACATTCCGGGTAGCCGTTGCAGCCGTAGAAGCTTCTGCCGCGCTTGGATTTTTTCAGGATAATTTTTTCACCGCACAGAGGACAAACACCGCCTGTTTCCTGTACGATCTTCTTGGTATTCTTGCACTCCGGGAAGCCGGGACATGCCAGGAATTTGCCGTATTTTCCGATTTTAATCACCATGTTCCTGCCGCACTGCTCACAGACAATATCCGTTTCCTCATCGGGGATTTTCACATGCTTGCCGTCCATGACTTCCTCTGCTGTCTCCAGCGTTTTGGAAAAATCCCGATAAAATGTATCCAGTGTGCTGACCCAGTCCGCAGTGCCATGCTCCACATTATCCAGATCCGTTTCCATTTTTGCAGTAAAGGCAGCATCTACGATATTCTCAAAATGCTCCTTCATCAGCTGTGTGGTAATTTCGCCGAGGGCTGTGGGCTTGAGCTGCTTGCCCTCCCGCTCCACGTACATTCTTGCCAGGATGGTCGTAATGGTGGGAGCATAGGTACTCGGACGGCCGATGCCGTTTTCCTCCAGTGCCTTAATCAGGCTGGCTTCCGTGTACCTTGCAGGGGGCTGAGTGAAATGCTGGTTGCCGTCAAGCTTTACGACCTTCAGCAGATCCTTGACTGCCAGCAGGGGCAGCATTTTCTGATTTTCTTCTTCATTCTCGTTCTTTTCTTCATACAGAACGGTAAAACCGTCAAACTGCACAGAATAGCCGGACGCCTTGAAGAGGCACCCCTCGGCATCAATTTCCACTGAAATGGTATCAAGCAGAGCGTTCGCCATCTGGCTGGCAATGAAACGCTCCCAGATCAGCTTGTAAAGCTTATACTGATCACTGGTCAGATTGCCCTTCACCTGCTCCGGCGTCACATCCGGCATAGTAGGACGGATGGCTTCATGCGCATCCTGGGCATTTTTCTTTGTCTTGAACACACGGGGCTTTTCCGGAAGGTAATTCTCACCGTATGCGCCCCTGATATAGCCCGCTGCTGCTGCCTGGGCATCGGCGGAAATCCGCAGGCTGTCCGTTCTCATATAGGTAATCAGACCGACAGCGCCCATGCCGTCCACATCAATACCTTCATACAGCTCCTGGGCTGCCTTCATCGTGCGCTTGGACTGAAAGCCCAGCCGCTTGGAAGCCTCCTGCTGGAGGGTGGAGGTAATGAAAGGCGGCGCAGGCTGTTTTTTGGTGACACGTTTCTTGATTCCGGTTACCACAAAGGGGGCATTTTCCAGCCGCTGCAGCAGCAGCTGTGCCTGTGCCTCATTTTCAATCTCGATCTTCGCACCGTCCACAGCTGCCAGCTTGGCAGTAAACTGCTTGGCACTGTGAGGAGAGCGGAGCTTGGCATCAATACTCCAGTATTCCTTCGGAACAAAGGCACGGATTTCATCTTCCCGGTCCACAATCAGCCGGACAGCCACGGATTGAACCCGCCCTGCGGACAATCCCCGTTTTACCTTTTTCCAGAGAAAGGGGCTGAGCTTATAGCCAACCAGTCTGTCCAGGATGCGGCGTGCCTGCTGGGCGTTCACCAGATCCAGATCAATTTTATGGGGATTTGCCATGCCATTCTGCACGCCGGTCTTGGTGATTTCATTGAACGCAACACGGTTATTCTCGTTCATGTCCAGATTCAGCATCTGGGCAAGATGCCAGGAAATGGCTTCTCCCTCACGGTCCGGGTCCGTTGCCAGATACACATGGTCACTTTTCTTTGCACGCTTTTTCAGTTCCTTGATGACGTCCTCTTTCCCCTTCATATCCACATAATGGGGAGTAAAGCCGTTTTCCACATCCACACCCAGCTTGGATTTGGGCAGATCCCGGACATGTCCCATGGACGCAATCACTTCAAAATTCTTTCCAAGATATTTCTGTATTGTCTTAGCCTTCGCCGGAGACTCTACAATTACTAAATTTGCCATAGACTCGCCGCCCTGCGGCGCACACTCCTTTCCATTGACGCATACCAGCCTAATCTGCCAGCATGAAAATATCTCTTTCTGTATTTTTTATCCGTCCCATCATTTCCAGCTCCATCATCAGTATGGAGGTTTCCTCAAAGGATATTCCCAGAATACAGCAGACAGCATTGATATTCTGACCGCCGCTCCGGAGCAGATCAATCACCTTTTGCTGCTGCTCTGTTAACGGGATGTCATGTTCCGTCGGATGCTCCTCCCCCGGCTCCTTCTGGGCAGCGGGGCGGGACTGCACCTTTGACCTCCCGGCATTCCGGGAAGCACTCCGCTTCCGGGCAGGCTGCTGCCGGGCAAATACCAGGGAATCCTCTGTACGGCAGGCCTCTTCCTCATCGAATAACACCAGCTTATGGGGATAACGGAGATAATATGTATACAGTACATCCAGATAATTAAAAACCGGATATGCACCGTCACGCAAAAAATTCACAACGCCGCTGTATCTCGGATCAAACAGATCCGCCGGCGGAACACAGAATACCTGTCTGCCCTGCTCACAGGCAAGGTTGGCAGTAATCAGCGCACCGCTTCTGGCACCTGCCTCCAGAACCAGCACACCCTCGCTGATACCGGAGAGAATCCGGTTTCTTGCCGGAAAATTCTGGGGCTGGGGTGTTGTTCCGGGAAAATATTCCGACAGCAGCAAGCCGTTGCCGACAATGCGCTGTTTTAAGACACGGTTTTCTCTGGGATAATCATAATCCACGCCGCATCCCAGTACGCCAATGGTGGGTTTTCCCTCATCAATTGCCGCCTGGTGAACACTGGCGTCCAGTCCGACTGCACAGCCGCTGACCAGGATAATATTGCATTTTGCAAGATCATGGCAGAGCCAGGCAGATACCTTCCTGCTGTACGCTGACGGATGTCTTGTACCGACCACTGTCAGAAGCATCGTTTCATGCAGCAGTCCGGGATTCCCTTTATAGAACAACAGGACGGGCGGATTATAGATATGCCGGAGCATCTCCGGATACAGATCACTGTCCCATGTCATGATTCCGATTCCATTTTTCTCACAGTAGTCCATGACGCTTTCACTTTGCTCCAGTGAAACACGCCGGCTGTTGAGACGTTCCTTTTCCGTGAGCAAACTGCAATCCGGATCATGGAGAACATAATATAGTTCTTTCAATGAATCATGCATTTTTACAAGCTCCAGTGTTTTCTCATTGGCAACACCGAATACCATCACAAGCCAGAGCCAGTATTTTGTCGTGCAATCACGCTCCATTTTCCTACCCCCTGCTCTTCATCATTTCCCACATAAGAATACCGGCTGCCATAGCGGCATTCAGTGATTCCGGTCCCCCCTGCATAGGAATGGTAACTGCTGTATCACATCCGGCAATCATCTCCTCCGGAAGTCCGTTTCCCTCGTTGCCGATCCAGACCGCACAGCCGCCTGTAAAAGCACATTCTGTCAGTGAAACTGCCGCAGCATCGGGAACCGCTGCATAGCTTGTGATTGTCCTTTCATGCAGAAGAGCCAGTAAATCTCCAGCATCCGGCATTTCATAGAAGGGTACACGAAAGACAGAACCCATGGTAGCCCTGACGACTTTGGGACTGTACAGCTCACAGCTGCCGCAGGAAAGAACCGCATCCACACCGAGGGCATCGGCAGTACGAAGAATCATTCCCATATTGCCAGGATCCTGGAGATTGCACAGCACCAGATACCTGCCTTCCGTCCGCAGCACCTCAGGAAGCGGCGCTCTCTGGGGGATACGGCAAACGGCAAACACGCCCTGGGTATGCTCCGTGTCCGACACAAGGGCACCGACGCTGTCGGAAATCCGGAAAATCCTTCCGGTTTCCGGCATCCGGCTCAATATATCACCGCCATGCTTTTCAAAGGCAGTGTCCGTCAGCAGAAGCTGCTGCACGCAGGCTGTCTGCCGGAGCGCATCCATTACAATGCGCAGTCCCTCGGCCACAAACAAATTCTCCGCTTTCCGCGCTTTTTTCTGCTCCCGCAGCCGCCTGTAGTGCTTGACTGCCGGATTATCCCTGGCTGTAATTCTGGTAATTTCCCACATGGAACCCCTCCCTTTTGCCGGACTTTACGGTGGCTGGAATAACACAAAACACGCTCTTTCCACTTCTAAAGAGCGTGTTTTGATACCATCAAAGAGCTGCCTTTGCCTTCTCAGCGATCGCAGTGAAGCCTGCTGCATCGTTGATTGCAATCTCGGAAAGCATCTTTCTGTTCAGTGTGATGCCAGCCTTCTTGCAGCCATTCATGAATGTGGAGTAATTCATACCGTTCATCTTGGCTGCCGCAGAAATTCTGGTAATCCAGAGCTGTCTGAAGTTTCTCTTCTTCTGCTTTCTGCCGATGTATGCATACTGGCCGGATTTCATTACGGCCTGCTTTGCCATCTTGAAATGCTTGCTCTTTGCACCAAAGTAACCCTTTGCCAGCTTCAGAGTTTTATTTCTTCTCTTGCGAGTCATCATTGCACCCTTAATACGTGCCATTGTCATCTACCTCCGTGTATTTTATTTTACGCAATCGTCTTATCCTGCCGCGGTACGGTTTAGAGATAAGGCACCAGCTTCTTGATTGTCGGTGCATTTGTGACATCTGCAACGCCTGCGCCTCTTGCAATTCTCTTGCGCTTTGTGTCCTTCTGGGTCAGTCTGTGGCGCTTGTTGGTGTGCTGATACTTTACCTTGCCGTTTGCTGTGAGCTTGAAACGCTTCTTAGCACCGGAATGTGTTTTTACTTTCACTTTCTTTGCCATGATAAGTTCCTCCTTTTACTTGGATGCCTTCGGGGATACGAACATCACAATACTGCGGCCTTCCATCTTCGGCGGCTTTTCCACTGTGCCGACTTCAGCGCATGCTTCCTTGAACCGCATCAGCAGCTCTTCGCCAAGCTGCGGATGCGCAATTGCACGTTTGCGAAAACGGACAGAAACCTTCAGCTTGTCGCCGGAACTCAGGAATTTAATTGCCTGATTGACCTTTGTCTCAAAATCATGTGTGTCAATTGCGGAAAACATTCTGATTTCCTTAATGGACATTACCTTCTGATTCTTTTTCGCTTCCTTCTCACGCTTCTGCTGTTCAAAACAGTATTTTCCGTAATCCAGAATCTTGCACACCGGCGGTTTCGCCTGCGGTGCAATTTTCACAAGGTCAAGATTTTTGTCAAAGGCGATCTTCTGTGCGTCCTTTGCTGACATTACGCCGAGCTTCTGATTGTCTGAATCAATGACCAGCACTTCCTTGTCTCTGATCATCTCATTGATCTGCATGTCCTGCTTACTTATTGCGGGCACCCCCAAGCATAAAAATTTAAAACAAAAATGAGTGCGGACACTCGTCAGCACTCACCACACGTTCCTCTGCTGCACATACTGGTTTCCCGGTTCTGCAGAAGGACATATTGACCGTTTCGGCATTGCGTTTCAGTCAAACGGTGAGCCACAAGTTGTGTCTGCTTTGTTTTCGTTATCTATTATAACCTGCTTTTCTTCATTTGTCAAGCCCTTTTTTAAATTTTTTTCTAAGAGCCTGTTCAGTATCTTCCAGCAGGCGTCTTTTCGGCAGCTTGTCGATAAGGTGGCAGTTTCGTAACATTTGCCCCACCCATCTCTTGCAGAGGACTTTTCGTCCATGTTGCGGGGGCAGGGGCGCAGCAAAACCGTAACAATTTATGCCAGACCTGCGCCGGCAGGAGCAGAGGATTAATGTTGTCTTTGGATTTGCTTTACCCGTATTTCACATTTCACAGAAAAATATGATTTTATTGTAAAAAATATATTTATCTATTGCAATTGCTCCGGGAAATGTGTTATAATATATTTGGTATCCGGC
>CAZXVI010000024.1:0-14761 GCA_964644275.1 uncultured Ruminococcus sp. | reverse complement strand
ACCGGTACCGGATAGAAACTGAAGGAATAAC
Organism: uncultured Ruminococcus sp.; assembly: GCA_964644275.1. GTDB lineage: Bacteria > Bacillota > Clostridia > Oscillospirales > Ruminococcaceae > UBA3855. The sequence continues at coordinate 14,730 of CAZXVI010000024.1, read as the reverse complement.
AGGGTGAATACATGGCTGAACGAACAATTTCTCTGGATCAGCCGTCAAGAATGCAGGAGATTCTTGGCAGCTGCGACGAAAATCTCAATGCAATTCAACGGGAATACAGTGTGGTTCTCTTTTGCCGCGGTGCGGATATCCGTGTCAGCGGTGAACCGGAACAGGTAGAAAAGGCAGCAAGTGCAATCCGGCTGCTGGCAGAACTGGCAGAAAAGGGACAGCACTTAACGGAGCAGACTGTCCGGTATGTCACCTCCATGGTTTCCGATGGTGAAACTGAAGCCCTGCATACGTTCAGCAATGACGGAATCTGCATGACTACCAGCGGAAAAGTGGTACGCCCCAAGACAGTTGGTCAGAAGAAATATGTGGATGCCATCACAAAGAATACGATTGTTCTTGGTGTTGGTCCTGCTGGTACCGGCAAGACCTACCTTGCGGTGGCACTGGCTGTCCGTGCCTTCAAGGCTCACGAAGTTCAGAAAATCATCCTTACAAGACCCGCAGTGGAAGCCGGGGAAAAGCTCGGTTTCCTGCCGGGGGATCTGCAGGACAAGGTGGATCCCTATCTGCGCCCGCTCTATGATGCGCTTTTTGATATGTTCGGTGCCGATACCTTTGCCCGGCATATGGAAAAGAATATTATTGAAGTTGCCCCCCTGGCCTACATGCGGGGACGGACGCTGGATGATGCCTTCATCATTCTGGATGAAGCACAGAATACCACGCCTGAACAAATCAAAATGTGCCTGACACGGCTGGGTACCAACAGCAAAATGGTCATTACCGGCGATATTACCCAGATTGATCTTCCGGAGAAGCGCAAATCGGGACTCATTGAAGCCATGAAGGTACTGCGGCATGTGGAGGATATTGCAACCATCCGTTTTTCGGAAAAAGATGTAGTTCGCCATAAAATTGTTCAGGATATTATTAAGGCCTATGAAGCCTATTACAAGGAAGGGAGAAAACTCTAATGCAGCAATCAGGTAAATTAAAAGTCTATGTCAAAAATACACAGAACACCGTCAAAATTCCTTCCGGCATCCGCCTGCTGATCCGGCGCTGCTGCCATGCAGTGCTGATTTCCGAAGGCTTTACTCAAAATGCCGAAGTCAGTGTTTCCTTTGTAACCAACAGTGAAATCCGGAGTCTGAACAGGGTGTACCGCAACAAGGACAGTGTCACTGATGTCCTCTCCTTCCCCCTGACGGATTCCGACGGCACCATGGAAACCAATGCGGAAACAGGATTTGTACTCCTCGGCGATATTGTCATCTCCATTGAAACTGCTGTCAAGCAGGCAATGATTTACGGGCATTCCCTGGATCGGGAGATTGGTTTCCTTACTGTACACTCCATGCTTCATCTGCTGGGCTATGATCATGAAACCAGCAAGCTGGATGAACGCATTATGCGTGAAAAGGAAGAGGCGGTGCTGGAAAAGCTTGGTATTTCCAGGGAAATGACCTATACTAACAACGAATAAGGGAAGGAACCCCATGACAAAATCAATTTTTCTGACGCTTTCCGGCAGAACCAATGCCGGAAAATCCACATTGCTCAACGCACTGATCGGCGAAAAAATCGCCTCTGTCAGCAGCAAGCCCCAGACCACCAGAACCAGAATTACTGGTATTCTGACAAGGGGTGAGACGCAATTTGTGTTTATTGATACGCCCGGTCTGCACAAACCCAAGACCAAGCTGAGCAGTCATATGCTGAAAACGGCAGAATCCTCAGCTGCGGATGCAGATGCCGTTCTCTATGTCATCGACTGCACAAAAAAACTTCATGAGCAGGATGAAGCAATGCTCAGAAGCATGACCCAGAAAAAAATCTCTCTGATCATTATTGTCAACAAAGTGGATCTGCTTCCGGACAAGTCCGCAATGATGCCCCTGCTGCTGAAGCTGGAGAACGCATATCATCCCCATGCCATTATTCCCGTCAGCGCTTCTGAAAAGGACGGGCTGGATGCTATTATAGAAACTGCGGAGGAACTGGCAAAGCCCTCTGTGCATTTCTTTCCGGATGATTCCTTTACAGATCAGCCGGAACGCATACTGGCAGCGGAAATGATTCGTGAGAAGCTGCTGCGTCTTCTGAATGACGAGGTGCCCCACGGCATTGCTGTCACAGTCGAATCCATGAAGGAACGCAATGATAAGGACATCCTGGATATTTCTGCGCTGATCTACTGCGAGCGGGAGTCCCACAAGGGAATCATCATCGGCAAGAACGGCAGTATGCTGAAAAAAATTGCAAGTTCGGCCAGAAGGGATCTTGAGAATTTTTTTGAAATTCAGGTCAATCTCCAATGCTTTGTCAAGGTGAAAGAGGACTGGCGCAACAAGGAAGGACTCATCCGGAGCTTCGGGCTCAACGAGGAGTAGCATCGGGTTTCCGGATACTCCCAGCAATATTCCGGATACCCCGGTGCATACTACTGCCGGAGGTTGATGGTTATGTCGGAAGAAACACTCTGGGATCAATTTCAAAACAGCGGCAGAATTACAGACTATCTGCAATACATTGCTGTCCGCCGTCAGAAGGAGGAAACAGAATTTGCTGACAGTGAAGGGCGTTGTCCTGACACAGCGGCAGGTGGGAGAACAGGATCGGTATATTGATATTCTGACGGATGATCATGGCGTGCTGGAGGTGCTTGTCAAGGGCGCCGGTAAAATTAACAGCAAAAGCGGAAGCGGCGCACAGCTGTTTGCTTACTCCGATTTCTGCCTGCGTTCCATGAAACGGGGCTACGTTCTCAACAGCGTATCCCCCATCCGTATTTTCTATCAGCTGCGCAATTCCGTTACAGCGGTAGCACTGGCTTCTTATTTTTCACAGGTACTGCAGTTTTCCGTACTGCCCCAGGCAAGCACGCCGGAGATACAGCGGCTGCTGCTGAATTGCCTGCACTATTTGTCAGAGGGAACCCATCCTCAGGAAATCCTCAAATGTATTTTTGAGCTGCGTCTGGCAGCACTGCTTGGCTTCATGCCGGATGTGGTCATGTGCCGGAGCTGCGGCTGCTATTTGCCGGAGGAGCTTGTTTTCTCCGTTGAAAAGGGCAGTTTTTGCTGCAAGGACTGTTATCATCCCACTGACGGCACTACACTGGACATCGCAATGCCAGCAGGTACTCTGCGGGCAATCCGGCACATTGTGCTGCAGGATTTTGAACGGATTTTTTCCTTCCGCCTGAACGACAGCTGCTGCAAGGCTTTATCGGAATTTGCGGAAGCATTTCTGTGCTATCATGTTGACGGACAGTTTTCCACTCTGGAATTTTATAAAGTGCTCCGTCGCAATGATGCGGCACAGCAGAAACCTTGCAAAACAGAGGTTTCACGATGCATTTAAATACATTTCAGCGTTTTCCTGTCTGCACGGCAGGAAAACGTATTTCGTGCGCTGCAGGAGCTGCGGATACAGCCTTGCAGTAATTCATATAAGGCAACTTCTAAAAGCCCTTGTTATTTAAAGAGAAAAAGAATAAAAGGTGGATTCTGTGGGGCTTTGCCCCACAGAAAACAAGTATTTAGAGGTTCCCATAAGCCTGAAAGGAGGCTATTATGCAGTCTTTTGAACAAGTACTGGAGCTGGATAAGGTTCTGACCCAGGCGGCAGCTTACACCTCCAATGCAGCAAGCCGTGACATGATGCTGCACTGTAAACCCAGCAGCGATCTGGCAGAGGTACGCCGTGAGGTTCAGAAAACCGATGACGCACTGCAGCTGGCAATGCAGTTCGGTACCCCGCCTTTTTCTGAATTCAAGGATATTTGCAATATGGTGACACGGGCCGCATCCGGCGCAAGGCTCTCCCTGCGGGATCTGATGGATGTGGAAGATCTGCTGCGGCAGGCACAGGCACTGCACAGCTGGTACGGGCACTGCAGCGAAACAGCAACCTCTCTGGACTATCTGTTCTCCCTGGTGGTGCCTAACGATGCGTTACTGAATACATTGGAACGCTCCATTGTTTCCGAGGAGGAGCTTGCGGACAGCGCCAGCAGCACGCTGGCAGAAATCCGAAGGAAGCTCCAGCGGTCACGCGCACATCTGCGTGAAACCCTGGACCAGATGATCCGTTCCAAAACCATGCAGAAATACTTACAGGAAACCACAGTCACCATTCGTGACGGCAGATTTGTACTGCCTGTGAAAACAGAATTCCGGGGACAGGTCAGCGGTCTGATCCACGATACCTCTTCCAGCGGTCAGACCATTTTTGTGGAGCCCATGCAGATTGTGGAGGCCAACAATGATATCCGGCTGTTGGAAAGCCGTGAGCTGGAGGAAATCGACCGGATTATGCAGAAGCTCTGCGCCGCTGTCGGTGCGGAGGCAGCGGCACTGCGCCGTTTGCACAGCACCTGCGCCGAGCTGAATTATTACTTTGCAAAAGCCAATTATGCTGCTTCCCTCCGTGCAGTCAAGCCGGAAATCAGTGACGACGGCATCCTGGATCTGAAAAAAGCCCGCCATCCCCTGCTGGATCAGCAAAAAGCCGTCCCCATTCATCTGCCCCTGGGCGAGGAGCACAATGCCCTGATCGTAACCGGTCCCAATACCGGCGGCAAAACAGTGGCGCTGAAAACCGCCGGACTTCTGACTGCCATGACCATGTGCGGTTTTCTGATTCCGGCAGCGGACGGAAGCCGGGTATCCGTATTCCGCCATATTCTGGCGGATATCGGTGACAGCCAAAGTATTGAACAGAGCCTTTCCACCTTTTCCTCCCACACACTCAATGTGGTGGAAATCCTGAACACTGCTGATGACAGTACGCTGGTGCTACTGGATGAGCTTGGTTCCGGTACGGACCCGGTGGAAGGTGCTGCCCTTGCCATCTCGGTCATTGACTACCTCAAACAGGTAGGTGCTAAGCTGATGGTTACCACCCATTACCAGGAGCTGAAGCTCTATGCGGCGGATACGCCGGATGTCATCAATGCGTCCTGTGAATTCGATACCAATACCCTGCGCCCCACTTACCGGCTGATCATCGGATCCCCCGGTAAATCCAATGCATTTGCTATTTCCGGGCAGCTGGGTATGCCGGAGTCCATCCTCCGCCATGCACAGTCCCTGGTAAGCGAAGAGAACCGCCGCTTTGAACATGTCATATCCCGTTTTGAGGATGCCCGGAAGGCTTTGGAACAGGAGAAGGAAACCGCTCGCCTGCTGCGTGAAGAGGCACAGCAGCTGAAAGACGAGTGGCAGCAGAAGCGGGATACCATGGCAGCGGAGGAAAAGGAAACCCTGGAACGGGCTGCTGCACAGGCAAGCCGCATTGTGGAATCCACCAAGGCACAGTCCAATGCACTGCTGGATGAGCTGGAGCAGCTGCGGAAGGACAAGGAAAAAGCAGATTTTGCAAGCCGTGTTTCCGCAGCAAAGGGCGATTCCACACAGAAATTACGGGATATGTATAAAAATGCCAATCCTGTCATTGGCAGTATTGACGAAAACGGTGATTATGTTCTGCCGCGATCTCTGAAAAAAGGCGATAAAGTACTGATTGCCGACCTGAACCAGGAAGGCGTTGTAGCAGCGGATCCGGGAAATGCTGATTTTGCCTTTGTCCAGATGGGGCTGATGAAGATGAAAATCCAGATCTCCCGTCTGCGCCTGCTGGATCCCACCAAGGCAGCGCCGGACAAGAAAAAGGCCCAGCGCAGGGGCGCCGTTTCCGCCAAGGTACAGCGCCGGGGCTCCATGGAACTGGATATCCGGGGACGTGCCTGTGACGAAGGCGTTTATGAGATGGAACGTTTTATTGACAGTGCGGTTCTGTCCGGTATCGGTACGGTCACCATCATCCACGGAAAAGGCACAGGGCTGCTCCGCAAAGCAGTCCAGCAGCGTCTGAAATCCATGAAGTGTGTCAAGGAATTCCGTGCCGGGCTCTATGGAGAGGGCGAAGACGGCGTGACCATTGTCACTCTTAAATAAATTTTAACAGGAAAGTGCTCTGATTTTTGGCAGCAGAACTGTTTTGTTTTTATTTCCTCTATTGAAACTTTACGCAGAATCTGGTACAATAAATCTATGGAATCAACCTATTGTATCCAGTTCATCGCATCAACTGGGAGTTCCTGCCGCGGGCCGGAACTCCTTTTGGTTGAATTGCGATTCAGTGATAATGGAGGTATCTATGAGAAAGAAGAAAACAAAGGGTCTGTATGCATGTCTGGCGGCAGCAATGCTGGCACAGTCCCTCCCCCTGGCACCACTGCCGGTCAGTGCCGGTGAGCTGTTAGGGCAGTCAGATTTTGCAGAAGGCGCAGGGCTGCCCTGGCATATCTGCGAATCCACAACGGGTAAGATGGAATTCACCATTGACGATGGAACCTATAATATTACAATCGTCAATCCGGGCGGCATCTCCAATGGCGGCGAAGACCGCTGGGACTGCCAGTTCCGCCACAGAAATCTGACCCTGGTATCCGGTCACACCTATCGGCTTACCTACAGCGTATGGGCAAGCAGCAGCGGCTGGCTGTATTCCAAGATCGGTGATATGACCGTGGACGATGCTGAGCTCTGGCACAGCAATGGCAATATGCTGAACATGAGCTATGATGAGAACTGGACCCAGGAAGAGATCGAAAACGCCCTGAAATCGGCACAGCCCAATGGTCAGTGGTGTGATTACAATTCCTGGTCCGGTGTCAATGTCAACGGCAATCAGTGGAACACCTATGCCTATGAATTTACCCTGGGGTCTTCCGGTGAAAACTGTACCTCTGTTGACGGAACGGGAGAGTGGACCTTCCATTTCGGCGGAGACGGCGAATACACTCCTTCCGTCTGCTTTCCTGCCGGTACGGAGCTGAAATTTGACAATCTGTGCCTGATCGACATGACGGATGACAGCAATGATTATATAGAAGAGGAAGCATGGCAGCGCTCGGAAATCCTGACCAACCAGCTGGGCTATTTTCCGGAGCTTGCTAAAAAAGCAACCTTCCTCTGCACGGACACATCCGGCATGGAGTTCTATCTGAAGGACAGCAGCGGTGCAACCGTTTATACAGGAACCTCTGTTTATTTCGGTTATGACGAGGATTCCGAGGACACCGTGCATATCCTGGATTTCTCCGATTATACAGCGGAGGGCACCTATTATCTGGAAACTGCCAATGGTGCGGTCAGCCGTGAATTCTCCATCGGAATCACAGATGTATATTCCGATATGCTCTATGATGCGCTGAACTATTTCTACCAGAACCGCAGCGGCATTGAAATTGAAGCACAGTACATTACTTCCGGCGATACGGCTTCCCTTGCCCGTGCAGCCGGTCATGTCAATGATACGGCAACCATCGAACAGACCTGGGGTTATACCGGATCCAGCGGTACCCAGGAGGTTTCCGGCGGCTGGTACGATGCCGGCGATCATGGCAAATATGTGGTTAACGGCGGCATTTCCCTCTGGCTCATGCAGAATCAGTATGAGCGTGCATTGCTCAGCGGCACTGCGGATGCCTATGCGGACGGTTCCATGCTGATCCCGGAGAACAGCAACGGTTACCCGGATCTTCTGGATGAAGCTCGCTATGAAATGGAATGGATGCTGAAAATGATCGTACAGAACGGCGATTATGCAGGCATGGTATATCATAAAGTGCATGATGAAAAGTGGACTGCGCTGGCGGTTGCTCCTACGGATGATCCGGAGGCGCGTATCCTGAAGCCACCCACGACTGCTGCCACGCTGAACCTGGCCGCATGCGGCGCACAGGCATACCGCCTGTGGAAGGGCTATGACGCTGCATTTGCGGAGGAATGCCTTGCTGCTGCCAAAAATGCCTATGAAGCCGCCAAAAAGCATCCCGATATGTACGCACCGCTGGATGAATCCGTGGGCGGCGGCGCATACGGCGATGATGATGCAACGGATGAATTTTACTGGGCAGCCTGCGAGCTCTATGCTGCAACCGGGGACAGCTCTTACTATCAGGATATGCAAAGCTCCTCCCATTTTCTGGGTATTCCCACTTCCCTCTCCGGCGGTGAGTCCGTAGGAACTGTGGGCAGCTTTGACTGGGGGCATACTGCAGCACTGGGTTCCCTGACCATGACGCTGTATTCCGGCAGTCTGTCCGGTGATGAAGCAGCCAGCCTGACCTCCAATCTCTCTGCTGCTGCAGATTATTTTGTAGACCTGGAAAACCGGCAGGGTTATGGGCTTCCCTATGGACAGAGCACCATCAGCTACAAGGACAGCAGCACCGGCTACATCTGGGGTTCCAACTCCTTTGTGGCAGACAATGCCATCATCCTTGCTTATGCCTATGAGGTGACGGAGAATAAGGATTATCTCAACGGTGCTGTCAGCGCCATGGACTATCTCCTTGGCAGAAATGCCGTGGACTACTCCTATGTGACAGGCTATGGCACACACAGTGCAGAATATCCTCACCACAGATGGTGGTCCAATCAGATTTCTCAGGAATTCCCGAAGGCACCCTGCGGCGTGCTGGTGGGCGGCCCGAACTCCGGTATGGAGGATCCCTGGGTACAGGGTTCCGGCTGGAAGAAGGGGGAAATTGCGCCCCAGAAATGCTACCTCGACCACATTGAGGCCTGGTCCGTAAACGAATGCACCATCAACTGGAATACTCCCCTTGCATGGCTGACCTCTTACCTGTGCGAACAGAACGGCGGTATTATCACAACCAGCTATGGAAGCGGCGCTGTTAACGACGGCGGTTCCGGCACCTCCAATACTTCCCAGACCTATGATGAACAGCAGGCAGCGGACAATGCACAGAATGCTGCCGGCACCTCGGGAAACACCGCTGCCGCCAATAACAGCACAGCGGACACGGGTGCAGCGGAAGGCAGCAAGCAGTCCGGTCTGTCCCTCCCCTGGATTCTGGGCATCTGCCTGGCAGCGCTGATCTCCATTGAGGTATTTGCCTACCAGATAATCAAAATGCTCAGGGGCGGTAAAACAGCTGCCCAGGCTCCTTCTGCTCCGGCAGCGGAGGCCCCCAGAACTGATGAAACACAGAATTCTGACTCTGCCGAATAAGATCTCCATGCAAAACAGGTGCCGATTCCTAACAACAAAGGAATCGGCACTTATTTCTTTGGAATTCAATTTCAGGTAAATGACAGTAGGTAACCTCTAAAAACCTCCTGTTTATAAAATCGGAAAATAATAAAAGGTGGATTTTGTGGGGCTTCGCCTGACCGGCGCCCGTCCCCTCTGCCCCTTTGGGGCATCTCCCCACCCCGTGGGGAGTCACCCCACGCCCCCATCTCTAAAAACAAGTTTTTAGAGGTTCCCAGTAGTCGGCATCTGCTTTTATACGGCAGAAACCAGCCGCTTTTGACATTATATCAAAAGCGGCTTTGTTACACTTTGTTCGTTGCTGTCCGGCAATTCACCGGAAAGATTGCTCCTGTGAATTACTCGTAATCCACAACGTCAACCCACTTGAGCAGCAGCTCACGCTCTTCTTCCTTGCCCTTGGCAGACTGGGAAGCGGCTACAATGGGAAGCCATTGCTCCACGTACTGCTTAGCGGTATCGCTCTTCTTGCAGAAGAGATTCAGATACTTCTTTGCCATCTCTTCCTTACCAGCCAGACAGAACTTCAGATAGGTACGCGCAACATCAGCAGAAGCATTGCCCTGGGTAGCATGCGCCCAGTCAATAATATAGGGCTGACCGGATTCAGTAATGATGACATCGGAAAGTCCCAGATCCCCATGGCATACCTTATTATGCTTGCGCATTCCCTCCAGACGGGTGTGCAGCTCATAGCGGGTGGTAGCGTCCAGTGTTGTCATAGAAATCTTGGTGTTCATCTTGTCCTTGAGCTTATTCAGCAGCGGTGCACGCTTCTGATGAATTCCCATCTGAATGTCAACAAACTGCTCCAGATACTCCTCTTTCTTCTCAGGATGCTCCTCCATAAGCTGTGCAAGGGTCTTGCCCTCCACATACTCCATAACAATTGCCCATTGACCGTCAATCTTGCATACCTCAAGCAGCTTCGGAATGGGGAGACCGGTCTCCTCCACCCTTGCCTGGTTCAATGCCTCATTGAGTACATCAGCCTTGGAATAGTCTTCGTTGAATTTCTTGACAGCATAATTGCCGTCACGGTACACAACCTTTGTAGGGCGCTGTGCAAGTACTTCCATGATTCCTTCCTCCTTTCAAATATCAGTTGCCATAATATGCTTTCAGATACATTTCCTTCAGCTCGCTCATAAGCGGGTATCTGGGGTTTGCACCTGTACACTGATCATCGAATGCATTCTCAACCATCTCATCCAGAGTTTCCAGGAATACACTCTCTTCAATACCGTAATCCTTGATGCACTTCTTAATACCGATGGTTTCCTTGAGTTCATCAATCTTCACGAGGAAGTTCTCGAATACTTCCATATCATCCTTGCCGGTTACACCCACATATCTTGCACACTCCGCATAGCGTTCCAGTGCATGAGGATACTGATACTGGGAGAATGTGCCCATCTTGGTGGGAGCCTCTGCGATATTGAAGCGCATTACCTCATCAATCAGCAGCGCATTGGCAACACCGTGGGGCAGGTGGTGATATGCACCCAGCTTGTGCGCCATGGAGTGACACACACCCAGGAATGCATTGGCGAATGCCATACCAGCCATCGTAGAAGCGTTTGCCATCTTTTCACGAGCAACCACATCCGTACCGTCCGCATAGGCTCTGGGCAGATAGGTGAAAATATTCTTCATGGCAGTCAATGCCAGACCGTCCGTATAATCCGTTGCCATGACAGAAGCGTAGGCCTCCAGTGCATGGGTCAGTGCGTCGATACCGGAAGCAGATGTCAGACCCTTCGGAGCGCTCATCATCAGGTCGGTATCAATAATTGCCATATTCGGCAGCAGCTGATAGTCAGCCAGAGGATACTTTACGCCCGTTGTCTGGTCAGTAATTACTGCAAAAGGTGTTACCTCAGAACCTGTACCGGAGGAGGTGGGAACAGCAATGAAATAAGCCTTCTCACCCATGTTGGGGAATTCATAGACTCTCTTCCGGATATCAATGAAACGCATTGCCATATCCAGGAAGTCTGCATCCGGGTGCTCATAAAGTACCCACATAATTTTTGCAGCATCCATGGCAGAACCGCCGCCCAGCGCAATAATGCAGTCCGGCTCAAACTTTGTCATTGCCTCTGCGCCCTTCTGTGCGGACAGCAGCGTGGGATCCGGCTCAACATCGGCAAAGGTGGTGTGCGCAATGCCCATCTGATCCAGCTTGTCAGTGATGCACTTGGTAAAACCGTTCTTATAGAGGAAGCTGTCGGTTACCAGGAACACGCGCTTCTTGCCCATTACATTCTTCAGCTCATCCAGAGCTACGGGCAGACAGCCCTTTTTAAAATAAACCTTCTGAGGTGTTCTGAACCACAGCATATTCTCTCTCCTCTCTGCAACTGTCTTGATATTGATCAGGTGCTTGACGCCAACATTCTCGGATACGGAGTTACCGCCCCAGGAACCGCAGCCCAGCGTCAGAGAAGGAGCCAGATTAAAGTTATACAGATCGCCGATACCGCCGTGGGAAGAAGGGGTATTAATTACAATACGGCAGGTTTTCATCCTTGCGCCGAAAGCATCAATCTTATCCTTGCCGGTAGTGGTATTCACATACAGGGAAGACGTATGACCATAACCGCCGTCCTGTACCAGTCTGTCAGCCTTTTCGATTGCATCCTCAAAGTTCTCGGCCTTGTACATTGCCAGTACCGGAGAAAGCTTCTCATGTGCGAATTCTTCATCTACCGTAACATCGGTAACTTCGCCGATGATGATCTTGGTTTTGGGGTCCACTGTTACGCCTGCCAGTGCTGCAATCTTGGCAGCGGGCTGACCAACGATCTTGGCATTCAGGGCACCGTTAATAATAATGGTTTTGCGAACCTTTTCGGTTTCCTCCTCGGTGAGGAAATAGCAGCCGCGCTTGATGAATTCCTTCTTTACCGCATCATAGATGGTCTTATCCACAATGACGGACTGCTCGGAGGCACAGATCATGCCGTTATCAAAGGTCTTGGAATGGATGATGGAATTTACTGCCAGCTGTATATCGGCAGAACTGTCAATGACTGCCGGTGTATTGCCCGCACCTACACCCAGTGCCGGCTTGCCGCTGGAATAGGCTGCCTTAACCATGCCGGGGCCGCCGGTTGCAAGGATAATGTCGGATTCCTTCATAACGGTATTGGTCATCTCCAGTGACGGTACATCAATCCAGCCGATGATGCCCTCGGGAGCACCTGCCTTGACAGCAGCCTCCAGCACCAGCTTTGCAGCAGCAATGGTGGATTTCTTTGCTCTCGGATGGGGCGAAATAATAATGCCGTTCCGGGTTTTCAGCGCAATCAGTGTCTTAAAAATTGCCGTAGAGGTGGGATTCGTTGTGGGGATAACGGCTGCAATAACGCCCAGGGGTTCCGCAATGCGCTTAGTACCGTATACCGGATCCTCTTCAATCACACCGCAGGTTTTGGTATTCTTGAAAGCGTTGTAGATATGCTCTGCGGCGTAGTTGTTCTTGATGACTTTGTCCTCCACAACACCCATGCCGGTTTCCTCCACAGCCATCTTCGCCAGCGGAATTCTTGCATGGTTGGCTGCAAGAGCAGCAGCCTTGAAAATCTTATCAACCTGCTCCTGTGTATAGGCAGCAAACTTTTCCTGTGCTGCACGGATCTCTCGGATTTTTGCCAGCAGTGCATCCACGTTGTCAACCAGCATGTCTGCTGCGGCAGTTGTTTTTGCTTCACTCATAGATTTTCCTCTCCATTCTAAAGGTTCGGGGATGATTTTCGGCTTGCCAATCAGGAGTATAACAGTACTCCATTATTTTTATTATAGCACATTGTTATATTTTTGTCAATGGATTTTTAATAGGGAAACCGCCCATTTTTCGATCAGAAAGCTGATATTTTTATGCATTTTTCACAATGTACATACAACATTATTCTGCTGCATCTCCTCCAAAATATTCACAGCTTTGTTTTTCTGATACTAATTCTCCAAACTGTAATAGACATTACAGTTTGGAGGGCAGCTGCCTACAGCAGCCGCAGATTCTGTCAAGAATAATTACAAAGCTTTACATTCCGGCATGATTGACATCAACCGGAAGTTATGGTATAATAATGCAAATAAAAGACAGCGGAATACCATTGCTGCCGGTATTCCGTAAAAAACAGGCAGCATATCCTATAGGGGGAATCCACATGAAATCCTTATCACCGGATGAAGAGAAATATCTTCGCTGTCTGATGAAGAAGCGAATTCTCACCATTCCGTTTCTGGTGGTCGCTGCTTTCGCACTGGTCACTGCGGGATACAACGCCTTCCAGTACATCCGGGGGCAATGGATCTGGCACAAAACAGAAGCCGTTATCACCATGGAAGTGGGCACCCAGTTCAATGAAGGGTACCTATGCAGCTATCAATGTGAGGCGGATCAGCAGTATTATTCCGGCTCCTTCCGCCAGCCGCGAATTCTGTTGTTCATTCCTTACAAAGGCATGAGCCATACGGGGGAAACGGAACAGATTGCTTATCATATCGAAAAGCCCTACCGCATGATGGTATTCAAGGTATTGGAAAGCCGCATGATCAACTGGGGAATTCTCTTCCTCATCTGCATAATTCTCTATCTGATCATGGACGAGCACCTGCGCCGTACCATGCCGGTACGGCTGACATAAAAGGAGAAACGCCATATGAAACAATTACAGCTCAACGGGAACTGGCACATGCATCAGACCGGCGCAGAAACCAGTTATCCCTGTCAGGTACCCTGTTCGGTCTACCATACTCTGCTGGAGCAGGGCGTCATCCCGGATCCCTATTACCGGGAAAACGAGGAAGCTGTCCTTGCCATTTCCGAACAGGACTATGTCTTTACCAAGGAATTCTCCCTCCCGGAGGAATTCCGGGATACACACATGGTGCTGTGCTTCGACGGCATTGATACCCTTGCAGAACTGGCGCTCAATGGCACAGTCATCGGCCATACGGATAACATGCACCGCCGCTGGCGGTTCGATGTGGCAGAGCTGCTTCGGGAGGAGAATCTCCTCACTGTCACGATCCGCTCTCCCCTGCGCTATATTGCAGAAAAGCAGGCAGAGCATCCCCTCTGGGGCGTCAGCTCCACTGTGGCTGGCTTTCCCCATATCCGTAAGGCACATTATATGTTCGGATGGGACTGGGGTCCGAAGCTGCCGGATATGGGGATCTGGAGGGATGTATCCCTCCAATGCTGGCACGGCGGAAGGATTGAAGACGTATATTACAGACAGCAGCACGGGGAGGAGCTTGTCCTTCTGACAGCGGAGATTCATGTTGACACGGAAGAAGCGGCATTCTGTGAACTGACAGTGACAGATCCGGACGGAAGGGAGCAGTACTGTACAGGCTCCTTTGCAGTGGAGGACGGCAGGGTTTCCTGTTCAGTGGAAATCCGGAATCCACGCCTGTGGTGGGCACGGGGCTATGGAGAACAGCCGCTCTATACCGCCGGCGTTCTGCTTCGTGACGCCCGGGGCAATATTCTGGACAAGTCCACGGAGCGCATTGGCCTGCGCACAGTTACCATCCGCCAAGAGCCGGACGCCTGGGGGGAATCCTTCTGCATTCACCTCAACGGGAAGGATCTGTTTGCCATGGGTGCCAACTGGATTC
>CAZXVI010000023.1:18857-36042 GCA_964644275.1 uncultured Ruminococcus sp. | reverse complement strand
CCCTGTCTTGCGTGGCCAGTGCCCTTCTGTCTCCAGGGCTTTCTGCCGCCGCCGCTTACCTCAGTACGAGTCAACGTGGACTGTGTGCCCTGACGCTGGTTTGCCAGGTAGTTCTTTACTACCATGTGCATTACGGAAACATTCGGCTCAATACCAAACACCGCATCAGAAAGCTCTGTTTCTGAAACTGCGTTGCCCGCCATATCATATACTGAAACTTTTGCCATTTGCGTTTCCTCCTTCCTTACGCCTTCACACTGTCAACAATGGTAACAATACCGCCCTTGGGGCCGGGAATTGCACCCTTGATTGCAATCAGGTTGTTTTCTGCATCCACCTTTACTACTTCCAGGTTCTGCACTGTTACCTTCTCTGCGCCCATGTGGCCAGCCATTCCCTTGCCCTTGTAAATTCTGGACGGAGAAGAGCATGCACCCATGGAGCCAGCCTGTCTGTGTACAGGACCTGTACCGTGAGTTTCCTTCAGTCTGTGCTGGTTGTGACGCTTGATTGCGCCCTGGAAGCCCTTACCCTTGCTGGTGCCGGAAACATCAACGATGTCGCCTACTGCAAATGTATCAGCCTTTACCAGGCTGCCGGTTTCCATTGAGCAGTCGTCAAATCTGAATTCCTTCAGGGTTCTCTTGTAGCCGGCTTCTGCCTTGTCAAAATGACCCTTCATCGGCTTGTTCACTCTGTTCGCCTTCTTATCGCCGTAACCGAGCTGAACAGCTGCATAACCGTCATTCTCCGGGGTCTTTACCTGAACTACAACGCAGGGACCTGCTTCTACAACGGTTACCGGGATCACTTTGCCGTTCTCGTCGAAGATCTGTGTCATACCGATCTTCTTGCCGATAATACCTTTTTGCATTTGTTTTTCCTCCTTATGGTTATTGGTTGGCATTTGCCAACATGACCGGATGAATCGCTTCATCCATGGAACATCGCACTATTTTGTACGATACCGCAGATCGCCGGAATTACTTGCACTCCATAACGATGTCCACACCTGCGGGGAGCTCGAGCTTCTGCAGCGTCTCCGTCGTCTTGCTTGTGGGACGGATTACGTCGATCAGACGCTTATGTGTGCGCTGTTCGAACTGCTCACGGCTGTCCTTGTACTTGTGTACCGCACGAAGAATAGTTACGATCTCCTTCTCTGTCGGCAACGGAATCGGACCGGATACGCTTGCGCCGCTTCTCTTGGCTGCTTCAACGATCTTTGCTGCTGCTGCATCTACAGTTGCATGCTCATAGCCCTTGATCTTGATTCTGATCTTTTCGCTTACTGCCATTTCTTTTCGCCTCCTTGTATGGGTGGTATACAGGGCAGGACCTCTGTCCGGAATTCTGACACTTCGTTTTTACACCATGCCGGGTGTGTCACACCCTTACTGATATAAAAAACCGGAAATCCTGCATTACTGTAAGATCCCGGACGAAACAGCATCCGAGCAGCCCCTTTTATGCAGACGCATGTCCATCGTAACCACAGACCCGCGCAATTCTGCCGTGTGCCGCTCCACATACTGTGTCATCTTTCCTTGTCGCCCGGTTTAAAATCGGACATACTCCACGAAAATTCCCCGGCAAACCGCCGGCAACCTTTCGCTTCAACGCATATCATTTGGTCAGCTGACGCCGAACCTTCAATATTATAGCATAAGCCCCCATAAATTGCAAGCTTTTTTCAAAAAATCCCGCTTTTTAAAATGTAAATTTTTTGTGAACATCCCCTTCCGCCATAAAGGGGGAAGGGGATGTTTGCAAAGCTTAGTCCACATTCACCCGCAGATAATTGCAGGGATCAACGCAGATATTGCTGGAGCGCACCTCAAAATGGAGATGATTGCCGGTGGAATCACCGGTGGAACCGACATAGCCAATGAGCTGTCCCTTCTCCACTTCCTGTCCGACTGTAGCCACAACACGGCTGCAATGGCCATAGACCGTACTGTAGCCCTCCTCGTGTTCAATAATCACATAATTTCCATAGCCGCCGGAATTCCAGCCGGCAGCGGTCACGGTTCCGGATCCGGCTGCATAAATCTCGGTGCCGTAGGGTGCTGCGATGTCAATACCCTTATGATTGCGGTTGCTGATATAGCCGTCGCTGATATAGCCGCCGTTTACGGGCCAGCCAAACTTTCCGGTGCCGGCGATGACGGTAGAGGCGCTGGCGGGCTGGGGACTATAGGTGCCCACACCCACCTGTTCAGGTACAGGCTCCTTGGTAATGGCTGAACTGAGTACCTCACGGCCGGTCTCAACGCCGTCCTCATAGGTCACAAGTACC
Organism: uncultured Ruminococcus sp.; assembly: GCA_964644275.1. Classification (GTDB taxonomy): domain Bacteria; phylum Bacillota; class Clostridia; order Oscillospirales; family Ruminococcaceae; genus UBA3855. The sequence goes on along the minus strand of CAZXVI010000023.1, from coordinate 33,743 downwards.
TCACTGGTTTTCTCACCGCGGACGCCTTTGGACAGTACTTGTTCCGTTCCTAAATTCAGCGCAGAGGTTTCCACTCTGACTGTGGCATAATCAATGTAGCTTACCACCGTCATGCTTCTCGTATAGCCGATGGGGATGAACCGGGTAAGAATCTTTACCTTAATAATATTCCCTTTTTTCAGACCGCGGCCCATATGGGGATTGAGCTTCTCCAGCTCCTCCACCGTCATATGGTACTTGGCTGCAATCAGCTCCGGTGTATCATTCTCCTGTACCACATAGCTGCCGGTTTCCTCTTCAGAAGCTGTCAGTACTTCCAGAATCTCTTCCTGTTCCGCAACGCTCTCGCTCAGGTACATGCCATACTGGAAATCAATGCTCTTGGTATAATAGACCTCGGAGACCATGGAGTCCAGGGTAGCCGCATACTCTGCCAGCTGCGCATCCATCTCACGGCTGATCTCCTCCGTATGCACCACTGCGCCGATAAATTCCCCCTCCACATAGACACCGTAGGCCTCTGTCAGGGAAACCTCCGAGCCCTCCAGGAGCTTATCTGCCAGCAGCTGGGAATTAGTATACTGCTCCTCCTCTGAGACAATCCGAAGGGTATAAGTAGGATGGAATTCCATCTCCAGATCCTCGCCGGCAGTGCTGACACGCTGCTGGACCTCCTTTTCTGCCGCCTCAAATTCACTCTCCGAGGTGATGATCCCCAGCTCTTCGCCATTGACGGTAACACTGATTGCATAATCCAGCCCTGTACCGTACTGCACAATGGCGATCAGGAACACCACTGCCAGCACCGGCATTACATAATTGAAACAGGTCTTTATCATTCCATGCTCGCCGAACAAGTACCCACCAATAAAGCAGAAAATCTGTTTCACAAATTCCATGCCCCCGGTTTCTTTCGACTGTTCCACTTTTTTCAGCATCTGCCTTGCAGCACGATTGTGCTCACGGAAGGCACGCCGCATTCCTTTTCCTACCACACAGAAGAGTCTGCCAATCTGACGGAGTATGTACCACAGCATCCGGAAACATCCGCGGATAAATCGCCAGAGGATACCCAGAACGGCGCCAAGGCTGCCCGTTACGATCATGCCGATCCGGATCATCAGCCCCTCAAATCCGGAAGAACGGTGTTCCGCTGCCGCGTTCTTTGCACGTTTTCGCATCGTATGCATCTCCTTTCTGTTTGTGCTACTGCATACACTTTGGTTACAATTGTTACAAAGCAGTAACACTGTTACTAATTATAGCAGACTCTTTGAAAAAATCAACACTTTTTGGGAGCTTCTTCCAGCCGGAAAGCAAAATCTGTAGGATTGCACAAATTCCCCCTTGCGAATTTTGTCGCTTTTCTCAGGAGTGACAATGGAATTACTGCGCAGAATCGCCAATAATCGGCAGATTCAGTAAATTCTGCATGTCCTCCGGCAGCGGTGATATGATGGTGTGAACCCGTCCCAGCCTGTCCGTATAGTCCATCCGGGCACAATGAAGGGCATGACGCCGGATATCTTCAGTGCTGCCGCCGTAGAGGTCATCCCCTGCCAGGGGGCACCCCAGATAAGAGAAATGTACACGGATCTGATGGGTACGCCCGGTCTCCAGGCTGATTTCTGCCAGCTGGTATCTGCCCCGCCGCAGAACCCGGTAATGGGTAACGGCAGGTTTCCCTGCGGAAGCCACACAACGCAGAATCACGGAGTCCTCCGCCCTTGCGATGGGGGCGGTGACGGTGCCCCTTTCCGGCAAGGTACCCTGTACCACAGCAAGATAGGTTTTCCGGATTCTTCCGGGCAGAGCAGCGGCGGCAATGGGGTGTTTTGCCACTGCAGCCAGGCCGGAGGTATTCCGGTCCAGCCGATTGACCGGACGGAAGGTAAGCTCCGGAAACTGTGCCGCAAAAGCATTTCCCAGGGTATCCAGACGATGATTCTGGCTGGGATGCACGGGCATACCGGCGGGCTTGTCAAAGACCAGCACATCCTCGTCCTCAAACAGGAGGGGAGCCCGGAGTGCCGGATTCGGCTCCATGGAACGGATATCGGGGATATGCAGGGTAATCCGGTCGCCGGGCAGCACAGGGTCAATACTGCGGATATGCCTGCCGTTGCAGAGTATTCCTTTCGGTGCCCGTTTCAGACGACGCAGCTGCCGTCCGGAAAGACCGCAGTCAAGACGCAGGAAGCTCTCCAGCGTACATGGCTCCTGGCGTTCCATAAGAAATTGCAGTTCTGGCATGATTGGATTCCTCCTGATGCTGTGCCCATTCGTGAATCCGGATCTGGAGGAAGAGGGCACAGTTCATGGTAAAATAGGGCAGCAGGAAGGGAATGGTCACCACGGACGCCATCACCGGTACATACCGCAGGAGCATGCCCCAAAGTGCTCTGTGCCTGCCGGAAAGCATCCGCTGCGACTGTCTCACTGCCAGGAAGGGAGACCCCTTGGGATCGGAGAGGTACAAAAAAGGCACCGCCGCCATTCCCACACAAAAGCGCAGATAGAATACACCCGTCCAGACGGCGGCACAAAGGCTCTGGATGCACAAAAATAGCCACAAGCCGCCGTCTTCCGCCGAGAGGCTGTTCCGGAAGCTCAGCACTGCACCGGCTGCGGACAGCACAAAGGGCAGCAGAGCCAGCAGACGGCACAGGGCGGTCCCGGCAAAAAAGGCAATGCCCCGGCAGTAGGCTCCGAAGCTGCGGAAAAAAATATTCTCCCCGCCGCTGTCAAACCCAAGTACATCCGTCAGCCAGCTGCACACACCGCATTTCACCGGCGTCAGCAGACAAAAGGACAGCAGCTCCCAGAGCAGGCTGCCGCATACCCACAAGGGCAGACTGCCCAGGAACAGCTCCCTGGGTGTCATGATCCGACAGGCAAGCAGAACTGCTGCCAGAAAACATGGTACAAGCTTCAGCAGCAGCCAGAGCGCCGGATAGAGCAGCGATGCCGTGAAGGCTGCCATATACCGTCCTTTGATGGTCTGTCTGGTAAATTGCTGGATTTCCCGGAATTGCATGAAAATTGCTCCTTTCAGTATGCACAGCAAACGCTGTGCTATGTAGGGAGCACAGGACTATCCCTTGGAATACGGTGTGATTCCCAGAATCTCGAATGCCTGGGACTGCTGCCACATCTGGGCGGTAAACATAATTTCATAGCCCTCGCCCGGCTCGCAGTTCAACTCCTTGGCAGAGATTTTCGGCAGACCGAAGCACGCCAGCATATTGCTGATAAAGCCGCCGTGGGTGATGGCTGCACAGTGATCAAAGTCATTTTCCATCATATCCAGCAGTATCCGATGCAGGACATGATAGCAGCGGATGCACAGCTCCCCGGCGCTTTCCCCTCCGGGAGGGCGAATATCGGGGCTTCCGCCCCTGAGCCATTCCTTATAATCATCCCGTTGAATCAGTTCATCCACGGATTTGCCGTCGAATTCTCCGAAATTCAGCTCACGCAGATCCTCGGCAATATACAGCTGCTGCTCCGGGAACAGAATCTCCGCTGTCTCCACACAACGGCGCATGGGGCTGCTGTATACTCTTTGTACTCTGGGATATTCATACAAATCCAGCTTGCCGCACAGCTCCGTTGCCCCCTTATCGGACAAGGAATAATCCGTACTGCTGCCGATGTAGATTCCCTTTTCATTTGCCTCCGTCCGCCCATGGCGGAACAGACTCAGTCGATAGCCTTTCATAATACTGATATCCTCCTGTTATTTCTTCCGCAAAGGAAGAAAAATGCATAAAAATGACAGCCGATTTTTGTAAGCATTGTTTTTTTATACAAGTTTTTAATCAAAAACCGAGCATATTTCCACGAAAAAAACAATTTACAAATAGTATAATTTGTATTATAATAAATAAGGTAGTTATTTTCCGGAAATGAAACCGGTGAAATTCCGGATTCCGGTGATCATAGAAAGGAGCTGGCAACGTGAACTCAGATTTTCCACGAATTATTGCACTGCAGCGGAAAGAACGCCAGATCAGCCAGAAGCAAGCGGCTGCGGATCTGGGGATTTCCCAGGCTCTGCTCTCCCACTACGAAAAGGGCATCCGTGAATGCGGTCTGGATTTCCTGGTGAAGATTGCCGATTATTATAATGTGTCCTGTGATTATCTCCTGGGCAGAACCCCGGAGCCGGGCGGCAAGACCATCTCTCCGGATGATATTCCGGACGATGACGGCAACAACAGTATGCCCAGTCCGGAGGTAGTGGCATTCAACCGCAAGATCATTAACAATTCCATCAGTCTGCTCTTCTCTCTGGCGCAGAAGGCCAACAGCATCACATTGATCAAGGAGATTTCCTCCTATCTGATGCTATCCGTCTACAAACTCTTCCGCATTGTGTACAATGCCAATCCCCATAATGACCAGAAGCTTTTCTCTGTGCCGAAGGTTGTGGCAAACGATGACGCCAGTGCCATTGTCTGCATGAATGAAGCGAACATCAAAGCGGCCTCCAGCGGTATTCCCATCGGGGAAAATGACTGTGTAACCAATTCGGAGATCCTGTATCTGACAACCTCCATCCTATCCCAGACCTATCCGGAATACTCTTCCTCCCTGCTGACGCTGATCAAGATCAGCGAGGACAGTATTCACAAAAAGCGCAATGCCTGACGGCATACAGCGGCGTTCCTTTTTATTTTACCACATTTTTACGAAAAATAAAAGGGTTTTTTGACTTTTTTCAATTTTGGATCATAACTATTCAATAAAAAGAGGTTTTTCGCGTCCCCATCCTGCCCCCGGACAGGATGGCAGCGGAGCAGGCTTCCTATCCAGAATACAGGGAAGCTCTGAAGAACTGGTTTCGGAGGTTCCCTGCAGCCACAAATTTCCTTTAAAGGAGAATTCTATGCGAAGATTAAAAGGTGTTACCGTTCCCCATGAAAAGCACACCTCCGGCAGCGCTTTCCAGACGCTTCCCCTTCCGGCAAAGGTGTGCATTCCCATGTCCATGCATATGGGCGCTCCCTGTACGCCCTGTGTCAAGCTCCAGCAGCATGTGGATGTGGGCGAATGCATCGGAACCAGTCCGGAATTCTTTTCCGCCGACATCCATGCCAGTGTTTCCGGCACAGTTACCGCCATCCAGGATTACCGGATGGCAAACGGCAATTACTGCAAAGCTGTGGAAATTACCGCCGACGGGCAGCAGACCCCCTGGGAGGGACTGAAGCCCCCTGCTTACAGCAGCAAGGAGGAATTCCTTGGAGCTGTCCGCCGCAGCGGTGCAGTGGGACTGGGCGGTGCCGGCTTCCCCACCCATGTGAAGCTCAGTCCGAAGCAGACCATTGACTGCCTTATTATCAATGCGGCAGAGTGCGAACCCTATATTACCTCCGACGACCGCACCATGCAGGAAAAGCAGGAGGAGATTGTGGGCAGCATCCGCCGGATCATGCAGGTTCTGGAGATTCCGGAATGCGCCATTGGCGTGGAGGAAAACAAACCCAACGCCATTAAATTTCTCAGCCAGTGCGCAGATGCGGATCCCAATATTACTATTGTTCCCCTTCCCCCGATCTATCCCCAGGGTGCGGAAAAAATCCTCATTTATAATATTACCGGACGCATTGTGGAGGAGGGACAGCTTCCCTCGGACCAGGGGGTCATTGTGCTGAACGTCTCCACTACTGCCTTTCTGGAGCAGTATTTCCGAACGGGCATGCCCCTTGTCACCCGCAGCCTGACTGTGGATGGGGACACCATCGGGAAGCCCTGCAATGTCACTGTTCCCATTGGCACCCCCATCCGGGAAGTACTGACCTTTGCGGAATGTGATTTTGAGAAAACGGAACGGCTCATCGGCGGCGGACCCATGATGGGCGGCTGCCTGCCGGATTTTGATCTGCCGGTCACAAAGGTGAACAATGCAATACTGGCATTTACCGAAGCCAAACCCATACGCACCACTGCCTGCATCCGATGCGGCAGATGCATCCAGGCATGCCCTATGAAGCTCATGCCCACAGCAATGGAACAGGCATACCGGAAACGTGACAAGGAGAAGCTCCAGGCACTCCATCTGTCCCAATGCATGCTCTGCGGCTGCTGCAGCTATGTCTGTCCGGCAAACCGTCCCCTTTCTGAAAGCCATCGCCTGGCGAAGGACTTTCTGCGCCGGAAATAAGAAGGAGGTTCCATCATGAAACTGCTGAATGTTGCGGCATCCCCCCACATCCGGGATGAGATGTCCACCCAGAAAATAATGCTCTTAGTGATTGCTTCCCTGCTGCCTGCAGCGGCGGCAGGTGTAATTCATTTCGGCTGGCGTGCCCTGCTGCTGATGGCCTTCTGCGTGATCTTTTCCATGGCCTGCGAGGGACTGTGCCGCATCGCCATGAAACGGGAACAGACCATTGCCGACGGCAGTGCTGCTCTGACCGGACTCCTGCTGGCGATGAATCTGCCGGTTACCCTGCCCCTTTGGGAGGCAGCGGTGGGCTGTTTTGTTGCCATAGTCATTGTCAAACAGCTTTTCGGCGGGCTGGGGCAGAATTTTGCCAATCCTGCCATTACTGCCAGAGTGGTGCTGATGATTTCCCTTACCTCCGACATGACCAATTGGATCCAGCCGCGGACAGTGGGAGGCGATTTCTCCTATGATGCTGTTTCCTCCGCCACACCTCTGGTGACGGGGAACGCCAGCCTCCAGGATCTCTTCTGGGGCAGTGTTCCCGGCTGTCTGGGCGAAACCTGCGCTGCTGCGCTGCTTTTCGGAGGACTTTTCCTGATGTTTATGGGAATCATTTCTCCGGCAACGCCCCTCTCCTATCTTGGAACCATGGCAATCTGCAGCCTGATCGGCAGCGGCGGCAATGTCAGTGAAATGGTGTACCAGCTGCTCTCCGGCGGTCTGCTCCTGGGGGCCTTCTTTATGGCAACGGATTATGTGACCTCCCCCATTACCACCAAGGGAAAACTGATTTTCGGCGTGGGATGCGGACTGCTGACCTACTGCATCCGCACCTTCGGCAGCTATCCGGAGGGTGTTTCTCTGGCAATTCTGCTGATGAATATTCTGACGCCCTACATTGATCAGCTGACCATGACAAAGCCTTTCGGCGTGTCCAAGAACAAGAAGGGGGCGAACTGAGTGAAGAAACTGCTTCCTTCCCTGGTACTGACACTGGTCTGTGCCGTAGTCTGTGGACTGCTGGCAGTGGTCAATGCAGTGACCAAGGATAAAATTGCACAGGCAGAAACCGACAAGCTTCAGAACAGCCTGACTGCCGTATTCGGCGAGGGTACATACACAACGCTGGAGCAGTCCTTTGAAGGCGTGACTGCCGTATATCAAAGCGAGGATGGCATCATCATTTTCGATATTACTGTTGACGGATATTCCAGCGGCGGCATCCGTGCTCTGGTGGGCGTTGCTTCCGATGGCACCGTTGCCGGGACGGGCATTGTCAGCTGCTCAGAGACGCCCGGTCTGGGTACCCAGATTCAGGAAAACGGCTATGCAGCAGGCTATACCGGTGCATCCCTGTCCGGCACAGATGTCACAGGGGGACCGGATCTGATTTCCGGTGCTACCAAATCCTCCACCGGACTGAAAAACGCCGTGGTACTGGCGCTGACAACCTATTCACAAATGCAGGAGGTGCAGTAATGGCAAAACAGAGCTATTGGAAGGAATTTACCAAGGGACTGCTCAAGGAGAATCCCACACTGGTGGGTCTGCTGGGCATGTGTCCCACACTGGCAGTGACCACCCAGGCGGCCAATGGTCTGGGTATGGGACTGGCAACTACCTTTGTACTGCTGGGCTCCAATCTGGTGATCTCCCTGCTGCGGAAGGTCATTCCGGAAACGGTAAAGCTTCCCTGCTATATCGTCATCATCGCCGGCTTTGTCACCATCATCGACTTTCTGATGCATGGATTTCTGCCGGAGCTTCACGAGAACCTGGGCACTTTTCTCTCCCTGATTACCGTAAATTGTATTATTCTGGGACGTGCGGAGATGTTCGCCTCCAAGAACAAGGTGCTGCCCTCCATCCTTGACGGACTGGGCATGGGGCTGGGCTTTACCATGGCGCTGCTTCTGGTAGGCTCCATCCGTGAAATCTGCGGTTCTGGTGCCTGGATGGGTCTGGCACTGCCGGATGGCTTCCCCACCATGACCATTTTCACCATGACGCCGGGCGGCTTCCTGGTGCTGGGCTTTGTCATTGCCATTGTGAGCAAGCTGACGAAGAAAAAAGCTCCGGCTGCCAACGGCTGCGCTGTCTGCCCCCATGCTGCGGCATGTACCGGCGGCTGCACTGATGGAAAGGAGGCACAGGCATGAACACACTGCAAATCTTTGTCACCACGCTGCTGGCGGCAATTCTGACAGATAACTATGTTCTCTCCCGTTCCATCGGTATCTGCCCCTTCCTGGGCGTGTCCAAGAAGCTCTCTTCCAGCCTGGGCATGGGTGCTGCGGTCATCTTTGTTATGGGCTGTGCTGCGGCAGTTACCTGGCTCATCTACCAGTTATTGGTCCTGCTCCATCTGGAATATCTGGAAACGGTGGCATTTATTCTCATTATTGCGCTCTTTGTACAGCTGGTGGAAATCGCCATGAAGAAACTGCTGCCGCCCTTGTACAAGGCTCTGGGTGTATACCTGCCCCTGATTACCACCAACTGTGCGGTACTGGGCGTAACGATCAACAATATCAGCGATGGCTACGGCTATGCCATGTCCGTATGGAATGCTGTGTGCGTGGGCATCGGCTTTACCGTGGCGCTGATTATCTTTGCCGGCGTTCGCAGCAAGCTGGAGACAGCGGATATCCCGGAAACCTTCCAGGGCATTCCCTCTACACTGGTGGCAGCTTCCATTGTCTCCCTGAGCTTCTCTGCCTTTTCCGGCATGATTTCATAAGGAGGCGGCTATGGATATCCTGATTCCCATTCTTCTCTTTGCCGGTATCGGATTGCTGGCAGGAATTCTGCTGACGGCAGCATCCTCCTTTTTTGCAGTGGAAACGGATCCCCGTACGCAGCAGATCATCGAAGCACTCCCCGGCGCCAACTGTGGTGGCTGCGGATTTGCCGGCTGTGCGGACTATGCGGATGCCATTGTCCAGGGCAAGGCAGCACCCAACCTCTGCAAGCCCGGCGGAACAGAAGCAGCTGCCAAAATCGGCACTGTGCTCGGCACTGCCGTAGAGACGGCAGAACCGGAAGTGATGACGCTCCACTGCAGCGGCGACTGCAATGCGACCAAAAAGCAATTTGATTACACAGGCACTCCCACCTGTGCCGCTGCCAAGACCTATTACGGCGGCAACGGGCTATGCAGCTATGGCTGCCTGGGCTTTGGTGACTGTACCAAGGTCTGCGATGAGAACGGCATCTGCATCCGCAACGGCATTGCACACATTATCGAGGAAAGATGCATTGCCTGCGGCAAATGCGCCAAAGTCTGCCCCGGCGGACTTCTTTCCCTGCGGCCCAAACGTAATCCGGTCGTGGTTGCATGTTCCTCCCAGGCAAACGGCAAGCTGACCAAAGCTGCCTGTCAGAAGGGCTGTATCGGCTGCAAAATCTGCGAAAAGAAGTGCCCCAACGGCGCCATCACTGTCCAGAACTTCCATGCGGTGATCGACTACAGCAAATGCACCGGATGCGGTATCTGCGCAGAAAGCTGTCCGGTGAAGGCGGTTCATCTATAGTACTATCCACATTCATCAACTCTGGCAGGCTTTGGCCTGCCAGAGTGAAAGCATTTCATCCCCCTCCATCTGAGGGATACAGACTATCGAAAAAATCCTGTCCAGCTACTGCGCCTACCGGCGCAGGGCTGGACTACATTATTATGGTTTTGTTGCGTCTTCGGCGCCTGCAGGGACTGCGCCCCCTGCACCCCCCCGAAACATAAACGAAAAGTCCTTTGCAAGAGACGGGTGGAGGGTACGCAGTACCCTCCACAAGCCTTCCCCGATTATCGTCTTCCCCCTGCCCGCAGGTAGTCCCTGGCACAGGTGTACAGAGTGCCGGGCGGTGCCTGACGGCGAAGCAGATACTTTGCAAATGCAGCAGCATTCTCCAGATGCTCCGAAAAATCCTCCAGCTCCTCCCGGAACCAGCCGCTGCTGTGCGCCGCCTCCACACCGTAAATGACCCGCTGCCTTTCGCCGGACTGATGGGTTCTGGCAATGACACGGTATACCAGATTTCTCCTGCCGTGGAGCTCCAGATAAATGGTTCTGCCCTCTTTTACCTCAGCATAAACTGACATAAACTGTCCCTTCCTTTTCCTTCCGGATTGTCCTCCTCCATTGTAGCACAATCTGTACAGAAAGGGAACGGGGCATTTTTGTCTTTTTATGGAGGTTTCTAAAGAATCTGCCGGTAATGCCAAATTCTCCCTCCCTGTCAAAGACGGGGAGGGAGGCATGGGTAGAGAAAGAATTTTCATACTTTCAGCATTACAAGAGCAACTCCTGAATGGAAAGCTGCTTCAAAAGAGCACGCTTCAATATTGCAAGGTCGAATACGTTCACAGCTCCATCACGGGTAAGATCGGAATTCATTGCCTCCTGCTCATTTAAGGGAAGCATCCCTATAAGGTACTGCTGCAGGGCAATAATATCAATAACGCTGACTGTGCCATCACCGTTCACATCGCCGTAAGTATATTTCGGCGTGTCAGGATCCGATGGATCCACGGGAATCTCTGTCGACTCGGTAGTTTCGGTGGTTTCCGTGGTGTCTTCGGTCGTTTCCGTGGTGGTTTCGGTGGTTTCCGTGGTCTCATCGGTCACTTCCGTAGTGGTTTCGGTGGTTTCCGTGGTGTCTTCAGTCGTTTCCGTGGTGGTTTCGGTGGTTTCCGTGGTCTCATCGGTCACTTCCGTGGTGTCTTCGGTCGTTTCCGTGGTGGTTTCGGTGGCCTCCGTGGTGTCTTCGGTCGTTTCCGTGGTGGTTTCGGTGGTCTCCGTGGTGTCTTCGGTCGTTTCCGTGGTGGTTTCGGTGGTTTCGGTGGTTTCAGTGGTCTCTGTGGTGTCTTCGGTCGTTTCCGTAGTGGTTTCGGTGGTTTCCGTGGTCTCTGTGGTATCTTCGGTCACTTCTGTGGTGGTTTCGGTAGCTTCCGTAGTGTCTTCGGTCGTTTCTGTGGTGGTTTCAGTAGTTTCCGTAGTGTCTTCGGTCGTTTCCGTGGTGGTTTCAGTGGTCTCTGTGGTGTCTTCGGTCACTTCCGTGGTGGTTTCGGTGGTTTCCACAGGATCCGTCCACGGTTCTGTAATTTGAGTTTCCTCCGGTTCTGTGGAAGACTCCGTAGTTTCCGCAACAGGGGTTGTGCCGGCAATGGCAGTGATGTATTCCTCATATGCCGACAGTTCAAGCGTATACTCCTCCGGCGCATAGGTAGCGTTCTTGGAAACATAATAGTACAGCGTACCGTTCTCTATGTACATACCATAAATATATCCCAGTTCCTTCTGATCCTCCGTTAAATTCAGCAGCCAGACAACGATACCATTTTTCAGTGCCATAATGCTGTTGGGTGTAGTATAATAAAGAACGCCCTTATCCACAGCGGGTACAATATAGGATGCCGTATAATACGTTGAATAGTTTCGGGATACATACCAGCGGTCATTCAGGGACATCACCTGATGCAGCGCTGCAGTACCATCGGAGGGGTTGAAGGTGCATTCCGTGAACCATCCCGTAGCCGGTGCGCTGGCATCCTGCATAATTGCCATCCAGGTTCCGCCCGTATAAGGCTGAATAGCAGCAATCGAATCATTCCAGAATGCATTGTCATACATTTGTGATGTGGGAAGCGATTCCACTGATGCACCATTTGTCAGCTCCCAGTCACTGGCATCATGCGCACTCTCACGAATTGCATCATGGCTGCGGAGAAGATCCTCATGCTCCACAAGTCCGGGGTGATTTGCATATACATCATCCCAGGTAACATCCACATGGTACCAGCAGCCATCAATCAGCACCGCATTCCAGGCATGATTCAAGGCAGTGCTCACCACCATCATGGAATCCACATCGACACGCCGGAGCAGCAGACCATACAGCCAGGAATAGCCCTCGCAGACCGCTGTATTCCGCAGCAGCAGACCATAAGCAGTATGCCGCAGATAAGTTTCCTCCTCCGTCTCGTAGGTAGTATTATCATAGTTATACTGCACTGCCATCCAGTCATGGAGGTACAATGCCTTCTCTGCTGCCGACCAAGAAGAATCCACGCCGGATACCGCTTCATCCAGCAGCCCCATCATTTCCTGATAGGTTGCTTCGTAGACATCCTCCTCCACCATATAGGAAGGAAAAATGGCGCTGATTCCGGTTGTGCGCACCTGATAGGACATTTTATTCTTAACAGTAAGAATTCCCACATCCCAGCCTGCAACTACGCTCCTGTAAATGTCGCCCAATGCGTCCGCTTCAGCGGCACTTATGGACGGCATGTGTTCGCCGAGCAAAGAAATCGTACTTGAATGACATTCCAGCCCATCATAAATTTTCTGTGCAATTGCCTGGGTTTCCTCCACAGTAAAATCGCCAACAGCACCAAGAATTGAAAAATCGGGCTTTTCATCAGCAAATGTCCTTACCGGCAGGAGCAGGCACTGCATCATGATCATACTGAATGCAATTGCGATTGCAAACAGCTTCTTGTTATCTTTCGTCATAAATATGCCTCCTTTGCTTTATGTCATTCCCCTTAGCCTTATTGTAGCACTCTCTTCTGGAAAAGTCAATTATTTCCAAGAAAAATTTACATTTCGTTGAACAATTACGCAAAACCTTTTAGCATATTGCACAAATATCATTAATTTCCAATGCAGATGCAAAGCTCCGCTAAAAAAGCGGAGCTCAGACTGTAAAAAACGTGCAGCCGCTGCTTCTACCGGAGCAGCGGCTGCACGAAGTTTGTATGGTTTGGTTGCGCCCCTACAGCCCCCGAATCATAGAGAAAATTCCTCTGCAGGAGGCGGGGGAGGGTATATGTTACAAAACTGCCACTTTATCGACAAACTGAGCTCCGCCTAAAAACGGAGCTCAGTTCATATGTAATATACTTCTTATTCAGTTGGTTTTTCATCCGCCGGGAGTCCGTTCTGTGCCTTCAGAAGATCCCTGATTTCTGTCAGAAGCTGCTGATCCATCGTAGGCTTGGGAGGCTCTGCAGGCTTTTCCTCTTCCTTGCGCTTAAATGCATTGATGAATTTAATAATGATAAACAGGCACAGGGCAGTCAGCAGGAATGAAATGACATTCTGGATAAAACTACCGAAGTTGATATAGGGATGATTGCCCCAGGGGATGGTAACACCCAGATTCTGGAAATTAACACCCACCAGGATCATACCGATAATGGGAGTAAAAATATCCGTTACCAGAGAATTGACAATGGAGGTGAAAGCACCGCCGATGATAACACCGACTGCCATATCCAACACATTGCCGCGGGAAATAAACGCCTTGAATTCCTTGACCAGACTGCCGGCGCCCTTAACTTTTTTCAGCGCTGCTTCTTTGGCTGCCTGGGCATCCATCTGATGAGTATTCTGCATCATTCTTACCTTCCTTTTTCGTTATTAATTACATGCTGAGAGGAGATTGCTGCTCCGGCCAGCTTTTATCCAGAAGATGGTTAACATCCTCTTTCTGCACAGAAATGTTGTTCTGCATTTCATTAAACTTCTGCTGCATTGCATTCATGGCACTAAGAGCGGATTCTTCATCCAGAATTGCCTGAGCGGCAGCTTCCACTGCAGGATTCTCCAGAGCTGCTTCCGCATCCATGTTCTTATCCGCTGCCTCCATGGAGCGTCTGGATTTCTTTTTGCCGCCCTCCATGGCAGCAAGCTGTTCCTCCATCGCATCATCATCCAGTTCTTCGACAACACGCACGCCCACCATTTTCTGGCTCTTGCGCCGATTGTCCTCGAAGAATTCATCGGGGGAGACCACCTTGAGAGGTTTCTTTTCCCCTTGGGCAGCAGTTTTCTTAGCCTGCTTCTTGGGCTTTGTCTTTTGCTCCGGCGCAGAGGACCGGGAAGTCTCCTGCTCTGCAGGCTTTTCCTCACCAACACTTGTAATTTCATTGGCGGCAAGGCTAATGGAGAAGGTCTGGCTGCTCGGAACCGTTCCTGTACTCATGGTGTGCTGCTTGGGGCGGTCACTGAAGATCTGATCCAGAAGCTCCGCCTCATTGGGCAGATCTGCCGGAGGTGCCGGCTCTTCAGCATTTTCATCCTCATTCATTAGCGATTCCGCACTGATGGGCATCTCCGAATAGTATGCGGACGTTCTCGCTGCACTCTCCTGCGGCGCCGCAGCTTCCTGCACAGGCGGTTGAACTGCCTGGGGCTGCGCAACTGCCATGCCCGTCATCTGAGGATTCTGGGGCATTCCCTGCATCTGTGGCTGTGCCATTCCCTGCTGCATCTGGGGCATCACCTGGGGCATACCATAGGACTGCATTGGCATCATGGAATACATGGGGTTCCCATATGCGTCATAACCAACCATCTGAGGAACCATCTGCATATAAATGGGATTTCCGGTGGGGTCATATCCCATAAACTGTGGCATTCCCATCATGGGCTGCATTCCCATCATCTGGGGCTGCATCATCCCCTGCTGGGGCATCATTCCCTGCATCTGAGGCTGCATCATTCCCTGCTGGGGCATCATTCCCTGCATTGACGGCTGGGCAGCTGTCTGCTGTCCTTCCATTCCTTCCTGCTGGGGCATCATCCCCTGCATCTGGGGCTGCATCATTCCCTGCTGGGGCATCATTCCCTGCATCTGGGGCTGTACCATCCCCTGCTGGGGCATCATTCCCTGCATCTGGGGCTGTACCATTCCCTGCTGGGGCA
>CAZXVI010000023.1:0-18757 GCA_964644275.1 uncultured Ruminococcus sp. | reverse complement strand
CCCTGCTGGGGCATCATTCCCTGCATCTGGGGCTGTACCATTCCCTGCTGGGGCATCATCCCCTGCATCTGGGGCTGTACCATTCCCTGCTGGGGCATCATTCCCTGCATCTGGGGCTGAGCCATGCCTTGCTGCATCTGGGGCTGCACCTGCTGGACAGGCGCTGTCGGCTGAACAGGAGCAGCTTGTTGAACAGGGGCAGCTTGCTGAACAGGAGGTGCTTGCTGAACTGAGGGTGTCGGCTGAGCAGGGGCTGCCGGCTGAACGGGCACCTCCTGCTGTTCCTTAGATTTCTGTTTAGGTGTCTCAGACTTCCTGCTGCCTGTTTTTTTACTCTTGGCAGCATACTCATCTGCTTTGGAAATGCCGGTTTCAGGAGATTTGGCAAAAAAACCCGGCTGCTTATCGCCGCCCTTAAGCTTATAGCCGCACATCACGCAGAACGCAAGCTTCGTATCAACTATTTCTTCCTTACAATTCGGACAAAGCACATTGATCACCGACTTTCTATCTTCAATACTCCCTAAACGATTTCGTCGTCATCATTACCTATCTATTATAACATACCTTGAAAGAAATAGCAAGAATTTTCCTGATTTTGTACATTGACGTTACAAACCAGCATCCAAAATTGTGCATATTGCACAATTATTCTGCCAATGCATCTGTGGAAGCTTCTGTAGGCTCCGATGTTCCCTCTGCTGCAGCCGTACCATCCCCGGTTGCACCGGTGTCCACTGTTACAATAAAGCCATCAGAATTATTTCCCTGCACCGTGTAGCTCAGATCACTGGGCACCGGAACCATGGTGCTGTCAAAGGAGGTATCCACAGGTACATAATAAAGCTCGTAAATTCTGCCGTCATAATTTTCAATGGTCAGGTGCTCACCCTCATAGGTGTAGCCCTTGAGAAGCTCCAGGTATTCTTCCAGGCACAGACCCTGCTGTGTCATATAATACGCATGGGGCTCACCTACATAGCGGTAATGCCACGGCTCATACTGGATCTCGGTAATTGCGGTCTTAGTCTCCGGATAACGCAGGATAAAGCCGTATTCATAACAATGCTCATTGATCCATGCATAGATGCCGGAACCGTCATAATCCGTCCCGTCGTACAGAGCCAGATCCACGCTGTAGCCGGTCTGATGCTCACTGTAGCCGGGCTTTGCCACCAGGGTGGAAGAAGTGGTGCCGTTGGCAATCAGATCCTCATCATAGAGTTCCTGCTGACGTTCTGCAGAACGATAGCCGCTCTGCACTACAATATTATCATCATAGCTCTGTGCATAGAACGCATCAAACATTGCAATCAGCTTGTCCGCTGTAATCTGGCGCACCATGAGTTCACCGTCCCGGACAGAAAAGCTGTGGCAGTCCGCTTCCAGCTTTACCTCATAAAGGCTGACAATATCGCTTTCATTCCCCTGATATTCAGTGCTGTTATTGACCAGTATCAGGCTGCCTGTGTGAATTTCACTGTTCTGGAATTCCTGGTTGGTGTAAATTGTCTTTCCTTCGTCCACAGTTTCTGCTTCTGTGGCTTCCGTAGTATTCTGTTCTGCGATATAGGTTGTGGTCTGATCAATGGCACTGCTCTGCCGGACTGTCTTCCAGCCAAGGTATCCTACTCCGCACAGAAGTGCAAGGGATAATACGATATCCAACGCACGCTTGGCACCGTCATCTCTCCGCTGCTGGTGCTGTTTTGTTTTTTGTTTACTCATAACGCTACACTCCGTTTCTTTCCGTTGGTATGATGGGCTGCCGGGTATCTCTTTTTATTTTCTCCCGGCGGCATACTTATGCATTGGGCAACCTCTGAGCTCCGCCCCACACCCCACCTCTAAAAACAAGTTTTAGAGGCCCTCCATTGATTTCAGTCTGGAAGATTAGTACTATTATACCATATTCCATAAAAAAATGGAAGAGCTTTTTTGAATTTTCCAGAAAAACACGTTTACGGCCGGCTGATGCCCATTCACTGCCTGCATATCCCGGAACGGATTATCATAGAATGGAGAAAAAGGAGGGATGTCCTTGAAACGCTGGCTGGTGCTGCCCCTTCTGGGGGCAGTCATTCTCGCCGCCGGCTGTCGGGAAGAACCGACAGAAAATCCACAAAGCTGTTATCTGCAGGAGGTTGCCCATCTTTACCCGGACGCTGCCATCAAGGCAGAACCGGCACTTCCTCTCAACTACGAGGAAGTCCGGGCAGTGTGGATTCCGGTGACGCAGTATCAGGAATGGATGACCGGACAGAACGAAGCGCAGTTCCGGGAGAATGTCCGTACAGCATTCCGGAATTGTACAGATCTGGGCATCAATACTCTCTACCTCCATGTGCGTGCCTATGGGGATGCCTACTATGATTCCGCTCTTTTCCCCAGGGGCAGCTACCTGGACGGAGATTATGATCCCCTTGCCATTATGCTGGAAGAAGCCCATGCCCTTGCCCTCTCCGTTCACGCCTGGATCAATCCCATGCGTCTGGGCACCTCCGATCAGCTTTCGCAGCAGGGAGATTATCCCATCGGGCAATGGTATCTGGAGGAAGGCAAAAAGGGCACCTACCTTGTTCAGTCGGGCAGTCACTGGTATTTAAACCCTGCCTACCCGGAAGTGCGCCGGCTCATTGCGGAGGGCGTCACAGAGATACTGGAACATTACAGCGTGGACGGCATTCACATTGATGATTACTTCTATCCCACCCAGGATGCCGCCTTTGATGCGGCAGCCTTTGAAGCCAGCGGTGCAGCCGATCTTGCTGCCTGGCGGCGTGAAAACTGCAACGAAATGGTACAGGAGATCTATGCTGCCGTAAAAGCCCAGGACGGGAACCTTCTCTTCGGTATCAGTCCCCAGGGGAACATGGAAACCAATTACAAGAAACTCTATGCGGATACCGCCCTCTGGTGCAGCCAGGAGGGTTACTGTGATTACATTGTCCCCCAGCTGTACTACGGCTTTGACAATGCCGTATGCCCCTTTGCGGAAACGGCACAGCTCTGGGAGGAAACAGCGGCGGCAGCCGATCTGGTCATCGGACTTGCGCCCTACAAAATCGGGCAGACGGATCAGTGGGCCGGCTCCGGCAGTGAGGAGTGGGTTACTGACCCGGAAGTGCTTTCCAAACAGGTGCAGTTTCTGAAGGAACGGGAAAATGTCCAGGGTATCGCCCTGTACAGCTATGCATCCCTCTTTGCGCCGGAGGATGCAGTGGCCGCCTTGGCACAGGCGGAGGCAGAACGGATTGCAGAGGGATGGAGAGAATAATAATATTTCATACTATTCTCATTTGAAAATCATGATAAAAAACATGATTTTCATAGCCGCCACAGGCGGCGTATGAGAATGCATGAGACGGATTTTATGCCGTTTTACGGCATAAAATGGCGAGTGCGTCAGCACACACTCTCTATCAAACTATTTCAGTAGTTTGATAGAGAATTAGTATCATACTGTCTCCGCAAAGCCATAGGCTTTGCAGACGCCTTTGGCAGCATTGCAAACAATATATTGTTTGCAATAGAGGACAGTATATAATAATCCCCGGTTTCCCAACAGAAACCGGGGATCCTGGCATGTTTTATTCTGCAAGTGCTGCCCGGATGGCATCCACCTTGTCAGTTTTCTCCCAGACCACGTTCAGATCCTCTCTGCCGAAATGACCGTAAGCGGCCAGCCGTCTGTACTGGGGACGACGCAGATTCAGCATCTCAATAATCCCCTGGGGACGCAGATCGAAGGTTTTTGTCACGGCATCTGCAAGCTTTGCATCATCCACCCTGCCCGTTCCAAAGGTATCTACCAGAACGGAAACCGGACGTGCCACGCCAATGGCATAGGCAAGCTGAATTTCACACTTGTCCGCAAGACCTGCCGCTACAATGTTCTTGGCAATATACCTTGCCGCATAGGCAGCGGATCTGTCCACCTTAGTGGGGTCCTTACCGCTGAACGCACCGCCGCCGTGTCTGGAATAACCGCCGTAGGTATCTACGATAATCTTTCTGCCGGTCAGGCCGCTGTCGCCCTGGGGACCGCCGATGACAAACCGGCCGGTAGGATTGATATAAATCTTGGTTTTTTCGTCCATCAGTCCGGCAGGAATTGCTGCATCAATGACCAGTGCCTTGATATCGTCGCGAATTTTCTGAATCGGGATATCCGGCGCATGCTGGCTGGAAACCACCACAGCATCCACACGGGCGGGCTTGCCGCTTTCGTCATACTCCACTGTCACCTGCGCCTTGCCGTCGGGGCGAAGGTACCGGAGTGTACCGTTCTTGCGTACCTCGGTGAGCTTCAGTGCCAGCTTATGTGCCAGAGAAATGGGCATGGGCATCAGTTCGGGCGTTTCATTGCAGGCATAGCCGAACATAAGACCCTGATCACCGGCACCGGTTTCCTTGGCATAGTCTGCGCTGTCATAGGACGCATTTACGCCCATGGCGATATCCGGGGACTGCTCGTCAATGGCAGTGAGCACATTGCAGGTATGTCCATCAAAGCCGAACTTGGCACGGTCGTAGCCGATGTCCACTACAACCTTTCTTGCAATCTTCGGGATATCCACTCTTGCCTTGGTGGAAATTTCTCCCATGCACAGTACCATGCCGGTGGTGCAGGCAGTTTCGCAGGCAACTCTTGCCATGGGATCCTGCTCCAGTATTGCATCCAGCACTGCATCGGAAATCTGGTCACAGATTTTGTCGGGATGTCCTTCTGTCACGGACTCGGATGTAAACAAACGTCTTTGCATAAAGTTTCCTCCTCTTTTTCCCAAAAGATGACAAAAGAAAACGGTATTCGTTTACCGAATACCGTGAATCCATCTACATTCCTCATCTCTCGGTAATACCGCAGGATTTAGCACCTTGTCCGTTATGGACAGGTTGCCGGGCTTCACAGGACCAGTTCCTCAGCCGCTCTTGATAAGGGTGCAGCGTTGCTGCTATTTTATTATACTACATTCCTTGGTGCTTGTCAAGTACTGTTTTACAGGTTCCCAAATGATAAACACTTTTATACATTTTCCCGTCAGGTTCACAGTGCCGCTGCAAAAGCCTTCCATACCGAAGCAATGTGCCCCTGTGATTTCACATAGAGAAAATGGCTGTCAGCAATTTCATACTGCAGGCCGTTATCCTCTGCAAAGGCGGTATTTTCCGCAAGCCATGTTGTTTTTTTCAGCGGAGTTTTCATATTGCTGATGAACATATACCCAGGAACTTTCATCCTCCCTGTCCGCTCAGTAAGCAACGCATTGTTTGTTGCTGCAATCTGCTCATCCCGCACCTCAGTATTGCACAGATTCCTATAAAAAAGCTCCTTATAGAGCATTTTTTCCTCATCACTGAGCAATCCGCTGTTCCACACACCGGAAGCATTCAGCGTTTGATTTTTCAGAAGTTTCTGCCAGAATTTTGACCGCTGAAGCGTTCCAAGCATTTTTGTCTGCCGGTCAAGCATTGCAAGCTTCTTTTCCTCCGACAGTTCCGCTGCCTGTGCAAGCGCATACCGCGGTGTCACCATATCCAGCCCAAGAACAGCTTCCACCTCTTCCGGAAAACTGTTCGCCCAGTATACTGCTTCCAAGCCTGAATATGAATGTGCAGCAAGGAAATATGGCGGTTCAATTCCAACCTTTTTTAACGCTTCACGGCTTTCATTTACCATTGACAGAATATCCCGTTTTACACCGGTATTCGACTGACTGAATCCATATCCTGCTTTTTCGACTACTACAATTCGGAACATATCAATAAGCTCTTCATAAAGCGGCTTATACTCAAGCACCGGAGCAGTTACCCCGGAACCGGCCAAAAATACAATGGTCTTCACTCCGCTTCCAGTGACAAAAACATTCATTTCATGCCCGTTCACACAAACAAGATTTTTTAGATTCATTCAACACCTTCAATCCCTTTCTTACTTCGTGCCGAAAATTCTGTCACCGGCATCGCCCAGACCGGGTACGATATACTTGTCATCATTGAGCCGCTCATCCATAACACCACAGTAGATATCCACATCGGGATGGTGCTGCATCAGATTGTCCGCACCCTCGGGAGAGCTGATGATGCACATGAATTTAATATTCTTCACGCCCAGGGATTTCAGTTCGTCAATGGCAGCGCAGGCAGTGTTGCCCGTAGCCAGCATGGGATCAACAACAATCACATCACGCTCGGCAATGTCCTCCGGAAGCTTGGCATAATACTTGACGGGCTGGTGGCTTTCCGGATCACGGAACATTCCGATATGCCCGATTTTTGCTGCCGGAACCAGGGAGGTCACGCCGTCGATCATGCCCAGTCCTGCACGCAGGAGGGGCACAAAGGCCAGCTTTCTGCCGGATACAATCTTGGTTTTTGCCATGCACAGAGGCGTTTCCATCTCAATCTCCTTCAGGGGAAGGTCACGGGTTGCCTCATAACAGATCAGCATGGCGGTTTCGGAAACCAGCTCCCGGAATTCCTTGGTGCCGGTATTCTTGTCACGCATAAGGGATATTTTGTGCTGAATCAGCGGGTGATCAATGATATGCAGATTTGCCATAGTTAATTCCTCCTAATGATTTTGGCGTTGTACAGCGTTAGTGTTCCTTATGTTCCAGAGCAGTGATCATATCCACCCGTCTCTGGTGCCTGCCGCCTTCGAAGCTGGTATTCAGGAAAATCTCCAGCAGTTCCAGCGCAAGTCCGTGCCCGATGACACGCTCGCCCATGCAGAGGACATTGCTGTCATTGTGGAGCCGTGTGTAGCGTGTGGAGAAGCAGTCGCTGCAGCAGGCTGCACGGATTCCCCTGATCTTATTGGCGGCAATGCTCATACCGATGCCAGTGCCGCAGAGGAGAATCCCCTTTTCGGCTTCTCCGCTGGTTACCTTTCCGCAGACTGCCTCGGCAATAACGGGGTAATCGCAGGGAACGCCTTCCTCGGTTCCGCAGTCGATATAGTCGATATGATGTTCCTCCAGATATGCCTTCACTGCCGCCTTCAAGCCACAGGCAGCATGGTCGCATCCAATAGCAATCATAATTCCAACAACCTTTCTTTCAGGGAGACGTCCCGTTATTGATCCGTTTTCTTTTTCTGTACCTGAACAGCCTGCAGATAAGAGGCAGTCAGGTCATGGGCAGTGCCCGGCTTCCGGAATGCAGCACAGTGGCACACACCGGCGGCGGATTGGAGCCGCAGCGTGGGCGGTGCAAGGTGAAGCTGCTCCAGCCCGGGCAGCTCCAATGCACGATACTGCCGGAGAAATTCCACTCCGCCGTCCCCAACCAGAATAACCGGCTCCGTTTCCGCAACCCGGCTGGCAACAGCGTCAATTTCTGAAACCGGCCGCAATTCATCGGGCGTCATGCGCTCCACCCTGCCCGGATGGTCATCCATGGCGTACCGATAGGAAAACCATGCATGATAGAACATGTCCTCCCTGGCATGCATGACAGCCAGGATCTGGGGGGCGCCGTACATCCGGGACGCCATTGCCTCCAGTGTAGAAACACCCACACAAGGCGTATGATGCACCATCGCCATTCCCTGCACCGCAGCAATGCCGATACGCAGACCTGTATAGGAACCGGGCCCGACAGCCACGGCGTAGCAGTCCACATCCTTTGCCGTCATGCGGCACTCCTCCAGAAGTTCCTTGCACAGGGGCAGAATCACCTGGGAATGGGTACGGCTGGTATAGATCGTGTGTTCTCCCAAAAGAATCCCCTGCTCCGTATCAAGAATGGCTGCAGAAGCGGTTTTGCCCGAGGTATCAAGCCCTAAAATCCGCAAAACGCTCATCTCCTTCCAAGGTAATCCGGCGTTCCTCATCCCCGAGGCGTTCCAGCGTCATGCGGATGGTGCGGGGGGGCAGTGCGCCTTCAATATGCTCCGACCATTCTACGGCAAAAACGCACTCCTCCGGAGGATAATCATAGAATCCGGTGGTTTCCAGCTCCTCCTCGCTTTCGATACGATACATATCGAAGTGGCAGAGCATAAGAGGCGGTTCCCCGTAGGCATGCACCAGGGCAAAGGTGGGAGAGGTCACCAGATCGCTAAGCCCCATCCCCAGAGCAAGTCCTCTGGTAAAGGTCGTTTTCCCGGCCCCCAGATCTCCCCGGTAGGCAATGACATCACCTGCATGCAGCAGAGCTCCCAGCTTCTGCCCCAGGGCAATGGTTTCTTCAGGGGAATGGGTGATAAATTCCTGTTTCACCTGCATCAGAACAGACCGCTGATATTGCCGTCATTATCGCAGTCAATCTTGAAGGCAGCAGGCGCCTTCGGAAGACCCGGCATGGTCATGATATCCCCGGTGAGGACAACCACAAAGCCTGCACCGGCAGAGAGGCGGACATCACGGACAGTAATGGTGAAGCCCTCCGGGCGCCCCAGAAGTCTGGGATCATCGGAAAGGGAATACTGGGTTTTGGCCACACAGACGGGGAGATTGCCGTAGCCCAGATTCTCAATTTCCTGGAGTGCCTTGGCAGCCGCCGGCAGGAATTTCACACCGTCCGCACGGTAGATTTCCTTTGCAATGGTCTCCACCTTTCTGGCAATGGACATCTCGGTTTTATACAGAGGACGGAAGCCGTCGTCATTATCCTCCGTCATGGCGATGGTCTCGCAGACCTTCTCTGCCAGATCCCTGCCGCCCTCGCCGCCTTTGGCGAACACTTCACACATGGAGGTTTCCACGCCCAGCTTTCTGCAGTAATCCGCAACAAACGCCAGTTCCTCGTCACTGTCCGTATGGAAACGGTTGATTGCCACAACCACGGGCACATGGTACTTGAACATATTCTCAATATGGGTTCTCAGGTTGATAATCCCCCGTTTGAGAGCTTCCACATCGGGCGTGGTCAGCTCCGATCTGTCCACGCCGCCGTTATACTTCAGGGCACGGATGGTTGCCACCATTACCACGCAGGAGGGCTTGAGTCCGCCGTAGCGGCACTTGATATCGAAGAATTTCTCTGCACCCAGATCGGAACCGAAGCCTGCCTCGGTGATACAGTAATCCCCCAGCTTCAGGGCAAGTCTGGTGGCACGGATGGAATTGCAGCCATGCGCAATATTGGCAAAGGGACCGCCGTGAATCAGTACGGGTGTATGCTCCAGGGTCTGCACCAGATTGGGTTTCAGGGCATCCTTCAGCAGTGCCGTCATTGCTCCCTCGGCATGGAGATCCCTTGCATATACCGGCTCACCCTTCAGATTATAGGCAACCAGAATATTTCCAAGGCGCTTCTTCAGATCGGCAAGATCCGTCGCAAGGCAGAGAATGGCCATCACTTCGGAAGCGACTGTAATCTGGAAGCCGTCCTCACGGGGCACACCGTTCATTCTGCCGCCCATGCCAACTACCACATTGCGCAGTGCCCTGTCGTTCATATCCATACAGCGCTTGAACAGGATTCTTCTGGTATCGATCTGCAGTTCATTTCCCTGCTGGAGATGGTTATCCAGCAGTGCACAGAGCAGATTATTGGCAGCGGTCATGGCGTGGATGTCCCCGGTAAAGTGAAGGTTGATGTCCTCCATGGGAACTACCTGGGAATAACCGCCGCCGGCAGCACCGCCCTTAATGCCAAACACGGGACCAAGGGAAGGCTCACGCAGAGCAAGTACAGCCTTCTTGCCGATCTTTGCCATGGCCTGCCCAAGACCGACACTGACTGTGGTTTTGCCTTCACCAGCCGGCGTGGGGTTGATGGCAGTCACCAGAATCAGCTTGCCGTCGGGACGGCATGCGGTCTTGGCATAGAGCTTCTCTGTGACCTTTGCCTTATAGTGACCGTAGGGCTCCAGATCCTCCGGAGCAATTCCCAGGTCAGCAGCAATCTCCGTAATGGGTTTCATCTGCGCAGCCTGCGCAATTTCAATATCGGATAACATGGTAGTTTACCTCCTGCTGTATGAAATTTGCAGAGTTCTCCCCTGCAATGAAGAATCATGATTTCAGTATAGCATATTTTCTGCGAAAATGCAAGCAATTTCTGCGTGGCGGACAAAGAAAAGCAAAAAGTGCTCCCACTCTGCTGTGCAGAATGGGAGAGGAAATGACTGCTGTCCCTGCATCTGGAGGATCAGCATTAATTCTGCATCCTGATTTGCTCGCCGCAGATCAGCGGATAGTGTACCAGCGAGCTGCCCTCCAGATGTTCCCTGTGCATATCCACTGCTGTGATCTGATGATTATCATAGGTGGTATAATAGTAGATGCCTTTGTCGGCATTGCAGCAGGAGGTGTAAATTGTAATTTCAAAGTTTCCGCCGCCCACATCACAGCAGCCCCTCTGCTGATCCACGGATCCGAGGATATGAAAGAACTGGCTGACGCTCTCGGATTCCGAATCCCCGGAGACGGCATTCATTTTTACAAATGCCGCCCTGACAAAGCGTGACTGGGAGGATAAATCTCCCGGAAGTCCCAGTGCGCCCATTCCTCGGCTGTATGCATGCAGCGGCAGTCCTGAGGAAAAACGGTTTTCCGGGGTTTGTGGGGATAAATGCATATAGTTATTCAGCTGAAACATCTGCTCGTCAAAAGGGGGATTGTTTGTCAGAATTCCCACCGGATTCTCATAAATCCTGAGGCCCTCCTTCACCGATTCCACCGTAATGACTTCGTTCCGGTCTGCAAAAATCCAATGAAGCTGGGCAACCGGCAGTTCTGCACTGAAGGGTGTATTGTCAAGGTTGATGCGATCCAGCAGTGCCCTCGCTTCCCTGACGGATGCACACTGTCCCAGAATCCATGGGATCAGTTCAAACTGTGCTACATTGTCCTTACCCTGAACCGTTTCCCTGTAATAAGCATTGCCGACAAAATTCAGGCCTGCAATGCCAAGCCCCTTTTCATTGACAGCATCATAGTAAAGCGGATACGCATCTGCAATATGTGCCATTCCGATCATTGCATAATGGGTTTCCATCACTCCCATGCTGCGGAAGCGAAACGGAAAATTCCGGGGAGTGACTGCCACCTCATTGCCATAGGAAAATTCATAATCCAAGGTTCTGCCAAAATAAAAATCCTTTGTTTGGTAGGTTGCTGCTGTACACATAATGATTCCTCCTGATCCACAATAGGGAACCTGCCTCCAAAAACTTGTTTTTAGAGGTGCCCAATCATCTTCTGCCATAAAATGTTGTTCCCTCTTTAACCATTATAATCCTCATGAACGGTCCCATTTTCGTTTCCATTCGTGATAAAGTTCTTTCTATAAGTAATATTTATAATAAAATATTTTTTACATTTTTAAAAATCCGGTTTAAAGTGCAGCAGCATTTCCCTTCTGTTCGGCAAGCAATTCTGCCAGCAAGCCCCTGCAGCCCTCCAGAATATCCTCATAAGCTATGTCAAACCTCCTGCTGTACCAAGGGTCGGAGACATCCTCATCCCGGCCGGCATAGGAAAGCAGCTTATGAATTTTATGCTCCGGATCCTCCCTGAAAATACGGCGGATATTCCTGACATTATTGGAGTCCATTACCACAAACAGGTCGTACTTGTCATAATCGCTCTTTTTCAGCTGAACGGCGTATTTCCCGTCATCGCAGACAATGTGATGACGCTGCAGTTCTTCCCTCGCCAGAGGGTAGACGGGATTGCCGATTTCCTCCGAACTCGTCGCACTTGAGGCAATCACAAACCGGGACGTCAGGTGTTCCTTTTCTACAAGATCCTTCATAATAAACTCTGCCATGGGTGAACGGCAGATGTTGCCGTGGCAGACGAACATAACCTTTATCATAGCTTTAAACCTTCGTGATTTGCTGCGATTTGCGCAGTTTTGCCGCCCGACACTTTGACGAACGGGGGTACCGATTCTGTCAAAATTCGGGGCGAATACCGCAAATCGTGGCAAATCGCAGCATTCTAAGGACATCGTTAGTAGTAAAAATGGTAGTAAACACAGGGGGTGTTACTACTAAGAATTCTGAGTAGTATTCGACTTATCGCTGTTCCTTGAACGGAAACAATTGTCTATCCTCATCAGGCAATACATCATATAGATATGCAAGCAATTGATTAAATGCGTGAAAAGCTGACTTTCTGCTAAAATACTCGATTGGATTGTAGTGGCACCATCCGTCTTTTGTCTTGGATAGTTTTAAGTATTCGCGATCAACATATATGCAAAATGTATCGTCCATGTAGCAACGATCATCCTCGGTTATAAACTGCGTCAGCGCCCATTTTCGAAAATTAGTATGCAAACAGGATAGCACTGTTCCAGCTAAGGGCTCTGGAATCGTGTAATCATTAACTTGAAGCTCATACTGAAATGTTGCAATGTCATCAATCAATGTAGGCACTTTCGCTTGCAGATGTCCATTTTCATCGATGATAAAAACATCCATTACATGACGGAAATCTTTTCTGTATCGAATATGCATCATATATCCTGCATCATAATAAAGAAAGTTTTGCGCCTTTGAAAGGTATTCTACGGCTGAAATCAGACATTCTCCAATCATGTCGAGTTTCATATAATCAATTCCGAGATAACACTCTTTCTCGGAATCAGCAATTCTTTCCAAGATCCAAACAAGAGCATAATTCAAGGCGAATTCTTCATGAACACTTTCATATTCCAAAAGCAAGGAAATAGGAATATAGATTGAGGCATTGTTTCTTTCTGCTCTTTTGACGCAATTGCTCCAGAATTCCGAGAGCTTTTTATACTGACTGAAATCCGGGAAAAGCCGCTTTAAGTTTTCCAACGCCGTGCGCTCATCAATTAGCTTGACTCTGTCAGCTACGGCGTAATAATCATATTGCTTCATAAAACATCACTCCGTAAGCGAATCAAAGTTAATGCTCCATCTCCGATACCAGTAAGCGGCTGCTTCGCCGCAATGGTCTGTTGGCAGCAGCCACGGGCATCCGTCCTATTCCTCCTCCGGGAAAAGGAACTGTGCTGCGGCTTCCTCCGGATCAAGCTGCCCGGCACACATCTGCGTCAGCAGAGGCATCAGGTCATCCGCAATCGCTATAGGCAGCATGAGGCTGTCCTCCAGCGTCTCCTCGTCCGGAATCTGACCGCTGCACAGCTGGCAAAGCTGAACATAGAGAAGCCGTTCCTCCGCATTGAGCACCAATGTTCCCATGAGCATATGGGCATTGACAATGGTCAGAAATTTCATGACATTCTCCATCTGCTCCAGGGTCAGTTCCTCCTCAAGTACCGGAACCGCCATTACCGTGTAGGCACGGCTGCCGGCAACAATCCGGATCAGCACACCGTTCTCGCTGTTCTCCAGCTCTGTTCCTGTCTCGAAATAGGCATCTCCATCCTCGGCAAATTCATATTCCCATTTCAGTTTTGCCAGATAGTCCTTGATAGCTTCTGTGATTGCTTCGTGTTGATTCATTCCAACGTCTCCTTTCTGTTTGCAGCCGGATGAAAACAGCTCCCCTGCCTTCCGCAGAGGAGCTGCAACATACAATTACTTATTCAGCCTGTACGGCAACGCCCTCAGCAGCGGCTTCACCGGCAGCGGCCTCAGCAGCAGCTTCTGCGGCAGCAATCTGCTCTTCCAGGGAAGGCTCATCGGCAGCAGAAGTGGTCTGTCCCATCTCTGCCATGAGACGCTGGAGCTCGGAATCCACCTTCACATTTGCCTGGAGCTGCTCAAAGGTATCCATATCACCGGAGCTCATGCCGTTGGCGCCTGCAATCTCGGCAAATGCCTCCGCTTCGGCCTCCTTGCGTGCCACCTTCTCCTCCATGCGGCTGAACTTATCAAAGGAGCTGGTAGAATCAATGCCGCCGATGGACTGCGCCAGGTTCTTCTGGGTATCTGCCATCTGGGAACGTGCAATGAGCATTGCCTGACGGCTCTTGGCCTCTTCCAGCTTTGCCTTGAGCGTTTCTACCTGGGTACGGATTGCCTCAGTCTGGTTGGAGATGGTCTCATACATTTCCTTATAGGTAGCAACCTCTTCATCAGCCTTGACCTTCTGTGCCAGTGCCTTCTTCGCCAGATCCACATTGCCGGCAGCCAGAGCAGCTTTTGCCTTTGCCTCCCAGTCGGCAGAACGGCGTACTGCATCGTTGTACTGTTTCTCAGCCATGCGTTCGCTTGCTACAGCCTTGCCCAGTGCCTGTGTGGACTTGTTCAGTTCCTTCTGCATATCCAGAATAATCTGCTTGACCATCTTCTCCGGATCCTCGGCACGATCAATGAGGTCATTGACATTGGATTTGAAAATATCACTGATTCTTGAAAAAATTCCCATTGTTTCATCCTCCGTAAATGTAATTGGCATAAAAGCCGGAAAATAGGCGGAATTGTAAAAAACAATTGTACTACATGTACATAATACCATAATTTAGCACAATTGTCAAGAACTTTTCCCTGTTTTCATGCAAGGCAACCTCTAAAAATCACCTATTTTAAATCAAAGAAGTACAAAAGATGGATTTTGCGGGGCTTTACAGGGCAGTGCGGCGTCCGGGGAAACATACCGGCTTGACAAAAATCCTGCTTTATGGCAAAATAGAACTATATCTTATGGCAGCACGGAACGGCACCGACGGGTGCGTGTCCGCTGCCGTTCTCAGGCTTTGCACAAGAAACGGAGGAACCGCTATGCAGACAGTTGCCATTGCCGGAATCACAGTCCCCAGAACTGCCGCCCTTGCACCCATGGCAGGAGTAGCAGATACATCCTACCGGCAGCTTGCTGCCGAACAAGGGGCAGTCATGACGGTGAGTGAGATGATCTCCGCCAAAGGACTTTGCTACGGCAGCAGGAGCAGTGCCGCCCTGTGCCGCATTACGGAATCCGAGCGTCCCATGGGACTCCAGCTCTTCGGCAGCGAACCGGAATTCATTGCCCGTGCCGCAGCCATGGTACAGGAATACCATCCGGACTGGATTGATCTGAACATGGGCTGCCCGGTCCCAAAGGTGGTGAACACGGGTGCCGGTTCCGCACTGATGAAAACTCCCGCACTTGCAGAAGAATGCGTCCGTGCAGCAGTAAAGGAATCCAGCGTTCCTGTCACAGTGAAAATGCGCATCGGCTGGGATCCGTCGAGTAGTAATGCCGCAGAATTTGCTCAGAGAATGGAGGCAGCCGGTGCCGCCGCCATTACCGTCCACGGCAGAACCAGGAGTCAGCTCTATTCCGGAAAAGCGGACTGGACCCGGATTGCCGCTGTAAAACAGGCAGTTTCCATTCCGGTCATCGGGAACGGCGATATCACCTGCGCTGGGGATGCGGCAGCCATGTATGAACAGACCGGCTGCGATCTGGTGGCAGTGGGTCGTGCCTCCTACGGCAATCCCTGGATTTTCAAAGAAATTGATGCCCGTCTCCGGGGCATTCCCTACACGCCGCCCACACCGGAGGAACGCATGGAAATGATGCTCCGGCACATCCGGATGATCATGGAGCACAGTCAGAAGCCCCCGGAAATCGCCATCCGGGAGGCGCGCAAGCATGCTTCCTGGTACATGGCAGGGCACTTCGGTGCTGCTGCCTTCCGTGCCCGCTGCTACAATCTTTCCACCTACGAGGAAGCCCGGCAGTTGGCGCAGGATTTTCTGAACGTCAATACCGCACATGAACAGGAGGAACCAAGATGATCAAACCCCAGGCAATTCCCCGGGATGAATTTCCCAGAAGCTCCAGCAGTTCCCAGGGAATGATTTCCCTGCAGCCCGCTGCCGACAATTATGAATTACTCCATTACCGGGATCTGTGCTACGGTGAACGTGCCGGCAATTCCCTGCACCTGCAGCTGATTCTGCCCGGCTGGGATGCTGGAAAGCCTCCCCTTGTGGTTTATGTGACAGGCTCCGCTTTCCATAAGCAGGATGTTGCCATGACCCTTCCCCGGCTGGCTTATCTCGCCAATTACGGCTTTGCCGTTGCTTCCGTGGAATACACCCCTTCAGAAGTGTGTCCCTTTCCGGCACAGATGCTGGATGTCCGGGCAGCGGTGGGATTTCTCCGCAGCCAGGCGGAGCGTTACGGATACGATACGGACAGAATTTTTCTCATGGGCGATTCCTCCGGCGGTCATACTGTTCTGATGGCAGGACTTTCGGACTACGGCGATGACCTGGGCTGCGGTCAAGTACAGGGAATTATTGATTTCTACGGACCGGTGGATATTACAAAAATGAACGATGAGCTGTCCTCCCAGGATCACATGGCTGCGGACAGCCCGGAAGGGTTTCTCATCGGGCAGTGCCCCGTTCCGGAGCACCCGGAACGGACAGCTCCCACCATTGTTACCAATTATATTACAGCTGACCGGGCAATTCCGCCGGTACTGATTTTCCACGGCACAAATGATGAGCTGGTGTCCTTCGGACAGAGCTGTCTGCTCCATGATGCACTGCGCCGCTGCGGCAAGGAAACCGCTTTCTACGCAATGGAAGGCTCCCATCACGGCGGCAGGGAATTCTGGTCAAGTCAGGTTCTGGACATAGTAGCAGAATTTGTCCGCACCGGCAGCCTTTCCCCGGCCCGGTGACCCCAAACAGCGCCTGCGAAGTAAGGAAAAAGCCACGTTTTTCAAAGTATTTACTTATTATAATATATGCCAAACTGACGGCATCTCTTCTGCAAGAATTCCCTCTGTCAGCCCCCTGAGCCGCTCCAGCTCTGCCGTCACCTCCGGATGCTGCTGAACGATCAGGGGACGAAGCCCTGTGAGGATCTCATACATGGGGTCCAGCTTTGTGCCGCTGACAAACAGTCCCGCAACATCGTGGAATTGCTCCCACTGTGTATAAAGTCCGTCATAGGCCTCCAGGGCTTCCCGGATGTTCCCCTCCTCCACCGCTTCTGTCACAGCGTCCACCCGTCCTGCAAAGGTATGGCACTGCCACCGGAGTACCAGCAGCGAACAGATGCACAGAAGCACCAGTGCCAACAGAACACCAATGCTGATTTTACAGCGATTCATGCAGATTTCTCCTTTCCGTTCCTGCGTCTGATGATATCATACTTGCAGGCAGCATCCGCTGTCAGCAGGAATACCTCCTCCAGCGTCATATCCGAGGTCCGCAGGACCGCATCCACCCAGCTGCGGTTCTGCCCGATGGCATCCAGCGCCTTTTCCCGGAGCTGCCCGTCCGCAATGATAACCTGGGGAGGATCCAGTGCCTGCCCGGCTGCATGAACATCCTTCCGGGTTGCAGGCTGGGATTCCGGTTTCTGATAGACGGACACACTGCCGTTGGTTTCCACAATGGCAAACTGCACCTCTCCCACATAGAACACTCCGTTGCTGCGCAGGGCTGTCATCAGGTCATCCACGGAAAACCGCAGCGCATGGAGCATTTCCTGATCAATCACGCCCTCCCGGATGATAATTTTCGGACTGCCGGAAATCCACCGGCGCAGGTGTACGGATTTCAGCGTTCCCCAGGAGACAATGACCTCAAAACAAACCAATGCCAGCACAGGGAGAATCCCCCGCAGCAGAGGGGTATCCGTATCCTCCAGAGAAAGCGTTGCGATATTGGAGATCAGAATGGTGATGACCAGCTCCGAGGGCTGCAGCTCCCCCAGCTGGCGCTTTCCCATAAGCCGTACTGCACATACCACCACCACATACAGAATCAGTGCACGGATCAGAACGATTGTCACGATGCTGCCCTCCTTCCGGGAATTGGATTTCTGGGGAGAGTATGGGCGGATTTCCGGAAATTATGCAAAAATCCCCCATCATGAAGATGGGGGATTACTCTTAGATTTTCTCAAGCAGCTCCCTGCGTTTTGCGTCATACTCTTCCTGTGTGAGCAGACCCTGATCAAGGAGGTTCTTCAGCTTCTGGATTTTTTCGAAGTCATCGCTTGCCGGAGCAGGAGCTGCAGCCGGCGCAGACTTGACCTTCAACTCTGCGGCTTCGTTATATTTCTGGATCTCCGCAAGTGTGGTATCCACAAACTCCTGTGCATTCTGCACCCATGGGAACTTAATCAGACCGGATGCACTGCGGATGGCGATGGTCTGACCGCCGCGAATCTTATCAAGGATTCCGCTCTGGACAACAATACTGTCAATCTTATTCATGGGAAGCTTCAATTCTTTCCTTGAAACGATCTTTTTTCTTGTGCCCTCCACTCCTTCACTGATCAATGTGAGCCGGCATTCTTTTGCAGCAAAATTACTTGCTATGGTATAAATTACGACCAACAGATTTAAAGCAAAGGCTACTATAGCAACAAGACTTGAGCCCCCTGGAGAATACTCTCTTACTTTTTTAATATCACCATTTATATCCAATTGAACAGAACGAAGCATCTCGCCAAATATGTTGTATGTGTATCTCCCATACACTTCACCATTTGAATAGCGTCCCTCAATTGTTCTGCATGGTATTCCATTAATAATAATAATTAAAACGCCTAGTATCAGAAAAATAATGCAAAACCATTTTGCCCATTGAAATTGAGGTTTTATTCTCGCCTCAACGATCTTATTATCCATTCTTACTCCTCCGTCATTTCAAATGTCAGTTCTCGTTCCCTAAGGCTGATACGATATCCATACTCCTCCGCTTTTTTGCAATTGCCGACCGGTTCAGCAAATACCAAAGATTCTTCGGAATATTTTGTCCTGTTTTCCGCTTGTATTGACTGTCCGGCAGACTGAACGGTCACCCGATTCCATCAGCCTGATAACCTGATCCAGCTTTGGTGCCGCCATATTTGCATTCCTCCCTATTTTCACATCCAGCATCATTTTACAATACCTTTGTTCC
>CAZXVI010000022.1:36166-36393 GCA_964644275.1 uncultured Ruminococcus sp. | reverse complement strand
CAGAAATGCGTATTTTGAGTGCATCCATGAGATGAAGCTCATTGTTGATCTGATTTATCAGAGCGGTTTTGCCGGTATGAGATACTCTATCTCCAACACTGCAGAATACGGCGATTATATCACAGGTCCGAAGATTGTTACTGAGGAAACCAAGAAGGCAATGAAGAAGGTTCTGGCTGATATTCAGGACGGCAGCTTTGCCAAGGAATTCCTGCTGGATATGTCCG
>CAZXVI010000022.1:15723-36156 GCA_964644275.1 uncultured Ruminococcus sp. | reverse complement strand
AGGCAGGCAAGCAGGTACACTTCAAGGCTATGAGAAAGCTGGCTGCCGAGCATCCGGCTGAGGTTGTCGGCGAAGAGATCCGCAAGCTGTACAGCTGGAACGGTGAAGATAAGCTGATCAATAACTAATCCGGCTGATGTTGTGACATCCGATAATGACAAAAACGAGTCATCGCAGTAATCGGACTGACCAGCATAATTTCTGAAACAGATTGCTGCTTTCCCGATTAGGCTCTGTGAACCTGTCGGGAAAGCTTTTTTATGAGGTGTTAAATGGGATTATTTCAGTTTTTAGGAAAAATTATGGATCATGCAGATGATCTGAAGACACTGACAGAAAATGTGAAGAAAATGCAGGAGAACGCTTCACAGGCAAGTGTACAGAAGCAGAATGAACCCAATCATCCGGTCGCAGAAAAGCAAACAGGGAATCGCACACCTAAGGACATTTTGCAGAGCGCATCGAGTCCTGCAAAACCTTCGGTCCGGAAGGAAGAAACATTCTATGACGGTGATAATGAAGCAGTAATGCAATTCATGCTTTCCGGTGATTTTGTAGCATTCAACAGCCATGCGGAGCCGGTTGCCACCCATCAGTACGAACCATTCAGCAATGAAGCATTCACTGACTATGATGGAACGTTGCCTTGCTTCATGCTCAGCTGTGAAGATGTTGTGTACCGTGCTGTGGAGGAATTCAAGAAACACGGCACTGTTGGCACGAAATGCCAGCCTGCCGGAGCAGGGAAAATGCTGTTCAGGGCTAAGCTTCCCTATTATGATCAGGTGATGGTGATGTATGGCTTTGAGAGGGGAACGTCCTTACAGAATTTCGGCATGTGCATGGTTTATCATCATGATGTTGAAGGAACCCCTCTTGAGGAGAAGCTCCTTGCTGCCCTTGAGGAAGCGGCAGCTACCTATACAGAAATAAAGAAATAAAATGAGGTTTTAGTATGATAAGTGATACAATGAAATCCGGATTTCATTGTGCGCCGCAGCGTTCACTGCTGCATGCGCTGGGTCTGACCAAAGAGGAGATGGAACGTCCTCTGGTGGGAATTGTCAGCTCCTATAATGAAATAGTTCCGGGGCATATGAATCTGGATAAGATTGTCAATGCTGTGAAAATGGGTGTTTCCATGGCTGGCGGCACTCCGATTGTATTCCCGGCTATTGCTGTATGCGATGGGATTGCAATGGGCCATAAAGGCATGAAATATTCCCTGGTTACTCGTGATCTGATTGCAGATTCCACAGAAGCTATGGCACTTGCACATGCATTTGATGCTCTGGTAATGGTTCCGAACTGTGATAAGAATGTTCCCGGTTTGCTGATGGCAGCTGCAAGGGTGAATATTCCTACCATTTTTGTCAGCGGTGGTCCCATGCTTGCCGGCTGTGTGGATGGCAAAAAAACCAGCCTTTCCAGCATGTTTGAAGCTGTGGGTGCTTATCAGGCAGGAAAAATCGGTGAGGATAAGCTCAATGAATTTGAACTTAATGCTTGTCCTACCTGCGGCAGCTGTTCCGGTATGTACACCGCAAATTCCCATAACTGCCTGACAGAAGTTCTGGGTATGGGTCTCCCGGGAAACGGTACCATTCCTGCTGTTTACAGCCGAAGAATTGAACTTGCAAAGCATGCTGGTATGCAGGTGATGGAGCTTTACCGCAAGAATATCCGTCCTTTGGACATTATGACAGAAAAGGCGTTCCAGAATGCACTGACGGCGGACATGGCCCTCGGCTGTTCTACCAACAGCATGCTCCATCTTCCAGCGATTGCTCATGAATGCGGCGTGGAGATCAATCTTGACATTGCCAATGAGATCAGTGCGAGAACACCAAATCTCTGCCACCTTGCTCCTGCCGGTCACACTTATATGGAGCAGCTTGATGCTGCAGGCGGCGTCTATGCCGTTCTGAGTGAGCTGCGCAAGAAGAATCTGATTCATACAGATGTCATGACTGTTACCGGAAAGACAATGGGTGAGAATCTGGAGGGCAGCGTTAACCGTGATCCTGAGGTAATCCGTCCCATTGACAACCCATATAGTGAAACTGGCGGAATTGCAGTATTGCGCGGTAATCTTGCCCCGGACGGCTGCGTAGTCAAGAGGAGTGCTGTTGCGCCCGAAATGCTCAGGCATGAGGGAACTGCAAAGGTATTCGACAGCGAGGAAGAAGCAATTGCGGCAATTTATGCAGGGAAGATTGTTTCCGGTGATGTTGTTGTCATTCGTTATGAAGGTCCTTCCGGCGGCCCCGGTATGAGAGAAATGCTTTCTCCGACCTCTGCAATTGCAGGCATGGGTCTGGATAAGGAGGTTGCCCTGATTACAGACGGTCGCTTCTCCGGTGCAACCAGAGGTGCAGCAATTGGTCATATTTCTCCTGAAGCTGTCAGAGGCGGTCTGATTGCCTATGTACAGGACGGGGACAGAATTGCGATTGATATTCCCAATTACAGCATCCAGCTGCTGGTTTCTGATGAGGAAATTGCAAAGCGCAAGGCAGAAACAGAAATCAAGGTAAAGACCGATATAAAGGGATACCTCGGCCGTTATGCGAAGATGGTTTCATCTGCGGATAAGGGTGCAATTATTAATTATTAATAGAAAGGTTGATGCTAAATGGCAATGACCATGACGCAAAAAATCCTGGCTGCTCATGCCGGACTTCCCAGTGTAGAGGCTGGTCAGCTGATTCTGGTCAATCTGGATCTGGTGCTTGGCAATGATATTACTTCTCCTGTTGCAATCAAAGCCTTTCGTCAGATGGGGAAAGAAACGGTTTTTGACACAGAAAAGGTAACAATGGTAATGGATCACTTTGCTCCGAATAAGGACATCAAGGCTGCGCAGCAGTGTATGATGTGCCGCAATTTCTGCGGGGAGCAGGACATTACCAACTTCTACGATGTTGGCCAGATGGGAATTGAGCATGCTCTTCTGCCGGAAAAAGGCCTGGTGGTTTCGGGAGATGCTGTAATTGGCGCCGACTCCCATACCTGTACTTACGGCGCACTGGGCGCATTTTCCACAGGTGTTGGCTCTACAGATATGGCATGCGGTATGGCAATCGGCAAGGCGTGGTTCAAAGTTCCCTCCGCCATTAAATTTGAGCTGAAGGGGAAACTCCGGCCCTATGTTTCCGGCAAGGATGTGATCCTGCACATTATCGGCATGATTGGCGTGGATGGCGCTCTGTACAAATCTATGGAATTCATGGGCGAGGGGCTTGCAAGCCTGTCCATGGCAGACAGACTCTGTATGGCGAACATGGCCATTGAAGCCGGTGTCAAAAATGGCATCTTTGCTGTTGATGAAATTACAAAGGCCTATGTCAGGGAACACTCCAACCGTGAGCCTGTATTCTATGAAGCTGATGCCGATGCAGAATACGAGCAGACCTATGTGATTGATCTCTCTGAGATCGGGCA
This sequence comes from uncultured Ruminococcus sp., assembly GCA_964644275.1. GTDB lineage: Bacteria > Bacillota > Clostridia > Oscillospirales > Ruminococcaceae > UBA3855. The sequence continues at coordinate 32,712 of CAZXVI010000022.1, read as the reverse complement.
TACAGTTGCATTCCCGCATCTGCCGGAGAATACGCATACTGTGGATGAAATAGATGAAATCAGAATTGACCAGGTTGTCATTGGTTCCTGTACGAATGGCAGGCTGGAGGATCTGGCTGCTGCCGCTGAGATTATGAAGGGCAGGCAGGTAGCCAAAAATGTACGCTGCATCGTGATTCCCGCTACTCAGAAGATTTATCTGGAAGCAATGGAAAAGGGGTATCTCAAGACCTTTATTGAAGCAGGTGCTGTTGTATCCACTCCTACCTGCGGGCCCTGTCTTGGCGGCCATATGGGCATTCTTGCAGAGGGCGAGAGGGCAGTTGCTACTACAAACCGCAACTTTGTCGGCAGAATGGGTCACGCTGAATCCGAGATTTATCTGGCAAGTCCCGAGGTTGCTGCTGCAAGTGCGATTGCAGGTAAGATTGCTGCACCGAAGGAGGTACTGTAAATGAAAATGACAGGTAAGGTCATCAAATACGGTGACAATGTTGATACGGATGTGATTATCCCTGCCCGCTATCTGAATACCAGTGATCATAAGGAACTGGCTTCCCACTGCATGGAGGATCTGGATTCCACTTTTGCTTCCCGTGTACAGGAAGGTGACATGATGGTAGCTGGCTGGAACTTTGGCTGTGGTTCCTCCCGTGAGCATGCGCCTATTGCCATTAAGGCCAGCGGCATTTCGCTGGTTATTGCCAAGAGCTTCGCAAGAATTTTCTACCGCAATGCGATTAATATCGGGCTTGCAATTGTAGAATCCGAAGCCGCCGCCGATGCGATTTCGGAGGGCAATGTGATCACTGCGGATCTCGACAATGGTGTGCTCCACAATGAAACCACCGGCGAAGACTACGCAGTGGAGCCGTTCCCGGCATTCATTCAGACAATTATTGAAAACGGCGGTCTGGTTGAGTCCATTAAGAATGGCAGTATTAAGTAATAAGAGGCGAATCAATAGATGGAAACGCTGAAGCGTTTGGATCAGAAACTCGATGTATTATCCGTATTCAGTATCATTGAAAAGGATAAAGTATGGCGTGCTTTCCGGCAATGCCTCTATGGTGTTACTGAGAAGACGGAGGATCTTCTGGAGCGCTATGGGAATTTTGCCGGTGCGCTGTACAATCTTGCACATACTGATAACTGGACAGAATATGTAACCAATCTTGTGCTTTCATTGGAAACCCCCTGTACCTATTTTGCATCACGGGGTCGGGTCCTTCCGGCAGAGATTGCAGAAGCAGCACGCAAGGACCTTTGTTCTCTGTCGGAGGCCGCTGCACTGACGCCGCAGCAGATGCAAAGTCCGATGGAGGGGGATACGGCATTCCTGCCAAAATGGAAGGCCAGCCCCATCAATCTGGAAGAGCGTTATTTCACTCATCTCGCAGAGATTGACAAGCACGGTTACGGCATTTATGCAAATTACCGCATGTTCCGTCTGCAGCCCAATGATGCGGACGAAACGGGCTTTGTCCTGAATCCTGTTGAGTACCCGGATGCAGTGTCCCTCAATGATCTCATTGGCTACAAGATGCAGAGAGGTCAGGTCATTGCCAACACGAAAGCACTGCTTGCAGGAAAAAAAGCATCCAATATCCTGCTTTACGGCGATGCAGGAACAGGAAAATCCGCCACTGTCAAAGCAGTGGCAAATGCCTATGCGGACGATGGTCTGCGGTTGATTGAGCTGGGTAAGGAGGAACTCCATCTTCTGCCCAAGCTTCTGGATCTGCTCAGCAGCAACCCGCTGAAGTTTATCCTATTCATTGATGATCTTTCCTTCCAGGAAAGTGATGATGATTTCAGCGCACTCAAGGCAGTGCTGGAGGGCAGTATATCTGCACGTTCCCATAACACAGTGATCTATGCCACCAGCAATCGCAGACATATTGTCCGTGAAACCTTCTCCGCAAGAGAAGGGGATGAGATTCATCGTCAGGATACCATGCAGGAGACAATTTCACTCTCCGAGCGTTTTGGCATTAAAGTGTATTACGAAAAACCAAAGAAAGATTTGTATTTGGAAATTGTATATGGATTGGCACAGCAGTACGGACTGTCCATGGACCGGGAAACACTTGCGCTGGAAGCGGAACGTTTTGCTTTGCGCAAGAGCGGAAGATCTGCAAGAGCAGCACGCCAGCTGGTAGAACAGCTCAGTGCATCCATAGAGGATAAGGAGTGAAGAATATGCTGACGCTTGATAGAATTTATCACGCAAGCTATGTATTGAAGAGTGTAATCCGTGAAACAGATATGATCCATGCACCGAAAATCTGCCCGGATGCCAATGTTTATCTGAAAACGGAAAATCTTCAGATCACTGGTTCTTTTAAAGTCCGCGGTGCCTACTATAAAATTTCCCAGCTCAGTGATGAAGAGAAGGCAAAGGGTGTAATTGCCTGCTCTGCCGGCAATCATGCCCAGGGCGTAGCGCTGGCTGCTGCCAAAAACGGGATTAAGTCCCTGATTTGCCTGCCCGATGGTGCGCCCATCTCTAAGGTGGAGGCTACCAAGAGCTATGGTGCGGAGGTTTGTCTGGTGCCGGGTGTCTATGATGATGCCTATCAGAAAGCAATCAGCCTCCGGGATGAAAAGGGATACACCTTCATCCACCCATTTGATGACGAATATGTCATTGCCGGTCAGGGTTCCATCGGTCTGGAAATTATTGATCAGCTGCCCCAGGTGGATGCAGTTGTCGTTCCTGTCGGCGGCGGCGGATTGATTTCCGGCGTAGCCTTTGCCCTGAAAGCACTGAATCCCAATATCAAGGTATACGGAGTCCAGGCAAGCGGCGCTCCTTCCATGGTACAGTCCCTGGAGCAGGATGAAATTGTCTGCCTTGACAAGGTTGGCACCATTGCCGATGGTATCAAGGTGAAGGAACCCGGTGAACATACCTTTGAGTATTGCCGGAAGTATGTGGACGGTATGGTAACAGTGACGGATGATGAGGTTTCCTCCGCAATTCTGGCACTGATTGAACAGCATAAGCTGATTGCTGAGGGAGCCGGTGCTGTCGCTGTTGCAGCAGTAATGTTCGGGAAGGTTCCGGTACAGGGCAAGAATGTGGTATGTCTGGTTTCCGGCGGTAATATTGATGTTACTATTCTTTCCAGAGTGATCAAGAGAGGTCTGCTGAAATCCGGCCGTTCCGATACTCTGACCATCCAGTTGGAGGATAAACCCGGTCAGCTCAAAGGTGTATCTGCAATTCTGGCAGATATGGGAGGCAATGTTGTTTCCATTCACCATGAACGTGCCAGCGAAGACAGTGATATTACGGATTGTCTGCTGCGCATTGTTCTGGAAACCAGAAATAAAGAGCATATCCAGCAGATTCGTCAGGCCCTGACGGAAAGCGGCTTTAAGATCCTGAATCAATAAGAAGAGAAAGGAAATGATTTCAATGGCAAATAAAATTTATACAGAACAAGCTCCGGCAGCAATCGGTCCCTATTCTCAGGCAGTTGTTGTCAATGGTATGGTATACTCCTCCGGTCAGATTGCAATTGTTCCCGCAACGGGCAACATTGAAGCGTCCGACATTGAAGGGCAGACCACACAGGTAATGGAAAATCTCAAAGCTGTGCTGACAGCTGCTGGCACATCCCTTGACAAGGTTGTCAAAACCACCTGTTTCCTGGCAGAAATTGCTGATTTTGCGGCATTTAATGCAGTATACGGCAAATACATTACAGAGAAGCCGGCAAGAAGCTGTGTTGCAGTGAAGGATCTTCCCAAGGGCGCACTGGTAGAGGTAGAGGTAATTGCCACTGTGGATTAGGCTGCCTGAAATATTCCCAGTCCTGGCGGAAAATATGTGAAATAGAAAAAGCAGCCTGTCAGCAGGAGCAGAAGAATCAGCCCCGGCATGCTGCTTTTTTTCTGCCTTGGCATCTGTTTTCGCACAAAAGCCATAAGGAATAATGTACAAGCATAAAACAGCGCAATATCTCCATAAAGAGTATGGGTTCCAAGAATGCCCGAGTATGTATAAAATCCGGCGATCATCAATGCCATCGAAAGAAGAAGGCCCTCTGCATAGGTAGTGAGGACACCATGATGCAGTTTTCCCGTAAACAGTCTGCGAAGAACAGCTATCAGAAAACCGGGAAAGAATAACAGCTTCAGATGCTCCCACACGCTTTCATTGACTGGCAAAAGGCCAGAGATGACGGGAATCTCTGCAAACAGGGGAGCAATGCAATGTAGCAGGGGACCCGCAGTTCCAAGAAATGCAATCAGCACCAAATCCCAGATTAGAGTTTTCCTTCGCAAATGTCCTTTGTGAGCTGCCCGGTCAAGAATCTGTTGTTCGTTCTGGGAACGGCGTGAACCGTTCCTTCGTCTATGGTAAACCACAATATCCATAATCTCAGCCTCCATTCTTCATATCGTATGCAGTTTATGAAACTGCTATGCAGGTTATCAGAGCGGATGCAGAACGGTGAAGAAAATTCTCGTCTTATGCTGTTTGAATGAAAAGAAATGAAAATTTTATATTTTTTTCAAAAATACACTTTACAGATTCGGATTTTTAGTGTAAAATAGAAGTAGTATATCTTATGTGAGGTGTTAATACAATGGAATTGAAATACAAACGCATTCTGCTGAAGCTGAGCGGTGAGGCCCTTGCCGGGGAAAAACGCTTCGGTCTGGATTATGCTGTGATTGGAGAAATCTGCGAAAGTATCAAGAAATGTGTGGATATTGGTGTTCAGATCGGCATTGTAGTCGGCGGCGGAAATTTCCTTCGCGGCAGAATGTGCGGCGGTCTTGATCGTACCCGGGCTGACCATATGGGGATGCTGGCAACGACGATCAATGCACTTGCCATTGCAGACGTGCTGGAATCTCTTGGAGTAGAAGTGCGTGTGCAGACAGCAATCACAATGCAGCAAATTGCGGAACCCTATATTCGGAACAAAGCTATTACACACCTGAAGAAGGGGAGAGTTGTTATTTTTGGCTGCGGAACGGGTAACCCCTTCTTTTCCACGGATACAGCAGCAGCACTGCGCGGCGTTGAAATTGAAGCGGAAATTCTGCTCAAGGCGACCCTGGTGGACGGTGTGTATGACAAGGATCCCCACAAATATGCAGATGCAGTACGTTTTGACAAACTGACCTTCAGTGAAGTGCTCTCAAATGAGCTGGCAGTAATGGACAGCACGGCAGCGACTCTGTGCCGTGATAACCATCTTCCCATGCTGGTCTTTGACCTGAGCCAACCGGATCATATCATGGATGCAGTACTCGGCAAGGATGTTGGTACTGTTGTATATGAGGACTAACCAAACTATCAATTAACAGAAAGGAGTACGCTCCGCAGAAAGGAGCGGACACAGTTATGAAAGAACAGTTGAAATTAACCGAAGAGAAAATGACCAAGACTCTGGATCGCCTGAGAAGTGATTTTGGTTCCATCCGTGCAGGCAGAGCAAATCCTGCCGTGCTGGATAAGGTAATGGTGGATTATTACGGTGTGCCCACTGCAATTCAGCAGATGGCAGCGATTTCCGTATCAGAAGCAAGAATTCTCGTGATTCAGCCTTGGGATATTTCTTCCCTGAAAGCAATTGAAAAGGCAATTCTGGCATCCGATGTGGGAATTACACCTACAAGTGACGGCAAGGTCATCCGTCTGGCATTCCCCCAGCTTACAGAAGAGCGCAGAAAGGAACTGTGCAAGACTGTCAAGAAGACTGGCGAAGAGGCTAAGGTCAGTGTCCGCAATATTCGCCGGGATGCATTGGAAAAGTTTAAGGCAATGAAGAAAAATTCCGAAATTACTGAGGATGATCAGAAGGATTGTGAGAAGAAGATACAGAAGCTGACCGATCGTTACTGTGAGGAAGTGGATAAGGTAGTTGCCGAAAAAGAAAAGGAAATCATGAGTATCTAATCCCCCTGCATCAATAAAGAAATAGGAGCGGACCATGGCAATTATCAAAAAGAAGTCAGCACTGGAGCAAAACCAGATGCCCGAGGTTCTGCCCACCCATATTGGTTTTATTATGGACGGCAACGGAAGATGGGCAAAAAAACGCGGTCTTCCCCGCAGTCTCGGTCATGTGGAGGGCGGCAGAAACTTTAAGCGGATTATGCAGTATTGTAAGGATATCGGCATTCCCTACATTTCCTTCTATGTTTTTTCTACCGAAAACTGGAAGCGTCCCAAGGAGGAAATTGACGGAATATTGAACATCATGAGAGAGTACCTTTCTGAAGTGCAGAAGCATCTCGGGGACGGTGTCCGTGCAATTTTTCTTGGTGACAAAAGTGTTTATCCAGATGATATTCGCGAAAAAATGATCAAGTTGGAACAGGATACTGCCCATCATACCCAGATGACAGTTCTGCTGGCCTGCAATTATGGCGGGAGAGATGAGCTTGCGCATGCAGCACGCCTGATTGCTGAAAAGGTGCAAACGGGACAAATTGTACCTGAAGATATTACAGAGGCCACTGTTGCAGAGCACCTCTATACAGCGGGTATGCCGGATGTGGATCTGGTCATCCGCCCCAGCGGGGAGCTGCGCCTTTCCAATTATCTGATCTGGCAGTGTGCTTATGCTGAGTACTATTTTACCAATGTACTCTGGCCGGATTTCACACCGGAGGAATTGAATAAAGCATTGATTGATTTTGCAGGCAGGGGCAGGCGCTTTGGAGGTGTCTGACTTATGGCAGTGCGATTGATTTCCTCCTTTGTTGGAGTTGCTGTTGCTCTTGCAGTGCTGTTCCTTCATAAGACAGTTCTTTTTCCGCTTGCAATCGCAGGAGTAACAGCCATTATACTCTTTGAGTTGATTCGTGTTGTCAAGGGAACCCAGTTTTACCTGGCCACTGCCGGCGCTCTGCTGTATGGCATCATTACGCCATTTATAGAATTCTATCAATTGGGAACCTATCTGACGCTGATCCATTTTCTGTGCCTGATGCTGATCTTTCTGGAACTGATCTGGCATTCCGGAACGTTTCATGTGGAACAAATTGCATTTATCATCATGTGTACCGTGCTTGTTACCAGGTCATTGAATTATCTGATCACTTTGAAACAAATGGATGCGCACGGCATGCTGTATGTTGTTCTGGCTCTGTGCGGTGCATGGGTTGCAGATTCCGGAGCCTATTTTGCGGGAATTACCCTCGGCAGGCATAAGCTCTGCCCAACCATCAGCCCCAAAAAAACTGTGGAGGGTTTTATCGGCGGCATCATTACCAATGCAGTGGTATTTGTTCTTGTCTGCGTGGGGTATGTATACTTCATGCAGGACTCTGCCCAGGCAGTGGAGGTGCGCTATCTGGAGACAGCCTTGCTTGGTGTAGTATGTGCTGTTATCAGTGTACTGGGCGACCTCAGTGCTTCCGTAATCAAACGGCAGAAACATCTGAAAGATTACGGCACAATTATGCCTGGACACGGCGGGTTAATGGATCGATTTGACAGTGTACTGTTTGTTGTGCCGACCTTGTATGTGTTTTTAACACAGTTCTCCATATTTAAGTGATGAAGAAGAATAAACCTGTCTGGCTTGCGGATAGGTTTATTGCTTATTATCTGATGACATGGCAATACTGCTCACAGAAAGGATTTATAGACATGAAATCTGTAGCCATACTCGGTTCTACCGGTTCTATCGGTACGCAGGCGCTGGAGGTTGCGGAAAAACACAATCTGCGTGTGACCGCCCTTGCAGCCCATAGTCAGGCTGAAAAGCTTGCGGAACAGGCAAAGCGATACCAGCCGGAATGCGTTTGTCTCTACGACGAAACCGGACTTCCCAGACTCCGGGAATTGCTGAACGATACAAAGATTGAAATCCTGTCCGGAATGGACGGCCTTTGTTCCATCGCTGCTTCGAAAAGCGCGGATATCCTGCTCAACAGTGTTGTCGGTATGGTCGGTCTGCTGCCCACTCTGACAGCAATCAGGGCAGGAACGGACATAGCACTTGCCAATAAGGAAACTCTCGTTGCCGGCGGCAGCCTTGTGATGCAGCTTGCTGCGGAAAATGGCGTAAGGATTTATCCTGTGGATAGTGAGCATTCCGCCATTTTTCAGTGCCTTCAGGGCAATGAAAGAAACCCTGTGCGGAAAATCATTCTGACAGCTTCCGGGGGTCCTTTTTTTGGCAGGACCAGAGCACAGCTGCGCCATGTCCGTGCAGCGGATGCATTAAAGCATCCCAACTGGAATATGGGCAATAAGATTACTATTGATTCAGCAACCCTGATGAATAAAGGATTGGAATTCATTGAAGCAAAATGGCTTTTTGATCTGAAGCCTTCCCAGATTGAAATTGTGGTGCATCGTCAGAGTGTCCTTCATTCTGCTGTGGAATTTGAAGATTATGCAGTCATCGGTCAAATGGGTGTGCCGGATATGAAAATACCCATTCAATATGCACTGCTCTATCCGGAGCGCAGACCCTGTCCGACAAAACCGCTTTCCCTTACAGAATATGGGACACTGACCTTTGAGAAACCCGATTATGACACATTTACCTGTCTTACAGCTGCCATTGATGCCATTACGGAGGGCGGGCTTCTCCCATGTATTGTCAATGGTGCCAATGAAGAGGCAGTCAGCTGGTTTCTGCAGGATGAAACCAGCTTCCTTCAGATCGGCGATCTCATCAGAAAAGCAATGGAATCGGTGCCCGGCGGTTCTGTGACCTGTTATGAGGATGTTGTAACGGCTGACCGCCTTGCCAGGGAATTTGTCAGAAAACAGATCATGACTGACAGATAAGCTGAAGAACTCTCACTGTATACAGAAAGGATTTATGGTGTATGGTAACAATCATCATTGCTCTCATTGTCTTCGGAGTAATCATTGCAATCCATGAGTTTGGGCATTTCATTGTTGCAAAGCTTTGCGGAATTAAAGTCAATAAGTTCGCCATCGGCATGGGGCCTGTCATCTTTAAGCGGCAGGGGAAGGAAACAGAATATTCCTTGCGTTTATTCCCCATCGGCGGTTTTTGCGCAATGGAAGGGGAGGATGAGGAAAGCAAGGATCCTCGTGCTTTCAATAATCACAAGGTCTGGAAACGGATGCTGGTTGTGGTTGCAGGTGCAGTGATGAATGTCATTCTGGGCTTTATCATTATTCTGATTACAACCTGTATGTATGGTGATATTGTTACCACGCAAATCGCCAAGTTTACTTCCGTGACAGATGATGCGACAGGAGAGGTCACCTCCACCTCCACCAGTGAATCCTGCGGCCTGCAGGCAGGGGACACGATTATCTCTATTGACGGCATGCGCATCTATACAGATTTGGATCTGTCCTATAAGCTCCAGAGTACACAAGCGGATGAGATGACTGTTGTAGTAGAGCGTGAGGGAGAGCGTGTCACCCTTGAACATGTTACCTTCTACAATACCCAGACACAGGGGAGACTTGATTTCTATGTGAAAGCAGAAAAATGCGGTTTCTTCAATACCTTGGAATACAGTGCTCTGAGTACAATTTCCACCGGACGGCTGATCTGGATTTCTTTGAAGGATCTGGTAACCGGGAAATATGGTTTTCATGATTTGTCCGGTCCCGTGGGAATTATCGGTACCATCGGTGAAGCAGCAAGTCAGGGGACAAATTTCAAGGAACAGCTGATTTCTGTCCTCTCCCTTGCATCCTATATTACTGTCAATGTGGGTATTTTTAACCTGCTGCCCCTTCCTGCACTGGACGGAGGACGTCTGGTCTTCCTGATTGTGGAAGCAATCCGGCGCAAGCCCATTAAGCCCGAGCATGAAGGAATGGTGCATTTCATTGGCTTTGCACTGCTGATCCTGCTGATGATTGCGGTGACCTTCCAGGATATTCTGCGATTGATGTAATCAGAAGTTTCCTGTTTTTGGAAGATAAAAAGAACTGTGTGTGGGACATTGCCCCACGCTCCCGATGATGAATAACCATTTATTCATTGTCTCGTTAAGTTGCATGAGGTGAAATAATGAGAAATGTAAAACCCGTCAAAGTCGGCAGCTGTGTACTGGACGGCAGTCACATCTATATCCAGTCCATGCTGAATGTACCGGCTGAAGATATTGAAGGCAATGTTGCACAGGCTGTAGAATTGGAGCAGGCAGGCTGTGAAATCATCCGTACTGCAGTGCCGACAATGGATGCTGTAAAGCTGATTCCAGCCATCAAAGAGAAAATTTCCATTCCCCTTGTTGCAGATATTCATTTTGATTATCGCATTGCGCTGGAAGCAGCGGAAGCCGGTGTGGATAAAATCCGCATTAATCCGGGCAATATCGGTGACATGGATCGTGTACGGCAGGTCGCTGAGGCTTGCAAATCCCGGAATATCCCCATTCGCATCGGTGTAAATTCCGGTTCCCTGGAAAAGGAAATTCTTGCAGAATATGGCTCTCCCACACCGGAAGCGCTGGTGGAAAGTGCCATGCGGCATGCGGCAATGCTGGAACGTTTCGATTTTGAGGATATTGTCATTTCCATTAAATCCTCCGATGTGAACCGTATGATAGACAGCTATCGTCTCGCAGCGCAGCGGTGCCGTTATCCGCTGCATCTGGGTGTAACTGAAGCAGGAACAGAGCGCATGGGATTGATCAAATCAGCTGTGGGCATCGGCTCGCTGCTCCATGACGGCATCGGTGAAACCATCCGTGTTTCCCTGACGGATGCACCAGTGAAGGAAATTGCTGCGGCAAAGGATATTCTCAAAAGTATCGGCAAGCGCGGCGGTGTGCAGATTGTTTCCTGTCCCACATGCGGGAGAACAAAAGTAGATCTGGTTTCTCTTGCCAAACAAGTGGAGGAAGCGGTTGCCGGCATTGAAAAGGATGTGAAAATTGCTGTCATGGGGTGTGTTGTGAACGGACCCGGTGAAGCACGGGAAGCGGACATCGGTGTGGCCGGAGGGAACGGAATGGGACTGATTTTCCGTCAGGGTGAAATCCTTCGGAAGGTTCCGGAAGCACAGATCGTTCCGGAATTGATGAAAGAACTGGAAAAACTGTAAATCTGATTGGGTGAAACTATGGCAAATGCAGCACTGTTTGAATTTTTGGAAGAATATACGCAGGATCTGCCGTCATCCGTTCGTGACGGCAGCATTGAGGATATCCGGTATGATAAAACAGCATTCAATGTAATTACCTTTGTGGTGCATTTCTCTGCCATCATTCCTCTCAAGGATATTCTGCATTTTGAGCAGAGTACAGCAGCTGCGCTTCAAGTAAAAACAGTGCATCTGGATTGCCGTTATGCTCCGGAACTGTTCACAAAGGAGGCATACCCGACTGTTGTGGAGATGCTGAAACGTGAGCTTCCCATCATCAACGGTTTTCTGAATCGTGCCGAAGTGGAGTGGCAGGAGGAGCAGATTCATATTGAACTGCATAACGGCGGTTACCCGATTCTGGAGCGCTTTCAGTTTGAAAAGCGGTTTTCCCAGTTTATAGAACAACACTTTAACAGGCAGATGAAAGTAACACTCCATGGTCCGGATATGCTTTCCGAAGATGCGCTTCATGAAGCCATTGCGGAGGCACCCCCTACCTACGAACCGCCGTCGATTCTGGAGCAGGTGGCGTCCCCGCCGGCACCGCCCGTTCCTGAAGGTCCTCAGTCTGTTTCACTGGATGCTTTGCAGCTGGACAGCGAATCCGGCGGAGATGTACTGATCAAAGGCAGACCCATCCGCGAGGAACCGATTTCCATTCCTGCTGCCCTGGAAACAAGGGGACAGCGAGTGGTGGTTTTCGGTGATATTTTTGCTTCAGAAACCCGTGATGTACGCGGAGAGCGTAGAATTGTCACCTATCAGATTACTGATTTCTCCGGTTCCGTCACGGTCAAGCTGTTTGATTCAGCCAAGAAGCTGGAAAGTCTGCCCCTGGGTGAACTGAAAAAAGGGAAAAGTATTCTGGTTGCCGGAAAAATTGAAGATGACATGTTCCAGCACGAGCCGGTTCTGAAGCCGGATGCCATCATGCTCCGCAAGCGTAAGCAGCGAAAGGATACTGCCGACCGTAAGCGGGTGGAGCTTCATTGCCATACCAATATGTCCGCCATGGATGCTGTCAGCGATGCCGGTTCTCTGATCCGCCGTGCGCATGACTGGGGACATCCTGCCATTGCCATCACTGACCATGGTGTGGTACAGGCATTCCCGGATGCCATGAATGCGGAAAAGAGCTTGAAGGATCCGAACTTTAAGGTGATCTATGGCTGCGAGGCCTATGTGGTTAATGATCTGAACCGTCCCATGATTCTCAAAGGAAATGATGATCGCAGTATCCATGATGAAATCATTGTGTTTGATGTGGAAACCACCGGCCTTAGCTTTGAACATGACCGCCTGACAGAGATCGGTGCTGTGAAGCTCCGGAATCTCCAGGTTGTTGACAGCTTCAATACTATGGTAAATCCTGAACGTTCCATTCCGCAAAAAATTGTGGAGCTTACCGGTATTACCCAGGAAATGGTTGCCGATGCACCAAAGGAAGACGAAGCGGTTCGCAAATTTATGGAGTTCTGCGGAGATGCTCCGGTTCTTGCGGCTCATAACGCACGCTTCGATACAACGTTCATCAATGAAGTTTGTAAACGGCACCATATCACTTTTGACTATAACTGGATTGATACGTTAGTTCTCTGTCAGTCCATGCTGCCCCAGATGGCAAAGCATAAGCTGAATCTGGTTGCCAAACAGCTGAAGCTTGGAAAATTTGATCACCACAGAGCGTCGGATGACGCTTTAATGCTGGCTAAAATCTATATTACATTAGTGGAGCGTCTGGCTGCAGAAAAGGGAGTACGGACACTCAATGACCTTAATACCAAGACGGACGATATTGATGTCCGGAAGCTGAAATCCTATCATCAGATTATTCTTGTGCGCAATCAGGTCGGGCTGAAAAATCTTTACCGGCTGGTTTCCTATGGACACCTGGATTATTTTTATCGGCATCCGCTGCTTCCGAAATCTGTGCTGGAACAGAATCGTGACGGTCTGATTTTCGGCAGTGCCTGTGAAGCGGGAGAGCTGTTCTCCGCCATGCTGGACGGAAAATCCGATAAGGAACTGGAGGAGCTTGCCAGGTTCTACGATTATCTGGAAATCCAGCCCATTGCCAACAATGAATTTATGATCCGCAGTGGTACTGCTCAGAATGAAGAATCCCTCCGGGAATATAACCGCAGAATTGTTGCTCTGGGTGACAAGCTGGGCATTCCTGTGGTAGCCACATGTGACGTGCATTTTCTGGATCAGAAGGACAGCGTCTACCGTAAAATTCTGACCTCCGGACAGGGTTTCTCCGATGCGGAGCTGCAGCCCCCACTGTACCTGCGTACAACGGATGAAATGCTGGAGGAATTTGCATATCTCGGCAAGGAAAAGGCGGAGGAAATTGTAATTGACAATCCTTGCCGCATTGCCGATGCCTGTGAGCATGTACATCCGATTCCGAAGGGCACCTTTACCCCCAATATTGAAGGCGCTGAGGAGGATCTCAAGCGGATTACCAACGAGCGTGCAAGGGAAATTTACGGGGATCCGCTGCCGGAAATTGTGCAAAAGCGGCTGGACCGGGAATTGACGTCCATTATTAAGCACGGTTTCTCCGTGCTGTATATGATTGCTCAGAAACTGGTGTATAACTCCGAGGAACATGGTTACCATGTTGGTTCCCGTGGTTCTGTCGGCTCTTCCTTTGTTGCTTCCATGGCTGGTATTTCTGAGGTAAACCCACTGGTTCCGCATTATATTTGTCCTAAGTGCAAGTACAGTGAATTTATCACCGACGGCTCCTACGGATCCGGTTTTGATCTGCCGGCGAAAAACTGTCCAAAATGCGGCGCAGTACTGCTGTGCGACGGGCATGACATTCCCTTTGAAACCTTTCTTGGCTTCGACGGGGACAAAGCCCCCGATATTGACCTGAACTTTTCAGGTGAATACCAGTCCAGTGCCCATCGCTATACGGAGGAATTATTCGGACGCGATAATGTGTTCAAAGCCGGTACCATTGGTACGATTGCGGACAAAACTGCATACGGCTTTGTAAAAAAATACCTGGAAGAACAGGGGACTGCCCTGAATGCAGCGGAAGAAAACCGTCTTTCCATCGGCTGTACCGGTATCAAGCGCACCACTGGTCAGCACCCCGGAGGTATGGTTGTTGTTCCTTCGGATTATGAGGTTTATGATTTTACACCCGTGCAGCATCCGGCGGATTCTGCCGATTCCGATGTGATCACGACCCACTTTGACTTCCACTCCATTCATGATACTATTCTGAAGCTGGACGAACTGGGACATGTGGTTCCCACATTGTATAAGCACCTGGAGGATCTGACAGGTCTGCAGATCAAGGACATTCCCGGCTATGATCCACAGGTCATTAAAATGTGTACGGATTGTTCTGTTCTCGGAGTCACAGCGGAAGAGATCTATTGTCCCACCGGAAGTCTTGGCATACCGGAAATGGGGACGGGCTTTACGATTCAGATGCTTCTGGATGCGAAACCCACAAAATTCAGTGATTTTCTGCAGATTTCAGGTCTGTCCCACGGTACGGACGTATGGCTTGGCAATGCAAAGGATCTGATTGAAAACGGTACTTGTACGATTTCTGAGGTAATCGGTACCCGTGACAGCATTATGACCTATTTGCTCCATAAGGGTGTGGAACCGAAGGAAGCGTTTCAGATTATGGAGTTCACCCGTAAGGGGAAGGCGCCGCAGAATTTTACCCCTGAGCGTGTACAGATGCTCAAGGATCATGGTGTCCCGGACTGGTATATTGAGAGCTGTCTGAAAATCAAATACATGTTTCCAAAGGCACATGCTGCTGCTTACATCATTGCTGCCATGAAGCTTGGCTGGTTTAAGCTCTACAAGCCCCTGGAATTTTATTCCACCTACCTGACAATAAGAGGCGGTGACTTCGATGCAGAACTTGCCATCGCCGGAATTGATGCTGTACGCAATAAGATAAATGAACTTCGTTCCAAGGGAAATGATAAAACAAAGAAGGAAACCGATTTGTACGACATTCTGCTGATTGTCAATGAGATGATGTCACGCGGCTACTTTTTTCTGCCGGTGGATCTGCATAAATCCCATGCCTATAAATTTCAGATAGAGGATGGAAAAATCCGTATTCCGTTTTCTGCCATTGGCGGTGTGGGTGAAGCCGCCGCTAACGGAATTTATGAAGCTGCGCAAAAGAACGATTATCTCTCCATTGAGGAGTTCCAGAGCCAGAGCGGTGCGTCAAAAACCATAATAGAAATGCTGGAAAGTTTAGGTGCATTTGGCGATCTGCCTAAATCCACCCAAATGTCCTTCTTTTAGCTTGACAAATAGGTGATAATGTGTTACTATATTATCATAGTAACAGACTAAAGTGAATGAACCACAGCTTTCCCGGTTTTGTAGGGAAAAGCGACTGTGAAAAGAGGAGAATTATGCGTCAATATGATTTAATCACCCCGGAGGGTACAAGGGACTATTTATTTGAGGAATGCCTGAGCAAGCGTGAAACAGAAGCTATGATTCACGGTATTTTTCAACAGATGGGCTATGCAGAACTGATTACTCCCGGTCTGGAATTCTACGATGTTTTCAACCTGAATTCAAGATATTTTCCCCAGGAAGAGCTTTACAAGCTGACGGACAATAAGGGCCGTCTGCTGGTTCTGCGACCGGATTCTACCATGCCCATTGCCAGAGTGGTGGCAACCCGTCTGAAGGATGCGATGCTGCCTCTTCGTCTGTATTATAACCAGCCGGTTTACCGTTTTGAGCCTTCTCTTAAGGGCAGAAGTGACGAGATTGTACAGACCGGTATTGAACTCATCGGTTCTTCCTCCAGAATGGCGGATGTGGAAATGATCTCTGCTGCCGTTTCTGTTCTTTCCTCCGTAGGAGCAAATTATTCCCTGGAACTGGGGGATGTGGGAATCTTCCGCGAGCTTATGCATCGTCTGAGTGCCACCCCTGCTCAAAAAGAAGAAATCCGCAGCCTGATTGAGGAAAAGAACTATCCTGCCTTGAACGACCTTCTGGATCATATGGGGGATAACAAAATTACCGCTGCTCTTAAAAAGCTGCCCACGCTCTTCGGCGGTGAGGAGGTCTTTGATAAAGCAGCAGCACTGTTCCAGGATGCCAGAATTGAACTGCTGCTGGATCAGCTCAGAGAGCTGTATCTGGAGCTTTGCGAAATGAATCAGAACGGTAAAATCATGGTGGATCTTGGACTTGTCAATAAAACGGATTATTATACAGGTCTTGTGATTAAGGGCTATCTGGAAGGATGCGGTGAAGAGGTGCTTTCCGGCGGCCGCTATGATAAGCTGCTGTCCGAGTTCGGCTATGATATTCCGGCGGTAGGGTTTGCTGTCAATGTGGATGCAGTTGCTGGTGTTTATGCAAGATTTCATAAACCGCAGGTTCCCGTTCCCGATGTGCTGATTGCTGCTGCAGAGGGATTTGAAGCCCAGGCTGTTAGTATTGCTGAGCGCCTGCGCCGGGAAGGCAATATTGTAGAACATGCCCTTTTCTCCGATCTTTCCCTGGTGCATGAATACGCAAGGGATAAAAAGATTGGCAGAATTATGATTGTTTCCGAAGATATTACGGAGGTGAATGAGTAATGAATCAACCGCTTCGCATTGCACTGACAAAAGGACGGCTTGAAAAGGATACTGTTACACTTCTTGAAAGTCTGGGCTATGACTGCACCGCTGTCCACGAAAAAGGAAGACGTCTGATCCTGCCCGTTCCGGATGCACATATGGAGGTTGTGCTTGCCAAAGCAGCTGATGTCATTACCTATGTAGAACATGGTGTCTGCGATATGGGCGTTGTCGGAAAGGACACACTGATGGAAATGAACGGAAAGCTGTTTGAGCTTGTCAATCTTGGCTTCGGTAAATGCAAGTTTGCGCTGGCAACCAAAAAGGATTAT
>CAZXVI010000022.1:0-15713 GCA_964644275.1 uncultured Ruminococcus sp. | reverse complement strand
GGCGTGAAAACCATTGCCACAAAATATCCAAACGTTACCAGAAGCTTCTTTGAAAAGAAGAACATGGATGTGGATATTGTCAAAATCGAAGGTTCTGTGGAGCTTGCGCCCTTGCTGGGACTGGCAGACGGCATTGTGGATATTGTGGAAACAGGCACCACTCTGAAGGAAAATGGCCTGGCAGTTGTGGAGGACATTGCCCAGATCTCTGCTCGTCTCATTGTAAACACGGTCAGTCTGAAGATGCGTCAGCAGGAGATTGAAAGCTTTGTACAGAAAGTGGAGGAAAAAATCAATGATTAGAACGATTGTATGCGATGGCGCAAAGGAATACGAATTTCTCAAGGAGCTGGAACAGCGCAGCGGTGAAACAGACCGACGTGTCACACAGGTTGTTTCCGAAATTATCGAAACTGTCAAGAACGGCGGCGATGAAGCAGTCAAGGCCTATACAAAAAAATTTGACGGCAATTTGCCGGATTATTATGAGGTTCCCCGTGAGGTTATAAATGATGCCCTGACAGAAGCAGATCCTGCATTTGTCAATGCATTGCTGAATGCGATGGAGAATATTTCCAATTTCCACAACCGTCAGAAATCCCAGAGCTTTCTTGATGCACAGGAAAACGGCGTGATTCTCGGGCAGCGTGTCCGGGGTCTGGAACGTGTGGGGCTGTATGTTCCCGGCGGTACAGCAGCCTATCCTTCCAGTGTGCTGATGAACGCAGTTCCTGCAAAAATTGCCGGTGTTAAGAAAATCATCATGGTAACGCCGCCCTGCAAGGACGGTACGCCCAATAAGGATATTCTTGTTGCAGCGGCTATCTGCGGCGTGGACAGAGTATTCCTGTCCGGCGGCGCACAGGCAATCGCGGCTCTTGCTTACGGCACGGAGGAAATCCCGAAGGTGGATAAGATTGTTGGTCCTGGCAATATTTATGTCGCCACAGCAAAAAAGCTTCTCTATGGTGTTGTGGATATTGATATGATTGCAGGTCCCAGTGAAATTCTTGTCATGGCAGACAGCACAGCGGATCCGAAGTTTGTTGCAGCGGATCTGATGTCCCAGGCAGAGCACGATGTGCTGGCATCCTCTATTCTGGTAACCACCGATCCTTCTCTGCCGGAACGGGTGGAGGCAGAAGTGATCCGCCAGATGGAGTACCTCTCCAGAAAAGATATTATTGAAAAGTCCCTGACCAATTATGCTGCCATTCTGATTACGGATACCGTTGACCGGGCGGTGGAGCTTGCCAATGCCATTGCTCCGGAGCACCTGGAGGTGCTTATGGAAAATCCGCTTGAACTGGTAGGCAGACTGGACAATGCCGGTTCCGTTTTCCTGGGTGCCTATGCATCCGAGCCTTTGGGTGATTATTATGCAGGTCCCAACCATGTACTTCCTACCAGCGGTACAGCCAGATTTTTCTCTCCGCTGGGAGTATCCAGCTTTATCAAACGTTCCAGCTTCATTTATTATACAAAAGAAGCACTCCATGACGCGAAGGACGACATTATAATGATTGCCGAACGTGAAGGGCTGACAGCACACGCCAATGCAATCAAGGTTCGTTTTGAGGAGGAAGCGCAATGAGCTGGGAAACCAATGTACGGAAGGTAGTACCCTACATACCCGGTGAGCAGCCCAAGGAAGCTAATGTCATTAAGCTAAACACCAACGAAAATCCCTATCCGCCCACTCCAGGCATATGCCGGGTTCTGGATGCATTTGAAGTGTCAAGAATGCGTCTGTATCCTGACCCGAATTCCGATGTTCTGGTCAATGCTCTGGCAGAACGGTATCGTGTAAAGCCTTCACAGGTGTTCGTGGGCGTTGGCTCCGATGATGTGATTTCCATGGCATTTATGACATTTTTTAATTCTGAGAAACCTATTCTGTTCCCGGATATTACCTATTCTTTTTATGATGTCTGGGCAGATGTGTATCAGATTCCCTATAAAACGATTCCGCTGACCAAGGATTTCCGGATCAATCCTAAGGATTATGCACAGGAAAACGGCGGTATCATTTTCCCGAATCCCAATGCACCTACGGGGGTGCTGGAATCCCTGGAAACCATTGAAACCATTCTGAAGGCGAATCCTGATTCCATAGTTATGGTGGATGAAGCCTATATTGACTTTGGCGGTGAAAGCTGTCTTCCTCTCCTTGACAGGTACGAGAACCTGTTGGTCATCCAGACCTTCTCCAAGTCCCGTTCCATGGCTGGTATGCGTATTGGATTTGCCATCGGCAGTGAGAAACTCATTCGTTATATGAATGATGTGAAATTTTCAGTCAATTCCTACACCATGAATCATCTGACCCAGCTTTGCGGTGCGGCAGCAGTGGAGGATGAGACCTATTTCCGGGAAACAACGAAAAAAATTATTGCCACCCGTGAGAACACTAAGCTGCGTCTCAGTACACTGGGCTTTGTGTTCCCCGATTCTATGAGCAATTTTATCTTTGCAAGCCACCCGGATTATCATGCCGGTAAGATATTTGAAGCGCTTAAAGAACGCAAGATTTTTGTACGGCACTGGAATAAGCCCCGTATTGACAATTATATGAGAATTACCATCGGTACGGACGAAGAAATGGATGCACTTATTGCAGCCTTGCAGGAAATCATAGCATTGTTTAAGAAATGAGGTGTCCCATGCAGAAAGCAACTGTAACCAGAACTTCCCGTGAAACTGACATTACTGTCACTGTCCTTCCTGACGACGGCGTCACGGAAATTACTACGGGTGTTGGTTTTTTTGACCATATGCTGACCGCACTGTCCATGCACAGCGGCATTCCCATGCAGATCCATGGAGCGGGGGATCTCCATGTGGATGCCCACCATCTGGTGGAGGATACCGGTATTGTGCTGGGTCAGGCACTGGCAAAGGCACTTGGGGATAAGAGCGGCATCGCTCGCTATGGATCTGCTTATATTCCCATGGACGAGTCCCTGGCATTCTGCAGCCTGGATATCAGCAATCGTCCCTTCCTGGTATTCCAGGGAGAGTTTACCAATCCCATGATGGGATCCTATGATTGCTGCCTGACGGAGGAATTTTTGCGTGCCTTTGCATTCCATGCCGGCATTACGCTCCATGTAACGATTCTCTATGGCAAAAATGATCACCATAAAACAGAAGCAGTCTATAAAGCACTGGCGCATGCCCTCCGGATGGCATTGACTCCCACCCAGCCCGGAACCTGCTTCTCAACGAAAGGAATGTTAGGATGATTGCAATCATAGATTACGGCGCAGGCAATATTTTTAGTGTCAAGAATGCCCTGGATTATCTGGGACTGGAAAGCAAGCTGACGGATGATACCGCTGAGATTGAAGCCGCGGACAGAATTATCCTCCCCGGTGTGGGGGCATTCCCCAGTGCCATGCGGATGCTCAGTGCAAAGGGACTGGATGCTGTCCTCTGGGCACAGGCACAGAAAAAGCCGCTGCTCGGCATTTGTCTGGGAATGCAGATGCTGCTTTCCAAAAGCTATGAATTTGAAGAATGTGATGGTCTGAATCTCATCCCCGGTACCGTTGACCGCATCAATGCCCCCGGTCTGATCATTCCGCACATGGGATGGAATAAACTGGAAATCCAGAATGAATGCCCGCTTCTGCAGAACCTGGGGAATGAGCCGTTTGTATACTTCGTGCATTCCTATGCAGCAAAGTGCGAGGACAAGCATCTTGCTGCCTGGTGCGAATACGGCGGCAAAGTGCCGGCAATGGTATATGACGGAAAGTATGTGTTCGGCGCCCAGTTCCATCCGGAGAAGAGTGGCGAGGTAGGATTACAGATTCTAAGAAATTTTGGAAATTTATAAATGCAATCTTTGAGATCAACTGATCGTGATGCAACAACAGGGAACCTCTAAAAACTTGTTTTTAGAGGTGGGGGCGTGGGCGAAGCCCCACAAAATCCACCTTTTATTCTTTTCCGATTTTATAAACAGGAGGTTTTTAGAGGTTACCAACAATAATAATCTGAGAAAAATTCACTATAACATATTTCGCAGAACCACATTTTTTATTTTGATATAATAAAGGGGGAATAGAAATGATCATAAAAAAAATGGAAAAAACGGATGTCCAAGCGTGTGCAGATATTTTGTGCAGCGTTTACAATAATGAGATGTGGCAGTGTCGCTGGACAAAGGAAACAGCAGTAAAATATCTCATGGATTTTTTTAATATGGAGAAGTTTATTGGATATGTTGCGGAAGATGCCCACGAAATAATCGGCGCAATATTTGCGCATGAAAAAGTATGGTGGAATAACAGTGAAGTTTTTGTGGAGGAGATGTTCATAAAACCTGATCTGCAGAGAAAAGGATACGGTTCCCTTCTTCTGAAGCAAATTGAGGAATATATCAGAGAAAAGAACTTGGCAGGAATGACATTATCCACCAATAAATATGCACCTGCGCCTGATTTTTACCGAAAGAACGGTTTTGCCATATCTGAGCATGTTATCTTTATGGCAAAGGAAATATAAATGCTGATTTATAGTAACACATCTTCGACCATTGTGAAACATCCGTATTGGGCGAAGTCCAGCCAGCTGGGGCTCCCGGCAAATTCTGATTTCTCTTGGATATAAGAAAGGAAAAATATGGTTATTTTACCCGCAATTGATATCAAGGACGGCAGTTGTGTCCGTCTTGTCCGAGGCGACTACGGCACTGCGCACAAGGTTGCTGAGGATTATATGGAAACCGCAGGAAGCTTTGTCAAAGCCGGTGCGGAATGGATTCACATGGTGGATCTCGACGGTGCCAAGGATGCCAGGCCCGTCAACAGCGAAATCTTCCTGGATGTTGCTAAAAATACCCCTCTTAAAGTTGAGGTCGGCGGCGGCATCCGCACCATGGAAACCATGGAATATTACCTGACAAATGGCATTTCCCGGGTCATTCTCGGTTCGGTCGCTCTGAAAAATCCTCAGCTTGTTGAAGAGGCAGTCAAGGCATACGGAGAGAAAATTGCTGTCGGTATTGATGCCAGGAATGGCTATGTTGCTGTGGAAGGGTGGCTGGATTCCTCTACGGTTCATTATATCTCTCTTGCAAAAGAAATGGAAAAAATGGGCGTCAGAACTATTATTTTCACAGACATTTCAAAGGACGGCACACTCAGCGGCGTGAACACTGAGCAGCTTTCTGCATTGCACGATGCTGTGAGCTGCAATGTCATTGCAAGCGGCGGTGTGCATACGATGGAGGATATCCGCGCATGTCAGAAAATGGGACTGTACGGCACCATCTGCGGAAAATCCCTTTACCAGGGGACACTGTCCCTTGCAGAGGCAGTTGCCTGCACAAAGGAGGACTAATATGCTTGCAAAACGAATTATCCCCTGTCTCGATGTCCGGAACGGAAAGGTTGTCAAGGGTGTCAATTTTGAGGGTATCCGTGAGGTTGGTGACCCGGTAGAATGTGCAGCGGAATATAATGAACAGGGTGCGGATGAAATCGTATTCTATGACATCACTGCCTCACACGAAGGCAGAGGTGTCATGCTGGATGTGGTGCGTGAAACGGCCAGGCGTGTGTTTGTCCCCCTGACTGTCGGCGGCGGCATTACGACTGTGGATGATATCCGTGATACCCTGCGTGCCGGTGCGGACAAGGTTTCTGTCAATTCCCAGGCTGTCCGGAACCCGCAGCTGATCAAGGATGGTGCGGATATTTTCGGAAGCCAGTGTATCTGTGTGGGCATTGATGCCAAGAAAACGCCTGCCGGCAACTGGACGGTCTACATTAACGGCGGCAGAATCGATATGCAGCTGGATCTTCTGGATTGGGTAAAACAAGTGGAACAGCTTGGAGCAGGGGAGATCTGTCTCAATTCCATTGATACGGACGGCGTCAAGGGCGGTTTCGACCTGCCCATGCTCAAAGCTGTCGTGGATGCTGTGAATATCCCCGTCATAGCCAGCGGCGGTGCCGGCAAGCTCGGTGATTTTGCGGAAGCATTTCAGAAAACTGACTGCTCTGCCGCACTGGCAGCATCCCTGTTTCATTTTAAAGAGCTGACGGTTGGTCAGGTAAAAGAGGACTGCCGCAGCAAGGGCATTACAATGCGGTAAGGAGATAAGAATATGATACAGATTGAGAAAATAGATTTAGATACCTATTTTGCCAAAGCCGATCTCATCCCTGCCATTGCCGTGGATGCGGATACCAAGGCTGTGCTGATGCTTGCTTACATGAACCGAGAGAGCTTGCAGAAGACCCTGGAAACAGGCTACACCTGGTACTGGAGCCGTTCCCGTCAGGAGCTTTGGAACAAGGGCGCTACCAGCGGACATTTGCAGAAGGTGGTTTCTATTTTCAGTGACTGTGACGACGATACACTGCTGGTTTATGTCCATCAGACCGGTCCTGCCTGTCACACTGGTTCTTACAGCTGTTTCTACAAACAGATTTACGGAAGCACAAATGGGAACCTCTAAAAACTTGTTTTTAGAGGTGAGTGTGGAGCGAAGGCCCCAAAAATCCATCTTTTTTCTTTCCCGATTTTAAAAACAGAGTTTTTTAGTGGTTACTGAATGATGAAACATAACAGCTTACGATCCGTTCTGTGATGCAGGGACGGATCATTTTTTGCCTTAATACCAAAATTAATGAAATTTTCTTGCTTTTATGCAAATATTGTAGTATAATAAAAATAAGATTGTCCATGTGCTGCTGATACTGCGCATGACGCAGCTTATGGATTGAAATATGGGAGGAAGAAATTAATGAACATTGCAATTGCACAATCCGGAGGGCCTACCTGTGCCATCAATGCAAGTCTGGTTGGCGTTTTCAAGCAAGGCCTGCTGACTGAAGAGATCGATGCGATTTTCGGATCCATCAATGGAATTGAGGGGATTATCAACGATGACCTGCTGAATTTGAAATCCGTTATCCGCACGACAGAGGATATGGAGCTGCTGCGCCAGACACCGTCAACCATGCTTGGTTCCTGTCGGTATAAGCTGCCTTCTTTTGAAGATGATGCGGCAGTTTATGAAAAAATCCTGAACTGTTTTCAAAAGCACCGGATTGAGATTTTTGTCTATATCGGCGGCAATGATTCCATGGACACTGTTGTAAAACTCTCCGATTATCTGAAGCATATCGGATCCGCAATCAAGGTAATCGGTGTACCTAAGACCATTGACAATGATCTGCCCATTACGGATCATACCCCCGGTTTCGGCTCTGCGGCAAAATATGTTGCTGCCACTGTGCAGGAAATCATCCGTGACAGCTCGGTCTACAGTATTCAGTCCGTGACCATCGTGGAGATCATGGGACGGCACAGCGGCTGGCTGGCTGCATCCTCCTGCATACTGCGTGCCAATGGGGAGGAAGCCCCCCATCTGATTTACCTGCCTGAATCCGAATTCTCCGCAGAGCAGTTTATTGAAGATGTCAGAAAGGAAATGGCAAAGCATAAAGCAGTGATTATTGCCGTATCCGAGGGCGTTACAGTTTCCGACGAAGCAGAAGGGCTGGAGGACTTCCAGTCCGGTGCAACGGATGTATTCGGGCACAAGTACCTCTCCGGCATCGGCAAGTTCCTGGAGCGCCTGGTGGCAAAGGAAATCGGCTGTAAGGTACGCTCGATTGAGTTGAACGTCATGCAGCGCTGCTCTTCCCATATCTGTTCCAAGACGGATATTGATGAGGCGGAGCGCATCGGCAGGCATGCCCTGCGCGCTGCATTGAACGGCAGCACCGGAAAGATGATGTTCTTCCGCAGGGTCAGTGATGTACCCTATGCGGTGACCATTGAAATGACAGATGCCAGAAATGTTGCAAATCTGGAGAAAATGTTCCCAAAGGAATGGATTTCCCCGGAAAACAACCAGGTTACCGATGCGGCAATATCCTATTTTCTGCCCCTGGTGCAGGGAGAAGTCAATATCTTCATGAAGAACGGCATGCCCGTGCATTTTCATTGTCCGACGCAGCTGAGATAGCAGCTGCCTGTCAACTGCAATGCCAAGGATAAAATACAGGAGAACCACACAAATATGAGTATTTTGAACGTTGAAAATGTGACCCATGGCTTTGGTGCCAGACAAATCCTGAATCATGCCTCCTTCCGGCTGCTAAAGGGGGAGCATATCGGACTTGTCGGAGCCAACGGCGAGGGAAAGTCCACTTTTCTGAATATCATCACTGGTAAGCTGATGCCCGATGAGGGCAAGGTTGAGTGGTGCCGCCATATTACCACCGGCTATCTTGATCAGTACAGCACCCTTTCCCAGGGGATGACCATTTATGATGTGCTGCGGGACGCCTTTGCACATCTGTCAGACCTGGAGCAGGAGATGCTTTCCCTCTATGATAAAATGGGGGACTGTTCCGAGGAGGAAATGAATCAGTATATGGAAGAGGTCGGAGAAATCCAGGATATTCTGGATTACAGCGGCTATTATACCATTGATGCGAAGATTTCAGAATATGCCAATGGGTTAGGTCTCGGCGAAATCGGGCTTGACCGGGATGTGTCCGAACTGTCCGGCGGTCAGCGAGCGAAGGTACTCCTTGCAAAGGTTCTTCTGGAAAATCCTATGATTCTGATTCTGGATGAGCCGACAAATTTTCTGGATGAAAATCATATTGCATGGCTGAAAAATTTTCTGCAAAACTATGAGAATGCATTCATTCTGGTATCCCATGACATTCCTTTCCTTAATTCCGTTGTCAATGTGATCTATCATGTTGAGAATGCTGTTCTGACACGCTATACAGGTGATTATGATAATTTTCAGAGAATGTATGAACTGAAAAAACGCCAGATTGCACAGGCATATGAAAAACAGCAGAAGGAAATTGCCGGTTTGCAGGACTTCATTGCCAGGAACAAAGCACGTGTTGCCACGACCAATATGGCCAAATCACGGCAGAAGAAGCTGGATAAAATGGACAGGATTACGCTCATGAAGGAAAAAATTAAGCCCGTATTTCACTTCAATACTGCCCGTACACCCGGCAGGGTTGTCATTGCCTGCGAAGATCTGGTGCTGGGTTATGATGAACCGCTCACAAAACCGGTTTCTCTGAAAATAGAATGGGGCAAAAAAATCGCCATCAAGGGTGTGAATGGGCTTGGCAAATCCACACTTCTGAAGACACTGTTAAAGCTGATTCCCGCTGTTTCCGGAAGTGTGGAGCATGATCAGTTTGTGGAAACAGGCTATTTTGAGCAGGAGGAGGAAGCCACAGAGGAAACAGCTCTTCAGACCATATGGGATGCCTATCCCTCCATGACCAATGGGGAGGTGCGTGCCGCACTTGCCAAGTGCGGTCTGACGACGGAACATATTACTTCCCAGATGCGTGTGCTCTCCGGCGGTGAGAATGCAAAGGTTCGACTTTGCCGGATTATGCTGCAGCCTGTCAATCTGCTTGTTCTGGATGAGCCCACCAATCACCTGGATACGGAGGCGAAAGAAGCGCTGAAACAGGCAATCAAAGACTTCCGGGGTACTGTTCTGCTTGTCAGCCACGAACCGGAGTTCTATATGGATATTGCTGATGAGGTCTGGAACCTGGAAGAATGGACAACAAAAATTGTGTAACTACCAGTAAGCATATGTATGATGATCACAGAAAGGAGTGCGCTGATGCTGACGCTGATACTTGGCGGATGCGGAACGGGGAAATCCACCCGGCTGATGGAACAAATCCGTCAGGAAGCCGAGGCCGGAAAGGAAGTCCTGGTTCTCGTACCGGAACAGTTTTCATTTGAAGAAGAAAAAAAGCTGTATTCCTTCCT
Organism: uncultured Ruminococcus sp.; assembly: GCA_964644275.1. Taxonomy (GTDB): domain Bacteria; phylum Bacillota; class Clostridia; order Oscillospirales; family Ruminococcaceae; genus UBA3855. The sequence continues at coordinate 5,918 of CAZXVI010000022.1, read as the reverse complement.
TGGGCCAATGCTGTTTAACCGCATCCACACCTTTAGCTTTACCACGCTTTCACGACATATATTGCAGTTATATGGCAGTGCTGCACGTACCGAGCGGTATGCCGGCGAGCAGGAAAAACTGCTGTACTTATATCAGGCTGTTTGCAGGACAAGAGAAAATGGTTCCTTACAAATTCTTGGACGTCAGGCGGACTCTTCTGAATTTATCCATAGCCTTCTTGGCCTGCTGACTAAAATCCGGAAAGCCGGCGTGACTGCCCAGCAGCTCCTTGATACTGCCCAGCTCCTGCCGGAGCAGCTGGCTGAGAAAACCATGGATATTGGTCACATTCTGTATGAATACGACCGGATTCTAACCGGACATGATGCCTATGACGGATTGACAGACCTGACGGAAGCAGCGGCGATTGCCAATATTCAGGACTTCTTTGCCGGAAAACAGATCTATCTGGATGAATTTGACAGTTTTACCGGGGATCAGTATCTGATGCTGGATGTAATGATTGGTTATGCGGAACATGTGACAGCTGCCATCCGGACGGATGAACTGGATGTCCGGCTTTCCCCGATTTTTGAAGGCGGAAACCAGACACGGCGCCAGCTGCGCCGCATTGCTTCCAAAGATCATCATGTGGAGATTGAGGAAACATTCTGCGAAAGCTATTGCCGCAGCCAGCACGAGGATCTGAAAGCAGTCAGTACCCAGATTCTCCGTTCCACTGTCAAGGCCTCCGCATATTCCGGTCATGTACAGCTGGCAGAAGCACTTGATCCTGCAGGAGAAGCAGAGTGGATATCGGCATCCATTTGCCGGATGCTGTCCGAAGACCACACCCTCCACTGTCAGGATATTGCCATTGCGGTAAAGTCCATGGAGCAATACGGCATGCTTCTGACAAGATCACTGGAGCGGTATGCATTGCCCTATTTTAAATCCGAGGCAAAGCCCATCCTGCATATGGATCTGGTGCAGCATCTTCTTGCGCTCCTGTCCCTCCTTGAAGCAGAGGACTTTGAAACGGATACGGTTCTGCAGTATCTGAAAACTCCATTTTCCGGTTATGACCCGGTCACGGTATCCATGCTGGAGCAGTATTGCTTCACCTGGGGTGTGGAACAGGACAGCTGGCTGGAACCATTTTGGGAAGAGGGCAGCGAATCAGAGGAGCGGTCAAAGGAATTCGGCGGCAGGAAACTGGAAGAATTGCGTATTTGTTTCGTAAAAGAAATTTCAGCACTGCGGAAGGGCTGCCAGAACAGGGATGTCCGGACGGTTTGCACCCAGCTGTACCATCATTTGTCCGGCAAGTATCAGCAATTCTCAAAGACAATTCAGACCTGGAGTACACTGCGCCAGCAGGAATTTGTAACACTCTGGAATTTACTGATGGAAATGCTGGATACTGTGGTGCAGTGTCTCGGTGACGAACAGCTTTCCTTTCATGCTCTGCATAAATTGTTTGTCATGCTTTGCCAGAACTGCAATTTTTCCACACCGCCCCAGACTCTGGATGCGATCCAGATTGTAGAAGCCCAGAGTGCAAGGCTGGATTCTCCAAGAATTGTCTTTGTTCCTGGCGTGATTGAAAATGACTTCCCCGGTGAAATTCATCTTGGCGGTGTTTTTTCCCAGCGGGAACTGGAGCTGCTGGACGAAAAGGGTATTTCCTTGTCACGGATGTTCTTTGAGCTGTATTCCGATGAACGGCTGATTGTAAACAAAATCCTTTCTGCTCCCACGGAGCAGCTGTGCCTTTCCTATCCTTTATGCAATGCAGCAGGGGAATGCGTCAAACCCTCTCTTGCGATTGCACAAATCTGCAGGATGTTCCCGGATGCCCCACTTCTGACAAAAGCCCATGGGCTTCCACTCCGCTGGTATGCCTGGACATATGCCTCTGCGTACTATCACTTTGTCCGTAATCTGCATTTGGATACGCAGGAGACGGCTTCCCTTTATGAATTGCTGAAGCAGGATCCTTTCTATGCTGCAAAAGTCAAGCGGCTTGTACAGGAAACCGCAGAACCGGAACACACGGTTTCGCCGCTGCTGATGCAGCAGTTTCTGGGAGAGAAGCTTACTTTGTCCCCATCGGCGATTGAAACGTTCTATCAGTGTCCCTATCAGTATTTCAGCCAGTACTGCCTTCATTTGTATGTACCCCAAAAGCGTGAGCTTTCCAGTCTGAACCTTGGCAACTTTGCCCATTACTGCCTGGAACAGCTTCTCCGGCATTATCCTGCTGAGGAGTTTGCAGTGCTGGGCGAAGAACAGCTGCGCCATGAAATCCGGGAGCTTTCTGCCCGTTTCTCCGCACAGGCATTTTCCGATACTGTTCGCAGGGACAGCCGTTTTCAACTGAATTATCATATGGCAGGAAGGGGATTGCTGCAGCTGCTTCTGCATATGCAGAAGGAAATGCGCAATAGTGAGTTTGTACCTGTTGGATTTGAGGTGTCTATTTCAGAACAGGAGGGTGCTCTGTCACCTCTGACTCTGCGGAACGGTGCCATCAGCTGCATGGGAAAAATCGACCGTATTGACCGCTGTGATACCCCCTCCGGTTCCATTTATAGAGTGGTGGACTATAAAACGGGAACAAAGCTGTTTTCTCCCGAAAAGCTTGCAAGCGGCCTTGATATGCAGATGCTGATCTATTTATTTGCCTTGCAGGAACAGGAGGCATACAACGGTGCCAGTCCCGGCGGTGTTCTCTATATGCCCAGCGGTCAGCTGAAGCTGAAGCATTACGGAGAACGCAGCAGCAACGCCCATTCCGCTGATGAAATTCTTGACAATTTCTATTGTATGCGAGGGCTTTTGCAGGAGAAGGCAGCTTCCCATATGGAACCGGAAGTTGCTGGCAGCTGCATACCGGTTCTCTCCGGACGGGAGAAGGATGTGCTTTTTTCCGTTAATGAACTACAGATGGAACAGCTGCACAATCATGTCCTGGAACGAATCGAACATATGGCAGATCAGCTCTATGCCGGTAATATTGCACCAAACCCGTATTTGAATTATCCATGCCGGTATTGCAGCTGCTCTGACTTATGCAGACGTACTATACAGCCTGTGGAAACCCTAAGCAAAGAGGAGCGGCAGGCTGCCCTGGCACAGGTATTCGGCATTGAAAAGGAGGATGAGGAATGACACAATGGACACCCCAGCAGCAGGCCGCCATTGATGCACGCGAGCGGAGTGTGATTGTCTCCGCAGCCGCTGGAAGCGGTAAAACAGCAGTTCTGGTTGAACGTCTGCTGCAGATTCTTTCCGACCCGCAAAAGCCCGTACCTGCGGAGTCCATCGTGGTGGTCACCTTCACCAACGATGCTGCTGCCCAGATGAAGCAGCGCCTGTACCAGGCTTTTTCCGATGCCCTTGCTGCACTTGATCCCAAAGAGGAAGAAACCTATGTCTGGCTTTTGCGCCAGCAATCCGCACTGGGGACAGCAAGGATATCGACTATCAATTCCTTCTGCTTTGAACTCATCCGGGAAAATGCCGACTATTGCGGTGTTTCTTCCCAATTCCGGGTATGTGAGCCGGGGGAGGAACGGATTTATGGTCAGCAGGCACTGGAAAAGGTGCTGACTGCCTATAGCAAGGAGCATCGTGCAGAAATGGAACAGCTTTTTTCCGTTCTTTGTACACAAAATGATGCTGAGCTGGAACCGTTCATTCTATCTATTGCCGGATATCTGAAATCCGTTGCTTTTCCCGAGCTGTGGCTCCGGAAAGCCCGCAGTCTTGCAGGCAATACGGATGCACTCCTGGCAGCGTCTGTTACAAGCTTGCGGAAAGAACTTGCTTACATTCTCCGGCTTACTGAAGCATGCCGTCCTTATGCAGAGGCAGTTATGCCCGACAGCAATCGCTTTCCAGCATTGCTGGATGAGGATATTCAGAATATTCGCCTTCATTATGAGGCACTTGATCCTGGAAATTATTCTCAGATTCTGGAGAATCCCGCATTGTTCAAGGCAGAGTTCAGTAATTTTCCGGGTATCCGGAAAAATGTGAATGCGGATGCCAAAAAGACCTTTAAAGCACTTCGGGATCATTACAAGGAATTATACAATCAGGCAATTCATCATTATCTCGAACCTCTGCGTTTTCTGAAGGAGGATATGCAGCTTGAATGTGCAGTTCTTCCGAAACTGTTGGATCTGACGGAGGCATACCTTGAAGAACTGATGCTTGAGAAAATGCGAAGAAATGTGCTGAGCTTTGATGACGGAGAACGCCTTGCCCTGAATTTGCTGGGATATGCTGATGAGGAAGGTGTGATTCATTCTACAGAGCTTGCTCATTCGCTTTCCCGGCAATACAACATTATTATGGTGGATGAATACCAGGACTCCAATAATAAACAGGATTGCCTGTTTAAGCTGCTTTCCCGTGACAGCTGCTTTGATACGGGCACCGGAAGGCTGCGCTACGGAAACAATGCATTCCTGGTAGGGGATGTAAAGCAGTCCATCTATAGCTTTCGTCTTGCCAATCCCAGGAACTTTATGGATGCGCTGGCGGACAGTATCCCTCTCGCAGAATGCGGGAAAGGAGATATTGCAAGAATTTATCTGAATCAGAATTTCCGCAGTTCCGAAGGGGTCATTAACTTTGTCAATGCGTTTTTCCGGCATGTAATGTCAGCTGAATGCGGAGAGGTTGCGTATGATCGAAATGAATATCTGAATTTTGGTGCAATGCATTATGAGAATCAGACCTCACCCACAACACTTCTTTTCCCCGACGAAAACGCCGATGTTCCGGAAGAGCAGGATTCACAGGCTGTCTGCATAGCGGATACCATTGCAGAGATGATCTCCCAAAAAATCCCCGTCACCCTGCGGAACGGAACCACTCGCTGCTGCCAGCCAAAGGATTTCTGCATTCTGCTTCGCTCTGTAAAAAAAGAAAGCGCTGCCTTTCTTCAGGCATTGGAGGAACGCGGTATTGCAGCTTCCTGCAGTGATGGAGAAGAAACAGGGTTCCTCAGCCAGCCGGAAATTCGCTTGATTACGAATTTCCTTCGGATTCTGGATAATCCTTTATCGGACGTTCCGCTGGCCGCTGTGCTGGTATCACCGGTCTATGGATTTACTTCAGAGGATCTGCTCTGTCTGCGGCTCTATGCCAAGCGCTCCCGCTTGTACCTGCAGCTTTGCTGCTGTGCTAATGAAGAGATGCCGGAAAAGGAGCAGGCTGCCCTTCTGGCGCAGAAGTGCCGGGCATTTCTGGCACAGCTTGCAAAGCTGCGGGAGGCTTCTGCCGGAATGCCTTTGGATGAACTCATTACTGTCATCTATGATGAAACAGATCTGCTGTCCCTGCAAAGCCTGTATGATAATGCAGATGAGCAGCGGCATCGTCTTGCAGCCTATGTGTCCCTTGCGCAATCCTACCGTACACATGGGGATCTGAATGGCAAGGGAACACTTTCCGGCTGGCTGCATTACATTGATCATCTTCTGGCTGTCGGCAGTGATGTGGGTGATGCTGAACTGCCAAAGATGGAAACGGACTGTGTTTCCATTAAAACCATTCATAAATCAAAAGGTCTGGAGTACCCCTTTGTCTTTCTGGCACATCTTGATAGTAATTTCAGCACGCAGCCCAGCTATGCTTCTGTGCTGCCGGACGACAGCGGCAGAATCGGACTGCGGGTGATAAATAAGGAAACATGTCAGCGTGCGGCAACGGTATCCTTGCAGTACATTCTGCATGATGTGTACCGTAAACAGCGCAGCGAGGAAATGCGGCTACTGTATGTCGCTATGACCCGTGCCCAGCAGCAGCTGTTTCTGCTTATGGGCGGCAGCCGGAAAAAACACCGCAGCAATCCGATGAAGCACGCAGACTTACTGCGTGAATGTCCCCAGATGCTTCCGGATCTGGTTCGCAATGCCGGAAG
>CAZXVI010000021.1:0-37894 GCA_964644275.1 uncultured Ruminococcus sp. | reverse complement strand
CACAGAAATTGCCATCTCCGATTCCCAGGAGCGCATGGCAGTGGTGGTTGCGGCTGAGGATGCAGAGAAATTCATTGCTGAAGCCGGCAAGGAAAATCTCCAGGCAACCAAGGTTGCTGTGGTTGTGGCAGAACCGAGACTTAAAATGGTATGGAACGGCAACACCATTGTTGACCTGTCCAGAGAATTCCTGAACTCCAACGGTGCTGTAAAATATACGGATATCACAGTCAAGGCTCCGGTTGGCTCAGCCTGCGATACCCCCACGGATTGTCCGGAATCCTGGACGGAGCTGATGGCGGATCTGAATGTCTGCTCCCAGAAGGGTCTGGTGGAGAAATTTGACTCCACCATTGGTGCAGGTACCGTCCTGATGCCCTACGGCGGTGCTTATCAGATGACACCCTCCCAGGCAATGGCAGCAAAGCTCCCCGTTCTCACCGGCGAAACCGATACCTGTTCCCTCATGGGCTGGGGCTATAATCCCATGATCAGCGAGCGCAGCCCCTATCACGGCGCCATGCTGGCAGTCATCGAATCCATTGCAAAGGTCATTGCGGCAGGCGGCAGACGTGCTCAGTGCTGGCTGACCTTCCAGGAATATTTTGAGCGCACGCAGAACGATCCGGAACGCTGGGGCAAGCCCCTGGCAGCACTCCTCGGCGCCTATAAGGCACAGCTGGAGCTGGGCTGCGGTTCCATCGGCGGCAAGGACTCCATGTCCGGCACCTTCGAGCAGATCGATGTGCCGCCCACACTGGTTTCATTTGCAGTTTCCACAGCAAGCGCTGAAAAGGTGGTTTCCACAGAATTCAAGAATGCCGGTGACAAGGTCATTCTGCTTGCACCGGAATACAATATCAACGGTCTCCCCGACTTCGACAGCGTACGCGCATGCTTCGACAAGATGGAACAGATCATCGCCAAAGGCAGAGCCAAGGCTGTCTGGACAGTGGGCTACGGCGGCGTTGCAGAAGGTCTGGCAAAGATGTGCATGGGCAACAAGCTGGGCTTTACGTTCTCCGGCAGAATGAATGCCAAGACCCTTTTTGAACCCTGCTATGGCTCCTTCATTGTGGAACTGGAAGGCGAACCTGCTGCAGATGAAATGCTTATCGGTACTACAATTGACGAGTACAAGATCTATACCATTGATTACTCCGTATCTCTGGATGCGCTCCAGAGAACCTGGGAGGAGAAGCTGGAATCCGTATTCCCCTGCCGCATCAAAACAACGGATGAGACACCGGAAACCTACAGCTTCACTGCGGACAAGCGTCCTGCTCCCGTCCTCCACTATGCAAAGCCCCGTGTTCTGATTCCAGTATTCCCCGGCACCAACTGTGAGTACGATACGGCTCGTGCATTTGAAAAGGCCGGTGCCGTTACCGAAACCCTTATCATCCGCAATCTGTCCGCTGCGGATATCGAAGCTTCTGTCAAGGCAGCAGCGGAGAAGATTGCACAGTCCCAGATCATCATGATCCCCGGCGGTTTCAGCGGCGGCGACGAGCCGGAGGGCAGCGGCAAATTCATCACCGCCTTCTTCCGCAATCCGGAGGTAAAGGACGCCGTACACGCCCTGCTCAAGAACCGTGACGGTCTGATGCTGGGTATCTGCAACGGATTCCAGGCTCTGATCAAGCTGGGACTGGTACCTTTCGGCGAGATTGTGGAAATGACGGACGAGTCCCCGACGCTGACCTTCAACACCATTGCACGGCACCAGTCCATGATGGTGAACACCAGGATTGCTTCCAACAAGTCCCCGTGGCTGGCTGACAGCAATGTGGGTGATATTCATAGCATTGCCATTTCCCACGGCGAAGGCCGCTTTGTAGCGCCGGAAAGCCTGATCCAGCGGCTGGCTGCCAACGGGCAGATTGCCACACAATATGTGGATCTCACCGGAAAGCCCACCATGGATATCCGTTACAATCCCAACACCTCCATGGCTGCCATTGAGGGCATTACTTCTCCGGACGGCAGAATTCTGGGTAAGATGGGACACAGCGAGCGCAAGGGTACCAATATCTGCAAGAATGTACCCGGTGCAAAGGATCAGCATATTTTTGAAAATGGCGTCAGATACTTCCTTTGATCACGGTAGTGAATGTCAAATTATGTTTGACATTCACTATAATACAAAACCTCTGCGCTGCCTGCGGCGGCGCAGAGGTTTTACATTCTTAGTGACCTGCATACGTGATTCGTATGTGCTTTGCTAATTCCGACCGGATTTCTTTCTCCTGCTGTTTCCCGTAAGGATACAGTACCTCTGTCATTGTGTCACCGTTCTTCAGCCGGAAATGATAGAATTGTGTAGCAGAAGTGATGAATTTTGCTCCCCCGACAGTTTCAACGGAAATATATCTGATATCCTGAAAATAAATAGCCTTTCTCTTCCATGCCCATTTTGATGACCGGTCTATGGGAAAAACAATCTTCTCTTCGTCAATCAACAGATCGCATTTCCATTCAACTATCCACAATATCAGAAAAATCATCCCGAATACAACTCCAAAACACAACAAAAGAATGATGCTTTCCGGAGAGCCTTTCTTTGTGGCGAGCAGCAGCACTCCGGCAACAACCATAACTGAACAAATTGCCGCAAGAACGGCCCAGACCTTCACTGCTGCACGATGATATCGATGCATGGCACCCTCCTCAATTACTCCAGTCCCGGCAAACAATCCACCAGAGCCAGCCCGTACTGCTCCGCCAGCTTCCAGCAGGCCTCCTGTCCCTGCACATTTTCCAGCCGGTCGGGGCTGTGGGCATCACAGCCGATAATGGCAGTATTGCCGACCTGGCCGGCAATCCGGAGGAACTGCGGCGAGGGATAATGCCGCCCCTCCAGTACACCCAGCATATTGATTTCTACCGGAATGTCATGCGTCTTCAGATACAGGCACAGCCGGCGGTAATGCTTATCGTAAATTTCTCCGGGACCTGTATAATTCATCAGATCCGGATGGGCAATATAGCGGTATTTGCCGGTTTCCATCCCCTCTATACACAGATCAATGTATCGGGCAAGGGCCTCCTCCCCTGTCTCCGGAAAGCCGGTGTATTTGCCGAAGGGTTCCCGGCTGGTGAAATGCTCTCCCAGAATCATATAGTCCACAGGATAGCCCTCCAGAAGCCGTTCCTGAGCTTCCATCAGCTCCGGAATATACTCGGCTTCAAACCCCGTATAGATGGTAATATCCTTTGCGTACTCCCGCTGCAGGGCATGGACGGAAGTAAAATAATCATCCAGCTGACCGGGGAGCATCCGGGTTCCGGAAATAAAATCATCCCCATAAATCCAGGGACAATGATCGGAAAAACCCAGTATTTTTATGCCGCTCCGGATGGCGGCTTCCACATATTCCCTGTCTTCCCCTGACGCGTGATGGCATCGGAACGTATGCGTATGATAATTGGCAAGCATGCTGTCAGAATCCTTTCTACGTAGTTTCTGTCTGCTATTATACTCCCTTTTGTGGGTTTTGTCAATCCTGGCACAAATTCTGTATGGGCATCAGCATTTCCTGCATGGCTCCTTCAGCCTTCTGTTATCACAATTGTGAAAATAAAAGGACGGGGGTGCGGGTGCTGCCCCCTTGCACTGTACCGGGAAGGCAGTCCAGGAGCAGGATTGCTGCTTCTCTACATGTGATGATGACAAAATGCGCTTCTTTCCTTTTTCCACAGGGGATAATCCCATAATACAGCGGTAAAGTCGGAAAATGGCAAGTTTTGCAAATTTTTCAACACACAATATATTGTGTTTTAGAACGTTTGTTTCTATACGAGAGGTTCAAATTGAAAACAAGAACAATTTGCCCGTCAAATCGCAAAAAACGAATATTTTTGACTATATTGCACAAATTTACAGACATTACATTGTGCAAAATCACGACTTGACAACGGGGCGAGAATAGGGTATACTTGAATATAGCGATTGCAAAATAGCACTATATGTTGTGTTCCGCAATGCGTTCGCTGCTATCTGCAGACAAAGGCGGGAGATTGCTCTCCGACGGCGCAGCGAATGCACTCCATGAGCTGGAGCTGACACATTGATTGCGGATAAATATCAGAAACGGAGGACGAAGGATATGCTGATGTACATTACCAAACGGGACGGAAGAAAAGTGCCGTTCAATATGGAAAAGATTATTAACGCTATTTTTAAGGCTGCCAAGGCGGTTGGCGGCACGGATTACGGTGAAGCAACAGCAGTGGCAGAGGAGGTTTGCCGCCTTTGCGAAACCACTTACCAGGATACTCCTACAGTGGAACAGGTGCAGGATCTGGTAGAGAAAGTCCTGATTGAGAGAGGACATGCCCAGACAGCCAAGGCATACATTCTGTACCGGTATGAACGTACCCGCTCCAGGGAAATGAAAACCAACCTGATGAGCGTACTCAATGAGCTGACCTTTCATTCTGCCAAGGACAGTGATATCAAGCGTGAGAACGCCAATATAGACGGCGATACCGCCATGGGAACCATGCTGAAGTACGGCAGCGTGTCCGCAAAGGAATTCTACGAACTGTATGTCCTTAAGCCGGAGCATGCCAAGGCGCATGTCAACGGAGACATCCACATTCACGACCTGGATTTTCTGACCCTGACTACCACCTGCTGCCAGATTGACCTGATCAAGCTGTTCAAGGGCGGTTTCTCCACAGGACATGGCTTCCTGCGGGAGCCCAACGACATTTCCAGCTATTCTGCGCTGGCATGCATCGCCATCCAGTCCAATCAGAATGACCAGCACGGCGGACAGAGCGTACCCAACTTTGATTACGCCATGGCGGACGGCGTGCGCAAGACCTACATTTCCCGGTACAGAAGCAATGTGGAGCGTGCTCTGGAGCTGCTGGCAGACCGGGAGGATGCAGCACAGCTGACGGACGATCTTATGGAACGGACAGCAGCAGATCCCATTCTGGCAAACGATAACGGATTTACAGAGCAGGCACTGGCATTCCTGGAACAGCACATCCCGGCGGAAACAGCGCAGCGTGTACTGGATTTTGCAGCAAAGCATGCTTATCAGGAAACCAACCGTGCTACTTATCAGGCAATGGAAGCTCTGGTGCATAACCTGAATACCATGAACAGCCGTGCAGGCGCACAGACTCCGTTCTCCTCCATTAACTATGGTACGGATACCACACCGGAGGGAAGAATGGTCATCGAGAACATTCTCCTTGCCAATGAAGCAGGTCTCGGCAACGGCGAAACTCCCATTTTCCCCATTCATATTTTTAAAATCAAGGAAGGAATCAACTACAATCCGGAGGATCCCAACTACGATCTGTTCAAGCTGGCCTGCCGTGTATCGGCAAAGCGCCTGTTCCCCAACTTCTCCTTCATTGATGCACCCTATAATCTGAAGTATTACAAGCCCGGCGACTATCGCACGGAGATTGCCTACATGGGCTGCCGTACCAGAGTCATTGGCAACACCTATGATCCCAGCCGTGAGTATGTCACCGGCAGGGGCAACCTGAGCTTTACCTCCATCAATCTGCCCAGACTTGCCATTGAAGCGGATCATGATCTCGACAAGTTCTTCGAAAGTCTGGACGGCATGATGAATCTTGCCATCGACCAGCTGATGCACCGTTTCCAGATTCAGTCCCAGAAGAAGGTACGCAACTTCCCCTTCCTTATGGGACAGGGCATCTGGATGGATTCCGAGAGTCTGAGCCCCGATGACAGCGTCGGCGAGGTGCTCAAGCACGGTACATTGTCCGTGGGCTTCATCGGTCTTGCAGAAACCCTGAAAGCGCTGATCGGGGAGCATCACGGTGAGAGTGAACGTGCAAGGGAGCTGGGACTGCAGATCATTTCCAGAATGAGAAAGCGTCTGGACGAGGAATCCGAAAAGACCCAGCTGAACTTCTCCCTGCTGGCAACCCCGGCGGAGGGACTTTCCGGCCGCTTCGTAAGCATGGACGCCAAGAAGTACGGTGTAATTCCCGGTGTCACGGACAGAGCCTACTACACCAATTCCTTCCATGTACCGGTGTACTATCCCATCAGTGCCTTTGATAAGATCAAAATTGAGGCACCCTACCATGAGCTGACCAATGCCGGACATATCAGCTATGTGGAACTGGACGGGGATCCCCTGGAGAACCTCTCTGCCTTTGAGAAGGTAATCCGCTGCATGAAGGAATCCGGCATCGGCTACGGCTCCATCAATCATCCTGTTGACAGAGATCCCGTGTGCGGCTACACCGGCATTATCGGCGACAAGTGCCCCATGTGCGGCAGACCGGAGAAGGATCATAACGGCGTGGGCTTTGAACGCATCCGCCGCATTACCGGTTATCTGGTAGGCACCCTGGACCGGTTCAACAATGCAAAACGCAGCGAAGTGGAGGACCGTGTCAAGCACGGCGTCTGATTTCCTGCCAGGATTTCCCGATGCTCCGGCTTCCGCAGGAGCGTGGGTAAGTGTGTATCAGCGGACGAACCCGAAGTTCGTCCGCTTTTTGTATCCATTCAATCGGGAACCTCTGCCCCCCTGTGATCAGTCTAAAATCGAAAAGGATAAAAGATGAAGCCTGCGGGGCTTTGTTCCCCCACTTCTGAAAACTTTTTTAAAAATTCCCAATAGATGATAAGGAGAAAACATATGAAGCTGCAATTGTCAGGCACGGCCAATGATTCCATCGTAGACGGTCCCGGACTGCGTTTTACCATTTTTGTACAGGGCTGTCCCCATCATTGCCCCGGCTGCCATAATCCCCAGACTCATTCCTTTGAGGGAGGAACGGCGGCGGATACAGAAGCGCTCCTGGCGCAAATTCAAAAGAATCCTCTGCTGGACGGAGTTACCTTCAGCGGCGGTGAGCCATTCTGCCAGGCCCGGGCACTGGCAGAGCTGGGAACGCATATCCGGGCACTGGGACTGAATATCATTACCTATACGGGCTATACATTTGAATATCTGCTGGCACACCGGGAAGAGAATGCTTTCGGGGCACTGCTGGAAGTGACGGATTTTCTTGTAGACGGTCCCTTTTTAGAGGCGCAGAAAAGCTATCAGCTGCATTTCCGGGGCAGTACCAACCAACGGATTCTGGATGTCCGGGAAAGTCTTGCCAGGGGCTGCGCCGTGGAAACAGAATTCTGACAGTAAGGAGGAACCGTTATGGAACAACAAGAAGCAATGCGGATATCCGTGCTGACCATGATCGGAAATATGGTGCTGTCCGCTCTGAAACTGGCAGCCGGTCTGATTGCCGGATCCGGTGCAATGATTTCGGACGCAGTCCATTCGGCATCCGATGTATTCAGCACCGTTGTGGTGATGATCGGCATCCGTGTAGCTGGGAAAGAAGCGGACGAGGATCATCCCTATGGCCATGAGCGCATGGAAAGCCTTGCAGCCATTTTGCTGGCAGCCGTACTGCTGGCAACGGGACTCGGTATCGGATGGGACGGCTGCCGGAAAATTATTGCTGCCATCCAGGGCAGGACGGAAGCGCTGGTCGTTCCCGGCTGGCTGGCACTGGCAGCAGCAGTAATCTCCATTGCTGTTAAGGAATGGATGTTTCAAGCAACAAAACATGTGGCAAAACGGGTGAACTCCGATGCTCTGATGGCGGATGCCTGGCATCACCGCAGTGACGCTCTGTCCTCCGTGGGCAGCTTTATCGGAATCGGCGGCGCTATGCTGGGATTTCCCGTTATGGACAGTATCGCCTCCGTGGTCATCTGCCTGTTCATTGTAAAGGCTGCCTATCAGATCGCAGCGGAGGCTGTGCGGAAAATGGTGGATCATTCTGCCGACCGTGAAACAGAGGAGGCAGTGCGCCGGCTCATTCTTTCCCATGAGGGTGTTATCACCCTGAAAATGCTGAAGAGCCGCCAGTTCGGCGCAAAAATCTATATGGATGTGGTGATGACGGCGGATGCTGCGCTGAGCTTTGCCAGAGCCCACGAGCTGGCAGAAGAGGTGCATGACGATATTGAAGCAAAATTCCCGGCAGTGAAGCATGTGATGGTACACATTGAACCGGATGAGCATGCGGGCAGCCGTCCGATTTTTGTTCTGCTCTGCCGTCACTGGCATGCAGCGGAAAAGATGAAGCGTACGCCGGAGCTTCTGGCAGCGGGGGATACCCTGACAGTGCGCTTTCCTCTGTGTGATATGCTCTATGACAGCAATGCCTCCTATGACGGGGTGCTCCGGTTTGCAGGATGCCGGAAATATGAGCTGCTGCCCCCTTCCCCGACGGAACGCTACTGGGAATACGGCGTACAGACGGGAAAATTCTACCGTATCGAAAATGACGGTGCTGGTGCAGCTTTTTCTGAAAAAGCAGTCATCATGGACGGATGCGGAGGAAATCCCGGACAGCATTATCTTCTATGCCTTCCTACGGGGGATCTGGAGTGCGAAGCTGAGGGGTTTGTGTTCTCCGTGGAACAGGTGGGAACAAGTCAGTGAATTATACCTATATTGTGGAATGTGCCGACGGCACCTACTATACCGGCTGGACGAATGACCCGTCCAGACGTCTTCGGTCGCATAACGAGGGAAAGGGCGCTAAGTATACCAGGCATCGCCGTCCGGTGCGGTTTGTCTATCTGGAAATGCATGAGGACAAACAGCAGGCCATGCGCAGGGAATTCCGCATCAAGCAGATGATGCGGCAGGAGAAGGAACAGCTGATCCGCAGCCAGAAAAACCGTTTGCAGGAATGGCTGGCATCCGAAGCGCTCCCTTAAACCGGGAACATTTTTCATACTAATCCCTTTAACTGTGGCAGACAAAAGTCTGCCACAGTTTTGCCGGTGAAGTTGGCGTAAGGGATTGGACGGAATTTTTGTAACAATCTGAAACATCCGGGGAGAACACTGCCCGGATAATTTTCTGTCAGAGCCTGGGTTCAGGAATCCCAGTCCTCCAGCATTTGCAGCAGTTCTTCTTCCGTATCCACAATAATTCCGTCCCGGAGCGCCTCCAGATCCTCCTCCGCCAGCAGATACACTTCCATATCCAGGACTTTATACGGTCTTGTGCTGTCCTCCCGAAAGAGCGCAATCTTGCCGTTGTATTCTCCCAGCATGTAGCCCACGGCTTCCTCCGCCGCCTGGGATGCCTGCTTGGCTGCCGCCTCCGACTTATCATGTGCCACGCCCTTGGCAGCGGATACCAGGATCAGCACGGCGGAAATCGCCATGGCTGTCACCAGCAGATAAATCTGCCCCCGGATGGTATACACCTGATACATATGTGCTCCTTTCCCTGCCCGTGCGGCTGCCATTTTGGCAGAATATGGCGCATCTGCGGCAGTTTTGCTAAAATCATGACAGAATCAGTATGCCCCGCAGAAAAAAGTTTATGCAAAACGGCGTTTTTTTCAAAAAGGACTTAACAAACCGGAAATTCTGTGTTATAATGATACTGTATAGCAGTTTGCCGGAATCCGGCTGATTGCAGCAGTCATTACCGAAATTTTGCAGGGGTTTCATCCTTCTGCACGCAATACAAAGAAAGGATTTTCCAGCTATGCAAGAGCCAACATCCAAGGGCCGCACCTCCGGCAGCGGACGCAGCGCATCGTCAGCGTCCCAGAAACGAAAGAAAAAACCAAGCCGGCGGGTCCGCATTCTAAAACGAATTGTGACCATCCTGGTTTCCATGTTCCTTTGCATTTTCCTGATCTGCATCATTACCGGCACCATTGTGGCAACCGCTGTGGCAGTGTATGTGCTGGACTTCATGGACGAAGCCTCCACCATTACCCTGGAGGAAATGGAGCTGAGCTACAACACCAATGTTTACGCCTATGACAAGGAGGGCAATCTGCTGACACTGTATCAGGTCAACAACGAGGTGCAGCGGATTCCTGTTACCATTGAGGACATTCCCCAGCATGTCCAGGATGCCTTCGTCTACACCGAGGACGAGCGTTTCTACACCCATGACGGAGTGGATTACAAGAATACCATTGCTGCCTGCGTCAATATGGTGCTGAAATTCTGGGACTCCGAACGAGGCGGTTCTACCATTACCCAGCAGCTGATCAAAAACGTAACCGGAGATGCTGAACGTTCGCCTTCCCGAAAAATCCGTGAGATCTTCCGCGCTATGACGCTGGAGAAGAATTACTCCAAGCAGGAGATCATGGAAACCTATCTGAACTACATCGGCTTCGGCGGTGCCGCAAACGGCATTGAAATGGCTTCCATCAAATATTTCGGCAAGAGCGTCAGCGAGTTGAGTGTGGCAGAAGCTGCTTGTCTTGCGGCCATTCCCCAGTCACCGGAAACCATCAATCCCTTTGCATACTATATTGACGAGGATACCGGTGAAAAGGTAGTGTACGGCCGGGAACGCAACCGGGAACGTCAGGAATACGTGCTCTGGCAAATGTACGACCACGGTGCCATCACCTATGACGAATACCAGGCAGCCCTGAACGAGCACCTGATTTTCACAGATACGGAGGAATACGCCGCCCTTCATCCGGAGGAAGAATCCAAGGATTACCGGACAGAAAGCGGTGCAACCAGCTGGGCAGTGGATGCTGCCATCTTTGAGGTACAGGCCTACTTGATGGAGACCTATAATATTGACAAAGAAGAAGCCCTCCACCGTATCAATACCGGCGGCTACCAGATTTACACTACGGTAGATATGGAAATGCAGGAATATGTGGAAGAAAAATACTCGGATCTGAACAATCTTGTAAATGCTGATCTCGTGGCAAAGCATGAGGACACCAACGGTGACGGCGTGGTGGATGACGATGACGAAGTTATCTATCCCCAGAGCGCTTTCATTGCCATGGATTATTCCGGCAACATTCTGGCAGTTGCAGGCGCAGTCGGGGAGAAGGCCTATAACCTCGCCTGGAACTATGCGACCATGGAGCCAAGACAGCCCGGCTCCACCATCAAGCCCATTACCACCTATGCCTACGGCATCTACAGTGACCAGTTCCACTGGGGTTCCAAAATCCTGGACTACGGTCTGACACTGCCGGACGGAACCATCTGGCCGAAAAACTACAGCTCCGACTCCGTCTCCAGCAACTATTCCGGACAGGAAAAGTTCCTCTACTATGGTCTGATGAAGTCCCTGAATACCATTTCAGCACGGCTTTGTGATGCGCTGACACCGGAAAGCGTTTTCACCTTTGCCACAGAAAACATGGGACTGGATCTGCTGCAGATTGATGCCGGCGGCTTTACCGATATGGCACTGTCCCCCCTGAGCGTCGGCGCACTGTCCTATGGTGTTACTGTAGAAAATATGGTCAATGCCTATGTTCCCTATGGCAACGGAGGCACCTACTATGAGGCACACATCGTCAGCCGTTTGGAGCAGGGCAATCATGAGCTTGTTTATGAAAACAACGGCAATCCCCACGAGGCAGTGGATCCGGAAACCGCCTATATCATGAACCGCCTGATGAAAAATGTTGTTTCTCCCAGTGGTACTGCCGGCGCTGCCATGCTCTCCAATAAGGAAGTTGTGGGCAAGACCGGTACCACCCAGGACTGGGACGACCTTTGGTTCATTGGTCTGACAGAAGATTTTGTATCCGGCGTCTGGATCGGCTATACAGAACGTGACAGTCTGCCGTCCTCTGTAAAATCCGCACAAATCTGGTACAATATAATCGGCGAATATGCCAACAGCCTGGATACCGGTGCTTCCTATCCTGCTTGCGAAACCGTCATTGAAGCACATATGTGTGCCAATACAGGACTGATTGCCGGTGAAAACTGTCCCAAGGGCGAAATTGGTTACTGGAAATCCACCAATGCGCCCAAATGCCAGAGCTGCACTGCCAAGCCCACAGAGGATCCCAGCGCAACGGGCGAAGGAACCTCTGAAAACGGCGAAGACGAGACCACCCCGCCGGCTGAGGGAGAGGAACCTGCAGTGGACCCCACCGAAGCGCCTGCAGAACCAGAAGGGAACACACCCACGGATTCTCCGCCTGCTGCGCCTCCGGCAGAAAATCAAGATTCAGAAAATGAGGATAACAATGGCTAATCAAACTACCATCCGCTTCTCCGCCCCCTGTCACTTCGGGCTGGAAAAGGTACTGCGGTTTGAGGTGACAAGAATCGGCGGTGAGAACATCACCGTACAGGATGGCAGGGTCAGCTGGACCGGGGACTTTCTCACCCTTGCCCGTGCCAACCTGGAGCTGTCCGTTGCAGAGCGTGTCCAGATTCTCCTGACGGAATATCCTGCGGAAACCTTTGAGGAGCTTTTTGACGGTATGTACAAGGCACCTCTGGAGCAGTTCATTGCCAGAGAGGACGCCTTCCCGGTAAAGGGCCACTCCCTGAACTCCAGGCTGACCAGTATCCCTGCCTGCCAGAAAATCCTGAAAAAGGCAGCGGTCAAGCGTCTGCAAAAGGCATACCGCACCCAGGATTTCCTGCCGGAAACCGGTGCCCTGCATCAGCTGCAGTTTACCATCCTCAAAAACCGGGTGAGCATTTACCTGGATACCACAGGTGCCGGGCTTCATAAGCGGGGCTACCGCCGCAACGCCAATCTGGCTCCCATCCGGGAAACCCTGGCGGCAGGCATTCTGGATCTTGCCAGAGTGCGCAGCGGCAGCATTGTCTGCGATCCCTTCTGCGGCAGCGGTACCTTCCTGATTGAGGCAGCACGCCGGGCATGCAGAATTGCTCCCGGTCTGGACAGGCGGTTTATTGCGGAGCAGTGGGACTGCGTTCCCAAAGCTGCATGGCAGCAGGCTCGCAGCGAAGCCCTTGACCGCATTGATCGCCATGTGGACTTTACAGGGTATGGCTTTGACGTTGATCCCCAGGCCATTTCCTTGACCATGGACAATGCCCGTAAGGCAGGCGTGGAGAAGCTCATCCGGGTAGAGCAGCGTGACATTGCCGCATTTCAGCCCATTCCGGATGCTGTCACCGTCTGCAATCCTCCCTACGGTGAGCGTATGCTGGAACAGGAGGACGCCCGGAAGGTGTACCGCACTATGGGCAGGGTGCTGCAGAATCCGGCGTACATCATCTGTGGTGACGAAGAATTTGAATCCTACTTTGGCAGAAAAGCGGACAAGCGCCGCAAGCTGTACAACGGCATGATTGCCTGTCAGCTGTACTGCTATTTCAAATAAAAAAGCTGATGCCCCGGTATCTGTTTTGATACCGGGGCATTTCATTACATCATATTATACGGGCAGGGAAGGCAGGAGCTTTACCAGGTACTGCACGATGTACAGCGTATCCGTGGAATTGAGACTGCCGTTCTGGTCAACATCCGCATTGGCGGTGCCCTGTGCAGTCAGGGTTCCGCTGCCCATGAGGGATTGGCTCAGTTCGATGACATCCACGATGGTTACCTCACCGTCACCGTCAATATCACCATAGAGAGCAGGACCTGTGGAATTGAAATGGATGGTGACGCCTCCCAGTATGCCATTGCCGCTTCCAATTGAAATATAATGCCATTCTTCGCACTGTTCGGCATAGTTATAGTAATAGTAGACAATAAAGATCGAATTCCATTCTTCCTCCGTGCCGGAATAGTAAACATCAGTCAGGTTTGCGCAGTTACTGAATGCCCCATCTCTGATCTCTGTCACGCTGTCAGGAATGGTGACGGAGCTAAGGCTTTCGCAGTTATAGAATGTCCCATCTTTGATATATGTCACACCATCAGGAATGGTGACAGAGATCAGGTTTGCACAGTAACCGAATGCCCAATCCCCAATGTATTTCACGCTGTCAGGGATGGTAACAGAGATCAGGCTTGTGCAGCCTTTGAATGTATAACTGTAGATGCTTTTCACGCTGTCAGGGATGGTAACAGAGATCAGGCTTATGCATTCATAGAATGCATAAGCACCGATACTTGTCACGCTGTCAGGAATGATGACAGAGGTCAGGCTTGTGCAACCCTCGAATGCATGATTCCCGATACTTGTCATACTGTCAGGGATAGTGACGGAGGTCAGGCTTTCGCAAGAATAGAATGCCCAATCCCCGATGCTTGTCACGCCATCGGGAATCATATAGGCAGTTCCTCTGCCAGCGGGATATACCACCAGTTCTGTACAATCGGCATTGTACAGAACACCGTCAATATCCGTATACGATGTATTTCCGTCTGCGACATTAATTTCAGTTAGGCTTTCACAACAACCGAATACACAATCTCCGATGCTTGTCACGCTGTCAGGAATGGTGACGGAGGTCAGACTTGTGCATCCATAGAATGCTCGATCTCCGATGCTTGTCACACTGTCAGGAATGGTGACGGAGGTCAGACTTGTGCAGTCATCGAATGCATCAACCCCGATACTCGTCACACTGTCAGGAATGGTGACGGAGGTCAGGCTTGCGCAATCTCGGAATGCCCGATCTCCGATGCTTGTCACACTGTCAGGGATGGTGACGGAGGTCAGGCTTTTGCAAGAATAGAATGCCCAATCCCCGATGCTTGTTACACTGTCAGGGATGGTGACAGAGGTCAGGCTTGTGCAACTACTGAATGCGGAATTTCCGATACTCGTCACCGGCACCCCGTCAATCTCACCGGGAATCTCCACATCAACTGACGAAGTGTCACAGTCCGTAATCAAAATATAGTCCCCATAGTTCTGGTAGGTCAGAACGTCATAAGTACCTTCCGTGTAAGTATCCTCCGCACTTGCCGTAATACTGTAATCCGCTGCCAGTTCCGGCAGCAGTGCGGCTCCGGAAAGCAGCATGGCACACGCCGTCAGCCCTGCGGCAATACGATGGAAGTGTTTCATCTTGATAACCCCTTTCTGTCCGCTTCAACGGAATAATGATAATTTCATTATAACAAATAACGGAAGAAAATGCAAGTGTGTCAGGCAATAATTTCATAAGGAAACCTCTATTTGTTTTTAGAGGTGGGCGTGGGGCTTCCCATGCTGTACAGACGGGATTTAATCGCAAAGCGGTCAAATCAGCAGCTGCATCATCCGCCTGCTTGACACAGGGCTTTAAGAGGTGTATAATAAAAGCTGTAGGAAAACAAGAATGCAAAGGAGGAATTCTTATGTCAATGGAATTCATCAGAAAGCTGCCGATCCCTCAGGAAATCAAAAAACAGTTCCCCCTCTCCCCCGCCCATGCACAACAGAAAACAAAGCGGGATGAGGAAATCAGAAACGTATTTACGGGCGAATCCAACAAACTGATTCTGATTATTGGTCCCTGTTCTGCCGACCGCGAGGATTCCGTCATGGAATACATTTACCGTCTGGCACGGATCAACGAGCAGGTCAAGGATAAGATTCTGATCATTCCCCGTATTTATACCAACAAGCCCCGCACCAACGGTTCCGGCTACAAGGGCATGGTACACCAGCCCGATCCCACCAAGGCTGAGGACATGCTGGAGGGATTAATTTCTATCCGCAAGCTCCACACAAGAGCCATCGAAGAGACTGGCTTTACCTGTGCGGATGAAATGCTGTATCCGGAGAATTACCGCTATCTGTCCGATCTGCTGTCCTATGTTGCAGTGGGTGCAAGAAGCGTGGAGGATCAGCAGCATCGGCTGACAGCCAGCGGCATGGATGTGCCCGTGGGCATGAAGAATCCCACCAGCGGTGACTTGTCCGTCATGCTTAATTCCATTTTTGCAGCCCAGAACAGCCATACCTTTCTCTACAGGGGCTGGGAGGTCAGAACGGACGGCAATCCCCTGTCCCATGCCATTCTCCGGGGCTATGTGAACAAGCACGGCGAATCCCTGCCCAACTATCACTTCGAGGATCTGCTGCTGACCTACAATCACTATGCACAAAAGCATCTGCAGAACATGGCAGTGATTGTGGATACCAACCACGCCAATTCCAACAAGTGCTATCTGGAGCAGCCGAGAATTGTCAATGAGGTTCTGCACAGCTGCCGTCACAGCGCAGAAATCAGAAGTATGATTAAGGGCTTCATGATTGAAAGCTATCTGGAGGACGGTACCCAGAAGGTCGAGGACGGTATTTTTGGCAAGTCCATCACTGACCCCTGCCTTGGCTGGGAGAAAACGGAGAAGCTGATCTATCAGATTGCAGATCAGTTATAAGTGTGCGTTTAAGAGACTTCTCAATCGGAATCATGGAGGAAATTATGGAGCAGATCATCGCAGCAATCCTGTGCGGAATTATTGCCGTTGTGTGCTTTATCTTCGGTGTCCTGCAGTTGGGACAAAAAGGCTTTCTGTTCAATAATGCATACATTTTCGCATCCAAGGAGGAACGGGAGGCCATGGACAAAAAGCCATATTATCGGCAATCGGGCATTGTGTTTGTGCTGCTCGGTGCAATCAACTCCGTCAATGCACTGGAAGCTCTCATCAACAGCGGATGGCTTTTCTGTGTTGGGATAGGGCTTGCAGTTGTGACGGTAGTTTATGCTGTTGTGTCCTCGGTAAAATTAAAGTAAATGCAGGCATCTCCCAATCCCGATTCTATGGACCGCTGTTTCCATCAAAAATGCTCTCTGTCAAATCACAGAGAGCATTTTTTGATTCAAAATCATTCTGATTTCTTATGCTGGTGTCAGCCTAATGGATTGCATGGGACAGAATTTGACCGCTGCACGGTTAAATTCCCTTCTCCATCGCTTTTACCGCCTGCATCATAATCGCACATTCCAGGCGCTTCTTCTCCATCTCGCAGGAGAGCGTATGTGCTTCATGAATATCGCCCATATACTGATAGTTATTGGCATTGCAGCCGCCGCTGCAGTAGAACTTTGCCCAGCAGTCACGGCACTTTGGCTTATTATAGATATGGGTTCCTGCAAACACCTTCTTCATCTCCATATCGAAGGTGCCTTCCTCCAGATTGCCCATCTTATACTCTTCGATGCCCACAAACTGATGGCAGGGATAGATATCCCCATCGGGAGTAATGGCAACATACTCATTGCCGCAGCCGCAGCCCCGCAGCCGCTTAATGGCACAGGGACCCTGATTCAGATCCAGCATAAAATGGAAGAAATTAAAATGCTTGCCTGCTTTGTCCTGCTCCAGCAAACGCTGCGCCAGCTTTTCATATTCCGCAAAGACAGCCGGCAGATCCTCCTCAGTCAGGGCATAGGGATACTCCGGCTCACAGACAACCGGCTCCACGGAAATCTGGTCAAAGCCTGCCTCATACAGATGGAACACATCCTCAGAGAAATCCAGATTGTATTTGGTGAAGGTGCCCCGGACGTAATAATCCTTCTCCTTGCTGCGTGCATCCACCAGCTTCTTGAACTTCGGCAGGATAATATCATAGCTGCCGCTGCCGTTGGGTGTCACACGAATGCGGTCATTGACATCCTTTCTGCCATCGATGGAGAGCACCACATTGGACATTTCCTTGTTAATAAAATCAGCCTTGTCATCATCCAGCAAAATGCCGTTGGTGGTAATGGTAAAGCGGAAAGTCTTGCCGTATTCTGCTTCCTTGCTTCTTGCATAGGCAACCACTTCCTTGACGGCATCAAAATTCATCAGCGGTTCTCCACCAAAGAAATCCAGTTCCAGATTCTCCCGGTCTCCGGAATGTTCCAGCAGGAAATCAATTGCCTTTTTTCCGGTTTCCACGGGCATCAGTTTTCTTCCGGTACCGAAATCGCCGGTTGAAGCAAAACAATAGGCGCAGCGCAGATTGCAGTCATGGGCAATATGCAGACACATTGCCTTAATGGGGGATGTCACAGCAAATTTTGCATACTTTTCATAATCATCCTCGGAGAACAGGATTTTCTCCTCATACAGGGATTTCAGCTCCTGATAGCAGTCACGCAGCTCCTGGGGATCATATTTTCCGCTCAGCTTCTCAATGATCCCGGCGGGACATTCCTCTGCAAAGGGGGGCTTTGCATCATCCAGCAGATCATAGGTCATTTCATCCACAATATGCACGCCGCCGCTGTTGACATCCAAAACAATATACAATCCGCCCAGGGAATATTTATGTATCATCATGTTCATCCTCAATTCTATGTATTTCGTGTTCCTTACAAATACAAGGCACCCTTTAAAGCCTGTATTTTTATTAATTCTCCAAACAATACGAGCTATTGCAGTTAAGAGGGGGCATTTCCTGCATTCACACAATCGATTGACATAAAAACCGCCCTACACAAAGGTGCAGGGCAGTGAAGAAATGACAAAAGAACTTATCTCTCGCACTTCTGGTTCGCAACTGTGCAGGAAGTCTTGCAAGCAGACTGACAGGATGCCTGGCACTTGCCGCAGCCGCCCTTTTTTGCAGACTCCTTCAGATTTGCCTTATTGATGGTCTGAATGTGCTTCACGATGTTTACCTCCTCTTTTCAGAGCATGCTCTTTTTTATTATTATACCATATTTCCCGGCGCATTGCAAGAGGAAAAGACAATTTTTCTGATTTTCTCCTGTATTTATCAATACGGCGGCCTGCGCAGTCTTGTATTCACACCGCAGACCCCGCCGCACACAGCCGCTGCCAGGAGCAGCATACACCGCACCATAACCCGCCGGGACAACGTGCCTTTGAGCACAAGGCAGGCAAGCATCAGCACTGCCCCCATTCCTACACCGCAGAGCATTCCATGCCGGATACCGCTGTGTCTGGCATGGAATCCGGCACAGCGTCCTGCACGGAATCCGCTGGCACACCAGATTGCATCGGACAGCCATACCAGCAGCCAGGCCGGCACATTGCACACCAGAAGAAGACATGCCAGCAGCACTGCTCCGGCGGCAATCCACACAAAACCGGACAGCTGTGCCAGCAGCAGCCGGAGTACCGGTGATTGCCATGGCCTCCAGTGCTGCATATCCAAATCACTCCCTGCATCAGAACTTTGTACAGCCTATGCAGGGAGTCACTGGATTATTCGTCTTTCTTTGCAGGCGCTGTTATGGCAGCCTTCTTGGCTTTTTTCTCTGCCTCAGCCTGTTCTCTTGCAGTAATATTCTCCTTGATGGCATCCTGCATCATACGGATTTTCAGTCGATCACTGCCGGTTTCCAGCACAACGGTTCTGGTATTCTCCTCCACACGCATCACAATGCCTACAATGCCGCCGATGGTGACAACCTCATCACCTACCTGCAGATTTTTCTGCATCTCCAGCGTTGCTTTCTCCTGCTTGCGCTGCGGACGGATCATAATAAAGTACAGGAAAATTAACAGCAGAATTGGCAGTGCCAGGGAACTGAGCAGTGCCATGGTAGAATTCGTCTCACTGGCGGAAGATGCTGCCGCATCCTCTGCAAAAGCGACAACCGTGCCCATAGAAACCATTGCGGCTGCACCTGCCGCTGCTGCCAGCTTCTTCATCTTTCCTTTCATTTCCATCATGCCTACCTCCATTCGTATGATGAGCGGATTGGTTACTTACTTGGTTTTACCCTGGATATATGCATCCATGGCTTTTGCAGCTGCCTTGCCGGCACCCATTGCCAGGATGACAGTTGCAGCGCCGGTCACAGCATCGCCGCCGGCATATACACCCGTCTTGGTTGTCATCATGTCTTCATCCACAATAAGGCAGCCCCTGCGGTTTGCCTCCAGTCCGGATGTAGTGGTACGGATCAGCGGGTTGGGAGAAGTACCGATGGACATAATCACAGTATCCACATCCAGCTCATACTCCGATCCCTCTACAGGAATGGGGCTGCGTCTGCCGCTTTCGTCCGGCTCACCCAGCTCCATACGCTGGCAGACCAGAGCGCGTACCCGTCCTTCCTCATCGCCCAGGATCTTCACAGGGTTGTTCAGTGTCAGGAACTGCACCCCTTCCTCTTTGGCGTGGTGTACCTCTTCTCTTCTTGCAGGCATTTCTGCTTCGGAACGGCGATATACAATGTAGACATTCTCTGCGCCCATTCGCAGTGCGCTTCTTGCCGCATCCATTGCCACATTGCCGCCGCCGACAACGGCAACGGAGCGGGAGGCAATGACGGGAGTATCATACCCTTCCTTATAGCCCTTCATCAGGTTAATTCTGGTCAGATACTCATTGGCAGAGCAAACGCCTACCAGCGCCTCGCCCTCAATGCCCATAAACCTTGGCAATCCAGCACCGGAGCCGATGAACACGGCTTCATAGCCCTGCTCCATCAGCTCGTCAACGGAGAGTACTTTGCCAATTACCATATTTGTCATGATCGTAACGCCCAGATCACGGAGGGTCTGGACTTCCTTCTGCACGATGTCCTTTGGCAGACGGAATTCAGGAATACCGTACATCAGTACGCCGCCTGCAACGTGGAATGCTTCGAATACTGTTACCTCGTAGCCCAGCCTTGCCAGATCGCCGGCACAGGTCAGACCGGAGGGACCGCCGCCCACCACGGCAACCTTATGCCCGTTGGAAGCCGGCTTCTCCACCGGAACCGTCCCATGTTTCATATGGGTATCCGCTGCAAAGCGCTCCAGTCTGCCGATACCCACAGGTTCTCCCTTGATGCCGCGGACGCATTTGGATTCGCACTGGCGCTCCTGGGGGCATACTCTGCCGCAGACCGCCGGAAGACCATTGGTGCTGCTGATGATCTGATAGGCTTCTTCAAAATTCCCCTGTGCCATCTGTGCGATGAATTCCGGAATCCGGACACCTACGGGGCAGCCGGACACACAGGGCATGTTCTTGCAGTTCAGGCAGCGCTGTGCTTCTTCCTGTGCCATTTCAGCTGTATATCCAAGAGTAACCTCTTCAAAATTTCTTGCTCGTACCTTCGGATCCTGTTCCGGAATCGGTACTTTTGTCATTGACATATTCGGCATGCTTACCACTCCTTCCCACGAATCACTTCAAGCTGTCAGCCTGTTTGAGCATCCGGCAGGATGCCTCACGCTTATGATAGGTGCCGTTCCGGAGCATCAGCTCATCGAAATCCACCTGGTGTCCGTCAAAATCGGGACCCTCCACACAGGCATAGCGGATCTTTCCGCCCACAGTGACACGGCAGCAGCCGCACATTCCCGTACCGTCCACCATGATGGGGTTCAGGGAAACAATGGTAGGAATGTCGTACTTTTTCGTCAGTTCACAGACAAACTTCATCATGGGCACCGGACCGATTGCAATCACAGCATCATACTGTACGCCGCTGTCAATCTGTGCCTGGAGTGCCTGGGTTACAAAACCCTTTCTGCCGTAGCTGCCGTCATCGGTACAGAGGATCAGCTCACTGCAATGGCTGCGGAATTCCTCCTCCAGAATGACAATCTCCTTCGTACGGAAGCCTGCAATCACATCCACATGCAGGCCTTTGGCATGGAGTCCCTTCGCCTGAGGATAGGCAATGGCGCAGCCGACACCGCCTCCAATCACGCAGACACGGGATGCGCCCTCCGGAAGCTCCGTGGGAAGTCCCAGAGGTCCAGCAAGATCCAGAATGCTGTCCCCTTCATTAAGCTTGGACAATTTCTCCGTAGAATAACCCACAATCTGAAAAATAATGGTGATAGTACCTTTTTCCCTGTCATAATCCGCAATGGTCAGCGGAATGCGCTCGCCCTCTTCATCCACACGGAAAATCACAAACTGACCCGGCAGAGCCTTTTGGGCAATGTAAGGAGCTGCAAGCTCCATCAATGTAACGGAAGAATTCAGTTCCTTCTTCCTGACGATCTGAAACACGATCCGAAGCCTCCTATCAATCCGATTTTTTGCGCTGTTTCTGCATGAAATCCACAGAAACAAAAAGTCGTATATTCTTTATTATACCATGAAATCCGAACCCTGTCAATGATTTTTTCCATGTTTTTATGCAGGAACGACTACACTGCATCTCTTGCATACGAGCTTCCTGCAGTTTCTTTTCATGATTGAATTCCCCCCTCCCTTCAGGGAGGGACGGGGGAAAGCAAATTTTAAGCAATCCCCCTTTTTGACTATCTGAAATTCTGGCAGACTTTGTCTATCAGAATTAAAGAAATTAGTATACATTTAATTTTCTTGTGAAGTTTCTGCAATGGATTTTACCGTATTCTCCCACAATGTTACAAAAAGGTAAAAAATATTTACTTTCAGATGAAATCCATTGACAAAAACAACGGGATATGCTATAATGTGCATACAATCTTACGGGCGAAGTCAATGGGGATTTGCTCCGCCTGAAATGTAAAATATATTTACATTCATTGTCCATCTCTCGGAGTTTCATGTAAAGGAGAGTGAGAAGCATGAATATCCTGACGTTTATCAGCGAAAATCTATGGCTGTTCATCTGGGGTGCTCTGTTTGTAGGAACCGTGATTGCGGAACTGGAAACGCTGCAGCTGATCAGTATCTGGTTTTCCGCCGGCTCCCTGGCAGCGTTCTTTGCCGCTGTTTTCGGCATGCGGCCATTGGGACAGTGCATTGTTTTTGTTGCAGTTTCGATTCTGCTGCTGGTTGTGACCAAACCCCTGTTGAGAAAATTCAAGGTGGATACAGTAACGCCGACGAACATCGACGCAGAGGTCGGGAAAATTGCCAAAGTCATTGAGGAAATCAATCCGGAGCAGAACACCGGCCGTGTAAAAATCGGCGGTGTTAACTGGCGTGCCAGGACACAGGACGGCAGCAGAATTCCCGTGGATGCTGTTGTAAAGGTAACAGAAATATCCGGCACCACCGCTTATGTTGCTCTGGCGGAGCATCCTGTTTCCGTTTAAATTAAAGGAGGATTTTACCATGGAAAACCTTGTAAGCTATCTGATTATTGCACTGATTCTCTTTGCCATCATCATCCTGATCCGCTGCATCTGCATCGTACCCCAGGCTTATATCTATGTAGTGGAGCGTCTCGGCACCTTCCGTACAGAATGGTCGACTGGGCCTCACCTGCTGATTCCCTTCCTGGACCGTGTGGCAAGAAAGGTTTCTGTCAAGGAACGTGTTGTGGATTTCAAGCCCCAGCAGGTAATTACCAAGGATAATGTTACCATGCAGATTGACACCGTTGTGTTCTTCCAGGTAACGGATGCCAAACGATATACCTACGGTGTGGAAAACCCCATGATGGCCATTGAGAATTTTACCGCTACCACACTGCGTAACATCATCGGCGAACTGGAGCTGGATGCAACTCTAACGTCCCGTGATACAATCAATAATAAAATTACAGCAATTCTTGACGAAGAGACCGATCGCTGGGGCATCAAAGTGATCCGTGTGGAGCTGAAAAACATCCTGCCGCCGCGTGAAATCCAGGATTCCATGGAAAAACAGATGAAGGCAGAGCGCGAACGCCGTGAAAAGATCCTCCAGGCAGAGGGTGAAAAGAAGGCACAGGTACTGGCTGCTGAAGCAGAGAAGGAATCCAAGATTCTGCGTGCCGAAGCAGATAAGGAAGCCGAAATTCTGCGTGCAACTGCCGAAAAGGAAGCTATGATTCTCCGTGCTGACGCAGTGCGTGAGCAGAAAATCCGTGAGGCAGACGGTGAGGCGCAGGCAATTGCATCCGTTCAGCTCGCACTGGCAGAGAGCCTGGAACGACTGAATACAGCCAATCCCAATGAAGCAGTTCTGCAGCTCAAGGCACTGGAAGCATTCCAGAAGGCTGCTGACGGCAAAGCAACTAAGATCATTATTCCCAGTGAGATTCAGAGCCTTGCCGGTCTGGCAGCAGGTCTGAAAACAATAACAGAAAGTGATACTGCGAAGTAATAACAGAAATAAACATCCCCCGGCAAAGCCGGGGGTTTTTCCGTAAACGCCCCATAGGGGCTCAGAATGCAAGCCATGCCTTGAAAGGCGTACCAACACGGACGCATGCGGCTACGTTCTCCTGCATAATTGTTACAGCTTACCCGTTAAACGGGTCTGAATCGTCCAATGTGAGTTGCCCTGCCATTCTATCCTCTTCAAGCTGGCGCTGAATGTATTCGGTTATTGCTTTTGTATTCTTTCCAACAGTGTCAACATAGTACCCTCTGCACCAGAATGAACGATTCCTATAAATGTGCTACTTGCAATTCCACTTCGAATGTGATAAACTATGTATGTCATTCACTTTGTAATGACCTCCTTTTGATTATTTTTTGCAGTTGGCAGCCGCAAACTTATTATAATCAAAAGGAGTTATTTTTTCAAGACTGATAGCTATAAGCTTTTCTGAACCCCCCCCGGCCTAGCCGGGGGTTTTCTAAATACAATCAAAATGCCCTGGTTTTCGGGGCATTTCTGCTTTCTCATAAAATGACAGTTTCGCAAAATTTGCCCTCCCCCTCCTCCCTCCCTGAAGGGAGGAGGAAAGTTTGTGGAGGGTACTGCGTACCCTCCACCCGCTTCTTGCAGAGGACTATTTCAATAGTTTGATAGAGAATTAGTATCAATTCCAGAAACAGATCAGATCCTCCAGTGAGGCAGTGAAATCCGGGAAGGTGATGTACCAGCCGATTTCATAGAGGGGCAGCAGTTCCAGGAAGGAAACAATGATGGTCAGTACACAGACAACGGAGAAGGCACAGGTACTGATGGCGGAAGCAGATGGGGAAACGGTTCCCAGCTTCTGGCCTGCATCCAGAATCACCCATGCCGCAAGCAGGGAAAGAATCGGCAGAATATCACCTACATAGCTGTAAATCACACCTGCCATGCAGAAATCGAACCAGGCGATTACGACTGCCAGAATCAGCATCAGCAGATAGGTACAGTGTTTGATGCGTGTATCATCATATAGGAAACCGGCGCCGGACGTTTTTCTGGAATACCAGAAAAGGAAGGGCAGTACGGCCACTCCGGTGAAGATCAGAGGGTAGAGCATGGCACCGTGGGAGTCTCCGAAATAGATGTACTGTCCGTACCCGTTCAGAGAAACGGAGGAACAGCTCAGATAGGGGAATGCAGAGGTCATCTCGAAGGGCTGGAAGAAATACTGGATTATGGCATAGGGGAGAGAAGAAAGATGCATCACATTGGCATGCACATCACTGACCGTCAGCTGATACACTGCACCGAATTCCAGCGGTGAGTCAAACCTTGCATAGTTGTAAGCCATAATGCAGCCGCCGCCCAGGAGAACGGGCGCCAGAAAGGCTGATGCCGAAGCAATTTTGGTTCTGACCTTGTATTCCCTGCGGAACAGAATGCCCAGGAATACAGGGGCAAGCAGCAGAGCACTGAGTGCTCTTGTGGGCCTTGATGCCACACATAATGCAAAGGCAAGTCCGGAAACGGCAAAGAGTATATACCGGCGCAGGGGAATGCCGGAGGAAGCTGCCTCCAATCCCGTCCAACAGCACAGCAGCAGGAAGCAGGAGCCGGACAACCCCGGAATGCCATAAAAACTGGAGCCGGCAGCAATGTAAAGGTTGCCGGAACTGCAACAGGCCGCTGCCATGGTAAGCAGAAGCAGTACCAGATTTGCTTTCGGAAGGAAACGCCTAGTGAAGGCAACAATGGTTCCGCATAGGCACAGAATTGTCAGAACGCCGAAAAATACTGTTGTCATGTTGAGGTTCGGGAGTCTGCCGGTCAGCCAGTACATGGGAAAATAAAAGACCAGTACCGGTGCTGCGCCGTAATAGGAATAGTATTTTCCGTCATAGTAGGCTCTGTCCCATGCGCTGGAGACATTCTGTGCGGAGCGCAGCGATCGGTCATAGGGATTTTCCATCTCCAGAAGCTCCTGGCTGGGTGCAATGTCAAGACTGACACGGCCGTTATGGAAGGCATCAAACATCTGTACAAAGGGATCCGTATAGCGCATGTTGACGGTTTCGCAGTCAATCATTCCCTGACTTGGATCAAGGAAGCTGAGTACACTGAGCATACAGACTCCGGTAACGGCGCAGATACAGAGCCGGTGGATTTCGGAATTTTTGTCATATGTAATCCGGTGGAGCCCGAAGGTAACCACGGCACAGACCCCTCCCAGAACTGCCCACAGAAAGAAAAACCGGACATTGGAAAACCGGAAGGGAAGGACAGTGCGGAAGACGCAGGAGGTAATAGTAACTCCCTCATTTGCAACATCACTCAGGGTAATTCTGACCTTATCCAACTCCTTGTAAGTGTGGAAGGAAAATTCCGCAGTGCCGCTGCCGGATACCAGCTTTTCGCCCACCCGCACGAATTTCTGGGAGAAGTTCCCGTCCATGATATCTGCGCTGCAGGTAATCCATGGGTCATTGCCCTGGAACTGCAGCGTCACTGCATCAAGGGTTTCAGAGGAAACAGTAAAGGTAATACTGCCGTCTCCGGTGAAGACAGCAGAACTGCCGTTAAGCTGCACCGTGTCCGGTGTGTCCGTTCCGGCAAGACTGAAATCCGCAGTCAGCTGTTCATTGTGGAGGGAAATGCTTTTCAGATTAAAGAGGAATGTTTCCGCAGCAAATACCAGTGCTGTAAGGACGGCAAGACGAAATGCAAATTTCCTCAGCGCCTGACCGGAAAAAAATTTTGAACCTACAAATCCAGAATAGGAGCTGGCTGCAAGAACTGCCATGGACAGGACGGAAGGGGCGGCTTCACAGGTGCTGATGATGGGCAGCAGCACACAGTACAGGAGGACAACAGGAATTGCAATGGCAGCAAAAATACCGCTTGCTTTGACAATACTGCGCCTGTTTTCCTTCTGGGAAGGCAGCCGGATCAGAATACATGCTGACAGCAGAATGACAATGAGAAATGCTGCCGCTGGAATCAAAACTTTCATTGTTACCTCCGGGGATCCAATTCCGTAATTTTAAAATATCATTTCATTATAAGTATACCACAAAATAAGAATGCATTGCAAGGGATTTTGGGAATTTTTATCTGGAAATATCAAATGGGCGCTCCAGCCCCCGGCCTTTGAAATTTTTCTTGCAAAATTCGCCGCAGTATGCTATACTAAAAGCATCGACAAATTTCGGAGGTTCAGTAAAATGGAATACTGGGATATTTATGACAGCAGCAAGCAGCGTACCGGACGCACCATGAAACGCAACGACTTTACCATGCAGGACGGAGATTATCATCTGACCGTGCTTGGCGTGGTCTGCCGCCCCGACGGTAAATTCCTCATCACCAGGCGTGCCATGAACAAGGCGTGGGCAGCCGGCTGGTGGGAGGTCTCCGGCGGCGGTGTCATGGCGGGGGAGGACTCCCTGACTGCCGTGAAGCGTGAGGTGCTGGAAGAAACCGGTCTGGATGTAACAAATGCACAGGGCGGCTACCAGTTCAGCTACCGCCGTGAAAGCAAGGGGGATAACTATTTTGTGGATGTCTATCGTTTTATGATGGACTTCACCGAAGAAGATGTAACCCCCCAGTTCAGCGAAATGACCGGATTCATGCTCGCTGACAAGGCACAGATCGAGGAATTTGCCAAGAAGGGCGTCTTTCTGCACTATGACAGCATCAAAGAGGTATTTGATCTCTGATTGGGGAAGCAGTGACGGCAAGGAAAGGTGATAAGGGTGCGCTGCTCCGGCTGAAGGAACGCACCAGTCAGGTGCGGCAGCCCCCTTCCATTCGGGAGGCAAATTAAAAAATATTGATAAGCTGAGAGCTTCCGGAACATCCCATTCCGGAAGCTCTGTTCTTATCGGATGGTTCCTCCGCCGATGACCGTGTCTCCCCGATACAGCACCACTGCTTGCCCGCGGGTAATGGCTCTCTGCGGTTCGTCAAATTTTACATGGAGCAGCCCGTCCTGTGTCATCCACGCCGTTGCCGGCTGCTCCGGATGACGGTAGCGGATTTTGGCATGCACACGCATGGGTTCTGTGAGGGATTCGACTGCAATGAGGTTGACATCCTCCGCTGTCAGGGTATCGGAGAACAGCGCTTCATTCCTGCCCAGTACTACCTGATTGTTTTCCGGATCAATGCCGCAGACATAGAGAGGATACCCTGCTGCAATCCCTAACCCCTTCCGCTGTCCCACAGTGTAATGGATAATGCCGTGATGCGTACCAAGCAGATTCCCCTGTGTATCAATGAAATCCCCCGGCGCAAAGGTTTTTCCCGTGAACCGTTCAATGAAGCCTGCGTAGTCCCCGTCCGGTACGAAGCAGATATCCTGGCTGTCCTTCTTTTTGGCATTGACAAAGCCGTGCTGCTCTGCAATGGCACGGATCTCGGATTTCTGATAGCTCCCCAGGGGGAAGCGGACATGCCGCAGCTGCTCCTGGGTCAGGGAGTAGAGCACATAGGTCTGATCCTTGGAGGCATCCGCTGCCTTTTTCAGAAGATACCGTCCGCTTGCGTCATCGTATTCTACTCTGGCATAGTGCCCCGTCACCACATAATCAAATTCCATGATTTTCATGCGCTGTACCAGGGCGTCAAATTTCAGATAACGGTTGCAGTCAATGCAGGGATTGGGGGTTGCGCCCGTTTCATAGGCAGCTGCAAAGCGTGCCATCACATCCTGCTGGAAACGGTCGGAAAAATTGAACACATAATGCAGCATCCCCAGACGGGCTGCCACTGCCTGGGCATCCATGACATCCTCCAGGGAGCAGCAGGTTTTCTCACGGGAAACCCCTGCATCCTCATTGGAAAAGAGCTTCATCGTTGCACCGGCGCATTCGTAGCCGGCTTCCAGCATGAGCAGAGCGGCTACGGAGCTGTCCACACCGCCGCTCATGGCAATGAGTGCCTTTTCTGCCATCTTAACCTCCCAATTCCATCATTTTATCAATGCATCGCCTTGCATCCGCAATGGTCTGTTCATCCAGAAGGATTTCTTCTCCGGCCTCCCCGTTCAGAACACGGTATACATCCACCAGGGTGGTGGCTTTCATATCCGGGCAGATCAGCCCCTTGGACAGAGGATAGAACCGCTTGTCCGGGCAGTCATACTGGAGATGCTCTGCAATGCTGTTTTCAGTACCGATAATGAATTCCTTTGCCTCGGAATTCCTTGCAAAATCCATGATTGCCGAAGTAGAGCCGACAAAATCAGCACGATTGGTCACCGCCGGGATGCATTCCGGATGCACCAGCAGCAATGCCTCAGGATGGAGTGCTTTCGCCCTGTCCACTGCTTCCGCAGGAACACCGGCATGAATGGGACATCCGCCCTGGAGGAGCTTTACCGTTTTGTGGGGGAGCTGCTTTGCTACATAGGCGCCAAGATTGCAGTCGGGGATAAACAGGATCTTGTCATTCTCAATGGCATTCACAATCTTCACTGCCGAGGAAGAGGTTACACAGACGTCACAGATTGTTTTGAGCGCGGCGGTGGTATTGACATAGGCCACCACTGTGTAATCCGGATATTCTGCCTTGACAGCGTGGATATAGGCTTTGTCCATCTGTTCTGCCATGGGACAGCCGGCGCCGGGATTGGAAAGCAGCACTTTTTTCTCCGGGGAGAGAATCTTTACTGTTTCCGCCATAAAGCGCACGCCGCACATAAGCATGGTTTTGGCATCCGCCTGCGCTGCCTTCACGCTGAGCTGATAGGAATCCCCTACAAAATCCGCAATCTCGCAGATTTCCCTTGCTTCATAGCTGTGTGCCAGGATGCAAATCCCCCGCTCCTGTTTCAGTTTCAGAATTTTCTGCTGCATTTCCAATACATTCATGATGATAAACCGCCTTTGTTTTAACTGTTCCAATTCAGGAAATCTCTAAAAACTTGTTTTAAGAGGTGGGGATGTGGGGTGACCAATGCCATCAACTTAAGGGATTGTTTGCCAGAACTGCCCAGCCCCCGATCCCTCAACCCCGGAAAGGGCTGCGCCCTTTCAACCCGATCACTTATCGTAAAGGCAAAGCCCACAAAATCCACCTTTTATATTCCTTTGATTTTTAAAACAGGGGGTTTTTAGAGGTTCCCTTAAAAGAATAAGATTTTCAGAGAGACTACTACTACTTATTTTACATCATAAGATAGGGAATGTCAAGGGACTATGAAGCAGGAACAAAGAAAATACCATCCCGGCTGAGCAGGTCCGTCATCCTTGCGATGCTTCGCAGCGTGACTGTGAGGAAGCATTTCAGCGGATGCTCAGTGATTCATGCGCATATATGCTAAAATTATTATCACAATCAGGAGAAAATTTGGAAGAATATATATTGCTAAAATATGAAAATTGTGTTAAAATGAAAATGGAACTGGAAATTACTGCGCAATTTTCAGTTTACGAAGAGGAAATTCAACTAATGGGAACCTCTAAAAACTTGTTTTTTAGAGGTGGGGTGTGGGGCAAAGCCCCATAAAATCCACCTTTTATACTTCTTGGATTTTATAAACAAGGTTTTTTTAGAGCTTACCTAATGATTGAAAGGAGTTCTTATGTTGAAAGGTAAACAATGGGCATGCGTTCTCACAGCAGCTGTACTGCTGGCAGGGAGCGCCAATCTACCGGCACTGCAGACGGATGCCAGTGCAACGGTGCTTCACAGCGCCGATTTTGAGAGCGGAAGCGGGGGATGGACAAGTTTCGGCTCCCAGTCCGTCACAACAACGAACAATGCAAGCCATAACGGCAGCTACAGCCTGCTGGTGGACGGGCGTACGTCCAGTTGGAACGGTGCATCCTGTTCTATGGACAGTGTGCTTGCCGCAGGGCAGACCTATAGCTTTGACGCCTGGGTTATGCAGCAGGCAGCGGACACGGATACGATTCAACTGCAGCTGAAGTATACGGACGGCTCCGGCAACACCCAGTATACGTCCATCGGCAGTACGGAGGCAGCCAGGGGCAGCTGGTACCAGATTTCGGCGGAATATGCGATTCCCTCCGATGCAACGGATGTTCTGCTCTATTTCCAGACTGCTTCCAGCACCAATAGTTTTTATGTGGATGATATTACGATAATCGGTGAGCCAACCTGGAGCACGGAGGCTCTGGATGCAACACCCTTGAAAGATATCTATTCAAAGTATTTCAAGATTGGCTGCGCAGCAACACCCTCCGAACTGAATACGACCATTTCTCAGGAATTGGTGAAGCATCATTTCAACAGTCTGACGCTGGGCAATGAGCTGAAGCCCGACTATGTGCTGGATCAGGCAGGCTCCCAGGCCATTGGTGACAATGTCACCCCGGCGGTTTCTCTGGATCAGGCTCGTTCCGTGCTGCAATTCTGTGAGGATAATAACATTTCCGTCAGAGGGCATGTACTGCTCTGGTACAGCCAGACCCCGGACTGGTTCTTCAAGGAGGGTTTCTCCTCCAGCGGTGCCTATGTTTCTAAGGCAGTAATGTCCCAGCGTCTGGAAAACTATATCAAGGCTGTCATGGAAGCCATGGAGACCGAGTTCCCGGATCTGGATGTGTACTGCTGGGATGTAGTGAACGAATGCTACCTCAATGACGGTTCCCTCCGTGCAGCGGGTACCGATCCTTCCAATGAGGAGTCCCAGTGGACGCTGATTTACGGGGATGATTCCTATATCAACGAGGCGTTCCGGTATGCAAGAAAGTATGCACCCGAGGATTGCAAGCTGTTCTACAATGATTTCAATGAGTACATTTCCGGCAAGCGTGATGCTATTTATAACAAGGCCGCAGAGCTGGCGGAGGAAGGTATTATCGACGGTATAGGCATGCAGTCCCACCTGGATGTAGGCTATCCCGATGCAGCGCTTTACCGCCAGGCAATTCAGAAGTATGCACAGCTCGGTCTGGAAATTCAGATCACGGAGCTGGATATTACCCAGTACACCAACACCAGTGACCTGTCCGCACAGACCCAGGCATATGAGGATATTATGCAGGTCATCGTGGATGAGAAAAAGAACGGTGCGAATATTACTGCCGTTGTTTTCTGGGGGATTACCGACGGTACCAGCTGGCGTAAAACCGGTTATCCTCTGCTGTTCAATGCGGATTACTCAGTGAAGGATGCCTTCTATGCAGTAGCCGGCATCATTGACGAGAGCGAGTGGGGCGAGACCACTGAGCCAACGGAAGAGGAGACCACGGAGGCCACCAGTGCGACGGAGCCATATGTTCTTGAGCTTGGAGATATCTATGTGGATGAGAAGGTGGATATGCTGGATATCATCCAGATGCAGAAATATCTGCTGGGCATTTCTCCGGACCTGATTGATGCAAGTGCGTGGACGGGGGACGAGTCACAGATCCAGGGCGGCGACATGAACCAGGATGGTGTCATCAATGTCTTTGACCTTGCGCTGCTCAAGCGAAAGGTACTTAACCGAAGCAATTAGCAATCCCCCAAAAAAGTATTGAATCTGCTGCGGCACTTTTCTGCAATGACGGAAGAGTGCCGCAGTTTGTTTCACGGAAACTGCCTTAAAAAACGCCTCCCCTTGGGGTGGAGGAGTTTCAGTAAACCATAACCCATATAATACTAATCTCTCATTAACCTAGTTACAATAGGTTGATGAGAGGCATGTGCTTTCGCACATGGGATTTTGTGGCACTCTGTGTCACAAAATCCGTCTCATGCAATTCCTAACGCCGCCCGCGGCGGCTATCAAGCTATTGATGTAATCAATAGCTTGAAAAGGAATTAGTATAAATTGATTCCCGTGAGTGGTGAATTCCGCTCTTGACAAAAACCTGCTGATCGTGTATAATCGTATACAATCATACAAATATACTCCCATACAGAAAGGAAGCATACCCCATGGATGAAATCAGATTCTGTCATAAAACTAACCTGCTGGAGCAGGATCCTTACCAGTACGAGCTGCAGGATATTGCCGAGCCGGAGCTGTTCCGGGAGATGTTCCCCTATACAGAGGTGCCGAAAATAGCCTACAATTACCGCCGTGTTCCCATGAACATGCCGGAGCAGATCTACATCACGGATACCAGCTTCCGGGACGGTCAGCAGTCCCGTACGCCTTATACTGCGGCGCAGATGGTGGAGATCTACAAAATGCTCCATCGCCTTGGCGGAGAAAAAGGAATTATCCGGCAGACGGAGTTCTTTGTGTATTCCCAAAAAGACCGGGATGCTCTGGAGC
Source organism: uncultured Ruminococcus sp. (assembly GCA_964644275.1). Classification (GTDB taxonomy): domain Bacteria; phylum Bacillota; class Clostridia; order Oscillospirales; family Ruminococcaceae; genus UBA3855. Next base: position 5,037 of record CAZXVI010000021.1, on the reverse strand, counting down.
AGTGCATGGCACTGGGGTATGAGTTCCCGGAGATCACCACCTGGATCCGTGCTTCCAAGCAGGACTTTGCCCTTGTCCGCGATATCGGCATCCGGGAAACCGGCGTGCTGGTGTCCTGCTCGGATTACCATATTTTCAACAAAATGGGGCTGACACGGCGGCAGGCACTGGACAAATACCTGGGAATTGTGAAGGACTGCATTGCTGCGGGTCTGCGGCCCCGGTGCCATTTTGAGGATATTACCAGAGCGGATTTTTATGGCTTTGTGATTCCCTTTGCCTGTGAGCTGCGGAAGCTTTCGGAGGAGAGCGGCGTACCCATTAAAATCCGTGCCTGTGATACCATGGGCTACGGCGTGCCCTATGCCGGCGTTGCCCTGCCCAGAAGCGTCTCCGGCATCATCTATGGACTGCAGCACTATGCCGGATTTACCAGCGATATGCTGGAATGGCATGGACACAATGATTTTTACAAGGGTGTGGTCAATGCTTCTACAGCATGGCTTTACGGAGCCGGGGCTGTGAATTGCTCCCTCCTGGGTATCGGCGAACGCACCGGCAACGTGCCCCTGGAGGCAATGGTGTTCGAGTATGCCTCCCTCCGGGGAACCTTTGACGGTATGCAGCCCCGGGTGATTACGGAGCTTGCAGATTATATTGTCAATGAAACAGGCTATGAGCTGCCCCCCATGACGCCGTTTGTGGGCAGAAATTTCAATCTTACCAGAGCCGGTATCCATGCGGACGGTCTGCTGAAAGATGAGGAAATCTACAATATTTTTGATACCAAAGGTATTCTGAACCGCCCTCCCATGGTGGCGGTGAGTGCCAATTCCGGCCTTGCCGGGATTGCCTGCTGGATCAATAATTACTACCGTCTTGCCGGGGATGCAGCTGTGGACAAGAGGCACCCCTGCGTAGCCAAAATGAAGGAATGGATTGACAGGGAGTATGAGGAAGGCAGAGTGACAGTGATCAGCGATGAGGAACTTGCTGCATTAATGCAGCTCTATGGCAAGGATATTCTTGCAGGAAGGGAGGGCGCCGATGATGTTTCCGGAATCTGATCACAGCTCTCTGCGCATCCGGGTATTCAATGCCATTGAAAATGCCATTCTGAATGAAGTGTATAAGGACGGGGACAGTCTCAGCGAGCTGAAGCTATCCGCTGAGTTGGGGGTCAGCCGCACACCCGTCCGGGAAGCGCTGATGCAGCTGGAGCTGGAGGGTCTGGTGCGGAATATTCCCAATAAGGGCGCCGTTGTTGTTGGAGTTTCTGAGAAGGATATTGAGGATATCTATGCCATTCGCATCCGCATTGAGGGACTGGCAGCCCGGTTCTGTACGGAGAAGATTACCGGTGAGGAGCTGCGTGCCCTGGAAAAGCTGGTGGATCTGCAGGAATTCTACCTGTTCAAGAATGATCTGGAACAGATCTGGAAGCTGGATGGGGATTTCCATAAAATTATTTATGATGCCTCCCGGAGCCGTCCGCTGCGGTTCATGCTGACCAATTTCCACAACTATATCAAGCGCGCCCGTGATATTTCCATGCAGGCGGAGGGGAGAGCTGAGAGAACTGTGGCGGAGCATCGGTCCATTCTGGAAGCGATCCGCAGCGGTGATGGCGAGCTTGCCGAACAGCTGACAGCGGAGCATATCATTAATGCCAAAAATAATCTGCTGCCGCAGCTTCATGCGGAGCAGGCAGTGCAAAAGGAGGAATTGTAATGGTCGTCACGCCAAAACAGATTCAGCAGCTGGAACAGCTTACGGATGCTGCCGGTGTTTCCTACGGTGAAATGATGGAACGTGCCGGAAAAGCACTGGCAGACTGCATTATGGAGGAAGCCTCCGGTGCGCATACGGCAGTATTCCTGGCAGGTTCCGGCAACAACGGCGGTGACTGCTATGTGGCAGCCTATTATTTGTCCCTTGCCGGGTGGCAGTGCCGAATACTTGCGCCCTTCGGTGAACCGAAGACGGAGATTTCCCGGAATGTAGCCGCCCGTGCCGGAAAGGCAGGCATCCCCATTGCAGCGGTGGATGACGAAGCCCTGGCTTCTGCCCGGGTGGTGGTGGATGGATTATTCGGAACAGGTTTTCACGGCACATTGCCGGAGGAGGCTGTGTCCCTGCTGCAGTCCCGGAAAGGGCAGCTGCGCATTGCAGCGGATATTCCCAGCGGCGGCAGCGGTCTGACGGGAATGGTCAGTGAGGGTACCTTCCGGGCGGATGTGACGGTTACCTTCGGTGCCATGAAGCTGGGAATGACCCAGTACCCCCTTCGTTCCTGCTGCGGCAGAATCCGTATCGGGGACATCGGGATACCGGAAGAAGCAGCCTCACAGCTCCAGCCCCCTCCGGTGCAGCTGCTGACGCCGGAATGGGCGCTTTCCTGTCTGCCGGAACGAAAGCCGGATGCCCATAAGAATCACAGCGGACACCTCCTTGCCGTCGCCGGCAGCGTGCGGATGCGGGGTGCCTGTGTATTGGCGGTGACAGCCGCCATGCGTACCGGTGCGGGACTTGTAACCTGCGCCTCGGCGGAACCGGCGCTTCAGGCAATCTGTGCCGGTACACCGGAGGTAATGTGCCTGCCCATGGCAACCGATGGGGAGGGTTTTTTCCGCAATGCGGAAAACCAGACTCTGCTGCGGAATGCGCTCTCCGGCAAGCAGGCGCTGCTGATCGGCTGCGGCATGGGAGTGACTGGGGATACGCAGAATCTGACAAAATTCCTTCTTTCCGAAAGCGGATGTCCCGTAGTCCTGGATGCGGATGGTCTGAATTGCCTGACAGGCTGCATAGAATGGATACCAAAGGGACGAACCGTACTGACCCCCCATCCCGGAGAAGCCGCAAGGCTCCTGGGGATGACCATCGCACAGGTACAGGCGGATCGCCCGGCAGCAGCGCAGCACCTGGCAGAGGCTACCGGTGCTGTGGTTGTTCTGAAGGGTGCGGGAACCATTGTGACCGACGGCAGCCGCACAGCGGTTTGTACCCTCGGCAATGCTGGTATGGCAAGAGCCGGCAGCGGTGATGTGCTTGCCGGCATGACAGCCTCCTTGGCAGCACAGGGGATTTCTCTCTATGAAGCTGCCTGCGCTGCTGTAGTTCTCCATGCCCATGCCGGTGATCTGGCAGGCAATCGCTTGCCTCAGCGGTATATGCTGCCCCAGGATCTGATCAAAGCACTGGCGGAGATTCTATAGGATTCCGCCCTGGGAACTGCAAAGCATACGGAATTTCAAACCCAAAATTTCAATTGAGGTGATGGTATGAAACGTATTGTTGCAGCCCTGTGTATGTGTGCGCTGCTTCTTTCCGGAACGGGCTGTTCGCTGCAGACCTCCTCTGGAAATGTCAGTAACCGGATGAGCGGTGCTTTTACTTCCGATGTAACTATGACAACATCCGACAGTGAAACCAAGGCAGCGCTGACACGCTACGGTACGGATGCCTGGCGTGTTGTATTTACGGAGCCGGCAGCTCTGTCCGGCGTGCAGCTGGACTTTGTGGACGATGAGGTAACCGCTTCTTACAAGGGACTGGAATTCTCCGTGCCCCAGTCCGCCCAGGCAGTCCGCACCATGCTGGAAGAGCTTATGGAAATTGTGGATGAAATGGCATTGGAACCAACACTGGAGGGTACGGAAGAGGATGGCAGTATTGTCTGCGAGGGAGAAATTGATGAAGGGGACTATACTCTGACCTTTGCAGAGGACGGTACGCCCCTTTCCTTTTCACTGCCCTGCTATGGTCTGACAGTTACCTTTGACACCTTTGCAGAAAACGGCAGTGCCCAGGAACCCTCCGATACGGTGCCCGAAGCAACATCCCCAGCCTCCGAAGCAGAGACTGCTGCAGAAACTGCGGCGGAATCCCAGTGAAATTCCCCGAAAAACAATACATCCCCCATTCAGCCGCACAGCGGAGGGATGGGGGATGCTGCCAAACAGCATGAATCCAAAATTCCCTCTGCTGCCACAGAGGGAATTAATAATGTGTGTTAAACGCTGGCTCGAATCATCATTGCGAAGCAGAATCCCAGAATCAGCAGAGGAAACAGGGAAATCAGACCAAACAGAATGGCTTTCCCCTTTTGCCTGGTTCTGATTGATAAAATTGTCTTGTAAATACAGCACAGCCAGAGAATGGAGATTACTGTACTGCAGAGCTTGTGAAGCATTGTGTGAACCTCCTACTGGAAATCATAGGGATTATAGGAGTCCTGATCCTTACGGGAGGAGCTGTCTGTGTGGGACGAATTCTGACCATAGGAGAAATTCTGCGGATAGGTTCCCTGCTGCGGATAGCCGCCGTTTGAAAAACCGCCGTCGTTCTGCATCGGAGAGGCAGGGTCACAGAGCTCCTCCTCCGAAGCAATGCCATAGGCAAGCATCTTGGCTTTCATACAGGTGTAGAATTCGGCAATGGTTGCTTCCGGATAGGGAAGGACGAACAGCATACCGATGCCGCAGGCAAGGGCGCCCAGCAGGAACCAGCCCAGGAAGGAAATCTGTAAAACGAAAAGCTTCCACTTTTCTCCGTCCATGGCCTTCTTTGAAATTTCTAAAGCACGCTCCTTGGAGAGCCTTGGGTTATCTGCCAGCAGATAGGGAACAAGGGCATATTCGTAAGCCTTGATAATGCCCGGAACAATCAGCAGCAATGACCAGAGAAATACAAACAGATCACGCCAGAACATGACCTTCACAGCATTCAGGTAACGTCCCTGCTTGAAGTAGTAGAACAGATCACTGTTATTGTAGCCGTTTCTGGCATGTACATAGTACCGGTTTTTACCGCAGATCACAGGGTTCCCGATAAAAATACTGTAGGCAATGGAGATGATGGAAGAAACAGAGGATATCAGGGCAACCAGCAGGAAGTATCCCTCATCGGTTGCCAGCATTCCCTGCGGCGGAAAGGGCCACAGCAGATCCCGTACCAGCCTGGAGAAGCCGTATTCTTCCCCGTTGATCGTGATGGTGATGGAGAGTATACCTGTAAGCAGCCCGCCCAGCAGAC
>CAZXVI010000020.1:0-40716 GCA_964644275.1 uncultured Ruminococcus sp. | reverse complement strand
CGTACCAAGCCCCATGTAAATATTGGTACAATTGGTCACGTTGACCACGGTAAGACAACTCTGACTGCAGCTATCACCAAGACTCTGGCTATGAAGGGTCAGGCTCAGTACGAGGCATATGACATGATTGATAAGGCTCCCGAGGAGAGAGAGCGTGGTATCACAATCAATACTGCACACGTTGAGTATGAAACCGATGCCCGTCACTATGCACACGTTGACTGCCCCGGACATGCTGACTATGTAAAGAACATGATCACCGGTGCTGCACAGATGGACGGTGCTATCCTGGTAGTTGCTTCTTCCGATGGCCCGATGGCTCAGACCAAGGAGCACATCCTGCTGGCTCGTCAGGTTGGCGTACCTGCAATTGTTGTTTTCATGAACAAGGCAGACCAGGTTGATGACGAAGAGCTGCTTGAACTGGTTGAGATGGATATCCGCGATACTCTGTCTTCTTACGAGTTCCCTGGCGATGAAATCCCGATTATCAAGGGTTCTGCACTGGCTGCTCTGAATGCTCCTGATGATATTAATGATCCTGCATATGCACCGATTCTTGAACTCATGAAGGCTGTTGACGAGTACATCCCGACTCCTGAGCGTGATGATGCAAAGCCGTTCCTGATGCCGATTGAGGATACAATGACCATCTCCGGCCGTGGTACTGTAGTAACTGGTCGTGTTGAGAGAGGCCGTCTGAATGTTGGCGAAGAAGTTGAGATCGTTGGTCTGAAGGATGAGAGCTCTAAGACAACTGTTACTGGTCTGGAAATGTTCAGAAAGTCCCTCGACTTCGCTGAGGCTGGCGACAACGTTGGTGCTCTGCTCCGTGGCGTTCAGAGAAAGGACGTTGAAAGAGGACAGGTACTGTGCAAGCCCGGCTCCATCAACCCCCATACAAAGTTCAAGGGTCAGGTTTACGTTCTGAAGAAGGAAGAGGGCGGCCGTCATACTCCGTTCTTCAACAACTACAGACCGCAGTTCTATTTCAGAACTACTGATGTAACTGGTACTATCACTCTGCCGGAGGGTACAGAGATGTGCCGTCCTGGTGATAATGTAGAAATGGATGTTGAACTGATCACTCCTATCGCTATTGAGCAGAATCTGCGTTTTGCTATTCGTGAGGGCGGTAGAACAGTTGGTTCCGGCGTTGTTATTTCTATCAACGAATAAGTTTGTTTCCGAAGAAGAGGACATGTGTCCTCTTCTTTTTTTGTTTATTTTAACCAATCTTTTTGTGCTTTTTTACTAAAAAACAATTTGTATACTTGAAAAATAAATTCCATTATGTTATAATCATTGTATATTGTATTTTGAAAGGACGATGAGGATTTTATGCTCAAAAAAAAAATTATGAGCGGCGGCATCGCATGTGCAATGGCTTTCAATAGTCTGCTGATGATCCCGCTCAACATTACAGCGGCGGACAGCGAAAAATTTGAATTTGAGTCCGGCACGGTGACAGGCAGCAGTGCTGCAATCAGAACCGGTTCCGATGCAACCGTTTCTGGATATTCCGGTGATGGGTATGTTTATATTCAGGATGCAGGGGATACGGCTTCTGTCACATTTACGGTAAGTGCAGATGACCAGTATAATCTGATGATCGGCTATGCAGCACCCTTCGGTTCCAAACAGCAGGATATTCTGGTGGACGGCACGACTGTCACTTCAACACCGGATTTCTCTTCGGAATCATTTGCAGAGTATAATGCAGGTATTATCAAGCTGACCGAAGGTGAGCATACACTGACTGTAAAAAGTACCTGGGGCTGGATGTACCTGGATTACGTTTATGTAACACCTGCGGAACCAATTGAACTTGTTCGCTTCAATACACTGAGTGACCCCAATGCTACTTCTGAGGCACAGGGCCTGATGAATTATATGGCGACGGTTTACGGCGAGTACATTATTTCCGGTCAGCAGGAAGTTTATGGCGGCGGCAGAAGCGGAGATTATGAGTGGGAATTTGAGTATATCAATGGACTTTCCGGCGAATATCCCGCAATTCGCGGCTTTGATTTCATGAACTACAATTCCTTGTATGGCTGGGATGATAATACGACTGAGCGTGTGATTGACTGGGTGAATAATCGGGGCGGTATTGCAACAGCTTCATGGCATATCAATGTTCCTAAGGATATGTCAACCTATACATTTGGCAATACACTGGATTGGTCTGCCTGCACCTATGGCATTCAAACGGACTTTGATCCTTCTAAAATTCTGACGGATGAAACCTCTACAGAGTATCTGTATTTTATGGATGCAATTGACAGACTGGCCAACGAGCTTCTTGAGATTCAGGAAACAGGTGCTCCGCTGATCTTCCGTCCCTTCCATGAAGCAGAGGGCAGCGGCGGTGAGACCGGCTCCTGGTTCTGGTGGGGTAAGGATGGTTCCACTGTTTACAAGGAACTGTGGAAGCTTCTGTACAACAAACTCACCAATGAGTATGGAATTCACAATCTGATCTGGGAATTCAATAGTTACACCTATGGAACATCCAAGAATTGGTATCCCGGTGATGAATATGTTGATCTGATTGGTTATGACAAATATAATGGAAGTGTCAATAATCCTAATGAGAGTGCGATTTATTCCACATTTGCAAGTCTTGTTGATATGTATGACGGCGGCGGAAAAATGGTGTCCCTGGCAGAGTGCGATACGATTCCTTCCATTGATAATATGCTGGATGAAGGGGCTTATTGGCTGTATTTCTGCCCGTGGTATGAGTCTCCGGACAGTGATGACGGCAAGTTCCTGACCCTGTACAACAATGCAGACACACTGACAGCCATCTACCAGAGTGAGAGTGTAATTACTCTGGGTGAACTGCCGGATTATAAGACCTATGAGTATACTGGTGAACCGTTTGTTCCCGAGCCAACTGAACCTACGGAGCCTCCGACAGAATATGTACCACCGGAAGAAGGCCACGCAACGATTATTCAGGAAACAGGCCATGTAGTTCTGAATTTCCCTGAGGCTGTGGGTGATACGGTTTATCTGGTTATTTCACTTGAGGATGGCATCACTTATGCAAATGGCGGCCTTGGCACCACAGTGGAAATAGACGGTAACTATTACTGGGTTAACATCCAGTGGGAAGCTACCGCAAGCGGTGCAGTGGAAGTTGATATGACCAATATTCTTAATGTGACGCTGGATAATGAGGCTGTCACTGACGAAGCTATTATTGCACAGTGCGCTGAGAATGTGCAGGAACTGAAATCCTTCCAGGGACAGATCTGGTACACACAGGATGCCGATGGTGAGGCCGCTTCTACCAGCAATGCTGCAATTGTAGATGCTTATCTGCTGAGTGCTGCTGAGCAGGAAACTACTGATCCTACTGAGGAGACAACGGAGCAGGGCGGCGATCCCATTGTATACGGTGATGTTGACTGCAACGGTGCAGTAGAAATCATTGACGTTATTACACTGTCCCAGGCACTTATGGGTTCTGCTTCCTTGACAGCGGAGCAGATACAATGTGCTGATGTTGATCTGAATGGGGAAGTTAATTCTACAGATACATTGAATATTATGAAATATCTGGTAAAGCTGATTAGTACACTTCCAGTCTGATGATCCGATGCGAATCCTTCAAGCTGTATGATCTGTTACAGCTTGAAGGGACCGCTGCTATGGTTAAACAAAAAGATCTTTGCTCTTTAACGGAGCAAAGATCTTTTTATCGTTTATCAATCTGGATTAATCCAGAAAATCCTTGACTTTTTTGCTTCGGCTAGGATGGCGCAGCTTCCGCAGAGCCTTGGCTTCAATCTGGCGAATGCGCTCTCTGGTTACATTGAACTGCGCACCGACCTCCTCCAATGTGCGGGAACGCCCGTCAATCAAACCGAAACGCAGCCGCAGAACATTGGCTTCACGATCAGTCAGTGTGGAGAGAACTTCCTCCAGCTGTTCCTTCAGCAGTGTCAGAGAAGCAGCATCGGCTGGCGCAGGTGCATCATCATCCGGGATAAAGTCGCCTAAATGGCTGTCCTCCTCTTCACCGATGGGCGTTTCCAGGGAGACCGGATCCTGTGCAATCCGCATAATTTCACGGACACGCTCCACAGGCAGCTCAAGGCGTTCTGCAATCTCCTCCGGTGTAGGATCATGACCATTTTCATGGAGCAGCTGGCTGGAAACCTTCTTCACTTTTGTAATGGTTTCCACCATATGCACGGGAATACGAATGGTTCTTGCCTGATCCGCAATGGCACGGGTGATAGCCTGACGGATCCACCAGGTTGCGTAAGTGGAGAACTTGAATCCCTTATTGTAATCAAACTTTTCCACTGCCTTGATCAGACCAAGATTGCCCTCCTGAATCAGATCCAGGAACTGCATCCCCCTACCTACATATTTCTTTGCAATGCTGACAACAAGACGCAGATTGGCTTCAGAAAGCCGTTGTTTTGCCCTTTTTGCCTCCAGGGGAGTACCTTCTGCCATGAGTTTGGCAAGGTGAATCTCTTCATCGCTGGACAGCAGCGGCACACGGCCGATTTCCTTCAGATAAATCTTAACAGGATCATCAATGGCAATGCCCTCAGTGGAAAGCGCCGATTCCAGATCATCATCCATCGCATCAATGAGAGGAAGATTGTTCAGATCGATATTTTCGTCTACGATATTATTGTCAATGATTTCGATATTCAGCTGTTCACAGCTGTCATAGAAGGAATTGAGCTGATCAGCGTCGAAATCCATTTCCTCCAGAGCATCCGAGATCTGTTTGGTAGTCAGTTTTCCTGCTGCTCTGCCTTTTTCAAGCAATGCCTCAATTGTTGACTTCTTATCCATTGTAATTCCTCCTACTTTGCGTGTTTTGATTTTTGTGCAATCACATTGCGCAGATCCTCATCGGACATATCGCTGCTCAATGTAATCCGGTTGCGGGAATCCTTCAGCACTCGGATACATTCTTCCAGCGTATCCCTGTTTACAGGGAACTGCCGGCTTTTGGCCTCAATACCGCTGATGCGTCCCATTTCTTCCACGGTGAACCTGTCCGCAAGCATGGACAGGCTGAACTGTGTATAATCCGGCATCATCAGACAGATCGTTTCATATACTTTTCTATGGAAGTCCGTCACGAAGCAGTCGGGGGGGAGCGCATTCCAGACCATTTCGTATTCCTCCGGATACCGCAGAAGATAAGCGATAATCTGTTCTTCCGCCTTGCTCTCCTTTGGAAACTGCTTTGCCATGGGGTTGATTTCATCCTTCTGCAGCGACTGTGCTTCAATAGCGCGGAATTTTGAATTTTTGGCATTCCGGGTATCCCGCTGGACTGCCTTGTCCACCTGCATCCGCAGAAGCTCCACACGGATTTCCAGTTCCTTTGCTGTTCTGGAAATATAGACCTCCCGTTCAAGGGGATTGGAAATATCAGCCAGAACATTGACGCTTCTCCGCAGCAGCTCTGTTTTGCCGATTTCGGTTTGTAAATCCAGACCTGCCCGGCACTGATCCAGCCGGAAATTCAGTGCATCCCCGGCATTGTCAATCAGAATCCGGAATTGCTCTGCTCCGAATTTTTTGATGAATTCATCCGGATCCTTAGCAGCCTCCAGCTTTAGAATCCTTGCAGGAAGTCCCACTGCACTGAAATGGTTCAGTGCCTTCTTGGTAGCGGCCTGTCCGGCACCGTCACTGTCATAGGCAATCACCACTTCCTTTGCATACTGGGAAATCAGCCTTGCCTGATCGGGGGTGATAGCCGTTCCGAGAGTTGCCACCACATTTTCAAAGCCTGCCTGATGAATGGCAATCACATCCATGTATCCTTCAGCAAGAATCATTGTGGAAGAGGCTGCATTTTTGGCAAATTGCATGGAAAATAGATTCCGGCCCTTATCAAACACCGGCGTTTTTCCGGTATTGAGGTATTTGGGTTTGCTGTCATCCAGCACACGTCCCCCGAAGCCGATGACATTGCCCCGGAGATCCACAATGGGAAACATAACCCGATTGCGAAAGGTATCATAGACCGAATTTCTGCCTTCCTTTTGCTGGCAGACTCCTGCCGTAACCATCTCTTCATCCCTATATCCCTTCTGGCGCAGATAATCCCGCAGCTGGCTCCAGTCATTGGGAGCAAAGCCAAGCCCGTATTTCTTGATTATCTGCGGCTGGAGCCTGCGTTCTTTGAAATACTGCAGACCACTCTTATCTTGACCGGAAATCAGCTGTTTATAATAGAAATTTGCAGCTTCCCGGTTGATTTCCAGAATTCGGACTCTGGCTCTGGCCCGCTTTTCCTCCTCTGGATTTTCCGTAGGCAATTCCATGCCGCTGCGCTGTGCCAGCAGCCGGACTGCCTCCCGGTAGGGGAGATTTTCCATCCGCATGGTAAAGGTAATCACATCCCCGCCGGCGCCGCACCCGAAGCAGTAAAAGCTTTGCGTATCGGGGAAAATCGTACAGGACGGTGTTTTTTCGGAGTGGAAGGGGCATGCGCAGACATAGGTTCTGCCCCTTTTTTTGATATTCACATACATGCCGAAGGCAGAGGTAATATCATTGGCTTCTCTGAGCCGGTAAAGAAAATCCTCCGACAGCATAGAGTTCACCTACTTCCAGAATTTCGGGATAAACAGTTCAGAATATAAATCCACCGCATAACCGTCGCTCATACCGGAAATATAATCACAAACTGCTCTGTCCACATCGGTTTTCTTAGCGATTCCGAGATATTCCTCCGGCAGCTTTTCCGGGAAATTCCGGAAATACCGGTAGAGCGATTCCAGCAGGAGCTTGGCTTTCTGTTCTTCCTGTTTTGCAGTGGGGTTATGGTAGACATTGGTGAACATAAAGGCATGCAGTTCATCGTGAGCTGCCTGAATGTCATCCCGCATGCCGATGGAATCCGTGCCATGTGCCACAACTGCTGCCACCAATGTGGTAATGCGTTCCGTTTTGGTGCGGCCAAGCACTTCCGAAGCGTGCTGCGGCAAATCCTCCTGCCGCAAAATGCCGGCACGCATGGCGTCTTCAATATCATGATTAATGTAGGCAATTTTGTCGGCAACACGGACAATATTTCCCTCTAATGTGTCAGCAACTGCGTTTGTATGACAAATAATGCCGTTGCGGACTGCATAGGTAAGGTTCAAGCCTTCCCCTTTTTTTTCTATGTAATCCACTACACGGACGCTCTGCAGATAGTGGCGGTATCCGTGGGGGCAGATTTCATTGAGCACCGATTCCCCTGCATGTCCGAAAGGGGAGTGCCCGAGATCATGCCCCAGCGCAATTGCCTCCGTCAGATCTTCATTGAGAGACAGGGACCGGGCAATGGTACGTCCGATCTGGGACACCTCAAGGGTGTGGGTCAGACGAGTGCGGTAGTGATCTCCCACAGGGGAGAGAAAAACCTGTGTTTTACGCTTCAGCCGCCGGAAGGAATTACAGTGAAGGATTCTGTCCCGATCCCGCTGAAAGGCTGTACGGAAATCACAGGGGACTTCTTCCATCCTTCTTCTGGCAGCCCTGGCATCCGTGCACAGACAGGCACGGGGGGAGAGCGTGCTTGCTTCGCGTTGTTCCAGCTGCTCACGAATGGTCATATAAAACGCCTCTTTTCTGCTTGATGTCTCTATAGGTAACCTCTGAAAACCCCCTGTTTTTATAATCAAAGAAGTATAAAAGTGGATTTTGTGGGGCTTTGCCCCCACAGCTCCACCTCTGAAAACAAGTTTTTAAAGGTTCCCTATATAATGATACAAATCCAAAAGGCAAAAACCCTCTTTTTTGAACGAAAAAAATTCATCCAACAGAAGAAAAATCTGCATAGCCCGTTGCTCCGCAGAGGATTCTGATTTTACCGCCCGACAGTTCGGTCAGTTCCTGCTTCAGCTGTTCCAGTACCTCGGTTCGGACATTGAGCTGCAGTGTGACCTCCGTTCCGAATTCGCTGCCTGTTTCCAGTACACCGTATTTTGGAAGGCAATGGGTCACTTTCCCATAAAGTGTATAATCCATGACCAGGGTCAGAGAACAGCTTTCACACATATGCTGAATCTGTGCTGCCTCACAGGTAATGGCAGCACTATGGGAATAGGCTCTCACCAATCCACCGCCGCCCAGAAGGATTCCTCCGAAATATCGCACTACCACACAGCAAAGATCCGTCAGGCTGCGCTTCTGCAGAACATCCAGGACAGGAATGCCTGCTGTTCCCTGGGGCTCTCCGTCATCACTGTAGCGTGTGATATTGGAATTGCGCAGAATATAGGCATAGACATGATGTTTGGCTTTGCGGTGCTCCGCCCTGACTTCATTGATGAAGGCGACTGCCTCATCATTGGTGGTTACCGGCGCCAGGTAGCCTAAAAATTCAGACCTTTTTTCTACAAAGGAGGTTTCGCATCTGTCCGCAATGGTAAAGTAATTCATTATAAACTCCTGCTGCATATGTGGATTCTCTAAAAACTTATTTTTAGAGATGGGATGTGGGGTGACTCCCCACGGGGTTGGAGCTGCCGCAGAGCGGCAGGGGGGACGGTCACCGGTAAGGCGAAGCCCCGCAGAATCCACTTTTTTACTTTCTGACTTATAACATGGGTTTTTAGTGTCTGCCTATGAAAAAACGGGCAGCTTGAAACCGCCCGCATTCATTCGCATTACTTATCGAGATTGAAACGCTTCTTGAATCTGTCAACACGTCCGCCGGTATCAACAAGCTTCTGCTTACCGGTGTAGAACGGATGGCACTTGGAGCAAATTTCCACCTTGATATCCTGCTTGGTAGACTGTGTTTCAATTACGTTGCCGCAGTGGCAGGTAATGGTAGTCTTGTACATAGTGGGATGGATGTCCTTTTTCATCAAAATTCACCTCTTTCATCAATGTGTGAATATAGCAGCCCATCAGTTCCCTTAGACAGTAGTACTATACAACTTAACTATTATACCATAGCTTTCGGAAAAAAGCAAGTCCTTTTTTCAAAAAAATAGATTTTGTACAATTTGTACAAAAAAAGCAGCATGTCGGAATGGAAGAAAGGGATTTCAACAGGCTTCCTTTGTGGGAAATCCCGAAAAACAGAAAAATTCCATCCGGCAGTTGACAATCCTGCCAAAAAGAGTTATAATTAGAATAAAAATAACGATAATTGTCGTTTCTTGCGTCTGCATAAGAAATGAGGTAGATATTGTTGCAGCAAAAGCAAAGAAAACGAAGACGCAGGCATGCTTCACCGCAGGCCTTTTTGCTGTTATTCCTGATGATCGGCATTATTGCCGCAGGCATTTATGGAATTGTCAGAATTCTGAAATCCCCTGGCAAAGCGGAATCCCCCGGTTCGTCCGATAGGGAAACCGTTGCCGTAATGGCAACAGAACCGCCCACGGAGCCGCCCACTGAGGCGCCAACACCGCCTGTGTGTTATCCGGAATCCGGCAGCGATGTGATTCAGATTGGCACGGGGATTGAATCGGAATATGCGGTTCTGATTGATGTGGATGAAAACAGGGTCATCGCAGAAAAGGGCAGTCAGGCAATCATTTATCCCGCTTCTATGACCAAACTTCTGACTCTGATTGTGGCAATTGAGCATATTGAAGAGGACGAGACAAAGAGTTTTGACGACGTATTTACAATGACTGCGGAGATTCTTTCACCCCTGTACCAGGATCAGGCTTCCATGGCCGGCTTTCAAGAGGGGGAGCAATGTACCATTACAGATCTGCTTTACGGTGCAGCACTTCCTTCCGGTGCGGATGCGACTACAGCGCTCGCCTTATATACTGCCGGCTCTGAAGAAACATTTGTCAAGTGGATGAACGATAAGGTGGAGGAGCTGGAGCTGAACAATACTCACTTTACCAATGCCAGCGGATTGCATGATCCCGATCATTACAGTACAGTTACTGACATTGCATTGATTATGGAATATTGTCTCCAGAATTCTATGTGCAAGGAAATTATTTCTACCTACATCTACAATACGGAACCCACGGAACAGAATCCGGAGGGTCTGCAGATGGTCAGCACCATGTTTTCCCGGATGTATGGCACTGAGGTGCCGGGCATTGCGATTCTTGGCGGAAAGACTGGATTTACGGATGAAGCGGGCAATTGCCTTGCCAGCTATGCGCAGACAACGGATGGGCATACCTATATTGCAGTTACTGCAATGGGACAAACAAAATGGAAGCCAATATTTGATTCCTTCCGGATATATGATCTGATCACCGTTTCCGGCGCTTATCCCTTGCTGGAGCCTGGTGAAGTCACAACGGATTACACAGAGGGGGAAGAGAATCAGCTTCTTCAATAAAACAGAGAAAGATTTTCTACAGAGAGAAAGAACCAAAAGACAGGAGAACAGAATATGAAGACAAGAAAGATGACCCCCCAGGGCGCAACGCTGCTCTGCGTGCTGTTGATCGCCGGCATCTGGGTTGCGGACGGTATTAAGCGTGTGGTACAGGAACCTACAGGCTCGATTACAAATGTAGGAGAATTCAAGCCGGAGGAAACCAGTGAAGCGGTGCAGGAAGAAAGTACAGCGGATGGACTGGTGATTCAGGATGCTGTTGTGAATTTTACATCCGGGGATACGAGCGTTCCGGATGGGTACACAACTGTTCCGATGGATGAGGCAAGAGTGCATAATGGACTGCTGGTACAGGTGGATGCTGCGCATCCCTTTACGGGAACCGTGGGTGATCTGGTGACCTTTGAGGCCAAAAATGAGAGCTACCGCATGAAACGTATGGATCTGACAGTCAACGAAGCGGTTGTCACGGCGATGAATCTTATGGGAACTGCCTATCAGAGTGCCGTGGGTGCGGCGAATCTGATGGTATACAGTACCACGGAGCCTTACAATGTGCAGGGAAGCTTGTATCCCGATGCATTGCCGGATCGTGCAACAGGTTATTGCGTGGATTTGTGTATTCTGAATGCAGATGGTTCCATTTCCAAAATGGATGTTCAGAATGAATGGCTTGCATCCAATGCCTATCTGTATGGCTTTGTATTCAGCTATACTGACAATGATTCAGCGGAAACCGGCGTTGCAGCTGCTCCCTATCATCTTCGTTATGTGGGTCCGGTTCATGCAGGTATCATGCATCAGGAGAATCTATCCCTGATGGATTATGAGGCATACATTAAAAACCATACATTGGATGTTCCGCTGTACTATACCTATGGAGAAACCACTTATACGGTATACTATGTTCCGGCTGAGAGCGGTACTACGGATGTACCGGTACCGCTTGATACTGCCTATGAGGTTTCCGGTAATAATACGGATGGCTTTGTTGTGACAGCCGGCGGTGCCAGCAATGAGTAATAAACAACGAATATAATCATAAAAAATATAACCTGAGAAGATATTCTTCTCAGGTTATTCTGTACTATGGAAGAGAATTAAATTTAGGTAACCTCTAAAAAACTCTGTTATTAAAATAGAAAAAATAAAAATAAGTTTTTAGAGGTTCCCTTTATACTATTCTCATTTGAAAATCATGATAAAAAATCATGATTTTCATAGCCGCCAAACTATTGGGGTAGTTTAATAGAGAATTGGTATTATAAGTTTTTAGCAAAACAGATTGCGTCATTCATTTCATTATATGGTGGGTAGTTTTCTATTCGTTGATATCCCAGTTTTCTATATAATCCGACTGCATCGGCCATGATTTCTCTGGTTTGCAGAATTGTCCGTTGAAAGCCTTGCTGCTTTGCCTTGACTTCTATTTGCTTCATCATTGCAGTTGCTATCCCGTGTCCCCTATATTCTGGTTCTACCCATACTCGTTTAATTTCAGCATCAGCTTCAGAATATTTTTTTAGACCTGAGCATGCAATTGGAATATCCTCAATAGATGCGATAAGTACATCATGAATACCGGATGAAAAATTATACGGAATAAAGGACTTTCGGTTCTCTTCTCCCCCAACAATTTTACTGTAATACTCTTCAGTGATTATGTAGAATTGATAAAAAGATGGATCTGTTCCATCCGTCCATCTGTATACTACCGTATCCATACTTGCATCCTCTAATGGATCGCTATTTTACCACATACCGTGCCACAGCGGGAGCAAAACGGGAGATCGGCATGGTCTGGAGCCAGATCCTTCCCGGACCGCATACACGGGTGTTGAAGAGACCTTCTCCGCCAAAAAGGACATTACCCACGCCTTTGACAGATTCGACGCTGATAGAACATGTGGACTCCATTGCAGCCAGATGACCGGTATCAACCATCATGGACTGTCCGGGTGCCAGGTCATAGGTGATCAGGCTGCCGTCAATCTCCAGCAGAAGGGTGCCTTCCCCCTGAAATTTCTGCATGATAAAGCCCTCGCCGCCAAAAAAACCGCTGGAGAGCTTTTTCTGGAAGAAAATCTCGTAGGATACGGAAGGATCGGAAGCCAGAAAGGCTGATTTCTGTGCGATAATGGTTCTGCCCTGCGTCAGCTGCAGACTCATGATTTCTCCGGGTACGGAGGCGGCAAATGCAATCAGTCCCTGTCCGTTCTGTGCAGTGTACATGTTGTAGAACATGGCCTCACCGCTGAATGCACGGCCGAACATTTTTCCAAGACTTCCGCCCTTTGTCTGCATTTCAATATTGGGCGTCATCCAGGACATTCCTCCTTTTTGGCAAATGACGCTTTCATAGGCATTGAGGGTGACAATTGCCACCGGGTAGGGCCTCCCCTGAATTTCAACCTGCATACAAAATCCTCCTCATACTAATTCTCCAAACTGTAATAGACATTACAGTTTGGAGGGCAGCTGCCTACAGCAGCCGCAGATTTGACCGCTTTGCGGTCAAATCTCGTCCAATCCCTTACACCGACTTCGTCGGCTGAACTGTGGCAGACTTTTGACTACCACAGTTAAAGGGATTCGTATAATCAAATCTATTCATGGACTGAATCCAAAGCTCCGCCAGGGTGTACATTCCCTGATAGGAGGGATGAATTCCATCAATGGTTTCTATTTCATCATGGCTTGCTGCAAGCTCTGCAAGCAGGCAGCCCTGTTCCTCCGCCGACTGACGGATGACAGTATTGTAATCAGCAATGGGATACAGCGCATCCGTTGCTGCGTTATTGTTCTGGAACAGTGTAGCACAGATGATTCGGCTTTCCGGATAGGTCTGCCGCAGCTTCCGCAGCAGATACGGATAGGCGGTGCTGAAAAACATCCTGTTTTCTGTTTCCGAATGAATCGGAGCTCCGAATATCCAGTCGTTTGTGCCGAGAAACACTAAAATCACATCCGGAATCACTTTGGTTGTACACAACGAATGATGCAGTGCTTCATCCTGAAATGTGAAATAATAGGAACCAGGGTTGCAGTGCAATTCCCCGTACCGCAGCAAATGGGTGGCACAGGGGAATTCCATTCCGCTGACCAGACAGCCGGAATAGGAATTGTTCACACACAAAGTTCCCCTAAAATGGGAGATAACACGTGCCCACCAGGTATCCATGGGCCTGGAAATACCGGAGCAGACAGAAAGGGGATTTTGCAGATAGAAGGACTTGCAGTAGTTGGGCAGGTAGCCTTTCAGAGTGCTGATGGAATCTCCCAGAATCGAAAAACTGCTTCCAGCAGGAATGCCTGCTTCGGACATATTGTCACCTCCTTGTATTCTATAGGGAACCTCTAAAAACATGTTTTTGAAGTGGGGATGTGGGGCGAAGCCCCACAAAATCCACCTTTTATACTTCTTTGTTTTAAAAATAAGGGGTTTTTAGAGGTTACCTATATTTATCCGGGAATTACTTTTCCCATTTGTTGCAGATTTCTGTCAGCTGGTCTGTGAGCTTGGCAAGATCCTTGTTTGTTCGGCCGGTACTTTGCTTAATCAGCGCAGTAAGCCGCTCCAGAACACCGAGCAGGCGCTGATAAACTGTATTTCCGGTCTTGGCGCCGCTTTTCTTTTCAATGGGCTTTGGAATTGCATCCACAGTAACCGTGCCCGAACAGATATCAAATTCTGCACCGCTGTAGGGCGCATATGCATCCAGTCCGAGATCGTTTTTCAGATGCGCAGTGAAATGATCCGCCGTATCACTTTCGCCGTGTACCACAAAAACTTTTTTCACATTCTTGATATGGGAAATCCAGTCCGTCAGACCGTTCAGGTCCGCATGGCCGCTGATACCGGGGAGCTGCTTGATTTCAGCCGCTACCTGAATGGGTTCACCAAAGAGCTTGACAGAGGCAGCACCCTCGATCAGAGAGCGTCCCAGGGTACCGTAGGCCTGATAGCCTACGAACAGAATAGTATTTTCTTTTTTCCACAGGTTATGCTTGAGATGATGCTTGATTCTGCCGGCCTCGCACATTCCTGACGCAGAGATAATAACCTTCGGGCGGTTGTCAAAATTAATGGCACGGGAAGCATCTGCGGTAGTGGCAAGGAACAGGTCATCAAAGGCAATGGGGTTAATTCCCTGCTTGACATAGTATAGCGCCTCTTCATCATAGCAGCTGTTCTGGTTGCGAAGGAATACATTGGTTGCTTCAATGGCAAGGGGACTGTCCATAAAGACGGGGAATCCATCGTGGCCTGTAACCAGCTTATCCTCCTTGATCTGACGAAGAAAATAGAGCAGTTCCTGGGATCTTCCCACTGCAAAGGAGGGGATGATGACATTGCCGCCCCGGTCAAAGGTCTGCTGAAGCACCTGGGCAAAGGCAGTGACATAGTCCTTTGGCCGTTCGTGCAGCCGGTCACCGTAGGTGGATTCCATCACAACATAGTCTGCCTCGTCGATGAAAATGGGATCCCGCAGCAGGGGCTGATTGCTGTTGCCGATATCACCGGAGAAGACGAGCTTCCGGGTTGTTCCGTCTTCGGTTGCCCAGATTTCAATGCTGGCTGATCCCAGCAGATGTCCTGCATCCGTGAAGCGGACTTCAACGCCTTCGCACAGCACAAAACGTTCATCATACCGGTGAGGACGCATCTGCTCAATGGCTCCCATGGCATCCTGCATGGTGTACAGCGGAACATAGGGTTCATCCCCCTTTCGCTTTGCCTTGCGGCTGCGCCACTCCGCCTCAAATTCCTGTATATGCGCACTGTCCCGCAGCATAATACTGCAAAGAGAAGCAGTGCCCTGAGTCGTATGAATTTCTCCCTGAAAACCGCCGGCGTACAGCAGGGGCAGTAAACCGGAGTGATCAATATGCGCATGAGTTAGCAGAACATAATCCACTTCACCGGGGGCGCAGGGAATCCGGGCATTCTCATAAACATCCCGACCCTGTTCCATACCAAAATCCACCAGGATTCTTTTTCCGGCGATTTCCAAATAGGTACAGCTGCCTGTAACTTCGTGGGCAGCACCGATAAACTGCATTTTCATGGGGAAACCTCCTTATGCTTTCATTACACATATAGTATAGCATATTTCTCAGGAAAATGCAATCATTTTTTGGAAATCCCGAAAGATTGCCCTGATAAGGGAACCTCTGATACCAATCCTCCGAACTGTAATAGACATTACAGTTTGGAGGGCAGCTTCCTACGACAGCCGCAGATCTGACCGCTTTGCGGTTAAAACCCGTCTTATGCAATCCCTTGCGCCGACTGCGCCGGCTAAATTCTGATAGACTTTGTCTATCAGAATGAAAGGGATTCGTATAAAAACAGGGAGTTGTTAGAGGTTACCATAAGTTTTTCTGCACACATTGACGAAAGACTCCGGATTTGTTATAATAGAAATACAACGGCAAGTGATAAAACGGAAAGGAAATGATTATGACCGAAACCGAATTTATGACATATAAGCAGGCGGCGCTCCGCCGCTGCTTCCGGCAGATGAATCCCCAGCAGCTGGAAGCCATTACTACTGTCAAGGGTCCTGTGCTGGTACTGGCAGGGGCAGGCAGCGGCAAAACGACTGTCATTGTCAACCGGATTGCCAATATGGTGCTTTTCGGGGACAGTGCTGCTCCGCCCGCATTCCTGCCCGATGCCGAAGGCATGAGAAAGCTGCAGCAGTACATTAACGGCGGAGAGCTGACCATGGCAGAGCTGCGTGATCTGATCGCAGAAAATCCCATTGCACCCTGGCAGATTCTTGCCATCACATTTACCAATAAAGCAGCAGGGGAGCTGAAGACACGTCTTGCAGATACTCTTGGAGAAGCTGCAGAGGAGATCCATGCCTCCACCTTTCATTCTGCCTGCGTCAGGATTCTCCGGGCATGCATTGACCGCATCGGCTATGAGAAAAGCTTCACCATCTATGATGCCGATGACAGCCTTCGGCTGATGAAAAAGTGCATGAAGGATCTGGATATCTCTGAAAAGAAATTTCCGCCCAGGAGTATTCTGGGAACTATCAGCTCTGCCAAGGACAAAATGATTTCGCCCGAGGAATTTGCAGACGAGGCAGGACAGGATTACTGGCTTGCTGTAACGGCAAAACTGTATAAGGAATATCAGCGGCGGCTTCAAGATGCGCAGGCAGTGGATTTTGATGATCTGATCTATCTGACAGTCCGTGTGCTGGAACAGTGTCCGGATGTGCTGGAAAAATACCAGCGCCGGTTCCGTTATCTCATGGTAGATGAATATCAGGATACCAACTATGCCCAGTACCGCCTTGTCAGCCTTCTGTCCCAGCAGCACGGCAATCTATGTGTAGTGGGTGATGATGACCAGAGTATCTATCGGTTCCGCGGTGCAACCATTGAGAATATTCTCCAGTTTGAAGAACAGTTTCCCGGCTGTAAGACCATCCGTCTGGAGGAAAACTACCGTTCCACCCAGAACATTCTCAGCGCCGCCAATGCGGTGATTGCCCATAATGAACACCGCAAGGAAAAGAAGCTCTGGACCTCATCCGGGGATGGCGACAAGGTAGTGCTTCGGCAAGTTTCCGCTGAAAAGGACGAGGGACAGTTCATTGCAGATACCATTGAGGAGGCGGTCCGGGACGGTGCCGCCTATACGGACTTTGCCGTGCTCTATCGCATGAATGCGCTGTCCAATAATGTGGAGCGTTCCCTGATCCGCAATAAAATTCCCTACCGTGTGTATGGCGGTGTCCGGTTCCAGGACAGAAAGGAAATCAAGGATGTGATTGCCTATCTCTGTGTCCTTCAGAACCCCAATGATCAGGTACGGTTTGAACGCATTATTAATCTTCCCAAACGGGGCATCGGTGACGCCACTGTCAGCACCATTCTGGATATTTCCCGTGATCTGGGCATGACCCCTCTGGAAGTCATACGCACCTGCGAGGATTTTCCGGCACTCTCCAAGCGTACAGCTCCTCTGCTGAAATTTTCTGCACTGATGGACGGGCTTGCAGCACTGTCCGAAACACTGCCCCTGGACGAGCTGTTCGATGCCGTTCTTGAACGCAGCGGCTACAAGGACATGCTGCTGCTGCTGCAGGGGGAGGAAGGGGAAACCCGCCTGGAAAACGTAGAAGAGCTGCGTTCCAACATTGTGGAATACATGAAGGAGAGTGAAGAACCTACTCTGGAGGGCTTCCTGGAGGAGAATGCGCTCTATACGGATGCCGACCGGGAATCCGATGTACCCTGTGTTTCCCTGATGACCATTCATGCCGCCAAGGGGCTGGAATTTGATTCCGTATTTGCAGTGGGAATGGAGCAGGGGATTTTCCCCGGGATGCGGAGTATGGATGATCCTGCGGATCTGGAAGAGGAGCGCCGTCTTGCCTATGTGACCATCACCAGAGCAAAGCGGCACCTGTATCTGATTCACTGCCGGAACCGGATGCTGTTCGGCAGCATCAAGCAGAATCCGCTGTCCCGTTTTGTGAAGGAAATCCCTGAGGAGCTGCTGGACAAGCAGGATACAGCCACTGGAAGATTTGACGATATGCCGGCGGAAATCTCCGGCAATACCGGCGTTGCCTATATGCGAAAGCAGATGGAGGAAAGCAGAAGGACTGCAAAACAGGCTGCTTCTGTGCCGCAGACATTGCAGTTTTCTCCCGGTGAACGGATTAACAGCCGTTTCCATGGAGACGGAACTGTCCTGAGCGTGGAATATATGGGCGGCGATGCGCTGCTTGAAGTTGCGTTCGACCGTGCAGGGACAAAGAAAATCATGGCAAAGTATCAGAAGATCACAAAGCTATAACGAGGAAATGATGTATGAAATTCAGATATGCAGGTAAATATAATCATGATCCGGCTTCATTGCCCCAGCGGGAGGTACCGGGGGCAGTGCAGTTCAAAGAATTTGAGGATCTGAAGAAATTCGGCTTCTATATGAATTTAGCTGCACTGGCAGTGATTGCTGTTCTGCTCGGACTGGCGTATCTGCGGGGCGGTGAGATGGATTCCGTTATGTATCTGATCGGTGCCTTGCTGGCTATGGCCATTATGGTACCCCACGAATTTGTCCATGCCCTTTGTTTTCGCGGGGAGGTACTCATGTATCATAATCTCTCCGCCGGCATGCTGTTTGTGGTTGGGACTGAATCCATGAGCAGAGCGCAGTTTGTCCTGATGTCGCTGATGCCCAATCTGGTATTCGGTCTTTTGCCCTATCTGCTGTTCATGCTTGTTCCTCAGCTGGGTTTTCTGGGAGTATTGGGAGCACTAGCAATTTCTATGGGTGCAGGGGACTATATCAATGTTTACAATGCCCTGACACAGGTGCCAAAGGGCGCCAAAATTTACATGAGTGGCATACACAGCTACTGGTATCTGCCGGATAGAACATAATAGCAGCAAGGGCTGAACACTTGCTTCAGAGACCGACTGCAAAAATTTGAGAAGCTTTTACCCAAAACATTGACGAACTGCTGAAATTGTGGTATAATAAAAACGATTATGACAGTGGATGCAGCAGACTGCATCCAAGCAGAAACGAAAAAACGGAGGCAGAAATGAAAGTTACTTTGATTACATGCACGCCGTCACCGGAGAAGACAGTTGCGGCTGCTGCCAAGCTCTGCTACTCTGATACCGATGCAATGCATCTGATGGAGGGCATGGATGATGCCAAGGCCGGGGATTTTGTGAAAATGCTGGCTTCCTACGGACACGAAAGTCCTGTGGAGCATGTCAGCTTTACCTTTGGAATTGAGGGCGTATCCCGTTCCCTTCTGGCACAGATTACCCGTCACAGACTGGCAAGCTTTTCCGTGCAGAGCCAGCGTTATGTGAAGCAGGAGAAGTTTGAATACATTACACCTCCGGAAATTGCAGAAAACCCGGAAACATTGCGTATTTATGAGGATGCCATGCAGTATGCCGTGGATGCCTATAATCGTCTGGCAGATCAGCTGGAGGCACGGCATTATGAAACCTTTCTTTCCCAGGGGCTGACGGAAAAAGCAGCACGCTCCAAAGCAGAAAAGAAAGCAATTGAGGATGCCCGCTTTGTACTCCCCAATGCCTGTGAAACCAAAATGGTCATGACCATGAATGCCCGCAGTCTGATGAACTTTTTCCGTATGCGATGCTGCAACAGAGCACAGTGGGAGATTCGTGCCCTTGCTAAAGAAATGCTTCGCTTGTGCTGTGCCGAGGCACCTACCATTTTTGCCAAGGCCGGCCCTTCCTGCTGCAGCGGACCCTGTCCGGAGGGAAAAATGACCTGCGGTCAGTTCGAAGCGGTTCGCAGGGAATATGCGCAGCTGAAGGAAATGGCCGCTGCGGAACAACATCAGGGGAATTTCTAAAAACAGGGGGGTTCAGGGGTTACCATTAGGAGATCACCATGGAACTACAGGTTCAGAGAAGGATGCAGGTATGTTGGAATTTCGAGAGATCACCATGGAAGACCGTCCGTGGATTACAGAATGTCTGCGGCAGTCGGATTATCGGGGGTGCGAATACAGCTTTGCCAATAATCTGGCATGGCGGCGTCTGCATAATACAAAAATAGCCAGATACCGGGGATTTTATCTCTGCTGTGCCTTCGATACGGAGGATGGGGTGCCGTCTTTTACCTATCCGGCAGGAGTGGGGGATGATCTGGACATTCTTGCGCAGATGCGGAGCTTTTCTGCGTCCCTCGGCAAACCGCTGAAAATCTGGGATGTGTCCCCGGAACGTCTCCGCTGGCTGGAACAGGAATTTCCCGATGAGCTGACCGTGGAGGAAAACCGGGATAACTGGGATTATCTTTACCGCAGTGAGGATCTGAGTACACTGGCAGGAAGAAAATATCATCAGAAACGAAATTTTCTCCACCGCTTTGCACAGTATGGTGCAGAATATACGGCATTAACGGAACAGGATTTTGACGACTGCATTGCTTTTGCAGCTGACCGCTATAATGAGCGGCTGGAGGGGGATGCGTCCGGTATTTCTGAACAGTTTGCCATCGACACCTATTTCCGCGATTTTGACACCCTGCAGCTCCAGGGAGGGGTATGGCGTGCGGCCGGAAAGCTGATCGCCTTTGCCATCGGAGAACCTATCTGCTCCGATACCTTCTGCGTGCATATCGAAAAGGCGGATACTGCTTACCAGGGGGCATTCCATGCCATCAACCAGGCCTTCTCTGCCGGAATTGCAGAGCAGGGCTACCGCTATATCAATCGTGAGGAGGATCTGGGAATTCCCGGTCTGCGCAAGGCTAAGGAATCCTACCGTCCTGTAATGATGCAGGAAAAATACTGTGTTACCTTCTCAATCACATAAGGTAACCTCTAAAAACCCCCTGTTTTTATAATCAAAGAAATTTAAAAGGTGGATTTTGTGGGGCTACACCTCACACCCCCACCTCTAAAAACAAGTTTTTAGAGGCCCTATAACCAGAAAGGAAGTCATCCTATGATCTATGTATTCTTAGCAAATGGTTTTGAAGAAACGGAGGCCATTGCCCCCATTGATATCCTTCGCCGCAGTGGAAAACAGGTTGTCACTATAGGTGTGGGCGGCAAGGAAATCACCGGTTCCCATGGCATTACAGTGAAAACAGATAGTACAGCAGCAGAAATGGTTCTTGGCAGCGATCTGGAGATGATTATTCTGCCCGGCGGCATGCCCGGGACCCTGAACCTGGAGAAGGATGAAGCCGTTCAGACTGCTGTGGCATTCTGCGCAGAACGCGGCATTTATATCGGTGCCATTTGTGCAGCACCCTCCATTCTTGGGCACCTGGGGCTGCTGGAAGGCAGGGAAGCCATTTGCTATCCCGGCTTTGAATCCCAGCTGCAGGGCGCTGTGCTCAGTACACACTCTGTTTGCAAGAGTGATTTTATCATTACTGCCCAGGGTGCTGGTGCGGCTGTGCCCTTTGGTCTGAAGCTGGCAGAAGTGCTGACAGATGCGGATCATGCGGCATCCCTGGCAGGCTCCATCTGCTACCCGGAGCACTGAATGACGATCCCGGAAGAAAAACAGAGGCTGCGCAGGATGCTGCGCCAGCAGCGAAGGGCAATTCCTGAAGAAATGCGCAAGTCTCTGGATGAGGGGATTTTTAACAATACTGTTGCCTCCCCGTTGTACAGAGATGCGGATACACTGCTGCTCTATGTTTCCGGCGGCGGAGAACCGGATACTTTACAGCTGATTGCCAGGGCGCTGGATGACGGTAAGGCGGTGGCACTGCCCCGGTGCCTGGCAGCCGGAACAATGGATTTTTTCCTCATAGAAAGCATGGAGGCGATGCAGCCGGGAGCCTATGGCATTCCCGAGCCCGTCGGAGACAGGAAACCGATGCTGACGGAGCGAAGTGTCTGTTTTGTGCCCGGTGTGGCATTCAGTCCGGATGGAAACCGTCTGGGGCAGGGGGGCGGTTATTATGACCGTTTTCTGGAAGCCAATCCCCGGCTGCGGACTGCCGGACTCTGTTATTGTCAGCTTCTTCTGGAAGAAATACCGTGCGAGCGTCATGACCGGCGTGTAAATGCCGTGATTACAGAAAGATCAGTGGAGGTATGTAATGTCATCGAATTCAGAAAATGATCGCCTGATCAATGAAATTTTAAGACAGACAAGTCAGAAAACAGAAGCGGAAAAGGAGCCGGAGCCAATGCCGGAACTGGATGCCCCTGCACAGGAGGCTGCTCATGCTCCCGAACCGGAGGTGAAGGAATACCAGCCCAGGTATGCCCTTGAAAGTCAGGAGGAGAAAACCACAGTTCAGCCGGCACTGAAGTCCGCAGCCAACAGTGGTTCTTTGGATGTGCCGGTAACGGAGAAGGAGAGGAACGTACAGCTGCACCGTTCTGCGCAGCATACCGCTTCCCGTACACCCAACAAGAAAAAACGCCGCAAGAAGCATAAGAGTGCAAAGATTTATGGTGTTCTGATCATGCTGGTACTGATTTTTGTCATTTCCATTACACTGGCAGTTGGTATTATTCAGGTGGGAAGGGATATGCTTGGCATTAACGGTTCAGAAACGTTGATTATATTCAATATTCCGGAAGGCGCCACAACCAAGGAAATTGCGGAGGATCTGAAAGAAGCAGGCATCATTGAGATTCCCCAGGCTTTTGTCTATTTCTCCAAGCTCAGTAATGCGGATGCCTCCTATGTTGCCGGTGACCATGAGGTCAGCAGCGGCATGGCGTATGAGACATTAATTGACGAACTGACAGGTGCTGCAGTGGATAACCGTGTATCCGTGGATATTATGTTCCGGGAGGGAATCTCCCTTTATGAAGCTGCGGAGCTTCTGGAAGAAAATAATGTCTGTGAGGCAGAGAAATTCATTTATTATTTCAATGCCGGCGGCTATGGCTATGAATTTGAAAATCATCTGCCCACCATGACCAGCAATTTGAAGTTCTATAAGATGGAGGGCTATTTCTTCCCGGATACCTATACCTTCTATGAAGAAATGGAACCGGATGACGTATGCCGGAAAATCTACATGAATTTCAACTCCAAGATTACCAATGAATACTATGCAAGGATGGAAGAATTGGGACTCACCCTGGATGAGCTTGTCACCTTTGCATCCATTGTGCAGGCAGAAGCAGCCAATGTGGATGTTATGAAGGATGTTGCCTCCGTTTTCTGGAATCGTCTGAATAACCCGGATACCTTCCCCAAGCTGCAGTCCGACCCTACCGGCAAATATGTTAATGAAGTAATCAAGCCCCACATTGATCTGCCAGATGAACGAATCTATAATGCATATGATACATATGAATGCGCAGGCCTTCCGGCAGGTGCCATCGGCAACCCCGGTCTTGATGCCATTGAGGCAGTGCTCTATTCCAATGACACCAATTATTTCTACTTCTATGCCAACGTGGATACCGGAGTGACGTATTTTGCAGAGACACTGGACGAACACAATGCCAATATGGAAATGGTGGCACAGATGCAGGAGGAAGCTGCCAATGCTGAGGGAGGTGCCGATTGATGCATACGGAGATTCTGGCACCGGCGGGAGACGCAGAGCGTCTCCAGTCAGCACTGGACTTCGGCGCAGATGCAGTCTACCTGGGCGGTACCATGTTCGGTATGCGTGCCGGACCTGCCAATTTTGACGCCAGGGCTCTGCATGAAGCAGTGGAACAAGCCCATGCCCGCGGTGTGAAGGTCTACCTGACCTGCAATACACTCCCCAGAAATCCGGAGATTCCGCTGTTTCCCAAATTTCTGGCAGAAGCAGTGGATGCCGGCGTGGATGCAGTAATTGCAGCAGATCTCGGAATTCTGACCATGCTAAGGGAGCTTGCCCCTCAGATGCCCGTCCATATGTCCACTCAGACCGGTATTGTCAATTACGCTGCCGCCAACGCACTCTATCGGATGGGTGCAAGGCGTGTGGTGCTGGCAAGGGAGCTTTCCCTTGACGAAATTTATGAGATCCGCCGCAATGTACCGGAGGATCTGGAGATTGAGGTTTTTGTACACGGAGCCATGTGTGTTTCCTTTTCCGGCAGATGTCTGCTGTCCGCCTATTTTACTGACCGGGATGCAAACCGGGGTGCCTGTGCCCAGCCCTGCCGCTGGAAATACAGTCTTGTGGAAGAAAAACGACCCCATCTGCCCATGCCCATTGTGGAAGAACCGGAGGGAACCTACATCCTTAATGCTCGGGATTTGTGTATGATTGACCATATTGACAAGCTGGTGCAGGCAGGGGTTACATCCTTCAAAATTGAAGGACGGGCTAAGTCGGCCTATTATGTATCCGTCATTACCAACGCCTATCGTATGGCAATGGACTGCTACCTGAAGAATCCTGACCATTTTGTGCTTCCGGAATGGATCCACAACGAAGTGTTCAAGGTAAGCCACCGGAAGTATTGCACCGGCTTTTTCTTCGGTCATCCCAATGCCTGTCAGTACTATGAGTCCGGCGGTTATATCCGTGCCTGTGATGTGGTTGGAATAGTTACCGGATGTTCCGGCGGAAGGGTATTTGCCACCCAGCGCAACCGTTTTTTTGCCGGAGATACAGTGGAAATTCTTGCACCCGGCAGACCGCCAGTCTCCATGAAGCTGGAGGAGATTTACAACAGCGAACAGGAGCGCATCACAACTGTGAATCATGCCATGATGCCTTTTTCCTTTCCCTGCGATCAGGAATTCCCTCCCAACAGCATTATTCGTCTTCCGCTGGAGGAAACGGAGGATCAACAGATTGTATAGCAAAAACCGCTCTCCCGGACTTTGTCATACGGGGAGCGGTTTTTTATGGGCATGTGCCCGGCTATTCGCCGGAGATATAGGAAACCGGATTGAGATACGTTGTGCCCTGAAGCACTTCAAAATGCAGATGTGTGGGCAGGCTGCTTTCAATATCCGCAGTATCACCCACAGCACCGATGACAGTTCCGCTTGTCACCGTATCGCCCACACTGACGGTCAGCCCGGAATTCAGGCTGCAGTAACGGCTGAACATCCCGTTGCCGTGATCAATGGTGACACAGACGCCCCAAAGGGGATCTTCATCAATTTCTGTGACAGTTCCATCGGCCATGGCACGCACTTCATCCCCGGCTGTACATGCAATATCAATCCCGTTGTGTGTCTGCCAGACACCGGTGGTTTCTGATTTTACCAGCTCGCCGTTGCTGAATTCCCCGATAATATCACCAGTGAGGGGGAAAACCGGAACGCTTGCGGCAGCAGCTTCGGTTGCTGCTGCTGTGGCTGGCTGTGAGGTTTCAGCAGATGTTTCTGCCGGCTCCGTACAGTCCGCAGCAGCTTCTGTGGAGACCGGCGGAATGTATGCAGCCTCCTGTGCAGCAGTTTCTGATGGCTCCGGTTTTGTCACATTGGTTTCCATTTCGGCAGCTGCCAGTTCATTGGCGGAATTAAGAGCCGATTCCAGTTCAATGGTCAGATCATCGGCTGTCTGGGTATAGGCAAACCAGCAGGAAACACCGATCATTAAGGCACATAAAGCCAGAACGAGATAGAAGCCAAGGTGAGCATGTTTGTTTTCTTTGGATTCAGAATTTACTTTTTTATTCACGAATAACACCTCCGCTCATAGTTTTGTCAGAAAAAACGGAATTATACACTATTGCAAAAATTATGAAAAAGGGGTATAATAAAAGAAATGCTGACGAATTGTATAAAACAATCTCTAATAAACCTCTGCTCCCACCTCTAATAACAGGTTTTCAGAGATTCCAGCAAGAGAAAAGAGGAACGACCGGATTATGCAGTATTTATTACGTTTTTTAAAGCCCTATCGCTGGCAGCTGTTCCTGGGCCCGGCATTTAAATTACTGGAGGCCATTTTTGAGCTGATTGTTCCCGTAGTGATGGCGAAAATTATTGACAATGGCATTGCCGGCAATGATCCCGGCTATATCGGAAAAATGTGCGGCCTGATTGTGCTGCTGGGAATCTGCGGACTTGCCTTTGCCCTGACCTGCCAGTACCTTGCGGCAAAGTGTGCCTTCGGATTTGGAACAGATCTGAGAAAAGCGCTGTATCAGCACATTAATTCCCTGTCCTATACGGAGATTGACAGCATCGGCACGTCAACGCTGATCAACCGCATTACCAATGATGTAAATGCTGCCCAGACTGGTGTCAATATGTTCATCCGCCTTGCTGTGCGGGCTCCCTTTCTGATCATCGGCGCCATCATTATGGTACTCATGATTGACGTGAAGCTCTCCCTGATTTTCCTGATCATTGCCCCCATTGTAGGCATGCTTCTGTATTATGTTATGCACAGAACGGTACCGATGTATGGCAGCAATCAGAAGAAGCTGGATGCCATTGCAAGGCATACCGGTGAAAATCTTGACGGCATGCGTGTCATCCGTGCTTTTTCCCGTCAGCAGCAGGAGAAAGCAGCGTTCGCCAGAGAATGCGGAGAGCTGGAACAGAGCATGCTGTCCGTGGGCAGAATTTCCGCAATTCTGAATCCGCTGACCTTTATGATTATGAATCTGGGCATCGTCGCTGTACTCTGGTTCGGCGGCTCTCATGTGAATACCGGTGTCCTTAGCCAGGGGGATCTGACGGCTTTTGCCAATTATATGACCCAGATCCTTCTTGCCATGGTGGTACTGGCAAATCTGATTGTGATCCTGACAAAGGCGCAGGCCTCCGCTGTTCGGGTTCACGAGGTGCTTTCCACAGAGACATCCATGACAAACGGTACCCTGCAGCCCGACCCTGGGGCGGAGGAAGCCATTTGCTTTGAGCATGTATCCTTCTCCTACGCCGGAGCCGGCGGACATTCTATTGAGGACATTTCCTTTACCCTGAACCGGGGGCAGACCCTGGGCATTATCGGCGGCACCGGCAGCGGCAAATCCACCCTTGCCAACCTGATTCCCCGCTTCTATGATGCCACGGAAGGGGAGATCCGCCTTTTCGGCAAGCCGGTACAGTCCTATGATCAGCAGGCGCTGCGCAGACTCATTGGTGTTGTTCCCCAGAAAGCAGTTCTGTTTACCGGAACCATTGCAGAGAATCTCCGCTGGGCGGATCCGGAAGCGGATTCCCGGGAAATGGAACGCGTCCTGGAGATTGCGCAGGGCGCAGAATTTGTCAGCAAGCTTCAGTACGGTCTGGAAACCCATCTGGTGCAGGGAGGACGCAACCTTTCCGGCGGGCAGAAGCAGCGGATGACCATTGCCAGAGCCCTTGTGGGAAATCCTGCCATCCTGATTCTGGATGACAGCATGAGCGCTCTGGATTACGCCACCGATCTTGCCCTGCGCTCTGCGCTGCGGGAGCAGTGCAGCGATATGACAACCATTATGATTTCCCAGAGAGCGACTTCTCTGACAGGAGCGGATCTGATCCTTGTACTGGATGACGGTCGGTGCGTGGGCATGGGTACCCATGAGGAGCTGCTGGAAAGCTGCAAGGTTTACCAGGAAATCTATCATTCCCAGATGCAGTAAGGAGGACGGTATGAAAAAAACGATTGTTCGTATTTTAAGCTATTGCCGTCCCTACAGGCGGTATCTGATTCTGACAATTTTTTGTACCCTGGTCGGCATTTCCCTGTCCATGGCAGTGCCGCTGCTGATTGGCGAGGCAGTGGATTATGCGGTTTCACCGGGCAATGTGGATTTCGATGGTCTGGCAAAAGCCGCACTGATTCTGGGTGCAGTTGTGCTCATCAGCGGCATATTCCAGTGGCTGGAGGGCTTGTTCATTAACCGCCTTGCCTTTGGCACCATCCGTTCTCTGCGCACGGAGCTGACTGCCAAGCTGGAGGAGGTTCCCCTTCGCTATGTGGACGGCAATGCCAGAGGAGATCTCATCGCCAGGGTGATTTCCGATATTGAAATCATCTCCGACGGACTGCTCCAGGGCTTTGCCCAGCTGTTTACGGGTGTGGTGACCATTGTGGGAACGCTGATTTTCATGCTGACCATCAATGTAAAGATTGCCCTGATTGTGGTGTTTATGACACCGATTTCCCTTTTTGTTGCGGCAAAGGTGACTGCCATGTCCCATAATTCCTTTCAGCGCCAGTCGGCGCTCCGGGGTCAGATTGGTGCATTGACGGAGGAAATGATCGGCAGTCAGAAGGTAGTAAAAGCCTTTGCCTATGAGGAACGAGCGCAGGCACGGTTTGAAATACTCAACAGGGAGCTGGGGACAGCCGGTGTGAAGGCAACCTTCTATTCCTCCATCAGCAATCCTGCCACCCGTTTTGTCAATGGCTTGATTTACGCAGCCGTGGGAACGGTAGGTGCTCTGGGAGCAATTGGCGTTCTGCCATGGGTTGGCGTGATGAGCGTGGGCAGGCTTGCCAGCTTTTTGTCCTATTCCAACCAGTATACAAAGCCCTTCAATGAAATTTCCGGTGTTGTTGCGGAGCTGCAGAATGCCATTTCCTGCGCACAGCGTGTATTTGAGGTGCTGGACACCCCCTCGGAGCCGGATGAACGTCACCTTGCGCATCCGGATGCCTGTAAGGGAACGCTGGAATTTCAGAATGTATACTTTTCCTATACCCCGGACCGTCAGCTGATTCAGAACTTCAGCATGCATGCCGATGCCGGTCAGAGAATTGCCATTGTGGGACCCACAGGATGCGGCAAGTCCACCATTATTAATCTTCTGCTGCGATTTTATGAAATCAACAGCGGTACCATCCTGCTGGACGGGAAGGATACACGGGAAATCAACCGTGACAGCCTTCGCAGTCTTTTTGGCATGGTGCTCCAGGAAACCTGGATTTTTACCGGAACTGTTGCGGAAAATATTGCCTACGGCAAGCCGGATGCTTCCCGTGAGGAAATTGAAGCAGCAGCAAAAGCTGCTTATGC
Organism: uncultured Ruminococcus sp.; assembly: GCA_964644275.1. Classification (GTDB taxonomy): domain Bacteria; phylum Bacillota; class Clostridia; order Oscillospirales; family Ruminococcaceae; genus UBA3855. Next base: position 12,030 of record CAZXVI010000020.1, on the reverse strand, counting down.
CCACGGTTTTATCAAGCGTCTGCCCCAGGGCTATGATACTGTTATCTCGGATGCCAGCGGTTTGTCCCAGGGACAGAAGCAGCTGCTCTGCATTGCCCGTATTATGCTGACGAATCCGCCCATGCTTATTCTGGACGAAGCCACCAGCAGCATTGACATCCGTACAGAACAGCGTATCCAGAGGGCTTTTGAAACCCTCATGCAGGGCAAGACCAGCTTTATCATTGCCCATCGCCTTTCCACCATCCGCAGTGCGGATCATATTCTTGTAATGCGGGACGGCAATATCATTGAGCAGGGCGATCATACTACGTTAATGGCACAGAAGGGATTCTATGCGAATCTCTATCAGAGTCAGTTTGCAGATTAGAGAAAGCACTGCAATAGCATTACAGTAATAATTCAAATTTTTGCGTTCCCTATTTTAAAACAGGGATTCAGAGATTCGCTAAAAACAGAAAGGATGAATCAGATGGTACAACAGCTGACAGAAACGCTTCGGCGGAATATTTCCGCTGCTATTGTAGGTAAGGATGCAGTAATTGACCGGGTGATTGCTGCACTCCTTTGCAGAGGGCATGTACTGCTGGATGACATTCCCGGCACCGGGAAAACCACCCTTGCCCGCTCCCTTGCCAGGAGCATCGGATGCAGACAGGTTCGTGTGCAGTTTACTCCCGATCTGCTGCCCTCGGATTTGACGGGGATTTATTACTTCAACCAGAAAACACAGGATTTTTCGTTCCGGGAGGGCGGCGTATTCACCAATATTCTTCTTGCGGATGAAATCAATCGGGCAACGCCCCGTACTCAGTCCAGCTTGCTGGAATGTATGGAAGAGGGGCAGGTTTCCGTGGATGGGAAAACCTTTTCTCTGGCACAGCCCTTCTTTGTCATTGCCACGCAGAATCCTGTGGAGACCCAGGGAACCTATCCCTTGCCGGAGGCGCAGCTGGATCGTTTTCTCATGTGTCTGCATCTGGGCTATCCCGACCGGGATGCAGAGAAGCGGATTCTGCAGGGGGAAAGCCGGGAAGTGAAGGGGACAGTCTGCTCAGTACAGGAGCTTCTGGAAGCGCAGCAGGAAGCGGAGCAGGTATTTGTCTCCGATGCCATCAGCGACTATCTTCTTGCTATTGCGGATAAGACAAGAAACGATTCCGCTGTGCAGCTGGGGCTCAGCACCAGAGGCCTTCTGGCACTCCAATCCTGTTCTAAGGCATGGGCTGCCATGCAGGGCAGAAACTATGTGATTCCGGAGGATGTCCAGGCCATTGCGGCAGATGTCATTGCCCACCGTCTTGTTACCAAGGGCAGTTCGCTGCTCCAGAAGATGGGCTTCAAGTATGAGCTGGCACTGCGTATGGTAGAAGAAGTTCCGGTGCCGAAGGATGTATGCTGACGTTCCTGGTACTCCTTGCCTTGGTTGGCGGTGTGTACATACTGCAGAGCCATGTATATTCCCATCATGGTCTGGATGGGGTTGCCTACCGCTGTTATTTTGACAAGGAGGAGGTGACGGAGGGGGATACCGTACATCTCGTTGAGGAAATCGAAAACAGGAAGTTCCTGCCCTTGCCGTGGCTGAAAAGTGAATTTTCTGTCTCCAAATATCTGTCGTTTGCCGGAACCCATTCCGTAGTAACGGACAAAACCCGGTTTGTTTCCAGCTTCTTCTGCCTGAAAAGCTACAGTAAAATCCGTCGGGAGTGGAAGGTTGTCTGCACTCATCGGGGAGAATTCACAGTGGAGCGTGTACTGCTGGTCACAGCAGATCTTCTGGGAACGGAGCGTGTTTCTGCTTCTGCCAAGGAACTGGGCGGAATGCTGACAGTTCTGCCGAAATGCTGCGAAACTGCTGGTGAGCTGCTGCCCCTGTGCTGCCGTGCCATGGGGGAGCAGCCTGTGAAGCGCAGCCTGCTGACGGATCCTTTTTCCGTTGCCGGAAGCCGACCCTATACGGGCAGGGAACCGCTGCGCAGGATGGATTGGAAAACCTCGGCGAGAGTGGGCTCCCTCATGGTGCGGACGGAGGAGCCGGCTCAGCAGCGTCAGCTGGTGATTGCCTTTACAGCCCAGACCGGAGAGTGCGGCAGGCGTTTTGTAACTGATGAGGCAGCAGAGCATACGATCCGGGTCTGTGCGCAGTTGTTCCGGGAATGCACAATCCGCCAGCAGCCATTTGCGGTCTACAGCTGCTGTACTGTTCACGGAACTGCCTGTTCTGCACCGGTTTCCTGTTCTCCTCAGAATTACACAATGCTTCTTCATGCCCTTGCTGCGCTGGATGTGCAGCCGGAGGATACTCTGGAGCATTGTCTTCCGCCCGTTTATGACAGTCATCTGTTAATTGTTTCCCCCTATATTTCTGAGGACGTCCGCCGTTTGAAAAGCCGATATCCGGATGCCACAGTCTGTCTGACGGCGAGAGGGGATCAGCAGGGAATTTCCTGTGTCTGCGTCTTTGACGATGAGGAGGTGTCCCATGCGTAGCAAAATGCGGATGCAGGCAGCGGCAGCGATTGCAGCAGGCTGCTATCCGGTATTTCTGCTCTGGACGGTGAGCCTTGGGCTGCCTGGCTGGATTGCCTGGATTTTTACAGGAGCCGGTGTAGTGGCAGCCATTGCCGCCCAGATGCAGAGCCTTTTCCTGGCAAGACTGGAACGTAGCTCTCCGTTGATGGGAACTGCGGCTGCCGTATTTGCTGCGGTGTTTGCCGGAACGCTCTGTTCCGTCATTGCCGCATTGCTGTTTTCACTGAAAAGCGGCGTTGCTGTTGGAATCCTGATCACAGCGGTCTATTTCGGTTCCTGGCTGCTCCGGCACCGGGAGCCGGAACAGCTGGTTTCTATCAGTGTGTATGCATTGCTTTGTACGGTGAATTTCCTTGTGCTTCTCTATGTTTCTTTGCGCAGTGACTATTCCGTGCAGGGCTGTTTTGGGGTACTGCTGCTGGTGACGCTACTATTCGGCAGCCTGCGCAGCACTATGTCCCTGTACCGGGCGGCACCGGAGGCGGAATACGCCGGTGTACCGAAGAGGTATGTCCGGCACAATCTGAAGCTGTACGGAATCCTTTCGGGAATTGGTCTGGTGCTTGCCTTGTTCGGCAAACATGCTGTACAGCTGCTGCACTGGCTTTTGCTTCTGCTGGTAAAAGCGGTGATCCGGCTATTTGTATGGCTTGGCAGCCTTGGTTCGGATTCAATAAATTCCGATACCGTTCAGGAGACGACGGAGAGTATTGCAGAAGTGACAGAAAACAGCTCCAGTCACGAATGGCTTGTAACGGTGTTAGAGATCCTCTGGCTTTTGCTGCTTCTGCTGCTTCTCTATCGCCTGCGTCATCGGATTGCCGCATGGTTCCGTACGATCAGCCATCGTATGGTCAGTGCCATCCGTCACATTTTCAGGGTGGATGCAGAAGAAACGGAGGAAACGCTCGGTACGGCAGAATACGCCGATTATGTACAGCTGCTTCCTCCATCGGAGCGGGAGACGGCACCGAAAGCCGGCACCGCTGCAAGCTGGAAAAAACAGTACCGCAGGTTCCGCCGTATTTCCGACTCCGAGAAGCAGTTTCGTTTCGGCTATGCCCTGTGGCTTTCCTCTCTGGAACTGCGGAATGTGGAAGTCGAACCTTCGGACACTCCGGATGAAATCAGGGAAAAAGCAAGGAAACTGGATACGCCGAAGCTTTGTGATGCTGTTACTGAGATGTACTATCCGGTGCGGTATGCTCACGCAGCTCCGACAGCAGAGGCGCTTGGGGCAATGCAGCTGTTACTGGAGCAGACTGCCGGAAAGCTCCGGAACAAGAAATAGGAAGCGCTTTTCTGGAAAAATACTATAGGTAACCTCTAAAAACCTCCTGTTTATAAAATCGGAAAAGAATAAAAGGTGGATTTTGTGGGGCTTGGCCCCACGCCCCCCACCTCTAAAAACAAGTTTTTAGAGGTTTCCTATAATGCTGGCACGAAAACTTTCCATATGCCACTTGCATTTAAAGACAGATTATGGTATAATGTAAATTAAGTGTTTTTCAGCACGCGATCATCACAAAAAAGAGGAGTTTTCAATATGGAGAATTCACTGTTCCCGATCAAACTGGGCGTTCACATTGTATTTGCTTTGGCAGCACTTCTGGTATTTGGAATACAGTTTATTCGTTTTCGCAAAAAATACCATCTGGTGCTGGCGATTGCGATTCCGCTGACCCTCCTTCCGTATCTTGCAGAGAACAATATGTCCTTATTTTACGGTGTGGGCGTTTTTGAAGCAGCAGCACTGATTGCCTCCCTGATACTTGCCAAAACTGTGGATCGGGATAAGTCCGCCGTTTCCTCCGGGAAGGAAGAAACAGAACAGGAAAAGGAAGAAGCAGCGGAACAGGAAGCTGTCCCCACAGAAGCCGCATCCCACGAAGAAGCGTCTGAACCGGAGGACGATGCTGAATGAAAATTGTGATTCCTGATTGGGACACTGTTTCGGCGGATGACGTAGGCTTTTCTGTCTTCTCAAGATACGGCGAAGTCAGTTGCTGTGGTTCCACTCTTCCGGAGGAAGCAGCTGCTAAAATCGGCGATGCGGAAATTGTTCTGTGCAATAAGACCCCCATTACTGCAGAAGTGATGGCGCAATGTCCTAATCTCCGCTATATCGGTCTGTTTGCCACTGGCTATAACAATATTGACCTGGAGGCTGCAACAGCGCATGGAATTGTGGTCTGCAATGCAGGGGACTATTCTACCCATGCCGTGGTGCAGCATACCTTTGCACTGCTGCTTTCTCTGGCCGGAAATCTGCCTGCCTATCATGCTGCAGTTGCAGCAGGAGCGTGGGAACGGAGTACAACTTTTTCCTATTTCCCGTACCCAGTACATGAATTATGGGGCAGGACTTTTGCAGTCATCGGTTACGGCAATATCGGAAGAAGCGTTGCCAGGGTGGCGGATGCCTTTGGCATGAAGGTGATCGTATCCACCAGGACAATGCCGGAAAACTGCCTGTTCCCCGTGGTTTCTCTGGAAGAGGCGTTCCGCAGTGCGGATGTGCTTTCCATCCATTGTCCCCTGACAGAGCGGACGGCGCACCTGATCCGCCGTGAAACACTGGAATGGATGAAACCGACCGCTTACCTGATCAATACGGCACGGGGCGGCATTGTATTGGAACAGGATCTGGCAGAAGCCTTGAATTCCGGGAGAATTGCCGGAGCCGGGCTGGATGTGCTGAATACGGAGCCAATGGCGCCGGATACGCCGTTAAAGACAGCGAAAAACTGTATTATTACGCCCCATATCGCCTGGTCACCCCTGGAAACCAGACAGCGCCTTGTGAATATCGTGGCAGAGAATCTGGAGGCGTTTTTAAACGGCACACCCGTCAATCAGGTGAATGGACATTGAGAGGACAGGATGTTATGATCAATCTGAAAGAGAAAAAACGAATTGTAATTAAATTGGGAACTTCCACCCTTGCCCATAAAACCGGCAAGCTCAATATCCGCCGGATGAATAATCTGGTGCGGGTGCTGGCGGATCTTCAGAATGCTGGCCATGAGCTGATTCTGGTTTCCTCCGGTGCGGTGGGACTTGGCGTAGGCAAGCTGAATCTAAGAGAGCGCCCCAAAACAACCCCCGGAAAGCAGGCCGCCGCTGCAGTAGGGCAGTGCGAGCTTATGCATATCTATGATGAAATGTTCTCCAAATACAGTGTCACTGTGGCACAGATTCTGCTGACGAAAACTATTATCAGCTCTCCGGAGCGGGTGGATAATGTCCGGAATGCTATTGATGAACTGGCAGCCATGGGCGTAATCCCCATTGTGAATGAGAATGATACCGTAGCCATTGATGAGCTGGAACTGGAGATCGGCGAAAATGATTCCCTTTCCGCTGTTGTGGCTTCTATTGCAGGGGCGGACGTACTGATTATTTTATCGGATATTGACGGTCTGTATTCTGAGGATCCCCGTCAGAATGAAAATGCTGAGATGATTTCTGTAGTGGAGCACATTGACGATTATATTGAAACGATTGCCGGCGGTGCCGGAAGCAAGCTGGGTTCCGGCGGCATGGCAACCAAAATCAATGCTGCCAGAATTGCAACTGTGGCCGGTGTGGATATGATCATCATGAACGGAAAAAATCCTGATGATTTATACCGCCTCTTTGACGGCGAACGGCTGGGCACATGGTTCCCGGCTGCCAATCACAAATCATAACAGGAGGAACGGATATGGGCAATTATATGAAAACACTTGGCATGCGGGCAAAAGCAGCAAGCCCTGCAGCAGCCAAAGCCGGTACATTATTGAAAAACAATGCGCTGTCAGCGATTGCTGAGGCGCTTCTTGCAAACAAAGAGAGGATCATTGCCGAAAATGCCAGAGATCTGGAAGCGGCAGTGCAAAATCAGATGACGGCAGCCATGCAGGATCGCCTTCGTCTGGATGAAGCACGGATTCAGGCAATGGCCAATGCCGTCCGCAAGCTGATCGCCCTGGAGGATCCCATCGGTACGGAGGATCGTGGCTGGATTCGTCCCAACGGTCTCCGGATTCGCCAGGTGCGTGTTCCGCTGGGTGTAATTGGCATTATTTTTGAATCCCGTCCCAACGTCACTGTGGATGCTGCTGTCCTCTGCCTGAAAGCAGGTAATGCAGTGATTCTGCGCGGCGGCAAGGAGGCAATCCATTCCAATACCTGCCTTGTATCCGTGATGCGTGAAGCATTGGAGCATGTTGGGCTCCCCGGTGACCTTGTACAGCTGGTGGAAAAGACTGACCGTGAAACAGCAGCCGAAATGATGCAGCTGAATGGATACCTGGATGTACTGATTCCCAGAGGCGGTGCCGGTCTGATTCAGGCGGTTGTCAAGCAGGCAACTGTTCCTGTGATTGAAACCGGTGCTGGCAACTGTCATGTCTATGTGGATGCAAATGCCAATGTGGAAATGGCTGTGAACATTGCAAATAATGCCAAGACGCAGAGACCCTCCGTCTGCAACGCCATTGAAACGCTGTTGGTACATAAGGATATCGCTGCAGCGTTTTTGCCCGAAGTAAAGTCTGCATTCGATAAAAGCAATGTGGAAATTCACGGCTGTGAAGTAACACAGCGAATTCTTGGTGATTGTGTCATCCCTGCCAATGAACAGGATTATGCCACTGAGTACCTTGATTATAAGATTGCAGTCCGTGTGGTGGATACCATTGACGATGCCATTGCCCATATCCGGAAATACAGCACACGCCACTCTGAATGTATCGTGACCGAATCCATGGAAAATGCAGAGCTTTTCCAGAACAGTGTGGATTCTGCTGCTGTTTATGTCAATGCTTCCACCAGATTTACGGACGGTGAAGAATTTGGCTTTGGTGCAGAGATCGGAATTTCTACCCAGAAGCTCCATGCAAGGGGACCCATGGGTCTGATGGCGCTGACTACCATCCAGTACCGGGTTGTCGGCAGCGGTCAGATCCGCTGACGGAGGGCAATTCATGAACCAGGAAATTGACCGGCTGCTGAATGGTCTGCTTGGCAATCCGCCGGATACAGCTGCAAAGACACCAACTGCTTCGACCGGAGCGTCGGAAAGGAAACCTGCAACGTCGGAACGTGCCTCCTCCGCCAGTGAAGAAGCCCGCCGCCGTGTGGAAGAAATCATGCGCAGTGTGGAACTGGAAACCAGCCAAAAACGTGCTGCTCAGCCGCCGAAGCAGGAGTGGCCGATCCCCCGTCATGAGCCGGTTGTGGTACCGCCTCCTGTCAGTCATTTTTCGGAGGAGCCGTCCCAGGATACTGCCGTTCGGATGCATGACCGGCTGGATGAAACCTCCCTGCCCATGATTGACAATGAAAAAAAGCCCAATCAGATTATTCCGCCCAAGCCTAAGCCGGAACAGCAGAAAAAGAAACGCAAAAAGAAGAAACCGGCTGCTGCACAGTCAGTGCAGCCGGTGCCCCCGGCACCGGATTCCCGGCCGAAGCGGCGCATTCCCCATATTGAAATTCCCGATGAGCTGCCGCCGGATATCCCACGGGATACGACCATTGCAGATGAACGCAGACGGAAAAAACAAGAGGAGCAGCGCCTTGCGGAGAATACAAGTGCTGACCTGTCTCCTGAGGAATCTGTAAAAGCAGAGATTGCCCGTGAACCGGAACAAACGGAAACGCCTGTTTCTTCCGAAGCACCGATCGAAGCAGAAACTATGTCAGGAATTCCGGAAAAGCTGTCCGTTCATGAAAAAGCAAATTTGATCCGTGAGCGGATGCGCAGACTCCGGGAGGAAGAGGATGCGGAGCGTGCTATGGATGCGGAGATCCCCCCGACAGCGGAAGAGGAACAGTGTGCAGAACCGGAAGCGGAGCCGCAGCCTGCAGCCGAGCCGGAGACGGAAAATCTGTCCCTTCATGAGAAAGCCGATCTGATTCGTGAAAGCATCCGGCTGATGCACGAGGAATTGTCGTCCTTGCCCTCGCCCATGGAGACAGATCCATCCCAGGAAGCTGCTTCGGAAGAACCGGAGGCGTCAGCAGAACCGGATGATCCGGTTGAAGAGGAAACCGTCCTGTCTAAGGAATCCAAAGCAGCCCCTGCTGAACCTGAAACATCGTCTGAGGAAGCGGATTGCACCACAAACGAGGCGGTTGAAGAAGCTCCCGTTCTCCGTCATCTGACTACACCGGAGGAAGAAAAAACAGGCTTCTGGCATCGCTTTTTACGCAAAAAAAAATGGAATCCAACCGAAATACCTTTAGAAACTGCTGAAGAAACTGCTGAAATTCCAGATGAAACGCCGCAGGAATTGGAAGAAACGGAGACACTGGCGGAACCGCCGCAGGAAGAAGCGGAACCGGAATTTCCGGGAGAAGCATCTGCAGAGAGGGATGCAGGAGCGGAAAGCCTTGAAGAAGGAACGGCTGCGGAGAAGGATGCAGGAACGGAAAGTCCCGAAGAAGAAATATCTGTGAAGCATGCAGAAACGGAAGATTCCGAAGAAGAAATATCTGCGAAGCATGCAGAGACGGCAAGTCCTGAGGAAGAAACCTCTGCGACTGAAGATATTCCCCCGGTACAGGAGGAAAAGGCGGGAGCATCCATTGATATCACACTGCCCGGTGAATCCGGCAGGCAGAAGAAGCATGCTTTCATTGCAGCAATTCATGAGGCGCTGGATGAAAGTGCCCAGGAGCTTGCAGAAATCAAAGCGGAACCCATTCCGGAACCAAGCGAGATCGATGTGGCGCTGGGAAGACCTCAGTTCTGGCGCAGATATGCGTATTTCATTGTAGGAATCTGCTGCACGCTGCTGGCTGTGGTGGGGTTGGCAACCTGTATTGTCAAGGGAAGAGAAATCGTGCTGCGATTTGCATCCAGTGCATCTTTGAAAAGTGAACTGGAAGAATGCCTGTACCCCATTGCCGTTGTGGATCTTCCGGCTTTTGAATCTGTTTCGGAGCTAAATTCGGAGTCTGTATTGTCCGCAGCAATGATTGATCTGCTGATGTATGAGGATTTGTCCGGGTACCCTTGCAGCTTCGATGTATATTCCATTCCTGCCAAGGATGTCAGAGCCCATGCGGCTTCCCTGTTCGGGACAGAAATTGATCTGACGGACACCTCGCTCCATGCGGCGGGTGAGACATTCTATTATGACAGTACAGCGGATTGCTATAATGTGCCGGCGTCCCCCGTCATTTTTTCCTATGCGCCGGAAATCTGCGGAATCAAGCGATCGGGGGATCTCTATACTGTGACAGTCAGATACTGCAGCGATACGGCACAGTGGCAGCAGAAATCTAAAAATTTCAGCAGTAACGGTACAAAAATGATGGAAATTACCATGCAGAAAATGGATGACACTTATCAGATCATCCGTGTTGTAAATATTTCAGATGAATCCGAGCTCGGCGTATAATGCCGGCGGAATGCAGGAGGCAGAGTTATGAAGGTTCTGGTAGTGGGGCTTGGCCTGATCGGCGGTTCCATTTGCAAGGCACTTCACACCTATACGGAACATCGTGTCTATGGATGTGATGCCAGGGAAGAGGTGCTGGAGAAAGCCCTGGAACAAAAGGTTATTGACGGTGTGGTGCAGGATGACTGTAAGGATATGGATTTCATTGTCGTTGCACTCTACCCGGAAACCATTCGTTCCTGGGTGAAGCAGCATGTGGCTTCCATGTCCGAGGGAACAGTTGTCATTGATGTCAGCGGTGTCAAAACCGACCTGCCGGAAGAGCTTGGCCGGCTCTGTATGGAACGAGGAATTCACTACCTGAGTACCCACCCCATGGCAGGGAAGGAACGCTCCGGCTATGAAGTGTCCGATGAAGATCTGTTCCAGGGAGCGAATTTCATTCTGACACCCATGTCCTTTACGCCTAAAAATGTAATTGCCCAGGTGAAGAATTTTGCCCATCAGATCGGTTTCCGGCGATTTGTTCTTACCTCGCCGGAGGTGCATGACCGGATGATTGCTTATACCTCCCAGCTGGCACATGTGGTTTCAAGCTCCTATGTAAAAAGTCCGGTTCTGGAGCTGGAGAGCGGCTTCAGCGGCGGCAGCTTTCATGATATGACCCGTATTGCGACCATGAATGAGGAAATGTGGACCATGCTCTTCATGGAGAACCGCAAGAGTCTGCTGTGCGAACTGGATACGCTGATTGATAATCTGAATGATTACCGCAAAGCACTGAAGGAGAATGATGAGAAAGCTGTGTATGAGCTGATTCATCAGGGCAGACTGCGTAAGGAAGAAAATCTGGAACGCCGGAGAAATGCAGGTTCCGTCATTGACCTGCTGGATGTGACCGCAGATTCTCTGGATAAAAAGAAGCTCTGATCAGGATTTTTTAAAAATAAAAAGAAAAAAGTACTTGACAAGCTTTCATAAATGTGGTATACTAATACAGTCGTATTCTAAAGACAGCCGGTGGCTTGATGCCGTAAGTCCGGCCGAGGAGTGCAGGCGGTAATGAATACCCCCTCTCTTTGTAATGCGTGAGTATGGCAAAGGGAGTTTTTTGTATCTCCCGATACGATGAACAGCAAAAGCTGATATTCAAATCGGAGGTGAATGAAAAATGCCAAGTGCACAGGTTTTGGAATCCAAGAAGGCAAGAGTTGATGAGCTGACGGAACTGCTTAAGAACAGTGTTTCCTGCGTACTCGTTGATTACAAGGGTATCACAGTAGCAGATGACACCAAGCTTCGCCGTGAACTGCGTGAGGCAAATGTAAAGTATTTTGTTGAAAAGAACACAATGCTGAAGTTTGCGTTCCACAACATCGGTATGGATTGCTTTGACGAGGTACTGAACGGTACTACAGCTATTGCAATTTCTGATGATGATCAGACAGCTCCTGCACGTATTCTCGGTGCATATGCTGAGAAGAACGAAGGCGGTTTTGCCCTGAAGGCTGGTGCGGTAGAAGGTGAGTACTTCGATGCAGCCAGAGTCATGGCACTGTCCAAGATTCCGTCCAAGGATGTACTGCTCGCACAGCTGGTTGGTTCCCTGCAGGGTCCTATCCAGAAGCTGGCTGCAATTCTGCAGGCTGTGGTGGACAGCAAGTCCGAAGATGCTGCATAAGTTTACTTGCAGCATAATGATTGACTGGCAGCTTGTTCTGCCCGCAAGGCATGCAGCGTAATGCGTGTACAAATAAATTTAAAAGGAGATTATTATCATGGCATCTGAAAAGACACTCAAGTTTATTGAAGATATCAAGGCTCTCTCCGTTCTGGAACTGGCAGAACTGGTTGAGGCAATCCAGGAAGAATTCGGCGTAACTGCAGCAGTAGCAGCAGCTCCTGCAGCAGGCGGCGCAGCAGCAGCAGCTGAAGAGAAGACTGAATTTGATGTTGTTATGACATCCTTCGGTGACAAGAAGATGGGCGTTATCAAGGCTGTTAAGGACATTCTGGGTCTGGGCCTGAAGGAAGCTAAGGAAGCTGTAGAAGGCGTTCCGAAGACTCTGAAGGAAGGCGTTTCCAAGGCTGAGGCTGAAGA
>CAZXVI010000019.1:0-45718 GCA_964644275.1 uncultured Ruminococcus sp. | reverse complement strand
TGCCGATGATCTGTATCGTTTTACGGATCTTGATGATCCTGATCTCAAATTGATTCTTGACTCTTTTGATGTTAAAATCCCTGCAAAGCTTTTCCGTAAAACTGACCTGAAATCACAAATCAAAAATATCAACGTAACCATATAAATGTAGTCCTATTTTATCAACCCGATTCTACGCCGTTTTTTACGCTTTTTCGTACCTTTAACACTCTTTTCGGCTCTTTTAAGTGGCAAACTTGGGATATACCTCAGAAAATTCTTATCATCAATATCATGTTCCAGAAATTTCATAAGCCAATCATGGTCTACATTATCAAAGAACCCTTTGATATCAGCTTCAAGAACATAGTTGACTTTCTGTTTCATAATTGTTTGATTGATGAATCTAACTACATCATGTGCTTTACGCTTCTCACGAAATCCATATGAGCAGTTTAGAAATCTTGGTTCGTACACTTCATTCAGTATGTTTGCCATTACGCCCTGAACAAGCTTATCCTCGTAGGACGGCAGACCAAGCGGTCTCAGTTTCCCATTTACTTTCGGGATATACACTCTTTTGACTGGCTTCGGTTTGTACTGAAATTTCTGCATTCTCTGCACAAGTCCTCTTATGTTGCTTTCGGCATTTTCGTCGTATTGTTCCTTGCTTACTCCGTCCACACCTACAGCCTTTCTTCGGCTTTGTTTCCGATGCTCCGACATCAGCGTTTCTTCATTCACATTGTGCATAAGATTCTGCACTCTTGAATACTTCGCCGACTGCAATCTTATTCCTTCCGTTTTCGTTTCCATACAATATTGACCTCTTGTGCCATTCATGTTTCCGCTTCGGGAACGGCTGTTTGCTGACCCCTTCGCTCCACCTGCTTTCACAGGTTTTATCACTACTATGAGTCAGTCCGACTTCTGACAAACCTTCAGGTTCTCTCCGTTTACAAGACTTAAATCGCCCTTACCTTATTTCAGGAGCTTGTCAGACCTCCCAGGTATACAGATACTACTTTGTACGCTCGCCACGCTCTTCGACCCCGACGGAACCTACAGCATTCTTGCATATCGACTGCCGTATTACTGCCTGCGACCATAGAGAAAGTATCGGCTTCCGCTCTCTATTACTTACGGGGCTGTATCGCTTCACGCTTTCGCATTGCGGCTCTCGCACTCCACTGCCTACGCTTAAACCTCACCTCACGGCTCCGGCTCCAAGGCTGTGTACCGGCTGCTTGCTGGGCTTTACCGGATTCGGAATTTCACCGAACTGTATTATCTGCACCGAACTGGCGCACCTCCGTTTTTATTTTATTATATCATTTTGGAGACTGATTTTCAAGTTTTCGGACAGTCTGCACAGATATTTGTCCATGTCGGCGTTTGCGAGGAAGCAGGAGAAGAGTGGAAGTGGGGTACGGCTGATTATGAATATACAGAGCAATTTCCCGCAAGAACAGAGAAATTCTGCATGGATATCATTGCGGGGCATGTCGCCACAAGTTCAATTGCAAATGATCCGTATTTTCATGATATTTATTATGACGGTCAGAGCCATTATTATATTGACGGCAATGTTCCGCACAGCGGTGTCATTCCTGTGCTTATGTATGATACAGACGCAAAAAAATATTACCAGATGAAGAAATCAAGTGCAGCACCGATTCTGCCGTATAAAGAGGCAATTCAAGATGAATAAAGTTTTATTTCGTATATGTAATACTAATCTCTAACCAAACGAATGAAAATTTTCACCACCAGCCGCTTGTTTTCGAACGGAACGGACATATCGCAATAGATTGTGGCTGTGTTTTTGGCGGGAAATTGGCGGCATATTGTCTGGATACCGGTGAAAAATTGTATGTTGACAAATTATAGGAAGGTTTGTCATGAAACCGAGAAGCAAAAAAGAAAAAATTTTACGCAGCAGTATCTCGCTTGAAGAGTTTGAACAACGGTTAAGGTGGCAAATTCAAGACATCTAAAGACGGAAAGGCAGGAGTATTTATGATCTACATAACAGGTGATACCCACGGGGATTTTGACAGAATCGAGCAGTTCTGTTTGGAACATTTTACTACCGTCGAGGATATTCTGATCATCCTCGGCGATGCAGGAATAAATTATCATCTCGACTCAAGCGATGATGATCTGAAAAAGGAGCTTTCGCTCCTTCCGATAACGCTTTTCTGTATTCACGGAAATCACGAGCAGCGTCCGTATGAGATAGTTTCTTATGATGAAACTGAGTGGCACGGCGCATTTGCGTATATTGAACCGGAATATCCGAATTTGGTTTTTGCAAAGGACGGCGAGATATACGATTTTGACGGAAAAAAGGCGATTATAATTGGCGGTGCCTATTCTGTGGATAAGTTTTACCGTCTTCGCAACGGGCTTAATTGGTTTGACAATGAGCAGCCGAGCGACGAAATAAAGGAATATGTTGAAGAACAGCTAACAAAGGCACATTGGCGCGTGGATTATGTCTTTTCGCACACTGTCCCCGAAAGCCGTCTGCCTGAATGGGCGTTTCTGCCGAATATTAACCAGTCAACGGTTGACAGGTCAACGGAAAAATGGCTGGAAGAAATATATCAAAAGCTGGATTTTGATTATTGGTATGCCGGACACTACCATGTTGAAAGCGATGAGCGAAGGGTTCGGATTATGTTTGAGGAGATCGAAGAGCTTGAATAATGAGTTGGATATGACTTTCGGCGGGCTGAGGAAATATCTTTCACGTATTGACCGTTATTCGATTTATACGCCGGAAACGGGTAAGTATAAAAATTACGTGTTCCTTAAACGATTCCGAATGATTATGACGATTTGTTCGTTTACGGAATAGCTATGCGTGAAGTCGAGTTTTATTTGATAAACGGAACTTACAAAACAAGCGGCATACGAGAGCAAATGGTTTTGGCAAACTGCATAGAGGTAACCCTTTTGAAAAGTCCAAAAAGCTCAGTAGAATCCAAGGAATTTGATGAATACCTGTCACACACGAGGAGGGATCGGAATGAATACGGGTGGAAAAATCACAACCGAACGTCTTATTTTGCTGCCGTCGAGAAATGGCAGGGACAACGCAGCGTTTCTGAAAATGCTGCGCGAGGACGGGGATTTACGCAAATTTTGTGGAATAGAACATTGATTTTTTGAGAAAAATAAAAAATTGCTTGACAGGTGGGGAAAATACGGAAGCGATATTGTAAAAGTATGGTGGTTCGGTTGAAATGACATTTTGGATTGGACTAATTATTGGATTTTTTGACGGAGGGCTTATGGGCACATTGGTAGTTATACTTTGCGTGGCTGCAAAGAATGATCCGCGTCAGAGTGCCCGCAGAAGAGCGTGAAAAATTCAGTGTTATGACAGAGAAGCATGGTTGCAGCGCAGTCGGTGAAGTGGCTGCTGATTTGCACCCTCTCCATTTATCAACAAGAAAACGATAGCTTTCGGACAAGACAAAAATGCGCCCTCTGTTAATTCGGAGGGTGCATTGTATCAAAATTGCAGTCTTTAGCCAGAACATCCATCAGCATATGCTGGTGGATGTTTTTATTTTCCGGAACGGTGTTTCATAGATTGAATTATATGTTTTGTACAAATTCTTTTAAAAAATTTTGAAAAACACTTGACTTATGGAAAAATATATGGTATGATAAAACAAAAGGAGGTACAGTTAATTGTAGAGCAATTTGTGTTTCACAAGTACATACTGTTTAAATGAAGAGGAGATGATTTTATGAAGGCTATGAAAGCAGCAGCAGCTTTTGCTGCATCGTTTTTGTGTGCATTCTTGTCCGTGCTGAATGTTTGTGCTACAGTTACCACCTGGTCGGTTGATTTCAACGGCGTGCAGCAGGCGAAGTCCAATTGGTGCTGGGCAGCCTCTGCTGAGGCTTCTGCACATCATGCATACCCAAATTCCACCCGCAGCCAGTATCAGGCGGTTTATCTGATTTATGGACCGGAATATCCTAATTTGGGTGCCAACATTGAACAAACTGCCAGTGCGGCTACCTACCTTGCCCATAATTATGTGACTTATCAGGGTTACTACAGTATGCCGATATCTGAATTTCTAACCTATCAATTAACGGTGGACAAAGTCACTATTCTTGCTTTTGGATACTATACTACAAGTGGAACACGTACTGGTGGTCATGCCGTTACAGTTCAGGGTATTTCACTGGATTCTGATACAGGTAGAAGAACGATCCATCTTTATGAGCCAACAAACGATGAAATCATTGATTTTGATCTTACTGATATGTACAATGGCGATGTGATGGTCTACACCTCTGGGGGGGTTAGATATTTGCAATTTGATCAAAGCTGCTATTATTAAGGAGGTATTGTTATGAAGAAAAGTGATACTGTATTGATGACTCTTGTATCTACAATTGCACTTGCGTTGTGTCCGCTTTCTGCATCTGCATCCTATAGCCTGTCACCGGGGGATTTGCAGGATGTGGAGGATTTCATCTCCGAAAACGCCGACAGCAGTTCTGATATACAAACCTATTCCGTATCCGGCAGCAATGTTTCCAGCGGCAGATACCGCAATGCGGATAGCTATCAGGTTGAGGATGCGTATGCAATCTATTACCTGTTCTTTGCCGATCATGATCTGTATCAGCCGGAAGAAGGCTTCACTTCTCTGCTTGCAGCGGAGCCGAATCATTATGTCATCCCCTACGAGGAGCAGGACGAAGCAGGACTTCTGTATTTAACGAGGGATGAGAACGGAGAGCTGAAGTTCTTTATGGGAGCCTCCAGTCAAAACGGGGCGTTCGACCTGACTCAGGTGGAAGCTGTTACACAGCAGCTTGATGGTGCAACGGATGTTCGATTGGTGAGTGAAGTTACCTCCGCCATCAATCTTGTCTACATTGCGACAGAGGAAGAGGAATACATTGTTCCCTATGCACAGGAGCATGTCATGAGCTTTTATCCCGATCTGCAGTTCGGTGCAATCTATACCGCAGAGGAGTTTATGAGCTGGGTCAGCAATGCCTTTGACTGGAGTAATTTTGATGGCGAACTCAATGGCAGCGGTCTTCCGGAATACATCGGCTATGAGATTGAACCCGCAGATCTTTCGCCTGATACGAATCTTCCGCTCACGCTCGGTATCTCCGGTTTGGGGGTCGTTGCAGCCGGCAGTCTGGCGGTCTATGGGGTAAAAACGCTGAAAAAGAAAGAAGAACCAAACTCATGAATGAAAATCCGGCAGATTTCTGCCGGATTTTTGTATTCCCTGCGATTGACATAACTTTCATAGTTTGTTATAATAATACTAATCCTTCAAACTGTAATAGTTGGAGGGCAGCTGCCTGGGGCAGTAAAGCAACAGTGAAACGGAGGTGCCCCATGCAGCGCTGTCAGACCAGATACCCCATCCTGCTTCTGCACGGGCTGGGCTTTCATGACCGACTGCCTATTCATTATTATTGGGGCAGAATTCCCCGGCTCCTGCGAAAGCACGGCGCACAGGTCTATTTTGGCAATCAGGACGGCAATGCCACTGTCATCAGTAACGCCAGGCGGCTGGTTCCTCTGATTCATCGGATACTCCGGGAAACCGGTGCGGAGAAAATCAACATCATTGCCCACTCCAAGGGTGGTCTGGAAGCACGGTACCTGATTTCCACACTGGGAATGGGGGATGTGATTGCTTCTGTCACGACGCTCTCCACGCCCCACTACGGCTCCCCCACTCTGGACTGGGTACTGCAGCATTTTGGTCCGGCAGTGCGGGCAGGCGCAGCGGTGTTCGACGGCTGGCGGTTTCTGCTGGGGGATCGCCATCCCAATACCTATGCTGTGCTCAGTCAGCTGACCACGGAGTCCATGCGCCGGTTCAACCGCCGGAATCCCGATGACCCCGGCGTATTCTACCAGAGCTATGCCTTTGTCATGAAGGAGGCACGGAGCGACGTGGTCATGGGCTGGATTTATCTGATTGTCCGGCATTTTGAGGGGCCCAATGATGGGCTGCTGTCCCCCAGGGATACCCGGTGGACGAATTTCCGGGGCGTGTACACCAGCAGTGCATCCAGGCGGGGCATTTCCCATCCCGATGTAACCGATTACCGGCAGCTGCGCTTTACCCGGAAGCAGGGAACGCATGTCAGGGAAATTTCCGACATGGCGCAGTTTTATCTGGAAATTGCTGAGGATCTGCGCATCCGGGGCTTTTGATACTGATCCCCATAACTCTGGCAGTACCTGTCTGCCACAGTTAAAGGGCTTGGACGAGATTTGACCGCAAAGCGGTTGACTTCTGTACTGGCATCTGGTATAATAGGAAAAAACAGGAAAGGGGATGGCAGGATGCATGTCATGCTCTGCTGGGCTGCATACTTATTAATAATAAGCCTGATTGCCCTGTGTGCCTACGGCATTGACAAAAAGCGCGCCAGGCGGCATCAGTGGCGCATCCCGGAAAAGGTGCTCCTGGGACTTGGCTTTCTGGGTGGTGCTGCCGGGGCACTCCTAGCTATGCGGTGCTTCCGCCATAAGACAAAGCACTGGTATTTCTGGGCGGTGAACATGCTGGGGCTGCTCTGGCAGATGGGAGTACTTGTGTGGCTGGCAGTACAGCAAGGGTTATAAACGGGCTTGGAACGCTATGGAGGAATGATGAATGAAGCTACAATGGAATGATACCATCGTTACACGGGTGCGGGAATCGGAGCGGTTTCGTACACCGTCCAATGTGCTGCTCCAGTGTTTGATTTTTCTGGGAATTTTTCTCCTCGGATCCATTTGCCAGTCCCTTGTGATGATGCCGAAGCTGATGGGGGATACAATGGACTATGCCTATGAACAGCTGGAACTGACGGGACAGGTAACGGATGGTGAGCTGAATGAATACATGACATCCCTCCTGTCCACAGCACCCTATGTGGTGCTCACCCTGTATGCCACTGTGGCGGCGACCCTGATCACACTGCTGTTCTGCCGCCTGATTGAAAAAAGGAAGCTCTCCACCCTGGGCTTCACTGCCAAGGGGGCGCCTGTACAGTATCTGCTGGGGCTGGGGGTTGGGTTTGTCCTGTTCAGTGCTGTTGTAGGACTGTCCTTTGCCATGGGCGGCATCCGGGCAGAGGGGGTTGAGGGGGCATCCGCATCCGGTCTTGTTCTGATTGGTTTTGGCTGGCTGCTCCAGGGCATGAGTGAGGAGGTCATTTTCCGCGGATATTTTATGACCACGCTCCTGCGGCGTCACAGCCCCTGGGTGGCAGTGGCTGTGAATTCCATCGGCTTTGCCCTGGCACACGGTGCCAATAACGGCGTGAGCATAATGGCTTTGCTGAATCTGACCCTTTTCGGTGTAACCATTTCCCTCTATGTGCTGCGCACCGGGAATCTCTGGGGCGCCTGCGCAATTCACAGCATCTGGAATTTTACCCAGGGCAATTTTTATGGTCTCCCCGTCAGCGGCATGGATACCGGCGGCTCCGTATTCCGGTTCAGCCTGAAGGAAGGCATGGATCTGGTCAATGGCGGCGCCTTCGGTGCGGAAGCCGGCATTCCCACGACCATTGTTCTCCTGGCGGCAATTGCCGTATTGCTCTTCGTGCCCTTTGGCAGAACAAGGGCGCAGGAACAGGCGGTATCCGTATGAAAACAGCATTGATTACCGGTGCCAGCGGCGGTATTGGTTCCGCCATTGCCGCAAGACTGGCGCAGGAGGGCTACCTCCCGGTGCTCCATTACCACAGTCATGGGGAGGGGATGGAGGAAGCTGCCGCAAGGCTGGGCGGTTTTGCTGTATGCGCCGACCTGGCGGAGGCGTCCGCCATTGAAGCCATGGCGCAGCAGGTGCTGGAACGCACCGGCAGGGTGGATGTTGTGGTGAATAACGCCGCTGTTTCCCTCTCTGGGCTTCTGACGGATATCAGCCCGGAACAGCGGCAGCGGCTGTTTGCAGTGAATGTGCTGGGTGCCATTGAGGTGAGCCGGGCATTTCTGCCCGGGATGGTACACCGGAAGTCAGGCTGCATTCTCAACATCAGTTCCATGTGGGGACAGGCGGGCGCCTCCTGTGAGGTGGATTATTCCGCCAGCAAGGCGGCACTCATTGGCTTTACCCGTGCCCTGGCGCTGGAGCTGGCACCCAGCGGCATCCGTGTGAACTGCATTGCCCCCGGCGTCATCCGGACCCCCATGCTGGATTGCTATGACGAAGCCACCCTCCGCTGCCTTGCAGAGGAAACACCCCTGGGCAGGCTTGGCACCCCGGAGGATATTGCCGAAGCAGCGGCATTCCTTTGCCGGGACACTGCCGGCTTCATTACCGGGCAGGTGCTTGGTGTCAACGGCGGCTTTGTCATGTATTAGCAGAAGAATGTAATGGCTCCAGGGGCAGCTGCCTTTGGATACAGGCATTCCCGTAAAGAACAAAGCCTGAGAAGAATGCGGTCTTCTCATGCTTTGTTCTCATTACATTGATAAATGAAAATTTGCGGCGCTATTGTACATTGTTCAAAACAGGCCTCCGTTGTATTTTTTCTGTACTTTGCCAAGAATTACAAAAGAAACAATGATACCAACAAATAGTATTGCAATGGAAATTCCTGCAATTTTATTCCCTTCTCCAAATAATGCGACAATTCCGCTGATAGCCAAAGTCAAAGTAATTGCAAATAAACCTTTTGCAAATGCCTTGCCATATTCCTTTTTATCGGATTCTTTTATTTTTGTCCGATGATAGCTGTGAATCAGCCCAGTGTTTCCTTTATACACCAAAATACCAAGTATCAGAAATACAACTGCGATGACAAACATAGAGATGGAATAAACAATCATTTTTTACCTCCTCCATCATTCCGGTTTATTGATAGTCTGCCCGATACAGATCGTGATTTACGCTCAGGTTGACAGCTTTGTCAATATTCGGCTGCAGGGTTCTTCAGGCGTGCTGTTTGTTGTTGATTTCTCCTGCAAACTCAAAGCCCTTTTTCGCAGCGATGACAGCAATCATCTCATTGATAACCGCAGCTGCTGCAATTGTACCTGTTACTATGGAAGCCAATTCCGGCTCGGACGGCGCCAGTACGGAACTAATAATTCCTGTAAACACCAGTGAAACGCCGGAATGCGGAAGTAAGGTTAATCCAAGAAATTTCTGAACGGTAACCGGCATTTTGGTAAGCTTTGCCCCAAGTCTTGCACCGCCGTATTTGCCGCATATACGGGATGCGATATAGACAAAGGTGTACAAACCGGCTCCAAGAATCAAATGGTAGTCTAAAGGCGCACCGAGGTCAACGATTGCAGCTAACAGGCTGACGGCAAGAATAGGATGGAACCAGGTTACTAATTCATTCAGTCTTTCTTCCGGGAGCATGTTAGAAAATACCGCAGAAAATGCCACGCCCATCAGCATATAATTCAGTGCAATGTTGGTGAACACCGTCTTGTTAAGAAACAGTCCGATGGCGGTTGTGATTGTGATGCCGCCCAGGAGGACTGCCAATGTGCCCGCTTTTCCTAAATTGTTCCGGAGTAATTTTCCGACAACGAATCCAACTGCAGCACCAATGACAACAGGGAGAAGAATCATAACAGGAATCATGTAGAGTGGAACGGCACCTCCTGATACAGCCCGTGCAATAAACGAATTTACTGTAAAAAATACAGCTATCCCTACGATATCATCCAATACCGCCATAGGAATAAGCGTGTTTGTAACCGGTCCGGAAGTATGAAATTCCTGTACGATGGATAATGCCGGAGCAGGAGCAGTTGCCAATGCAATGCCGCCAAAGGCAAACGCCAAATAAATCGGAACCCCTGTAAAATGAAAGACAACAGCAAAAATCAGCGATACAAACAAAAATGTACCCAGAGATTGCGTTAAGGTTGTGATCATCAAAGCTTTTCCATAGCTTTTTATTTTCTTCCATATCAATTCCGTACCAAGCATTAATCCAAAGGCGCATTGCATCCAGGTAATAATCAGCTTGTACCATTGAGAATCAATCACGGTCTGCGGCATAAGCCCCAAGGCGTTCGGGCCGAGTATCATACCGACGATAAGCCACCCAAGTATGGATGGCATTTTTATTTTTGTCATGAGCTTGCCTGCTATAAAAGCTATCAATAATACGCATAGCCATCTTACAACCAACATAGTTACACCACCAAGAATTCTGATTTATGCATTAGTACTAGTATACCACCGGAACATGTAAATGTCAATATTATCCTATTCCCATTAGAAAATCATGATTTTCTAATGAGAACCTCTAAAAACTTGTTTTTAGAGGTGGAGGCGTGGGGCAGAGGGGACGGGCGCCGGTCAGGCGAAGCCCCACAAAAATCCACCTTTTATTCTTTTCCGATTTTATAAACAGGAGGTTTTTAGAGGTTACCTAATGAGAATTAGGATTACAAGAAATGCAAAGCCGCTTTTGACATAATAGCAAAAGCGGCTTTGGCAGCACTTCTTTATCGTCCGTCTGCTTAGACGGAAACGTTTCCGTTAAGGGTTGAAATTAAACGGGAAGGGAAGTAATCAGCTTAACCAGATACTTCATAATGTTCAGCGTATCCGTAGTGTTAACAGCACCGTTCTGATCAACGTCTGCATTGGTGAAAGCTTCCTGGGACAGGGAACCGGAGCCCATCAGTGTCTGGCTCAGTGTGATAACGTCGATGATCTCCACTGTGCCGTTGCAGTCAACATCACCATAGGTGACAGTGCCGGGTTCTTCGGTGGGTTCTTCAGTGGTTTCCTCAGTCGGCTCTTCAGTATCCGGTTCGGTAGTATCCGGAATCTGGAAGTCCGGTGTTACCCAGATAGCTTCCTCAAATACAATCGTTACCTCCGGATTAACAGCAACTGTGGGAACAGTACCGTCGGAACCTACATACCAGGGGCTGATCTTGATATAGTCATAATCAAGGGAGTAGCCCTCATATGCAACGTCTACATTGTCTACAGTATGGAACCAGGTATCCACAGGTGTTGTATAAACATTGGACTCATTCGCAATGGAAACACCAATGAATGCCCAGTCACGAATGCTCTGTGTTGCGTCATCAATTACATTGGCATTGACACCAACGTAGCCATAATAGCCGGCATCCGTCAGGCCTTCCACATCCACTGTCCAGATGATTTCCTTGATCACTGCCTTGCCCTTGAGGCTGGAAATGTCCAGATAAACCTCTGTGCCTGCATTAACGGCTGTCTGTGTGCCGGTGAGAGTAATTCTGTCAGTAAGAATCAGACCATCTTCATTCACATAAGTACCGCCGTTGAGCTCCTTGTAGAATGCTTCGATATCGCTGTTCAGCCAGGACTGGGTGCGGCGGTCGAAGTACTGCATGTTGCCGACTTCGCCCTCCGGTCCGCCGGAATCCCACAGACAGCTGCAGATACCGGTTGCGGATTCCGCAGCAGCAGCAACAGTCTTGGTGTACAGTACACGGCCCTGATCATCGGGCTTGTTGTAGTTTTCTACGCCGTATTCACCGATGATAACGCCGATGCCGTTGTTTACAAAACGGGATTCAATGTCCAGGAAATCGTTCTTAACCTTAGCAACTTCCTCATCGGAGCCCCAGGTATTCTGCGGTGTAATGCCGCCGCCCCAGGAGTTATCGTCATCGGAATATACAGTGTACTGTGTCGGATCGTAGTAGTGGATGTCAACTGCCAGCATATCCGCCGGATCGTCCGGCAGTGTGAAGCTGCTGTCCAGAGTTGCATCAAGGTTGGTGTTCTTGCCGGGGATGACCAGCAGACGATCTGCGTTGTTGCCGCCGGTTCCGCGAACGGTGTCAACGAATGCCTGTGCCATAGTCAAACCAGTGGAATAATCCCAGTCGATTTCGTTCCAGCCCTCGAATACCAGGTGACGGTCATAGTCCTTGAACTCATTGGCAATCTGTGTCCATACGTTCACGAACTTGTCCTTGGCACTTGTGCCGTTTGCCAGCCAGTTGCCGGTTGTGCCGTCGTGGTGGATATTGACAATGACGAACAGACCCTGATTGTAGCAGTAGTCCACAACTTCCTTGACACGAGCCATGTACTCGGTGTTGATGTTGCCGCTGTCATCCATCATCTGGTACCAGGTAACAGGAACACGGATGGTGTCAAAACCGCAGAATGCAATGGAATCAATGATGCCCTGGGTGGTAACCGGGTTCTTCCAGGCGGTTTCGATGGCTTCAACAGTCAGCGGGTTCGTCCATGTGTTGACGCTGTCGAGGGAGTTGCCCAGGTTCCAGCCCTGTCCCATCTCCTCAACCAGCTCAACAGCTGACATGGAATCAATGTCAGCAGCACTGACTGTGGAAAACAGTGCTGTACTGCCGGCTGCTGCAACGGAAAGCGTAATGGCGCTTGCAGTTACAGCGGAGAGTGCCTTTTTCAAAATCTTCATGCGTATCTGATCTCCTTTTTCAGATTATTAGTACCTTAACTATACCATATATTTTCCAATTTGTCAATAAGTATTTGTGAAAAAATCATGTACCCCTGCAAAAAATAATCTTATTTACATAAATTTTAAGTAAAACAGACTGCCGAAAAAATCCCGTCCTGTGCATTTGGGGCGCATGCAGGAAATCCAAGGCGGATTCTGCGGGACTTTGCCTGACCGGTGCCCGTCCCCTCTGCCGCTTTGCGGCATGTCCGCCCAGCGGGGAAAGTTTGTGGAAGGTACTGCGTACCCTCCGTCCGGCTCTAGAAACAAGTTTTTGAGGTTCCTTTATGTAAAATCGCCCCTGATGGGATGCCGGGGAAGAGGCGTGCTGCATCCGGTGCTTTTTTGTGATAAAAAGCTGAAAAGTACCTAAAAAAACAGGAAAGGTGTTGCATTTCCCACCCCGATATGTTATAATAATGATTGCATCCGGAATACAATGAAAACAGTCCGGCTTCTGCGGACGATGATATAAAGTGAGCCTCTAAAAGCCTGTTTTCAGAGGTTACCTATAAATATGTTGTGAACACAGGGAGGAGATTTTGGAATGTGCGGAATCGTTGGCTATGTAGGACACCGTGAATGCGCAGATGTACTGCTGGATGGACTGTCCAAACTGGAGTACAGAGGCTATGACTCTGCCGGAATCGCAGTATTTGATGACCAGAAAATCTGCGTGGCAAAGTCCAAGGGCAGACTGGAGAACCTTCGCAGAAAAATGGATGCGGAGGGCAAGCCCCATGGCCATGCCGGCATCGGCCATACACGCTGGGCAACCCACGGGGAGCCATCCGACCGGAATTCCCATCCCCATGGGGGCGGCAGCGTTACTCTGGTGCATAACGGCATTATTGAAAACTACAAGCATCTGAAAGAATTTCTCCTGTCCCAGGGCAGAGTCTTTGAGAGCGACACGGATACCGAGGTGGTTGCCCAGCTGCTGGATTACTATTATCGGAGCGGCCAGGGCAACCCCATGGACGCCATTATCAAGACCATGAAGGAACTGAAAGGTTCCTTTGCACTGGGGATTATCTTTGCGGATTTTCCGGATATGGTCTTTGCGCTGCGCCGGGAAAGTCCCCTGATTGTGGGCATCGGCAAGGACGAGAGCTTCATTGCCTCCGATGTTACGGCCATTCTGCAGTACACCAGAAATTACTATCTCCTGGAGCATGACGAAATTGCCGTGCTCACGGGACGGGAAACCAAGGTCTATGACTTTCACTATCAGAAGGTGGAAAAAGAACTGAAAACAGCGGACTGGGATGTGAGTGCAGCGGAAAAGTGCGGCTATGCGCATTTCATGCTCAAGGAGATCTATGAGCAGCCCACTGCTGTCAAGACCACCATTACTCCCAGAATTACCGATGGTCTGCCCAATCTGGAGGAATGCGGTATTACGCCGGAACGGCTGCTGGCGTTTCACAGAATCCACATTGTGGCATGCGGAACGGCAATGCATGCCGGGACTGTGGGCAAGTATGTGATTGAAAAGCTTGCCAGAGTGCCGGTCATCGTGGACATTGCCTCCGAATTCCGCTACAGGGAGCCGCTGGTGGGCGAGGGGGATCTTGTGATTATCATTTCCCAGTCCGGAGAAACTGCCGACAGTCTGGAAGCCATGCGCCTTGCCAAGAGGATGGGGGCGACGACTCTTGCCATTGTCAATGCCAAGGGCAGTTCCATCGCAAGAGAGGCGGATATGCTGATTTACACCCACGCAGGTCCGGAAATCGCCGTTGCGTCCACCAAGGCATACATGGTGCAGATTGCGGTCATGTATCTTTTTGCATTTGAAATGGCACTGGCGAACGGCTCCATTGATGAAGCCGAGTGCCGCCGCCTGACAGCCCTGCTCCAGGAAACGCCCCATGAAATTGAGAAAATTCTGGAGCGCAAGGAGCAGACCCAGTTCATTGCCTCCTCCCTGATTACTGCGGACAGTCTGCTGTATATCGGCAGAGGTCTGGACTATGCCCTGAGTATGGAGGGTTCCCTGAAGCTCAAGGAGATCTCCTACATTCACTCGGAATCCTATGCTGCCGGCGAGCTCAAGCACGGTACCATCTCCCTGATTACGGAAAATATGCCTGTGATTGCCGTGGCAACCCAGACAAAGCTGTTCGATAAGACCATCAGCAATATCAAGGAGGTCAAGGCAAGAGGCGCCAGAGTTGTCCTGATCTGCGATGAGGCCTACCAGCCGGAGCCGGATGTGGCAGATGTGAAGTTCGGTCTGCCCAGGTTTGAGGATCTGCTCATGCCCATGCTGGCAGTGGTACCGCTCCAGCTCATTGCCTACTATACGGCGGTATATAAGGGAACGGATGTGGATAAGCCCAGAAATCTGGCAAAATCCGTTACCGTTGAATAACCGGAGGTAAAACAATGAAACTGCAAAGAAAACTGCTGGCTGCGGCAGTCTCCGTACTGCTGGCAGCAGCGCCGCCGGCTGTCTTTGCCGACGAGGAAGCAACCACGGAAGCGGTGTATTACACCAGCAGCGATGGCATGTACAATTATACACTGGATGAGGAAGGCAATGCCAGAATTACCGATTTTACAGTGGAAGCGGATTATGAGGGCGAGGTTGTGATTCCGTCGGAACTTGACGGACACACGGTTGTCTACATCGGCAACGGTGCCTTTGTAGGGGCTGTGGGTGTGACCAGCGTCACCATTCCTGCCACTGTCACAGAAATGGGCGAATGCGTCTTTATGAAGTGTACCGCTCTGGAAACATTTGTTGTAGAGGAGGGGAATCCCTACTTTGCAGCCACGGAGGACGGGGTGCTGATCTGCGATGACGGGGGTTATCTGTTTGCTTACCCGGCAGGACGCACGGATACCGTTTATACAGTGCCGGATACGGTGGATGAAATTGCCCACGGCTGCTTTTCCTATGCACTGCATCTGGAGGAGGTCATCCTCCCGGAGGGCCTGATTGCTGTGGACAGCTGGGCGTTTGCCTATTCCGCACTGCGCTCCGTTACATTCCCGGATACGGCGCTGGTGATTGATGACTATGCGTTTGCATACTGCACGAATCTCCATGAGGTGGATCTGGGCAGCAATATGGCGGAGATTTACAATGCTGCCTTTGCAAGCTGCACTGCTCTGGAGGAAATTACCCTCCCCGATACCCTGACCTATGTGGGACAGATGGCATTCCTGGGGACAAGCCTGAAATCCATTACAATCCCATCCTCCGTGGGCACCATCAGCTATTATGCCTTTGGTTATGATACCAATCTGAACCAGATTGCCGATTTTGTCATTTACGGCGTTACCGGAAGTCAGGCGCAGGTATACTGCACGGAAGTGGATGAAGAAAATGACTATGAGAACTATTTTACCTTTGTAGCAGTGTCCGAGGAACAAGCAAACGGGGATGCCGAGGTGCGGCCGGATGCTTCCGGCAATACGGAGGAGGCAGAAACTGATGCCCAGGGCAATACGGTGCAGGCGGCAACGGATGCTCCATCCCATGTTGCAGCGGAGGCAGTCCCCGGACAGGGGGATATCCTCCGGTATATTCTCATGGGCGGCGGCTGTCTTATCGTAATTCTGGCAGCTGTACTGGGCGTTCTGGTGCTGCGCCGCAGAAATGCTGCCGGTGAGGAAGATTCCCATAAGAATGCTGAGCGACAGGATGAGGAAGAATGAAACAAATGAAGAGCTTCACAAAAATCGGGTGCCTGCTCAGTGCAGGCGTATTTCTGATAGGACAGAGCCTCGGAGTTTCTGCGGATCTGTTCCCCGGCAGCGGCAATGAGGGCATCCAATCCACAACCGGCTACTCCGAGGACGGCTTATGGATGTACACGGATTACGGCACCGGCGAGGTATCGGTGATGTGCCAGGACAGTACCATTGTCAATGCGGAAATCCCGGAAACCATTGACGGGCTTACCATCAATATGATTGATGCAGAGTGCTTTGCGGACAATACCTCCCTGGAAAGCGTAACCCTGCCCAAGACCATACGGTATATTGAGGATTTTGCCTTTTATAACTGTCCTGCGCTTAAAAGTATTTCCCTTCCCAACGGGCTGGAAACCATCAGCTACCAGGCGTTCTACGGCTGCACCAGTCTGACGGAGGTTACCATTCCTGCCTCAGTTGTGTCCATTGAGGAATTTGTCTTCTCCGGATGCTCCTCCATGGAGGCCATCCATGTATCCGATGCCAACAGCTATTATAAGGATGTGGACGGCGTGCTGTACAATATTGACGGCACCACCCTGATCTGTTATCCCAGCGGCAAAACGGACACGGCCTTTGCAGTACCGGAGGGCTGTACCCGGGTAGAGGACTGGGCATTCATCGGCTGTACCTTCCTGACGGAGATTGCGATTGATTCTATTACGGAACTGGGAGAGCAGGCGTTTTATTATTGCACCTCCCTGCAGTCCATCACCATTCCGGAAGGAATTACGGGGCTGTCCGGTTCCGTTTTCGGCAACTGCACCTCCCTGACGGAGGTCAATCTGCCATCCACCCTGGAGATCATCGGCGACAGCTGTTTCTACAACTGTGTATCCCTTGCTTCCATTACTCTGCCGGAAAGCGTGACGGCCATTGGCATGTATGCGTTCTTCAACTGCGGAAGCCTTAAAGAAATCACCCTGTCGGAGAAAGTGACGACAGTCGGAACCTATTCCCTGGGGTATTATTACAGCGATACGGATGAACTGAAAAAGCTTCCGGATTTCACCATTGATGCCAGGGACGGCACAGCCGGATTTACCTATGCGCTGGAAAATGACATCAAGTGTACCGGCGGTGTCACCCAGTCCATCGTCTTTATTTACATCATGATAGGCATTGTGGTACTGGTCATCGGCTGCACTGTTGCCCTGATTCTGGTGCAGAGGCGCATCCGCAAACGATATGAATTACGATAACGGGAGTAGGAATACCATGCAATTTAACAAACTGATCTGCTGTGCCGCCGCAGCCCTGACAGCTGTCATAGGGATGCCCCTTGGCGTATCGGCGCAGCAGCCATTGGATTACACGGTGCTGGAGGACGGCACTGCGGAGATTTTCTGTAAGGATACCTCCATTACAGCTGCGGAGATTCCGGCAGAAATTGACGGCTATACCGTCACAGCGCTGGCAAAGGAGGGATTTTCCGGCTGTACAGCCCTGCAGAGCGTAACTCTGCCGGAAACCCTTACTACAATCGGAGAAAGTGCCTTCAATGATTGCGCCTCACTGGAATTCATTGCAATTCCGGCACAGGTAACCAGTATCGGTTCCTTTGTCTTCGAGGGCTGCACCGCCCTGACGGCGATTACGGTGGACGATGCCAATGCCGCCTATATGGATGATGACGGTGTGCTCTACACCGTCAGCCAGGGAGAGCTTGTGCGGTACCCTGCTGCAAGGGAGGGTACCAGCTATACTGTGGCTGCGGCATGCCGGACCATTGATCCCTGGGCATTTACCTACTGCAGCAAGCTGCAGTATCTGGCGATGGACAACGTTGTTGCCATCGGTGCGGACGCTTTCATGTATTCCGAATCCCTCCAGACCGTTGTTCTGTCCGAGGGCATCCGGGAACTGATCGGTGCAAGCTTTGCTTATTGTGTCAACCTGCGGAAGGTCACACTTCCCTCCACCCTGGAGAGCATCGGCAACAAGTGCTTCTACGGCTGCGTTTCCCTGCCCTCCGTAACTCTGCCCGACAGTCTGACCACCATTGGTGAGATGGCATTCTACGGCTGTGTGCAGATGAAGGAGGTCACAGTGCCCCCTTCTGTCAAAACCATCGGCAATATGGGCATCGGCTACAGCGTGGATCCGGATACTAATGAAAATACCGTGATTTCCGGTTTTACGATGCATACCACATCGGGCACCAAGGCATATTCCTATGCCAAAAAGAACGGAATCGCATATTCCGCATCCGTTAACAAATCCACTGCCATACTGGTGCTTGCTGTTGTTCTGGTAGTGCTTGCTGCGGGAGCGGCATGCTTGGCTGTCTTTTTCCGCCGCCAGCGGGAGGCGGAACAATTTGCCCGTCAGAAGGAAGCAGAACGCCGTGCCAGAAAGGCAGAAAAGAAACAGAATAGAAAATCCTGACGAAACAGTCCGGATGGAACCGGAAAAAAGCTTTGAGGAGAGACCCCATGAATTTCAGAAAATGGATGGCTGCCCTTGCAGCCGGAGCCCTGCTGACGCTCGGCATTCCGCTGACTGCCGGCGCCGAGGCAAACTACGACGGTATGAGCACCGATGGAACTTACGGATATCATATTATGGATGACGGAACAATTTCCGTCTATTGTGAGGATACGGAAATTACTGCCGCCCTGGTGCCGGAAACCATTGACGGTTACACGGTGACCAGGCTGGAGTCCGGGTGCTTTTCCGAGTGCATGAATCTGGCAGAACTCACCATTCCGGATGGAGTAACCTCCATCGGGGAGAAGGCGTTTTTCGACTGTGATGCACTGACGGAGCTGACGCTCTCCGCCAATGTAACGCAGCTGGACAACTATGCGCTTGACGGTGCCACCGGCCTTACTGCGATTACTGTAGCGGAAGAGAATCCCAGCTACCAGAGCCTGGACGGCATACTCTTTGATAAGAGCGGCGGGGTGCTGATCAAATATCCCGAAGCCCGGCCGGATACCAGCTATACCGTCCCCGATGCCTGTCATACGCTGGCGGACTGGGCCTTTGTCGGTTCAAAATATCTGGAAACAATAACGATGGATACAGTTACCTCCATTGGTACGGATGTATTTTATTACTGTGTTGCTCTGAAGTCCGTTGCCATTCCGGAGGGGATCACGGAGCTGCCCGACAATCTGTTCGGCTGCTGCATTGCCCTGGAGACAGTCACGCTTCCCTCCACACTGAAAACCATCGGTGAGTCCTGCTTTTTCTCCTGCACCTCCCTGAAGGCGGTGAACCTGCCGGAGGGACTGGAGAGTATCAAGAGCTATGCCTTTACCCATTGCACTGCTCTGACAGAGCTGACAGTGCCTGCCAGTGTTGCAACCGTAACCGCATACTGCATGGGTTACAAATATGATGATACCACGGGTTCTTATGTTGTACAGGATAATTTCACACTCTATGTAGAAGAGAACTCACCGGTCCATACATATGCTTCCAGCAACGGGATTGCCTATGAGTTTGAGAAGCATGAGAGCTATGTATTGTACTATGTACTCATCGGCATTGCAGCGGCGGTAATCTGCGGCCTGGTTGCTGCCATTGTAAAGGTAAGCAGAAAAACAAAATAAGCAGGAATCCATAGAAAGGTAGTTTTATGATGAAAATGAGACGATTACTGGCAGCCTGCCTGGCAGGCCTGACGCTTTGCAGCATGGCACTGCTGCTGCCCGTCAGTGCGGATACCGGATCCCAGAATACGGCAGAACAGCAGGAAACGCTGGATGACGGTTCAATGACTTATATTTATGTGGACGGCGGTGTTTCGGTGTACAGCTGTGATACCTCCATCCTTGCGGTGAACATTCCCGATACACTGGATGGCTATAAGATTGTTTCCATTGAAGACGGAGCTTTTTATGGCTGCACGTCCCTTCAATCGGTAACAATAGGCGGAAATGTGACAAGTGTGGGTGAGTATGCTTTTGCGGGATGTACCTCCCTTGTGAGAGCAACGATGTCCGATTCCGTCACTGAAATCGGGGCATATGCCTTTACCGGGTGTACTGCCCTGAATTCGGTAACCCTGCCTGCGCATCTGTCAGCCATCAGCGACGGACTCTTTGCCGGCTGCAGCAGTCTGCAGCAGCTGGAGATTCCGGAGACCGTGACGAGCATCGGTTCCTCTGCATTCTACGGCTGCCAGCTGCTGGAAAACCTGGATCTGCCGGAAGGCGTGACAGCCATTGGTGATTATGCCTTCGGGATGTGCTATTCCTTTACGGAAGCCAGAATTCCGGACGGTGTCACGGAGCTCGGCTCTGCGGCTTTTTACAGCTGTGTGGGACTGACAGAATTTACGATTCCCAGGCAGCTGACCGATGTGGGAACTCTGGCACTGCTGGGCTGTGTCAGTATCACAGAGATCCATGTGGAAGAGGGCAATACTGTCTATGCCGAGGAGAACGGCGTTCTGTTCAGCAAAGACGGAACCATCCTGTACATCTATCCTGCCGGCAGGAAGGATACTGCATACACCATCCCGGAAGGGGTGACGACCGTGTATGACGCCGCATTTTTCACTGCCATGAATCTTACTGAGGTGACATTTCCGTCCACGCTTAAATATATTGGCAGCGGTGCATTTGATTTCTGCAGCGGTCTTACCAGCGTGACTCTGCCGGAGGGCACGGAGATCATTTATGAGAACGCATTCTCCGATTGTACGGCATTGACAACTGTGAGTCTGCCCTCTACGCTGACCTCCATCGGCAGCCGTGCGTTCTACAACTGCACTGCGCTGAAGGAAGTGGAAATTCCCAAGGGCTGTAGCATCGGTGAATATGCCTTCGGTTATACGGACAGTATGGTGCAGGATGCGGAAGGAAATACCGTTCTGGAAACCGACGCCGACGGCAATACGGTGGCTGTACCCATTGAAGGCTTCAAGGAGCACAGAGCATTCAATGCACTGCCCGTGGTGATTATTACTGTGGTGGTTCTGGCAGTCATTCTTCTGAATGTCCTTCTGATCCGTGTGATCCGGAAAAATCAGCTCACCAAGGAAGAGCGGGAGGAAATGGAAGAAGCGGATCAGCGAGAAGCGCTGACAGAGGAAGACATGAAGTATGTCAACATTCTGCCCGATATTGATGAGGATGAAGAATAACACAGAGCAGCCTCCTCCGGTGAAACCGGAGGAGGCTGCAGCTTGTCAAGAGAGATGTTTAAAATTTATCCCCCCTCCACCCGCTCGCCTGCGGCGTGCTTTTGGCTGTTTATAGGGACTGCAGGGGACGCAGCCCTCCAATGCTACCGGGAGAGGCTGTTTCCTTTCAGGCATTGCTTGATATCGGATACCGCCTTCCGCCGTCTTGTGCCGTGGGGCAGCAGGTGATTCAGTATGCCTTCCTCCTTTGGCTCCGATGCATCTGCCCGGAGGGGAAGGTATACGGCGTGCATCCCCAGATTCCGGGGAATCAGGACATCGGAGACCGGGTTGTCCCCGATGTGGAGCATGGTTCTGAAGGGCAGCTCCTCCTTTGCACGGACATAACGGAACAAGTCGCCGTTGGCCTTATTGCGCCGGTGTTCCGAGGAGATATAAAGCTCCGCAAAATTCTTCAGACCGCATTTGCACAGCATGCGGCTGATGCGCCTGCGGGAAAGGTACATATCGCTGATGAGGATGACCCGGATTTCCCATTCCTCCGCTGCACGGAGGAGCGCAGCTCCCTCCGGACGGGGCTTGCATACCCGCAGCTCCGTTTCCTTCTCCATGGAGCAGAGGAGCCTGCACAGTTCCGGCGGATACCCCTTCACTGCAGCAAGCACATTGTAAATTTCGTCCATGTTGCATTCCTTGCCCGGTGCCTTCTGACGGGCAAGCTGCTCGGCGTGGATGCGGCATTCCGGAAAATTCCTTGGTACCTGTGGAGAACTGTCCCGCATATAGCAGAACAGATCTGCGGGCTTTCCGAAGGGGCGGGTAATCAGCGTATCAAAGACGTCAAAGCTCAGGAGACTGATATGCTCTGTCTCAATCAATTGTTCCAGTTGTGCTGCATTCATCATGTTCTGCTGCTCCCTGCGGTTCTGGCGTTGGCAAGCATCAGTTTAATGCGGTTTTCCTGGTTGACACGGGTTGCCCCCGGATCATAGTCAATGGCAATGATGTTGGCATTGGGATAGGCTTCCTTAATAACCCGGCTCATGCCCTTTGCCACAATGTGATTCGGCAGGCAGCCGAAGGGCTGTGTGCAGATGATATTCTCCGTGCCGGTTTCCGCCAGTGCTCCCATCTCTGCGGGAATCAGCCAGCCTTCGCCCATGCAGACGCCCTGGTTCATATATTTATCCGCAATGTGGCGCAGCTCCTCGAAATCATGGGGCGGCGTGAACACACCGTGTTCCTTCATGATTTTGATCAGCTGCTTCTGCTGGCGGTAAAAGAGCTTGTAGGCAGCATGGAACACCTTGGTTGTGGCGGAGCCGGAATCATAGAGCTTCGCCTCGTTGACCTTATTGACCGCACAGTAGAGGATGAACTCCAGCAGCGCCGGAACTACGGGCTCACAGCCCTCTGACAGCAGAAAGTCCTCCAGGTGATTGTTGGCAAGGGGGGAGTACTTGACGTAAATTTCACCCACAATGCCCACCTTGATTTTGGGCACGCTGGAGCGTTCAATTTTTGCGAAGTCCTCCAGGATGGCTTTGTAAATTTTCTTGGTGTTGGAGAACTGATTCTTCCGGAATGCCTGTTCCAGGCGATTCTGCCATTGATTGAGGCATTTCTCAGTGGAACCCGGAATCAGCTCATAGGCACGGCACTGGTTGTACAGGGACATGAGCAGGTCGCCGTACAGCACGGCAAAGAGCACCTTAAACAGCATGGGAGCCGTCAGCTTGAAGCCGCTGTCCTTCTCCAGACCCGAGAAATTCAGGGAAACCACCGGGACGTTGGGGAAGTTCTCCGCCACGCACTTGCGCAGCAGATGAATATAATTGGAAGCCCGGCAGCCGCCGCCGGTCTGGGTAATCAGAAGGGCAGTATGATCGGGGTCATATTTTCCGCTTTTCAGCGCCTCCATGAACTGTCCGATGACCAGAAGTGCCGGGTAGCAGGTATCATTGTGGACATTCTTCAGCCCCTCATCCACTACGGTACGGGATTCGCTTTCCAGCAGCTCCATATGGTAGCCGTAGGATTCAAAAATACTGATGAGCAGCTTGAAATGAATGGGCAGCATATTCGGCACCAGGATGGTGTGGGTGGCCTTCATTTCCGGGGTGAACTTTGCATATTCCGGCATGATGCGCTCCTTTCTCAGTTGTTGTTCATGGCTGCCAGCAGACTGCGCAGTCGGATTTTGGCAGCGCCGAGGTTGTTGATTTCATCAATTTTCAGCTGGGTGTACAGCTTGCCGCGACTTTCCAGAATCTGCCGCACTTCATCGGTGGTGATGGCATCAATGCCGCACCCGAAGGATACCAGCTGTACCAGCTGCATATCCGGCTGTGTGGTCACATACTGTGCTGCACGGTACAGGCGGCTGTGGTAGGTCCACTGGTTGAGCACGCCAAGCTCCGGCATCTCTCCCAGGGCAGCAACGCTGTCCTCGGAAACCACAGCAAGTCCCAGACTGGTAATGAGCTTGTGAATGCCGTGGTTGATTTCCTTATCAATGTGATAGGGGCGTCCGGCAAGCACAATAATCTTTCGTCCCTCGCTGCGTGCCTGACGGATGACCTCCGCCGCCTTGTCCGCCAGCTGCACAGTATGTGCATGCAGTGCGGCATATCCGGCATCCACGGCTCCGGCAATTTTGCCGGAGAGATTGTAGCGTGCCAGCGTCTTTTTCATAACGGAAATCACGTTTTTCCGACGATTCATATCCAGGTAGGGGTAGAAGAAATTTTGCTCGTTCAGGCCGCTGTGATTGGCATGCATCAGCTCCGGATAGTATGCAACCACGGGACAATTGAAATGGTTGTCCGTGTCCGGTTCTTCCAGATTATAGCTCATGCACGGCCAGAAGATAAAGTCCGGCTTCTGCTCCAGAAGGCATTCGATATGTCCGTGGGCAAGCTTTGCCGGGTAGCAGACCGTATCCGAGGGGATGGTATGCTGTCCCTTGAAATAAACCTTCCGGTCGCTCTCTTCAGAAATTACTGTGCGGAAACCGAGGGTTGTGAAGAATGTATGCCAGAAGGGCAGCAATTCGTAATAATTCAGCACCAGAGGAAGACCGACAGTGCCGATTGGCTCCTTGGGCTGGTTCTGCTGCACCAGCTGCAGGAGGCTCTCGTATTTGTAGGAATACAGATCCGGCACCTGGACGCTCCTGGTAATTCCGGCGCCCTTTTCACAGCGGTTGCCGGAAATAAATTTGCCTCCGTCGGAGAAGCGGATGACATTCAGCAGGCAGTTTGCCGTACAGCCGCCGC
This sequence comes from uncultured Ruminococcus sp., assembly GCA_964644275.1. Taxonomy (GTDB): domain Bacteria; phylum Bacillota; class Clostridia; order Oscillospirales; family Ruminococcaceae; genus UBA3855. The sequence continues at coordinate 21,184 of CAZXVI010000019.1, read as the reverse complement.
AGCGGACATTCTTAGAGGTGTAGGAAAAATTCTGCAATGCCGCCGGGGAGATGAGGGTGGATTCCGTTTCCTGAGCCTGCTCCCTGGCATAGAGGGCCGCACCGAAGGCGCCCATCAGTCCGGAAATGGCAGGACGAATGACCCTTCTGCCGATTTCACGCTCGAAACAGCGCAGCACGGCATCATTGAGGAAGGTACCGCCCTGGACAACAATGTTCTTGCCCAGCTCATCCACGCTCTTGGCACGGATGACCTTATAGATGGCATTCTTGATAATGGATGCGGACAGGCCGGCGGAGATATCCTCCACAGTAGCGCCGTCCTTCTGAGCCTGCTTGACGCTGCTGTTCATGAAGACAGTGCAGCGGGAGCCAAGCTCCACCGGGTGCTTGGCAAACAGACCCATCTGGGAGAATTCTGCAATATCATAGCCCAGCGCCATGGCAAAGGTCTGGATGAAGGAACCGCAGCCGGAGGAACATGCCTCGTTGAGCATGATACTGTCGATGGCACCGTTCTTGATTTTGAAGCACTTGATGTCCTGACCGCCGATGTCGATGATGAAATCCACATCGGGACAGAAGAAGGAAGCCGCCTTGAAATGGGCAACCGTTTCTACGATGCCATAGTCCACGGACAGACCTGCACGGACGAGATCCTCGCCGTAGCCCGTTACCGCACTGCTGCGGATGCGCAGCTTCGGATTTTTATCATGATAGATCTGCTTGAGCTTTGCCGCAATACGGTCCAGGGGCTGTCCCTCGTTGGAGGCATAATGGCTGTAAAGCAGCCGTCCGTCCTCGGTAATCAGCACCAGCTTGGTGGTGGTAGAGCCGGAGTCAATGCCCAGGTAGGCATCCCCTTCATAGGTATGGAGATCCGCATATTTCAGGTCGTGACGCTTGTGCCGTTCCACAAATTCCGCATATTCCTGCTGGGACTGAAACAGACAGTCCCTGGTGATCACATCGGAAACCGCCCTGGCATTCTGCACCATTTCCAGCAGCTCTGCGGCGGTTTTGGGCGTATTCTGGCTCTGCTCCGCATACAGGGCACTGCCCAGCGCCACAAATACCGGTGCCTGTTCCGGGAAAATTGCCTGTTCCTCCGTCAGCTCCAGCGTGTCCACAAATGCCTTGCGCAATCCCATCTGGAAGGACAGGGGTCCACCCAGAAATAGCACCTTTCCCTTGATTTCTCTGCCCTGTGCCAGACCTGCAACGGTCTGATCCACTACGGCACGGAAAATGCTTGCTGCCACATCTTCACGGGCAGCGCCCTGGTTCAGCAGGGGCTGAATATCGGATTTCGCAAACACGCCGCACCGGGATGCAATGGGATAGGTTCTGGAAGCTTTCAGGGATGCCTTGTCCAGCTCTTCTACAGTAATGCCCAGCAGCGTCGCCATCTGGTCAATAAAAGCCCCCGTACCGCCGGCGCAGGAACCGTTCATACGCTGCTCCACGCCGCCGGTCAGGAAGATAATTTTGGCATCCTCACCGCCCAGCTCAATGACGGTGTCCGCATCCGGGTAGCAGGTCTTTACTGCCAGAAATGCGGCATGTACCTCCTGTACAAAGGGAATCCCCGCCGCATTGGCAAGACCAAGGCCGGCGGAGCCGGTCATAGCAGTGCGCATCTGCGCCTCCGGAAATTGCTCTGCAATGGTCTGCAGCTGTTCCGCAACCGTTTCCTTGACCTTTGAAAAATGCCGCTGATAGGCGGAATGCAGTATTTCCCCCGCTTCGCTGCAAACCACAGTTTTTACAGTGGTAGAACCCACATCAATTCCCAAAGCGTATGTTTTCATAATATCCTCCATTGTATGATAGCGATACTGCTTCCGGCAGTGCCGGAGCAGCATGCAGTTCCGGTGTTTGCATTGCGGACAATCCGTTATACCAGGCTGTCTTCATGGATAATGCTGCCGTGGTCTGTGAAAATTCTCGGCACCCGCTTGGAAATGCCGCAGACCACCTCATAGCCGATGGTGCCGTACATGCCGGCAACCTCGTCCGCAGTAATGCTGCCGCTGCCGTCCTGCCCGATGAGAGTAACCGTACTGCCGATGGCAGTGTCCGGAACCCCTGTAACATCAATCATCAGCTGATCCATACAGATCCGCCCTACCACGGGACAGCGCCTGCCCCGTACCAGCACCTCTCCCTTTCCGGAAAGCAGGCGGCTGTAGCCGTCCGCATAGCCGATGGTCACAGTGGCAATCAGCCGCTCTTCCGCTGCCCGGTAGGTTCTGCCGTAGCTGATGCAGGTGCCCGGCGCCACGGTTTTGATATGACTGATTCTGGACCGCAGGGACAGAACCGGACGGAGATCCAAGGGCATGGAAAGTGCAGCATTGGGCATTAAGCCGTACAGAATGATGCCCGCCCTTGCCAGGGTGCTTTTCGGCTGATTCCGGTAGCAGATAGCGGCACTGTTCATGCAGTGTACATGGCGCAGCACCGTGCCCCGTTCCTGAAGTGCCTGTGCAATGTCAAAAATGGCAGCTTCCTGCCGGTTGGTGTAGGCAACATTGTCCGGATCCTCTTCGTCCGCCACTGCAAAATGGGTGAAAAGTCCTTCTGCCTGCAGCCCCGGCTGTGCCAGAATTTGTTCGATTTCCGCAAGGCATGCATCCATATCCCCGGCGCATACGCCGATGCGCCCCATGCCCGTGTCCAGCTTGATGTGGCAGCGCACCTTCTGTCCGCTGTCGGAACAGTCCGAAAGTTCCCTGGCATAGGCACCGGACACGACAGCCTGTATAATGTTATATTCTGCCAGCATGGGGGCGCATTCCGGAGGAGTGTAGCCCAGAATGAGAATCTCTGCCTCCGGCGCCCATTTCCGGACACGAACCGCCTCTTCAACGCTGGAAACGGCAAAGAACCGCACATGCTCCTCATAGAGCCTGCGGCAGATGAATTCTTCCCCGTGACCGTAGGCGTCGGCCTTGACCACAGCACAGAGCTGGGTGCTGTCTGCCAGCTGCCGTCGGATCACATTAATATTGTGGGTGAGTGCGTCCAGAGAAATCTCCGCCCACGCACGCTGACGATACTGCATGATCTGAATGCCTTCTTTCTGCTGACTGTAGATTCTTCCCGAAAAATGTCGAATTGGTTTCGAAACGGGAACAGAAATGTAATAATTCAAAAAAAAACCATATTTTCACTTGTGGTTTACGCCCGAGTGTGTTATAATGAAAACGTTCCGAATGAACAGAAGGGAATCTTTCAAACTTTACTGTTCGAGGTGGGCGAAGCCCCAAAAAATCCACCTTCTATTCTTTTCCAATATTATAAACAGGGATTTTTAGAGGTTATCAGAAATTACCAGAACTTATGGGGGGATTGTATGAGCGGAGAGTATTTCTGGCAGCGTCCGGCACCTGTGAACCGGAAGGTGCTGTGCTTTACCGGACACCGTCCGGAAAAGCTGCCCACCGGTCAGATCCTCCGGATTCTGACGGATACGCTTCATTATTATATAGATGACGCCGTTGACCGGGGATATACCTGCTTCTATACAGGGCTTGCGGACGGCATTGATTATTATGCGGCGGAATACCTGTTCACCCTGCGGAAAACCCGTCCGGGACTGCACATTGTGGGCGTACAGCCCTGTGAGGATTACAGGGATTTCTTCCGGCAGAGACGCTACAGCTGTGCCCGGCTGGAATTTATGCTCCACTGTGTGGATAAGCTGGTGGTACTGCCCGGCTCCTTCCGGGATCACGGGGCATTTTTCCGGCGCAACCAGTACATGGTGGATCGTTCCCAGGCAATCATTGCAGTATGCAGCGGCGGACGTTCCGGTTCCATGCAGACGCTGAATTACGCCAAACGGAGCGGACTTGCCTACCGGCAGATTCTGGTGGGGGAGGATCCCGATCACCCGTCCTACCTGATGATGCGCCCTGAAACCTGGCCCATGCGGCAGCGTGGATTCTGATACTAATCCGAGGGGACGGGCGCCGGTAAGGCGAGGTCCCATAAAATCTGCCTTTTATACTTCTTTATTTTCAAATGAGAAAAGTATGTAAATAACGCCACCAGAAAGCACATAGTAACATTATAACACTTATCGAAGGAAAATGCAAGACCAAAGCGCAAACTTTCTGTTTCCTTGGCGGATTCTGCCACAGGGGAACGGAGGACTCTGCAAAGGAGGCTGTATGATATGAGCAAAACAAAAAAGAAAGGCGGTCAGGTGGCAATTCCGTTCCTTCTGGCATTTCTTCTGGGAATCGTCTGCATCGGCGGCATTGCTATGCTGATTTTCAGCAAACTGGACAATACGGACAGTACAGTGTATGAAATGGAGGCGACCATCACGGTCCCGACAGAAGAAAATAATTTCACCCTGCTGTTCGTACTGGATGAGAAGGGGGATCCCAGTCCTCTGACCTTTACGGTGGTCAGGGTTCTGCCGGCACAAAAGAAAATGATCCTGATGACCTTCCCCTCCACCATGCTCACTGTGGTGAACAGCAAACAGTACACCCTGGCAGAAAGCTATGAGAGCGGCGGCATTCAGATGGCGAAGGAAGCCCTTGCCAATGAAACGGGCATTGCCGTGGATCGTTATGCCATTCTGGACTCTGCGGCATTCCAGAAAATCTGCAACATCTGCGGCGGTGTGATGTACCAGCTGCCCAGCGGCATGGAGGGGTTTTCGGACACCGGCGAGCCCCAGTACTTCGGCCCGGCTCAGATTGAAAAAATTGTTACCTACCCCCTGTTCCAGCAGGAGGAGATGCAGCGGAGCGCCGTCACGGCGGACATTCTCTGCGATATGCTGAATCAGAGCGACTATGACCGCATGGCCTCCACCATGGATTCCAATTTCCGTACACTGGTCAATATGATGAACACGGATATTTCCTCCATTGATTACAATGACCAGAAGTCGGCATTGAAGTATATGTATAAATACGGCCACGATATCGCAGAATTCCGGATTGTCAGCGGCAGCAGCACGGACGGGAAATTCATTCTGGATCCTGCCTTCCGTGAATCCGTGGCGGAATTCTTTACCCAAGAGGAGGAATAAGCTTGTACACCAATATTTTTGATACCCACTCCCATTATACGGATTCCGCTTTTGATGAGGACAGGGAAGCCCTCCTTGCCTCCATGCCGGAAAAAGGGGTGCGGTACATTCTGCTGGCATCCAGCAGCATTGCCGATGCATGGGCAAATGCTGCCCTTGCCGGGAAGTTTGACTTTGTCTATGCCGCCGCCGGCGTCCATCCGGAGTGTGTGGACAATCTTCCGGAGGACTGGCTCACACAGCTCCGTCAGCTGGCTGCGGAGGAAAAGGTCCGTGCCATCGGAGAAATCGGACTGGACTATCACTATGACGGCTATGATGCTCCTCTCCAGAAGGAGGTCTTTACGGCACAGCTGGAACTGGCACGGGAGCTGGAGCTTCCGGTGATTGTACACATCCGTGAGGCCATGGGGGATGCCATGGAAATTCTCCGGCAGTACCGTCCCAAGGGGGTGGTACACTGCTTCAGCGGTTCGGCGGAATCGGCGAAAGAACTCCTGGGACTGGGCATGCACATCAGCTTTACCGGCGTACTGACCTTCCGGAACGCCAGAAAATCCCTGGAGGCGCTGGCAGAAGTGCCCCTGGAGCGTCTTATGATGGAGACGGACTGCCCCTATATGGCGCCGGTTCCCATGCGGGGCAAACGCTGTGACAGCAGCATGATTGCCTATACCGCAGAGAAAGCTGCCGAAATCAAGGGCATGGAGACCCAGGCGCTCATTGATGCCTGCTGTGAGACGGGAAAGCGGCTGTTCGGAATTCATTAGGAGTACAGCGCAGGAAAAAAGGCTTCCAGTAATTCCATGGAATTCTGGGCAAATTTTTAGACAACTTTCACATAAGCTATTGACTTTGAGAGAAAATTGTACTATAATAATAATAAGCCTGCCGAAACGGCGGATACAGGATTTTCTTCGCAGAACAGCGCAGAAAATCCCCTTGTCGTTAGGCAGTCATTCTATGCCGGCGGCCCCAGAAGGCTCCGGCAGCATGATCAGATTACCGCTGTACAGTGCAGCATTGCCGGGGCGGCGGATTTTACAGGAGGTTCCATTGTGAAGAAAAAAGTAGGAAAACCGATATTTTTCATCGTGTTTCTGGTGATACTGGCGTTTACATACACCACGCTTTTTGGTGTGTCCACGTATTACGGTGACATGGTGACAACCTATGTACACGGCATCGGGGATATCCGCCTGGGCATTGATATCCAGGGCGGTGTGGATGTAACCCTGGAGCCGGAGGACGGTGTCAATGCCTCCGAAGAGCAGATGGACGCTGCCATGGAGGTTGTCAAGCTTCGTCTTGCCGGCCTGAATATTAACGACAGCGAAACCTATGTGGACTATAACAACAGCCGTATTATTGTGCGTTTCCCCTGGCAGTCCGGCGAGGAGGACTTTGATCCTACCGCAGCTGTGGAAGAGCTGGGGCAGATGTCCGAGCTGACCTTCCGTTACGGTCAGGAGGCGGACGGTGAGATCATCCTCACCGGTTCCGATGTGGCAGAAGCCCGGAGAGGCTATGATAACGAAAACTCCAAATGGGTGGTGCAGCTGAAGCTGAACGATTCCGGTAAGAGCGCATTCTCTTCCGCAACCTCCACCCAGGCATCCAACGGTGGCTATATTTCCATCTGGATGGATGACCAATGCGTTTCCAGCGCAACGGTCAACGAAGCCATTACCAGCGGTGAAGCGGTTATCAGTGGCAATTTCACCGCAGAATCTGCTGAGCAGCTGGCAAGCCAGATCAATTCCGGTGCGCTGCCCTTCTCCCTGGTGCAGACCAGCACCAAGACCCTTTCCCCGACCCTTGGCTCCGGCGCACTCTATGCCATGATCCTCAGCGGTATTCTTGCCCTGATCTTCATCAGTATCTACATGATTGTGCTCTACCGCCTCCCCGGCATTGTAGCAGTCATTGGACTGGTCGGACAGGTTGCCGGTATGCTGGCTGCGGTTTCCGGCTGGTTCGGCTTCATGCCAAGTTCTACACTGACCATTCCCGGTATTGCCGGTATCATTCTCTCCGTAGGTATGGGCGTTGACTGTAATATCATCACCGCAGAGCGTATCCGCGAGGAGCTGGCAAAGGGCAGATCCATTGATGCGTCCCTGCGTGCCGGCTACAAGAACGCCTTCTCCGCAATCCTTGACGGTAACCTGACGCTGGCTATTGTAGCCATCATTCTGATGGGTGCGTTCGGTACCAACACCAATGTGATTACCAAGTTCCTTGACAGTACCATTTTCTATTTCTTTGGTGCAACCACGGAGGGCTTTGTCTACTCCTTCGGCTTCACGCTGATTGTCGGCGTCATCCTGAACTTCCTCATGGGCGTTCTGGCTGCAAGACTGATGACCATGTCCCTGGCAAGATTCAAATGCTTCCAGAAGAAGGGACTTTACGGCTATAATGAAAAGAAATACAAGGAACCCAGAACCTACGGCTTCTGCGAAAAGAAGAAGGTTTGGTTCATCCTCTCCGCTGTTCTGGTTGCAGCGTCCCTGTGTACTTCCTTCCTGGGGGTAGAGGTTTCCATTGACTTCAAGGGCGGTACCATTATTTCCTACTCCTACACCGGTGAAATTGACGAAACCGCTTCCAAGGACAGAATAGAAGAAATTCTGGGCACCCCCGTTACCCTGCAGACCGGCGAAAGCTATGATTCCGATCTGAATGTCCTGACCGTTTCCTTCAGCTACAATGAAAGCCTGACAATGGAACAGCAGGAGGCAATGGAGGCAGCGCTCCAGGAAATTTATCCGGATGCGGCAGTGGAACAGCTGGAAAGCAATGATGTCAGCCCCTCCTCCGGCCGTGAATTCTTTGCAAAGTGCATTGTTGCGGTCATCTTTGCAGCAATTCTCCTGATTATTTACATTGCACTGCGATTCAAGAAGATCAGCGGCTGGTCCGCCGGCGTGTTCACCATTATGACCCTGCTCCATGATATTATCATTACCTTCGGTGCATTCGTACTCTGCGGTTTTGAGGTGGATTCCAACTTCATGGCGGTGGTTCTGACCATCTTCGGTTATTCTATTAACAATACAATTATTGTATATGACAGAATCCGTGAAAACCAGAAGCTGCTGCCCAGAAAATCCACCATTGCAGAGCTGGTTAATACTAGTGCAAGCCAGACCCTGCGCCGCTCCATCCGTACTTCGATCACTACGGTTTCTACCATGATCATTATCAGCATCGTGGCGTATATCTGCAAGGTGGACAGCATCATGAGCTTCTCCGTGCCCATGGTATTCGGTTTGATTGCCGGTACCTATTCTTCCCAGTGCATTGCGCCGACCCTGTGGGTATGGTGGAATGAGCACAAAGGAATCAAGACCATCGGGGATTATGCAAAGGCTTCCAAGTAAGCCAGCAGCGCTATCCCAGTAAGAGAATGCCCGCCCCGGTTCCGGGGCGGGCATTTTGCGTTGATTGGTGGAATACAGGGGAAAGTTTTTCAAAAAGCCTGTTTACAAATTCCGTTTTCTGTGCTATAATAACAATAGCGCCGTTTCGCGGCAGACATCCAAAAAGGAGGAATTTTCCTATGTCAAAACCGTTCTATATTACTACGCCGATTTATTACCCCTCCGGTAATCCCCATATCGGTCATTGCTATACAACCGTTGCCTGCGATTCCATCGCACGCTATCGCCGCATGCAGGGCTATGATGTCATGTTTCTCACCGGTACTGACGAGCACGGTCTCAAGATCGAGCAGAAGGCCGCCGAGGCAGGTGTCACCCCCAAGGAGTACGTTGACGGCATTGTCAAGATTTTCAAGGAACTCTGGGAATACATGAACATCAGCTACGACCGCTATATCCGCACCACTGACGATTATCATGTGGAAACCGTCCAGAAGATTTTCAAGGCGCTTTATGATAAGGGCTATATCTACAAGGGCGAATATACCGGCAAGTACTGTACCCCCTGCGAGAGCTTCTGGACAGCCTCCCAGCTGAAGGACGGCAAATGTCCCGACTGCGGCAGAGAGGTGGTGGATGCCAGGGAAGAGGCGTACTTCTTCAAAATGTCCCCCTTTGCTGACCGCCTGGAGAAGCTCCTGACGGAAACCGACTACCTCCAGCCCCGTACCCGTGCCACGGAGCTGGTGAATAACTTCATCAAGCCCGGTCTGGAAGACCTCTGCGTTTCCAGAACCTCCTTCAAGTGGGGCATTCCGGTAACCTTCGATGAAAAGCATGTGGTGTATGTGTGGATTGACGCCCTCTCCAACTACATCAGCGCACTGGGCTTCTGGAATGAAGCGTACCAAGATTTTGATCGATTCTGGCCTGCGGATGTCCATATGGTAGCCAAGGATATCATGCGCTTCCATGCCATTATCTGGCCGGCAATGCTCATGGCACTGGATCTGCCCCTGCCGAAGCATCTGGCAGTCCATGGCTGGATTACCTTCAATGGACAGAAGATGAGCAAGTCCCTGGGTAATGTGGTGGATCCTATGGTGCTTGGCAAGCGCTACAGCCCCGATGCCATTCGTTACCACATTCTGCGTGAAATGGCTCTGGGCGCCGACAGCTCCTTCTCCAATGAAATCATGATTAACCGCATTAACTCCGATCTTGCCAACGGACTGGGCAATCTGGTGTCCCGCACTGTTGCCATGGCGGACAAGTATTTCGGCGGTACTCTGCCGGAGGTGCGTGAAGCCGGCGAGTTCGATGACGAGCTGATTGCGGCGGCAAAGTCCCTGCGTGACGCTGTGGACGGCTATATGGACAATACCCAGCTGAATCTGGCGCTGGCCGAGATTTTCAAGCTGGTGGACAGAGCCAACAAGTATATCGACGAAACTGCGCCCTGGATTCTGGGCAAGGATGCGTCTAAGAAGGCAAGACTTGCAAGTGTGCTGTACAATTTACTGGAGAGCATCCGTATTGTTTCCACTCTGCTCAGTCCCTTCATGCCCACGGCAATGCCCAAGGTATGGGAGCAGATCGGCGCTTCTGCCGAGGATGTGACCTATGAGAAGGCTGCACAGTTCGGCGTGCTTCCTGCGAATGTAACAGTACACAAGGGAGAGATGCTCTTCCCCAGAATTGATGTGGATAAGGAAATCGAGGAGCTGAACCAGATCATCAGGGATGCAGCACCTAAGGAAGAGGAACCTGCTTACACCCCTGAACCCCAGGCGGCGGAAATTGAGTTTGACGATTTTACGAAGGTGGATCTGCGTGTAGCAAAGGTGCTTGCCTGCGAGAAGGTGAAGAAATCCAAGAAACTCCTGTGCCTCCAGCTGGATGACGGCATGGGCGGCAGACAGGTGGTTTCCGGCATTGCCCAGTGGTATGCACCGGAGGATCTGATCGGCAGGAAGGTACTTCTTGTAGCCAACCTCAAGCCAGTCAAGCTCTGCGGCGTGGAGAGCAACGGTATGATCTGTGCTGCTGACCTGCCGGACGGCAGTGTGAAGGTGCAGTTTGCGGATGATGGATATCCTTGCGGCGCAAAATTACGATAAGGGAACCTTTGAAACAAATCCCCATAACTGTAACAGATGGTGCAGTTATGGGGAATGGGATAAAAAATTTCTTTCGGGGCTACCGAAAGTTCGTAATAGGATGAAAGAGACTGCTGCACCCAGTGCGGCAGTCTCATATTTTTGACCGGATTATCAGTTCGTTACTGTAATTGCCCCATCCGTCCAGGTGGCCTTGTTCTTCTCCACCCAGTCGTTTTCATCGGATTTCCAGACATGGGGCTTGTCCGCAATGGAAACATCCGCATAGGTGATGGTGTAGCTGTCGCCCGCCTTGGCATCGGAGGGGAGGGTTACCTGCAGCTCCAGCATGCTGCCCGTAGTGGTGACCGCATTGCCCGCTGCCCAGGCAGTCCAGAGGAAATTGATGTCCTCATTGATGGAGTAGTAAACGGGAAGATCCGCTTCATCCGCACTTGCCGTAAAGGTGCAGCGGGGATCCATCTGCAGTCCCCATTCCGCATAGGTGATGCCCGTATTCTTGTCCAGCGTAACCAGCACCGGCACGGTGTAGTTCTGGGCACGCAGATCTGCCAGGGAGATGCTTTTGTTCTCAATGGTTACATGAACGCCGTCTCCTGGGGGCGGTGCAGGGACGGATCCGGAGGATTCGTCCTTTTCCTCTGCACAGCCGCAGAATACTGCTGTGCAAAGGCACAGTGCCAGAAACAGGGATGTGTTCTGAAGTTTCATGATGCTGCCCCCTTACTTGTCGAAGCGCATGGAAATGTCAAAGCATTTCACAGAATGGGTCAGGGCGCCCAGGGAAATAATATCCACACCGGTTTTTGCTACATCGGCAATGTTGGTCTCCGTCACATTGCCTGATGCCTCCAGAAGGGCTCTGCCGGCAGTGATCTCCACAGCCTTCGCCATGTCCTCACAGCTCATATTGTCCAGCATAATCAGCTCACAGCCGACTGCCAGGGCTTCCTGCAGCTCGTCCAGATTGCGCACCTCAACCTCGATTTTCGTCATGTGGCCGATCTTTTTACGCAGCTCCGTCACTGCCGCCGTGATGCCGCCGTATACGTCGATATGGTTGTCCTTGAGCATGGCTCCCTCGGAGAGGTTGTAGCGGTGATTCCTGCCGCCGCCCACGGTGACGGCATACTTCTGCAGCCGGCGCAGTCCCGGCAGGGTCTTTCTGGTGTCCGTAATCTTGGCATTGGTACCCTGCACCAGTTCTACGCAGTGCGCCGTTGCCGTTGCAATGCCGGAAAGATGCTGCAGGATGTTCAGTGCGGTGCGTTCGCCCTTCAGGAGGGTCTTGGTGTCGCCCTGCATGGTGGCAATGATATCTCCCTTCTGTACCTTATCGCTGTCCTTGCATCTGGCATCAAAGGTGACTCCGCCGCCTACCAGCTCGAAGACACGTTTTGCGATGTCCAGACCGCAGACCACACCGGAATCCTTGGCGATGTAATAGGCGCTGCTTTGGTGGCCGTCGGGGAGGAGATAGTCCGTGGTGACGTCCACATAATGAATGTCCTCCTCCAGGGCAGTGTTGATAATGCTGTCAATATAGCTTTGCAATAGCTGCATGATTATGCTCCTTTCTGTTCGATCATGGCTTCATTGAGAATGAGAAATGCCATGGTTGCAGTGGCTCTTGCCTCCACATAGTCGGCGTTGATCAGATACTCGCTATTCTCCAGATTCCGGAGAATCTCGCAGACCTTGCTGAAATTCTCGTGGGTTTTTTCCTTGTTGGGAATCACAAAATAGCTCTCCTGGAGAATATGCCGCAGCTGGGTGCGCACGCCGTGGGGAACGGGGGGAGCATCCGGATTGATGGTAAAGGGTACCTGCGCAAATACTGCCGGGGCGTCCGGGAGCCGCTTGGCAATGTCCATGGCTGCATGGCGGGAAAATACCAGGGCTTCCAGAAGGGAATTGCTGGCCAGACGGTTGTTGCCGTGTACGCCCGTGTGGGAGCATTCGCCTGCGGCATACAGCCCCTCCACATTGGTGCGGGCATCGGCATCCACATGAATACCCCCCATGAGGTAGTGCTGGCAGGGGTAGATGGGGATTCTGTCCCTGGTCAGATCGTAGCCCTGTTCCAGGAGATTCTGATAAATCATGGGGAAGCGTTTCTTTATGAAATCCGCATCCTTGTGGGAAATATCCAGGTAGAAATCAGAGGAGCCCGTGCGTCTGGTTTCCAGGATGATGGCGTTGGATACCACATCACGGGGAGCCAGCTCCAGACGGTCATCATAGCGCTGCATAAAGCGTTCACCGTCACAGTTGAGCAGGTAGGCACCTTCGCCCCGGACTGCCTCGGAAATGAGGAAGCATTCACGGGTGTGATGGTTGTTGAAAGCAGTGGGATGGAACTGAATCAGGGATAGCCCCCGGATCATTGCCCCCATATTGTAAGCAAACATGATGCCGTCACCGGTGGCAATGGCGGAGTTGGTGGTGTACTCGTACACACGTCCGATGCCCCCCGTTGCCATGATGAAGAAATGGCTTCTCACGATGCGGCATACATCCTGACTGAGGGTCAGGGCGGAAAAACCCGTCTCCGTTTTCTTCACGTCGCACAGCAGGGTGTTTTCCCGGATGTCCACATTGGGCAGGGTTTTCACATGTGCAAGAAGCTTCTGCGCAATTTCACGGCCGGTGGCATCCTTGTGGTGAAAAATTCTCCGGCGGCTGTGACCGCCCTCCAGCGTCCGGTGATAGTCCCCGTTGGGGAGCTTGTCAAAATCCACACCCAGCCCGATGATCCGTTCAATATCCTGTGCCGCTTCCTCCACCAGAATATGTACCGTCTCCGGGTTATTCTGGAAGCCGCCGGCAATGTAGGTGTCGTTTTCATGGAGGGAGGTGCGGTCTTCGGGGGAGTTGTACACTCCGGCAATACCGCCCTGTGCCAGTGCCGTATTGCACAGACCCAGCTCTCGCTTGGAGAGCAGCAGAATCCGTGCAGTACTGGGCAGATTGATGGCAGCATACAGCCCGGCAGCACCGGCACCTGCGATGATGACATCATAATTCAAATCATTCATGATGGAAACATCTCCTTGTTTGTTTCGTAACAGCGTCCTGTTAGGAAATGAAATCAACAGCAATTAGTCCTCAAGCGTCACCGGCGCAATCTGCCAGATTTCCTCAGCATATTCCCGGATGGTTCTGTCGGAGCTGAATTTGCCGGCGTGGCAGAGATTATGCCACTGCTTTCTGGCAAATGCCATGCGGTCGGACTTGTAGTCCCGGAGTGCCTGGATTTTGGTTTTGACATAGCTGTCCAGGTCGCCCAGCACATAGTAATGGTCGGGGGCGTGCCAGCTTGCTCCCTCGGTCAGGGCATCGTACAGTTCCTTGAAGTCGCCGCTGCCGCCATCATCGAAGGTGCCGTCCATGAGGGTCTGTACCACGCGGCGGATTTTCTCATCCTTTGCCAGAATGGAACGGCTGTCGTAGTGCGGGATAATCTCCTTCAGCTCTTCCACTCTTGCGCCGAAGATGTAGTTGCTCTCTTCGCCCGCCTCCTGTACGATCTCCACATTCGCACCGTCATAGGTGCCAAGGGTGACTGCACCGTTGAGCATGAGCTTCATATTGCCCGTGCCGGATGCCTCCGTGCCGGCAGTGGAAATCTGCTCGGAGATGTCCGCTGCTGCCACCAGCTTTTCGGCGTAGGAGACATTGTAGTCGGAGACGAAGAAAACCTTGATTTTGCCGCGGACTTCCTCGTCCTCGTCAATCATCTTTGCGATCTCATTGATGTACTTGATGATCGCCTTGGCTCTGCGGTAGCCGGGGGCTGCCTTGGCACCGAACAGGAAGGTTACCGGGGGCAGGTCGGTGATGCTGCCGTCCTTGATCCCGTAATAAATATACAGAATGGAGAATGCCGCCAGAAGCTGACGCTTGTATTCATGCAGACGCTTGATCTGGATGTCGAACACACTGTCAAGGTCAAAATAGGTTTTCTCCTCCCTGAAGGGCGCAAGCCGCCATTCACGGTCATACATCAGATCGCAGAGCTGATGCTTCTTCTCAGTTTTGATGGCCATGAAGCGATTCATGATTTCCGTATCCTCTGCGTATTTGTCCAGTTCTTTGAGCAGATCGAGATTTGTCACCCAGTCTTCGCTGCCGAGGAGTTCCGTCAGCAGTGCAGAAAGTTCCCGGTTGCACAGCGCCAGCCATCTTCTCTGGGTGATGCCGTTGGTCTTGTTGGAGAAGCGTTCCGGGTAGTACTTGTACCAGTCGGAAAGGGCGGTGTCCTTGAGAATCTGCGTGTGAATTTCCGCCACGCCGTTGACAAAGCTGCCCATGAAGATTGCCATGTGTGCCATGTGGATCATGCCGTCCTGGATGATGCGCATCTTGTTGATTTCTGCCTTCCCGGCACCTTTATTGTACAGCTCTGCAATGAGCATTTCGTGGAGTCTGACAATGATCTGGTAGATCTCCGGCAGAAGCGCCTTCACAAGGTCGCATCTCCATTTTTCCAGAGCCTCCGCCATAATAGTGTGGTTGGTGTAGCGGAAGACCTTGCGTGCCGTTTCTGCGGCATCCTCGAAGGAAACGCCGTACTTTTCCGTCAGAAGCCGGATGAGTTCGGGAATGGAAATCACCGGATGGGTGTCGTTGAGCTGGACAGCCATGGCATCGGCGAGATTTTCCATGGTTCCGCAATCCTCCCAGTGCTTCTTCAGCAGATCCTGCAGGGAAGCCGAGCAGAAGAAATACTGCTGCTTCAGACGCAGCTTCTTGCCCTCGTCCGTGTCATCGTTGGGGTACAGGCAACGGGAGATATTCTCCGCATAGATCTGTTCTGCGCATGCCTCCAGATAGTGCTGGCAGTTGAATTTGTGGAAATCAAACTCCTTCAAAGGCTCCGCCTGCCACAGCCGCAGGGTACTGATATGCTTCGTGCCATAGCCGATAATGGGCATGTCATAGGGCACTGCCTTCACGACCTGATCGCTGTAGCGGACAAGCACAGTATCCTCCTCACGGCGCACCGACCATGCGTCGCCGTAGCGTGTCCAGTCATCCGCATCCTCCTTCTGGAAACCGTGGTCAATGTCCTGCTTGAACAGGCCGTACTTGTACCGGATGCCGTAGCCGTCTAGGGGCAGATCCAGGGTCGCTGCACTGTCCAGGAAGCATGCCGCCAGTCTGCCAAGGCCGCCGTTGCCCAGTGCGGCATCCTCAATGCATTCCAGCTCTGTGAGGGAAGTGCCCATCTCCTGGAGGGCTGCCTCCACCTCGTCATAAATGCCCAGGCACAGGAGATTGTTGAAAATGCTGCGTCCCACCAGAAATTCCATGGAGAAATAGCATGCATGGCGGGTGTTCCGGTGTGCATTGCGGCTGTCCTCCCAGTCCTCCGTCATGAGGTTCATGACCATTTCCCCAATAAGATTGTGCAGCTCCTGGGGTGTGGTCTCCTCCACGGGCTTTGTCAGTGAGCCTTCGAGATATCTCAGAAAAGTATCCTTTGTATACTGCATCATGCTTCTGTTTCCTCCGTTGTTTCAGTGGTTTTTTCAGCCTCTGGCTGGGGTACGGCTCTGCCGTAGGTGCGGTTCAGCCTGCGAATGGCTTTGGCAAGCTCCGGTGTAAAATCCTCCGCCGCTGTCCGGTACTGCCAGTTGCCGCCCAGAACGGAGGGCGTGTTCATTCTGGCATTTCTGTCCTCATGGAGGAAATCCTGTATCTGTGCCACTGCCAGGTCTGCGGTGCTCTGCCATGCGGCAGCAACCATGGCATCCGGAATCTCGGACTTCTTCTTCACACGCAGATACTGCTTGGCGTACTTGATGGTCTTTTTGTCCGAAGCCGCCAGCCAGCCCTTCAGGGTTTCGTTGTCATGGGTACCCGTGTAAACCACGCAGTTGGGACTCTGGAAATTATGGGGCAGATGCTCATTCTGCGGGTCGCTGTCAAAGGCGAACTGCAGCACCTTCATGCCCGGATACTTCAAAGCCTTCAGCATCCTGCGCACTGCCGGTGTAATGAAGCCCAGATCCTCTGCAATAATCCGCAGATCTCCCAGTTCCGCCTTCACAGCAAGGAACAGCGCCTTGTTGGGTCCCTTGCGCCACCTGCCCTTTTCGGCAGTTTCACTGCCGTAGGGAACGGCATAATAGCTTTCAAAGCCCCGGAAATGATCAATACGGATGACATCATACAGGGATGCGGCATAACGGAGCCGGTTTATCCACCAGGCATAGCCTGTTTTCTTATGATACGCCCAGTCATAGAGGGGATTGCCCCAGAGCTGACCTGTGGGAGAGAAGGGATCCGGGGGACAGCCTGCCACCTCAATGGGACGCTTGTTCCCATCCAGTGCGAACAGCTCCGGCGAGCACCAGACATCCGCACTGTCATAGGCAACGTAAATCGGCATGTCACCGATGATTTCCACATTGTTGGCATTGGCGTAGGATTTCAGTGCCTGCCACTGCTGGGTGAATATAAACTGAATGAAGCTGTAAAGCTCGATTTCCTCCTTCAGCTCCGCCTTGGCGGCATCAATTGCGTGCTTGTCACGCATGGCAAGCTCCGGCTCCCATTCATACCAGGGCGCCCCGTCATGCTGCGCCTTCAATGCCATGAAGAGGGCGTAATCCGGCAGCCAGCTCTTCTGGGCATTCTTGAACTTTGTATAGCCCCGCATGGGTTTTTCCCTGAACCGTGCATAGGCTCTGCGCAGAACGGTGATATTGCTCCGGTAGAGCACCTCATAATCCACGCTGTCCCCGGTGCGCTGCCAGAGCAGGGAGGCATAGTCCTCGTGCTCCAGGTAGCCCTGCTCCTCCAGCTTTACAAAGTCAATAAAATAGGGATTCCCCGCATACACGGAAAAGGACTGGTAGGGGGAGTCCCCGTAGCTTGTGGGGGAGAGGGGGAGAATCTGCCAGTAAGCCGTTTCGCTTGCTTTCAGAAAGTCCACAAAATCGTATGCCGCACGTCCCATTCTGCCAATGCCGAAGCGTGAGGGCAGACTGGAGATATGCATTAAAATACCGCTGCTTCTCATGGGAATTGCCTCCTTAATTGTTCTGTGGGGGAACAGCATTCCCCCTATGACTGCACTATTCTGCGGAGCTGTCCTCCGTCAGATAATTCTGTACACTGTTCAGACGGCGTTCCATCTGCCGGGTACGGACGCCCACCAGCTTTTCCAGCTCATCACTGGCGCTGGAAAGCTTATCCTGGGTTCTGGCAAGTGCCTCGGCAAACTTGTGGAATTCCGTCCGTACCTCGCCCAGCAGCTGCCATACCTGGGAGCTGTACTGCTGCACTGCAATGCTCTGGAATCCGATCCGCAGCGTGGTGAGCATGGCAGCAAAGGTGGAAGGTCCCGTGACAAAGACCCGGTATTTCCGGAACAGCTCATCGGACAGCCCGGCACGGACTGCCTCCGTATACAGCCCCTCCGTGGGGAGGAATAAAATTCCGAAATCCGTCGTTCTGGGCGGATCCAGATATTTGCCGGCAATATCCTGGGCTTCGCTGCGGATGCGCAGAGCCAGCGCTTTCTGTGCTGCTGCAATGGCAGTTTTGTCGCCGGCTTCATAAGCCTCCTGAAGATGGAGGTAGGTATCCCCGGCAAATTTTGCATCAATGGGCAGCAGCACCTCATTGCCGCCGCTGTCCGGCATGCGCACGGCAAACTCTACCGTGCCCCTGCCAAGCCTGGCGTTCTGCATGTACTGCTCCGGCGCCAGCAGATCCGAAAGCAGGGTTTCCAGCTGGATTTCTCCGATCTCGCCCCTGGTTTTGACATTGGTCAGCAGTTTTTTCAGGTCGCCCACATTGACGGCAAGGCTCTGCATTTCACCCAGCCCCTTGTATACCTGCTCCAGCCGTTCATTGACGGCGGAGAATGCCTGCTTCATGCGTTCCTCCAGAACCTTCTGCATCTTTTCGTCCACGACGGTGCGCATTTCCTCCAGGCGTTTGTTCTGCTCCGCCTGCATCTGCCGGAGACTCTGCCCCAGGGTGTCCCGGATGGCGCTCAGCTTCTGCTCATTTTCCGTGGAAAAGGTGCGCAGCCGTTCCTCCGTCTGCCGCAGCAGTCTGTCCGAGGACTGGCCTGCATCGGCAAGCTGCCGGGAAATCTGGCTGCCCAGCATGGTGAGCTTTTCCTCCTGAGCACGAAAGGCAAGGGTTTGTTCCTTCCGCAGAAGCTCTGCCATGCGTGCAAAATGCGCCTCACTGCTCTGCTGGGAAGCTTGCAGCGCTGCCAGCAGAGCAGTGGAATCGCCCTGCTGCTGAGGCTTTTGCTGCCGGAGCCGCCAAAGCATCATGCCCTGAACAAGGAGCACTGTCAGCATCAGCAGGCAGAGCACCGCCAGCACCCATAAAATTGCAGTTTCCATGAAGGCTCCTTTCCGCATAATGCGATCAGAACGGGGGAATACTGACAGAAGAGGAGGCGATGTACAATGAAGCCCGCACGGCTGGCAGTATCCTTTCTGATGGGATATTTTTTATATGCAATGATCGAAATACTTGTCAGGGGCTATACCCACTGGACCATGGCGCTGACCGGGGGAATAGTCCTTTCTCTGCTGTACATCCTGTTCACTGAGACACCGCCCATTCCGCTGCCCCTGCAGTACCTCTTCGGCGCCCTGACGGTTACGGCTGTGGAACTGGCGGTGGGGGTGATTGTCAACCTGGCTCTCCGCTGGGAGGTCTGGGACTACAGTGACCGGCCCTTTCATCTGTTCGGACAGATCTGCCCCCTCTACAGCGTGTACTGGTATTTCCTGTGTATTCCGGCAAGGCTGCTGTGCCTCCGGATTGACCGGTGGTTCTGCCGGCACAAAGCCTGATATCGTTCTTTCCCCGGATTGCTTTCCCAAGACAGGACAGCAATCCGGGCTTTTCTTTACATTATACCACGTTTTTCTGCAACATACAAGCATTTTCATATTTTTCTCGGGACTTTTCGGTAAAGCATCGTATCTTTTACCAAAAAGTTACTGTCAGAATACAGCAGAATTGACAAAATACAGAGAATCGGAAGCAACGCCTTGACTTATGATGGGAAAAAGAGTATAATATATTATATAGGTCTATATCGGTTTTTGTCAGAATACAGGTGCTGTGCTGTGACAAAGGCAGAACATAGAAATATTTGTTTTTATCCTATAATACTAATGTTTGATTCCATTGGAGGTATTCAAAATGAGCAGAGTTTATAATTTCAGTGCAGGTCCGGCAGTTCTGCCGGAGGAAGTGCTGCAGGAAGCAGCAGCAGAAATGCTGGATTACCGCGGCTGCGGCATGTCCGTTATGGAAATGAGCCACCGCTCTAAAATGTTCCAGCAGATTATTGATGAGGCTGAGCAGGATATCCGTGACCTGATGAATATTCCGGATCAGTACAAGGTGCTGTTCCTTCAGGGCGGCGCATCCCAGCAGTTTGCAGCTGTTCCCATGAACCTCATGAAGAACAGAAAGGCTGCCTACATCATTACAGGTCAGTGGGCTAAGAAGGCTTACCAGGAGGCACAGATCTACGGTGAGGCTGTTGCCGTTGCTTCCTCTGCTGACAAGACCTTCTCCTACATTCCGGACTGCTCCGATCTGGACATTCCGGAGGATGCAGATTATGTCTATATCTGTGAGAACAATACCATTTATGGTACTAAGTACAAGACTTTGCCGAATACCAAGGGCAAGCTTCTGGTTGCTGACCAGTCCTCCTGCTTCCTGTCCGAGCCCGTTGATGTAGAAAAGTACGGCGTCATCTACGGCGGCGTGCAGAAGAATATCGGCCCGGCAGGCGTTGTAATTGCTATTATCCGTGAGGACCTCATTACAGATGATGTTCTGGAGGGTACCCCCACCATGCTCAAGTGGAAGACACAGGCTGACAACGGCTCCCTGTACAATACACCCCCCTGCTATGGCATTTACATCTGCGGCAAGGTGTTCAAGTGGATCAAGAAGATGGGCGGCCTGGAGGCGATGAAGGCACACAACGAGAAGAAGGCTGCCATCCTGTATGACTTCCTTGATCAGAGCGAAATGTTCAAGGGCACTGTTGAGAAGGCAGATCGTTCCCTCATGAATGTTCCCTTTGTAACTGGGGATGCTGATCTGGATGCAAGATTTGTCAAGGAAGCAAAGGAAGCCGGCTTTGAGAACCTGAAGGGTCACAGAACTGTGGGCGGCATGAGAGCATCCATCTACAATGCAATGCCCATGGAAGGCGTTGAGAAGCTGGTTGCATTCATGAAGAAGTTTGAGGCTGAGAACAAGTAAGAGATCTGACCACTGACAACACCGCACCGAAACTGCGGTGTTGTCCACATCATTACGATATGGAGGTATATCCCATGTATACGATTAAGACACTGAACAAGATTGCTGCGTGCGGCACCGATCTGTTTGATAAGGCAAAGTACACTGTTGCGGACGAGGCGGAGAATCCCACTGCGGTGATGGTTCGTTCTGCTGCAATGCATGATATGACATTCGGCAAGGAGCTGCTGGCAATCGGCAGAGCCGGCGCCGGCGTGAACAATATCCCTGTTGAACGCTGCGCAGAAGAGGGCATTGTGGTATTCAATACTCCCGTTGCCAATGCCAATGCGGTCAAGGAACTGGTGCTGG
>CAZXVI010000018.1:0-46241 GCA_964644275.1 uncultured Ruminococcus sp. | reverse complement strand
TTTGCGTTCCACCAGTGTACCTATGTGCTTGACAGCTATATCAGAAACGGCAGCAAGTACATGGCAAAGGCACTGAATCACGAAGGCAGTACCCCGGAAGAGCGCAGACAGGCACTGGCGAATCTGTTCTATGTGATCCGGATTGCCGGTATTCTGCTCCATCCCATGGCACCGATCGGAACCGAAAAGCTGCAGGAATACCTGCAGGTGGATGACAGGATCTGGAGCTGGGATACGATCTTTGAACCGCTGAGCTACTTTGTCGGTGAGAATCACCAGCTGAAGTTCCTTCTCCCGAGAACGGATTTCTTTACAAGACACGAGAGCCAGTTTGCGGCCTCTGAGGAAAATTAAGAAAATAAGGGGCTGTAAAAAAAGTCTCCAACAAAAAAGACTGCAATCTCGAAAAAAACGAGACAGCAGTCTTTTTTTGTGGTATAATTAATTGAAATGAATAACCAACCACAAGAGTATTATACACCATTTCAAGTAAAATTTCCAATAGAAATTGAAAAAATAATTGAAATTTCTGATCCGGTATATACATTTTGTGAAGTGATGAATCATATTGACCTGAATAAATACCTGACGACTGAGGACCGCAGGACAGGCCGTCCAAGATATGATGAAATAACTTTGCTGAAAGTAATACTGTTTGCATTTATGGAAAACGGATATGAATCCTTAAGAAAAATAGAAAAGCTGTGCAAAACCGATATACGCTTTATGTGGCTTTTGCAGGACAACCCTCCGCCAAGCCATATGACTATCGACAATTTCATGAACAATGTCCTGAGCGAGAAAATAGATGAAATCTTTGCGGACATTAACGGTTACATTTTCAAACAGAAAAAAGCAGATCTGAATCATGTGTACATAGATGGAACCAAAATCGAAGCCAATGCTAACAAGTACAGCTGGGTATGGAAAAAGAGCTGTGAGAAAAACCGTCAGAAATTATTTGCAAAGATAACAGACTTGCTGAATGAGATGAATGAAAAAATCTCTTCATTCGGAGTAAAATTCGGCATTCGTGAAGAGTACGCCATTGAATATTTAGAGCAGATACAAAAACATTATGTAAATCTTTGCGGTTTCGATCCCAAAACTGCGGTTCGAGGACGTGGACATCATAAAACCGCAGAACAGCGGCAGTATGACAGTTTGTCGCAATACATCGCAAGGCTGAAAAAATATGCGGAACACATAAAGATATGCGGTGATGACCGCAACAGCTACTCCAAGACCGATCACGACGCAACATTCATGCGTATGAAAAAGGACTATATGGGAAACGATCAGCTGCTGCCGGGCTACAATATTGAATTCGGAGTCTGTGATGAATATATCGCAGTATTTGACGTCAAACAATATGCTTCGGATATGGACTGTTTCAAGCCTTTGATGGAAAAGTTCAATCAGATATACGGAAGATACCCTGAATATCCGATAGCAGACGCAGGATACGGAAGTTTCAACAATTATCTTTACTGCGAAGAACACGGCATGAAAAAATATATGAAATTTACCATGTACGAAAAGGAAAGCAAGGACAAGAAATATCGTAACAATCCTTACAGAGCAGTTAATTTTCCGATAGACGCAGACGGTGATCCCATATGTCCTGACGGAAAGAAGTTCCATTACCTTTACAGCCGACCTGTAAGAGGAAAC
The DNA here is from genome assembly GCA_964644275.1 of uncultured Ruminococcus sp. Lineage (GTDB taxonomy): Bacteria > Bacillota > Clostridia > Oscillospirales > Ruminococcaceae > UBA3855. Next base: position 44,567 of record CAZXVI010000018.1, on the reverse strand, counting down.
AAATACGGAAGAACAGAAGAATTTTATCAATGTGAAGATTGCAGTAATTGTCTGCAAAAAGAAAAATGCTGCAAGTGCAAAGGAAATCGTATTATTCGCTTGAATGAAGAACTGACAAAGTTTCATGAGGAAGTGCTCTGCAATCTGAACAGCATTCACGGAGCACTGCTGCGTATGAACCGAAGTATTCAGTCAGAAGGCGCAAACGGCATCATCAAGTGGAACAGGTCATACACCCGAGCACGAAGAAGAGGATTAAAAGCCTTAAATTTAGAAATTGCAATGATTTCCTGCGGTTTTAACCTTCATAAATTTCACTTGAAAAAGCTTGCAATAGAAAAAGCAGCGTAAAATTAAAATATTTTCCACATTTTCAACACGGCAAAAACGCTGATTTTATGCCGGTGTGTTTGCTGTACCCAAAATTCAGGTGTTAATGGTTAATTTTTGCAATATGGCATTAAAAGATCCGGGATTTCCCAAAAGTAGGAAATCCCGGATCTTTGGATGCTGTTTTTTTACAGCACCTTTCTATTATTCATCAGATTGCTGTTTATCTTCTGTTTCCTCTTCGAGCGCTTTCGTTTCCAACTTTTTAAGATACTCTTTCACACCCTTGCGTGACATAGACATACAGATAAGATAATAGAGCATATAAAGAATGAAGATACCACTGGCAAGCAGAACAGCACCAGAAAAAATCATTTGTATGACAGAAAAAGCCTCTTCCATTCCCTTTTATCTTCCCTGTCAATCAGAGCAGTACAATCCCTTTCTCCGCACATGCCTTTATCATTTCAGAAGGCCATACGGATGCCTGAACTTCGCCGATATGCGCCTTTTCAAGCAGGAGCATGCAGAGTCTGGACTGTCCGATACCGCCGCCGATGGTCAGGGGAAGCGTGCCGTCCTTGATCATCCGATGGTAGGTATACTGGTATCTGTCCAGGGCATCGCAAGCCTCCAGCTGTGTTTGCAGGGAATCTGCATCCACGCGGATTCCCATGGAGGAAACCTCCAGGGCATTGTCCAGCGCCTCATCCCAGAACAGCAGGTCACCATTCAGGCTCCAGTCATCATAGTCCGGTGCTCTGCCGTCATGCTGCTGACCGCTTGCCAGTTTGCCGCCAATCTGCATCACGAAGACTGTCCCATGTTCCTTGGTAATGAGCCGTTCACGCTCCCTGGGTGTCCGGTCGGGATACAGATCTTCCAGTTCCTGGGAGGTAATGAAAAATGGTGTATCGCAGATCGTGCCTGCCAGATCAGAATAGCGCAGTCCCACCTTTCGCTTGACAAAGGCAATTGCCTTGACAATACTGCGGACGGTGTCTTTCAGAAATTCCACATTCCGCTGCTCTTTTGTGATAACCTTCTCCCAGTCCCACTGATCTACGAAAATAGAATGGGTATTATCCGTGTCATCATCACGGCGGATGGCATTCATATCCGTATAAATGCCCTCACCTGCATGGTAATGATACCGGTACAGCGCCATACGCTTCCACTTGGCAAGGGACTGTACCACTTCTGCATCACTTTCAATTTCCTTGATGGAGAACTCCACCTTGCGTTCAACACCGTTAAGATCATCATTGATACCGCTGCCCTTCTGGACAATCAGCGGTGCCGTTACCCGGTCAAGCGTCAATGCAAATGACAGCGCCTGCTGGAATACATCCTTAATGTACTTAATGGCATGCTGGGTTTCACGGATGGACAGTGCGGACTTGTAATCCTTTGGAAGATACAATGTTCTTGACATGTTTTCACCTCTTATTAATATTCTGAAATTAATATTCTGAAACGATATGCTGTTTATCGGATGCTGCCGACAGTTCGGGGATACAGGATCACATCCCTGATATTGGATACGCCCGTTACATACATGATCAGACGCTCAAAACCAAGACCAAAACCGCCGTGAGGAACGGAACCGTATTTTCTCAGATCCAGGTAATCGCTGTACAGCTCCAGATTCATGCCCCGCTCGTTCATGGCTGCCACCAGCTTGTCATAATCTGCCTCACGCTCGCTGCCGCCGATGATTTCCCCGACACCGGGTACCAGCAGATCCACTGCTGCAACGGTTCTGCCGTCCGGATTCTGCTTCATATAGAAGGACTTGATCTCCTTGGGATAATCCGTGACAAAAACTGCCTTTTGGAAAACCTTCTCAGCAATATAGCGCTCGTGCTCCGTCTGGAGATCGCAGCCCCATTCTACTGGATATACGAATTTCTCACCGGATTCCTGCAGAAGCTTAATGGCCTCCGTATAGGTAACCGTGGCGAAGTCATGTGAAATCAGTTCCTCCAGTCTGGCAATAATGCCTTTCTCAAAATGGGCATCAAAGAACTGCATCTCATCCGGGCAGGTATCCAGAACCGTGCGGATCACATTCTTGATCATGGATTCTGCAACTTCAATGACATCCGGCAGCTCTGCAAATGCAATCTCCGGCTCCACATGCCAGAATTCCGCCAGGTGCTTGGGTGTGTTGCTGTTCTCTGCACGGAAGGACGGGCCAAAGGTATAGATCTTGCCCATTGCCATAGCAGCCACTTCACCCTCCAGCTGTCCGGAAACGCTCAGACCTGCCTTTCTTCCGAAGAAGTCATTGCTGTAATACTCTGTTTCATTCTCATATTCCTTGGAATAGCCGATGGTAGTCACCTGGAACATTTCGCCCGCACCTTCACAGTCACTGCCGGTAATAAGAGGGGTATTGATATAGACAAAGTTCCGATCCTGGAAGTACTTATGAATTGCTGCAGCCATGACAGAGCGCACTCTCTGTACTGCATTAAAGGTATTGGTTCTGCCTCTCAGATGGGGCATGGTGCGCAGAAATTCCAAAGTGTGGCGCTTCTTCTGGAGCGGATACTCCGGAGGACATGTTCCAAGTACAGTAATGGCAGAGGCGTTGATTTCCACACTGCCCTGCCGGGATGCAACCACTTCTCCCTCCACCTTCAGAGAGGTTCCCAGATGCAGTGCCGGCTCAAAATCAATGTCCGATGCCTTATCCACCACAATCTGCAGATGCTTCAAAGAGGTACCGTCATTCAGCTCAATAAACGCTACATTCTTGGAGTTTCTGGCGGTTCTTACCCAGCCGCAGACAGTGACAGTCCGACCGATAAAATCCGGATTGGAAAATACCTGCTGAATATCCGTATGTTTCATTGTAATCGTTCCTTTCAGAATAAATTCCGCTTTCCGGGGCATAAAAAAATACCCCTGCCCTGGTCATAGGACGGAGTACCCGCGGTGCCACCTAATTTACCGCCGAAGCGGCCTCTCTTACGCTCAGAAAGCGTTTTCCATTTAACGCATGGGCACGGCGCACCTACTGATCAATTCTGAATTGACGTTCAGCTTGCTGCTCGGGAGTGTTATTCGCAGGGACTCTGCTGTGCGGTTTTCACTCTCCCGCACTCACTTTGAGTGAGTTCCCCTGTTACTTCTCTCCGTCAAGGCATTTCTCATAATGTGTATGTTTTATTATAGCATTTTTTACTGCCTTTGTCAAGAGATTCAGAGACTTTTTATTGGATGAGCATGTACATACAGAAATCATTTTTCAAAAGAGTGATTTCAAAGAGCGGCAGCCTTTGGGGAGACGGTGCGCAGCATCACTCTTTAATGCCCCCTCGGGAAGAGGTGGAGGCGGGGGAGCTTTAGCAAACTATAGTTGATGAAAGTTGATTTCCCGTTTAAAAACACTCTTGACAAACTGAGACAACTATGCTATAATAAAAATGTTGCCGGTGTGTCGGAATGGCAGACGAGACAGACTCAAAATCTGTTGTCCGCAAGGGCGTGTGGGTTCAAGTCCCACCACCGGCACCATTTTGCGGGGGAGTCCCGCCGATGCATTGGGAGCCTTCGGATACCGGAGACTCTTTTTTGTAACTATGCCTTGCATTTTTGAAAGCAATGAAAAGCTGCTGATAAATCAGAATATTCCTCACAGTACTGGGTGAGGGATTTTGTTTTATGGGAACCTTAAAAATCACCTTTTCGTTTTCCTATAAAAAGGGCGTTTTTGAAGTTACCCATATGCGTCAGAAAAAAGGAGGAGCAAAATGAATAAGAAGGATTTAGCAGAGCTGAAAAAACATTTTTCACAGTCGGATGATCTTCTGACCGTGCGTAAGATTTCCACAACCTTCGTGGATGCCGAGAAAGAGCGCCGCTGCCACAGCGTGCGCAGCTACCCGGAGATTCCCGATGAAGAAATCAGCTGCATTTACCAGACTATGGCAAAGGTGCTTAAGGGTACTTTGGGCAAGGGACTGATTGAATATCCCTTTCCGAATGAGATGTATGAAGAAGACCGGAGCCAGAATCTCCTCTGGACAGCACTGGAAAACGGTCTGGAGCACGAGGAATCCCTGGACAAGCTGATTGCACATATTACCGAGAATATGGTGTACACTCTGCCCTACGCACTGTTCATAGCAGAATGTGTTTATACTGTATTTGAAAAGAACAAAAACGATGAGAAAAATAAATATGACAGTCACGAATACCGGTTCCTGCTCTGTGCCGTCTGCCCTGTGGAAGCCCGTGTGGACGGTCTGATCTACGATGAGGAAGCCAATACGATCGTCCGCAAGACGGAGTATGACCGTGTTGTGGCGGAAGCACCTACGGACGGCTTTCTGTTCCCCACCTTTACAGGCAGGGGCCAGGATGTGAACCATGTGATGTATTATACCAAAAAGCCCAAGGATCCCAATGTTTCACTGGTGGAAGAAGTTCTGGGCTGTCATTTCACGCTGTCTGCCCAGGAGGAGAAGGAAACCTTCCGCGCCGTTCTGGATAAGGCGGTTGGGGAGGAGCTGAACCTCCAGGTTATAGCCAGCGTCAATGAAAAAATTCAGGATTACGCCAATAGCTTCAAGGATGAGCCGGAGCCGCCCGTTGTCAGCGATATTATGATGCGGGATATTCTGTTGGATTCCGGTGTGACCCAGGATCGTGCGGAAGCTGCCCAGCAGTTGTACCGGGAGACAGCGGACGGCAATTATTTTACTGCTTCCAACCTGACGGAAAGCAAGACCACCCTTTCTTCCAGCGGCGTAACAGTCAGCATCAGCGGCGATGCGACGGATAAAATTACCACACGCCTGATTGACGGTAGGAAGTTCCTCATGATCAGTCTGGATGATCCGGAGGTAACTGTCAATGGCTTCCAGATGAAAATTCAGTAATTGTATTCCCCCCTGCACAGGCGCAGGGGGGAATTGTTCTATCCGCATTAGGGAATTGGATTTTGCACAGCCCTGCAAAATAGGACTTTCTTCTTTATCCAGAAAGAAAAATGTGAAAAAACTGAAAAAGTACTGGACAAAGGAGCAGCAATGTGGTATAATAACAATAATGAATCCTTTAATTCGGTCCCGTGAGGCCGGCAAGGCGTCAGATTGCGAAATGAACCAAGCAGGTGTATGTGAGAACATCCGTGAAGGGTGTCGCTGTATATATGTGCGCAAACGCTTATCTGTCAGCCGATGGATAAGCGTTATTTGTTTGCGCAGTTACTGGTGAGGAGGCGAAACCGTGGAAGCGAAGACAGTTATTATGGATGAAAGTGCCATCTGCCGTGCAACGGCAAGAATCACCTATGAGATTCTGGAGCGGAACAAAGGACCCCAGTCCCTGTGCCTGGTGGGGATTCTTTCCAGGGGCGCAGTACTGGCACGACGTATCAGTGAGAAAATCCAGGAGCTGGAGGGTGCTGCAGTGGAGTGGGGTGTACTGGACATCACCCCATACCGGGATGACCTTCCTCATGATGCAGATTATGCGGAGCGGACTGATATTGATTTCTCACTGACTGACAAGAATGTGGTCATCTGCGATGATGTACTGTATACGGGCAGAACCAGCCGGGCTGCAATTGACGCAGTTATCAAACGGGGCAGGCCGAAATCCATTCAGCTGGCAGTGCTGGTGGACAGAGGACACAGGGAACTGCCCATTCGTCCGGATTATGTGGGCAAGAATGTTCCCACATCCCGGAATGAAAAAGTGCAGGTACATGTCCGTGAGCTGGACGGCACTGACAATGTCAGTATTTATTTGCCGGAGAAATCCGGAACGGAAACGGAGGGAATCTGATGAAACTACTGATCAAGGAAGTCCATGCTGTGGATATTGGACTTGACGAAGTGACGGACATTCTGATTAAAGACGGCAGGATAGCAAGGATGGGAAACAACCTCCATGAACCTGTTGACCGTGTCATTGACGGCACGGCGCTGACTGCGTTCCCCGGTCTGTTTGATATGCATGTGCATTTCCGGGATCCCGGACAGACCCACAAGGAGGATATTCTCACCGGGAGCAGGGCTGCTCTGGCAGGCGGTGTCACCGGTGTGCTGTGCATGCCCAATACCGTCCCCCCGGCAGACAGTCCGGAGGTCATCCGGTATATGCTGAAAAAGGCTGCGGATACCGGCGTTTCCCTCCATCCTGTAGGATGCATTACCAAGGAAATGGCCGGAAAGGAACTGACGGATTTTGCAGCGCTGAAAGAAGCGGGTGCAGCTGCTCTGTCCGATGACGGAAAACCAGTGGCATCCGCAGAGCTGATGCGTCAGGCACTCCGGAAATCTGCGGAAGAGGACATGCTGATTACCTCTCACTGCGAGGATCTGGAAATCATCAGCGGCGGAATTATGCATAAGGGCAGTGTCAGTGAGGAGCTGGGCGTCAGGGGCATGGACAGGGCTTCCGAGGATTATATAACAGCCAGGGAAATCGTGCTGGCATCCTCCGCAGGTGCCCGTGTGCATATCGCCCATGTCAGCACCAAGGGAAGTGTAGAGATTATCCGTGCTGCCAAAAGGCTGGGCGTGCAGGTGACCTGCGAAACGGCACCGCATTACTTCCTGTTTACCCATGAGAAGCTGCGGTCCAGAAATGCCAATGACCGGATGAATCCGCCCCTGCGGGAGGAAGCGGACCGCCTTGCTGTTGAGGAAGCAGTGCTGGACGGCACCATTGACTGTATTGTGACCGACCATGCTCCCCATACCAGGGAAGAAAAGGCAAATTTTGAACTGGCGCCCAATGGCATAGTGGGATTGGAAACCTCCCTTGCTGCAACGCTGACAGCATTGTACCATACCGGGAAATGCGGCCTGGAGCAGATTGTCAGAATGATGGCTGCAAAGCCGAGAGCCATTCTTGGTCTTCCGCCGGAGCGTCTGGAAGCGGGTATGCCTGCCAATCTGGTGCTGGTGGATCTCAGCCGCAAATGGAAGGTGGAGCCTGCAAAGTTCCACAGCAAATCCTCCAATACTGCATTCCGTGATATGGAGCTGACCGGAAAGCCGGTTATGACCATCACCAACGGCCGCATTCGTTATGAAGAGATCGGTTCATCCCTCTGAGTACAGGAGGATGACCGGATCATTAAGGAAGGAGTTCTATATGGGTTTTGACAGACTGATTGAGAAAATTAAGGAAACGGGCAATCCCTCCGTAGTGGGACTGGATCCGAAGCTGGAATATGTACCGGAATTTCTGATCAGGAAATTTCAGGAGGAGGACGGCTGGAGTCTGCGGGCTGCATCCAAGGCAATCTATGCATTTAACCAGGCGATTATTGATGAAATCTGCGATATAGTGCCTGCAATCAAGCCGCAGGCAGCGTATTATGAAATGTACGGCTATCATGGCATGAAGACGCTGGAGCGGACGATTCGCTACGCAAAGCTGAAGGGCATGTTTGTCATTACGGACGGCAAGCGCAATGATATCGGTGCAACCATGCAGGCATATACTGCGGCACATCTGGGCACTGTAAAAGTGGGTGAGAATGAGCTGGAGCCCTTCGGTGCGGATGCACTGACGGTAAATGGTTACCTTGGCTCCGACGGCATCAGCCCGCTGTTGGATGTATGCAAGGAAAAGGACAAGGGAATTTTTGTCCTGGTAAAGACTTCCAATCCTTCCAGCGGCGAGCTTCAGGATCAGCTGATGGATGGTGAGCCTCTGTACGCCCGCATGGGGGATCTCTGCGAGAAATGGGGTACCGATACCATCGGAACCTATGGCTATTCTGCAGTGGGCGCCGTTGTGGGCGCTACCTATCCGGAGCAGCTCAGGGAGCTCAGGGCAAGGCTGCCCCATACCTTCTTCCTGGTTCCCGGCTATGGTGCGCAGGGCGGCGGTGCTGAGGGAGTTGCCGCTGCATTTGATCAGAATGGTCTGGGCGGCATTGTCAATTCCTCCAGAGCCATTATGTGTGCATACCGGAAGGAAGGCTGCGATGAACATGATTTTGCGAAAGCCGCCAGAAGAGAAGCGCTGCGCATGCGTGACGACATTATGGCTTATGTAAACATGAAGTGAGGAAGCTTCTGAAAGTTTGATGTTAGCGGTTATCGTAAGGTAACCTCTAAAAATCCTTTGTTTTTAAAAACGGAAAAAATCAAAGGTGGATTTTGCGGGGCTTCGCCTTACCGGCGCTCGTCCTCTCTGCCGCTCTGCGGCATCTCCCCACCCACTTTTAAAAACAAATTTTTAGAGGTTCCCGTAATACAATTTCCGAATGACAATTTGTATCGCAGGCAGCCGCGCAGCGGCTGCGGCAGTGAAAAATTCCAACGGCGTTTTGCGGAAAGGATGTATTGTATGGCATTGATAAAAGACGGGACACCGGCCTATCTGCTGCTGGCAGACGGTCAGGTATTTGAGGGCAGGAGCTTCGGTGCAAGAGGGACTGTTATCGGCGAAGTGGTATTTACCACGGGCATGACGGGCTATCAGGAGACACTGACAGATCCCAGCTATTATGGACAGATTGTAACCCAGACATTTCCCTTGATCGGCAATTACGGAGTGAACAGTGAGGACTATGAGTCGCCGCAGTCCTGTGTCAGCGGCTATATTGTCCGTGAGTGGTGCAACACACCATCCAACTTCCGGATGGAGGATAATGTGGACAGCTTTCTGAAGAAAAACGGCATTATCGGGCTGTGCAATATTGACACCCGCCGTCTTACCAGAACCATCCGTGAAGCCGGCGTCATGAACGGTGCAATTACCACAGAGGATCCCCGGAAAGATATGGATGCACTCCTGGAACGGATCCGTGCATACAAAATCACGGATGCCGTGGCTCATGTTACAAGTGCGGAGCGGCAGACGTTTTCCGGTGAAGAAAAGAAGTGCCGGGTTGTCCTGTTCGATTTTGGCTATAAGCGATACATCCGCCAGCAGCTGACAGAACGGGGCTGCGAGGTGATCATTGTCCCGGCTGGCACCAATGCCGAAGAGGTAAAGGCACTGCAGCCCGATGGCATTATGCTTTCCAACGGCCCCGGGGATCCGGCAGAGAACACGGAGATCATTCATAACCTGCAGGAGATTGTGAAGCTCGGGATTCCGGTGTTCGGTATTTGCCTTGGACACCAGCTCCTGGCGCTTGCCATGGGTGCCAGAACGGAGAAGCTCAAATACGGTCACCGGGGTGCCAATCAGCCCGTTATCGATCTTGCCAGCGGCAGAACCTATGTCACAAGCCAGAATCATGGTTATGCCGTTGTGGGTGACAGCCTGGATCCGGTGGTGGGCAGCGTTTCCCATGTCAATGCCAATGACAAAACCTGTGAGGGGATTATGTACAAGTCCATTAATGCATTTACCGTACAGTTCCATCCGGAAGCCCATGGCGGTCCTCTGGATACAGCTTACCTGTTTGATCGTTTCGTAAACAAAATGCAGAAGGAGGTACACTGAAATGCCGCTGCGCAGTGATATAAAGAAAGTACTTGTGATTGGCTCCGGTCCCATTGTCATCGGACAGGCTGCCGAATTCGATTATGCCGGAACCCAGGCCTGCCGTGCGCTGAAGCAGGAGGGGCTGGAGGTAGTTCTGATTAACTCCAATCCTGCTACCATTATGACGGACAAGGCAATGGCGGATAAAATCTATATTGAACCTCTGACACTGGATGTGGTCAAGCGCGTGATTGAAATCGAAAAGCCCGACAGCGTGCTGTCCACTCTGGGCGGGCAGACGGGTCTGACCCTGTCCATGCAGCTTGCGGAGGAGGGGTTCCTGGAATCCCATCACGTCAAGCTCCTGGGTGCAAATCCTGAAACCATCCATAAGGCAGAGGATCGTCAGGCATTTAAGGATACGATGGAAAAAATCGGTGAGCCCTGCATTCCTTCCAAGGTTGTGGAAACAGTGGAGGATGCTGTGGAATTTGCGAAGGAAATTGATTACCCTGTGATTGTACGTCCTGCCTTTACGCTGGGCGGCACCGGCGGCGGCATCGCCAATAATGAGGAAGAACTGCGGGATATTTCCACCAATGGGCTTCGTCTCTCTCCCATTACCCAGGTGCTGATTGAGAAGTGCATCAGCGGCTGGAAGGAGATTGAATTCGAGGTGATCCGTGACAGCAAGGGAAATGTCATCACGGTCTGCTCCATGGAAAACTTTGACCCCGTAGGTGTACACACCGGTGACAGTATCGTCATCGCTCCGGCAGTGACGCTCACGGACCGGGAATATCAGATGCTGCGCACCGCATCCCTGAATATCATTTCCGAGCTGAAGGTGGAGGGCGGCTGCAACTGTCAGTTTGCGCTGCATCCTGAGAGCATGGAGTATGCCGTCATTGAGGTGAATCCGAGAGTTTCCCGTTCCTCCGCACTGGCGTCCAAAGCAACCGGTTACCCCATTGCCAAGGTCGCAACCAGAATTGCCATCGGCTATACCTTGGATGAGATCATCAACCAGGTGACGGGGAAAACCTATGCCTGCTTTGAGCCTGCCATTGATTATGTGGTAATTAAGTTCCCTAAGTGGGCATTTGATAAATTTGTTTATGCCAAACGTACGCTGGGGACCCAGATGAAGGCCACCGGTGAAGTCATGGCAATCGGTACCAGCTTTGAGATGGCAATCATGAAGGCGGTCCGTTCCACAGAGTTGGGCGTGGATTCCATGAATATGAAGAAATACAGCGAAATTTCTACGGAAGCGCTTATGGATCAGCTGAAAAGTGGTGTGGAGGACGAGCGTGCCTTTCAGGTATTTGAAGCCCTCAAACGCGGTGTGACAGTGGAGGAGCTGCACAGCATTACCATGATTGACGAATGGTTCCTGAATAAGCTTCTGAATCTGGTAGAACTGGAGCAGTGGCTTGCGGAGGGAACACTGACAAAGGAAAAGTATCTCGTTGCCAAGCAGTATGGCTACCTGGACAGTACCATTGAGCGTATGTCCGGTCAGAAATGCCCCATGCACCGCCATGCTGTCTACAAAATGGTGGATACCTGTGCTGGAGAATTCAAGGCGGAAACGCCCTACTTCTACTCAAGCTACGACGAAGAAAATGAAGCAGCGCAGTTTATTGAACGTACGGATACCGGAAAGAAAAAAGTCATTGTATTCGGTTCCGGTCCCATCCGTATCGGACAGGGCATCGAATTTGATTACTGCTCCGTACACTGCGTGTGGACGCTGAAGGAACTGGGCTATGAAGCAGTCATCTGCAATAACAATCCTGAAACTGTTTCAACGGACTTTGATACCGGCGACAGACTGTATTTTGATCCTCTGACAAAAGAGGATGTGGAATCCATCATTGCGACCGAACAGCCCTACGGAGTTGTGGTGCAGTTCGGCGGTCAGACTGCAATCAAGCTGACAAGACATCTGGCAGATATGGGTGTGAATATCCTCGGCACCTCTGCGGATAATATTGATGCAGCCGAGGACAGGGAACGGTTTGATGAGCTGCTGGAGCAGTGCGGCATTCCGAGACCGGAGGGCTTCACGGTAATGACAACGGAAGAAGCAGTGGAGGTGGCTGAAAAGCTGGGGTATCCCGTGCTGCTGCGTCCCTCCTATGTTCTGGGCGGTCAGAATATGATCATTGCCCATTCCCAGCAGGATGTGGAGGAGTATATGGGCATTATCACCTCCCATATGATCGAGAACCCCGTGCTCATTGATAAGTATATGATGGGTACCGAGGTGGAGGTTGACGCAATCTGTGACGGAAAGGACTTCCTCATCCCCGGTATTATGGAGCATGTTGAGCGTGCCGGTGTCCATTCCGGAGACTCCATTTCCATCTATCCGGCACAGAATCTCTCCAAGCGCATCCGTGAAACCATTGTGGAATACACAAGGCGTCTCAGCCTTGCGCTGCATGTCATCGGTCTGGTGAACATCCAGTATGTTGTATATCGTGATGAGGTCTATGTCATCGAAGTGAATCCCCGTTCCTCCCGAACCGTTCCCTATATCAGCAAGGTGACGGGAATTCCCATGGTGGATCTGGCAACCAAAATTATGTTTGGTGCTACCCTCAGGGAGCTGGGCTACGAAAGCGGTTTGTATCCGGAGGGGGATTACGTAGCAGTCAAGGTTCCTGTTTTCAGTTTTGAGAAACTCCAGGATGTGGATACCATGCTGGGACCGGAGATGAAATCCACCGGTGAATGCCTGGGTATCGGCAGGAATTTTGAGGATGCTCTGCTCAAGGGACTTGTGGCAGCCGGCTATGACCTGAAACGGGAGGGCGGCGTGTTGATTTCTGTCCGTGACAGTGAGAAGAAGGAAATGATCCGGATTGCGGATAAATTTTCCCGTATGGGCTTTGAGCTGTACGCAACCAGCGGCACGGCAAGCTATCTCAACCGCAATATGATTGCAACCAATACTGTCCGGAAGATCTCCGAGGGTCACCCGAATACCCTGGATCTGCTGGAAAGCGGCAGGATTCACTATATGATCTCCACCTCTGCCAAGGGCAGAATGCCGGCTCGTGACAGCGTGAAAATGCGCCGGAAATCTGTGGAGCGTTCCATTTGCAGCCTGACCGCTGTGGATACTGCCAACGCACTTGCCAATGTGCTGCTGACAGAGCGTACTATGGACGACGTGGAATTGGTTGACATTACAAAAATATAAAAAGGAAAAGTGAATTGACATGAAATACACACAGGGTTCCTATCTCATTACCGGGAAAACTGCCATTGCCCGGGAGATTTACAGCGTTACTGTACTTTGTCCGGAAATAGCTGCTATTGCACAGCCCGGTCAGTTTGTTCACATTCTGCCCGGTGGTTACCAGCTGCGGCGCCCCATTTCCATTGCCGGTATTGATCGGAATGCCGGTACCCTGCGTCTGGTGTTTGCTGTCCGCGGCAAGGGCACGGATGCACTTGCTGCTCTGCGCAAGGGGGATTATATGGACTTGATGGGACCGCTGGGACATGGCTTTACGCTCATGCCCAATGCGGAAAATGTAGTACTCGTCGGCGGCGGTATCGGCGTTCCGCCCATGCTGCCGCTGGCAGATTACTATGGGGAAAAAGCCGTTGCCATCAGCGGGTTCCGCAGCTTTCCCCAGATCATTCTGCAGGAGGATCTGGAAGCCTGCGGTGTCAGAACACTCTGCTGCACGGAGGATGGCAGTGCCGGAGCGATTCAGGGCTTTGTGACACAGCCCCTGGAGCAGCTGCTGACCGAAGGTGTGGATGCCGTATTTGCCTGCGGTCCTGTTCCCATGCTCAAGGCAGTGGCTGAACTGTGCAGAAAGAATCAAACCTATTGTGAAGTTTCTCTGGAAGAGCGCATGGGCTGCGGCATCGGTGCATGCCTGGTATGCGCATGCAGGACAAAACAGGAGAACGGAGAGGAACACTTTGCCCATGTTTGTAAGAAAGGACCCGTATTCAAGGCGGAGGAGGTTGTCTGGTAATGGCTGATTTATCTGTAAACGTAGCCGGTGTGGCATTCAAGAATCCCATCATTCCTGCATCCGGCGTATTCGGCTATGGCCGTGAATATGAAGAATTCTATCCTCTGTCAAGGCTCGGGGGCATTGCGACAAAGGGTACCACCGGGACAAAGCGCACCGGTAATCTGTCACCGAGAATTGCAGAAACTCCTGCCGGAATGCTCAATTCCGTAGGGCTGCAAAACCCCGGCATTGATGCTTTTATTGCCAATGAACTGCCGAATCTGCTCACCAAGGATACTGTGATCCTTGCCAACATTGCCGGCTCCACGCCGGAGGAGTGCGCAGAGGTAGCGGCAAAGCTGGATGAAACGGATGTACACATGATTGAGCTGAACATTTCCTGCCCTAATGTAAAGCAGGGCGGCGCTGCATTCGGCACCTCCTGCGCAAGTGCGGAGGCAGTGACAGCAGCAGTCAGAAAGGCAACCGGAAAGCCCCTGGTGGTGAAGCTTTCTCCCAATGTTACAAGTATTACGGAAATTGCAAGGGCTGTGGAATCCGCCGGTGCGGATGCGCTGTCCATGATCAACACCCTTCTGGGAATGCGTATTGATATCCGGACACGCAGACCGATTCTGCGCAACAATGTGGGCGGATTGTCCGGTCCGGCAATTCTGCCCGTGGCTGTCCGCATGATCTGGCAGACGGCAAATGCTGTTTCCATTCCGATCATAGGCATGGGCGGTGTGACCACCGGTGAGGATGCCATTGAGCTGATGATGGCAGGTGCTTCCGCTGTGCAGGTGGGCATGGCAGTGTTTACTGATCCCTATGCACCGGTACGGATTGTGGACGAAATAAATGCGTTCCTTGATGAGCAGGGAATTGCGTCCGTGAAGGATGTTATCGGTACAGTACAGCCGTGGTAAAAACGGAGCAATTGCTTGCATGTATGACAATAGTTTGGGTGGGAAAACGATATGAAAATCTTAGCAGTGGACTTCGGCGATGCCCGCACAGGGCTTGCCGTCTGTGACAAATCGGAATTCCTTGCATCTCCCGTTTGTGTGGTGCAGGAGCGCAATTTTGAACGCTGCGCTCAGGCGGTTGCCGGTAAGGCAAAGGAACAGGGCGCAGAGCTGATTGTAGTAGGGTATCCGAAAAATATGAACAACACTGTAGGGGAGCGTGCAGAAAAGTGCATGCAATTTGCCAAGCTTCTGGAAAAGCTGACAGGACTCCGGACCGTCATGTGGGACGAACGCTGTACCACTGTTTCTGCGCATAACTATTTGAATACCACCAACACCAGAGGAAAAAAGCGGAAGGCAGTGGTGGATGCCGTGGCGGCAGTGATCATTCTGGAAAGCTATCTCGGCTATCGCAAAAACTGCAGTTCCTGATAAGTAGCCCATGATGGGCTGCCGGCTTCCGCCTGTCCGGGGGAGCCGGCAAATCCGTTTTATACGGAATCCGATTGACAGCCTGTATTGGAGCTGCCAGCTATCTGACCAATGAAGTGATGTCATCAAGAACGCAGCCGGCTGCCTTCAGTGCTTTTCCGGCGTGGCGCTTCATGTTGTGGCGTTTCCTGTCGGACGCCTTTGCAACAAGGTACCAGGCAGTACCCACAGCTGCACCGACAGAAATCCCTTTGACCATTGCTTCAAGATTCATACCTTACCCCTCCTTTTGCGGATTCTGGGAATAGTATGACCGCCGTACGGACGGATTATCCGTACCAAATGATACCGGCGGCAATGTCGCCCGGAAGGAGTATGGATATGGCAAAACTGCATATTGTACTGGCACAGCCCCAGATTCCTCAGAACACCGGGAATATTTCCCGTACCTGCGCTGTTACAGGTGCAAAGCTGCACCTGATCCGCCCCTATGGCTTTGTCATTTCTGACAGGAATCTCAAGCGTGCCGGACTGGACTATTGGGATAAGCTGGAGATTGAAGAATACGACAGTATTGAAGCATTTCTGAACAAACATAAGGAGGATGCGATTTATTTCTTCACTACCAAAAGCCGTACATGTCACAGCGATGTGCAGTATGCTTCTGACCGGGATGTGTATCTGATGTTCGGCAGGGAGGATGCAGGACTGCCGGAGGATTTGCTGGTGCAGCATCCGGACACCGCTGTCCGGATTCCCATGCGTCCCACTCTTCGCAGTCTGAATTTGTCCAATTCTGTGGCAATTGCCGCCTATGAGGTGCTGCGCCAATGGGGCTACCCCGGGCTGGAAACAGAAGGCATGCTTACGAATTTTGCCTGGGAATCACAGCGTCTGGAGTAAAGGAGGGCATCATGCAATATCAGCTGATGATCATTGGCGGCGGTGCGTCCGGTCTGGCGGCGGCAGCTACAGCGGCAGCCTACGGAGTGCAGAAAATTGCCATTCTGGAACGTTTGCCAAGAACCGGCAAGAAACTGCTTGCCACCGGCAACGGAAGATGCAATCTCAGCCATAGCCCCATAGGAGCCGGGGACTATGTAGGCAGTGTTGCCACGGAATTAATTCTCTCGGAATTCGGAGAAGCATCGTCCTTTTTTGAAGCAATGGGACTCCAATGCCGTGCGGATGCACAGGGGAGATTGTACCCCTACACCATGTCAGCCACCGCTGTACTGGATGCGCTTCGGCTTGCCTGCCGTCAGGGCGGTGCGGAGGAAATCTGCGGTACGGCGGTCACCGGACTGCGTCCCGGACAGCATGGCTGGATCATTGAAACAGAGGGGCAGCAGTACACCGCACAGTCGGTGATTTTTGCAGCTGGCGGGTATGCTGCTCCCAAGTTCGGTACGGACGGCAGTGCATGGCAGCTGCTTCGACAGCTTGGAATCCCCCTGCATCCTCCAAAACCCATTCTTTGTCCCGTGCTGTCCGAGGAACGGCTGCTGCATTCTCTGAAGGGGCTGCGTGTGAAAGCAGCTGTTTCCCTTTATGAGGGAGAAACCCTGGTACGCCGGGAAGACGGAGAGGTACAGTTCACCCAGCAGGCGCTTTCCGGTATTTGTCTGTTCAATCTGGCAGGATATGTGGATTCTGCCTGTCCGCAGCGATTCTCGCTTGTGCTGGATTTGCTTCCGGAACAATGTGTTCCGGAAACGGAAGCAATGCTGTACAGCTGTCAGGCAGTGCGCTATTCCGCAGATGCGGAAACCATGCTGTCCGGCATTGTCCAGAAACCCCTGGCAAGGCTGGTGCTCAGGGAGTCCGGCATCGCCCCGTCAATGCCCTGTATCCGGCTTGACGCCAAGCAAATAACGGCTGTTGCGGATAAACTCCACCGGCTGACCTTTCCTGTGACGGGAACCGGCAGCTGGGAGCAGGCACAGGCGACTGCCGGCGGCGTGAAGGGGAGTGCGCTGGACGCCTCCCTGCAGGTGAAGTCCTATCCGGGCTTGTATGTTGTGGGGGAGGCTGCCGATGTGCATGGAGACTGCGGCGGCTATCATCTCCATTGGGCATGGGCAAGCGGTTCCCATGCGGCACGGCATATTGCAATGAACAGGTAGGGAATAGGATATGGGAGGCGGAAAAGTCAAGCCGATACAGGAAAGCTGCTGCGGCAATTTCAGGGAAAGGAACTAACACCATGATTCGTTTGCAGAATATCCGCATTCCGCTGGATTACCGGGAGGCGGATCTCTATCGGGCAGCAGGGCGTAAGCTGCGGATTCCGGCACGGCAGATTCAGAAGGTGAAAATTCACCGCCGTTCTGTGGATGCTCGGAAACGGGATGCCATTGTATTTCTCATGACTCTGGATGTGGAGGTGCCGAAGGAGAAACAGCTTCTGGCAAAGCTTTCCGGAAACAGGGATATCCAGCTTGTCCAGGACAAGCGCTACCGTGTGCCCGTCTGCCAAAGCTCCCGGCGGCCGGTGATTGTCGGCTTTGGCCCGGCAGGAATGTTCGCTGCCTATGTCCTTGCCAGGGCAGGGCTGCGGCCCATCGTTCTGGAACGGGGCTGTGCCGTGGAGGACAGAATCCAGATTGTGAAGAAATTCCGTACTACGGGAATTCTGGATCCGGAGTGCAATATTCAGTTCGGTGAGGGCGGTGCCGGTACTTTTTCCGATGGAAAGCTCCATACGGGGATTAAGGATCCCCGGATTCGCTTTGTGCTGGAGACCTTTGCGGAATGCGGTGCGCCGGAGGAAATTCTCTGGCAGGCAAAGCCCCACATAGGTACGGATAAGCTCTGTGATACGGTGAAGAATCTCCGGCACAAAATCCTGGCAATGGGCGGTGAAATCCATTTCTGTGCCCGTATGACCGGCTATGTACAGCAGGACGGAAGCCTCAGGTGTATCCGCTATGTACAAGAGGGAGAAGAACATGAAATCCCTGCAGACTGGGCTGTGTTTGCACTGGGGCACAGCGCCAGGGATACACTGGAAGTTCTGTATACAAGGGGCATTGCACTGGCACAGAAGCCCTTTGCCATGGGGGTGCGCATTGAGCATCTTCAGTCCGATATTAATCGTATGCTTTATGGAAACTTTGCCGCTCATCCGGCACTGGGGGCAGCGGATTACAAGCTTGCGGTGCATCTGCCCAATGGCAGAAGTCTTTATACCTTCTGCATGTGCCCCGGCGGTGAGGTGGTGGCGGCAGCTTCGGAAGAGGGGAGACTGGCGGTGAACGGCATGAGCTGCTTTGCCCGTGACGGCAGAAATGCCAACAGTGCCTTGCTTGTGGGCATGAACACCCGTGATTTTCCCGATGCGCATCCCCTTGCCGGTATGTATCTTCAGCGGCAGCTGGAAGAGGCAGCGTTCCGGGCAGGGGGCGGCAATTATGCTGCCCCGGTCATCCTGGCAGGGGATTTCCTTGCAAAAAGGGAATCTGCTGCATTTGGCAGTGTTGCGCCTACCTATACGCCAGGAACCGCTTTTGCGTCCCCCGATCAGTATCTGCCCGGATTTATGTGCGAAACCCTTCGCCTTGGTATCCGGGAAATGGATAAGCGGCTCCCCGGTTTTGCCTGCCATGATGCCTTGCTCACCGGTGTGGAGTCCCGGAGCTCCTCACCCGTTCGGATGCTCCGTGGAGAAGATTACTGCAGTATTAACGTGAAGGGAATTTATCCCTGCGGAGAGGGTGCCGGTTATGCAGGGGGAATTACCTCTGCCGCAGTGGACGGCATCCGCTGTGCAGAAGCCATTTTAAAGGAAACAGGAGGTGCGGCATGCAGCTGACGGATATTGGTTATGTGAAGGATCTGCTGGAACGGCACGGCTTCCGTTTTTCAAAGGCACTGGGTCAGAATTTTCTGATCAATCCCAGTGTATGCCCGAAAATTGCGGAAATGGGCAATGCTGCGCCCGGCTATGGCGTGCTGGAAATCGGTACTGGCGTAGGAACTCTGACAGCGGAACTTGCCAGGCGTGCAGATAAGGTGACCGCTGTTGAACTGGATGACAGACTGTTCCCCATTCTGGAGGAAACTCTGGCAGAGTTCCGGAATATCAGAATTGTTCATGGCGATGCCATGAAATATGATCTCGCTGCACTGATCCGTGAGGAATTTCCGGGGTTACGGGTGGCAGTCTGTGCCAATCTTCCTTATTATATTACCTCGCCCATGATCATGCGCCTGCTGGAAGAACGACTGCCCATTGAGACAATTACTGTGATGGTGCAGAAGGAAGCGGCACAGCGGCTGTGCGCTCCCATTGGCAGTCGGGAATCGGGTGCGGTTTCTGTGGCTGTCGCTTACTATGGTGAGGCACGGCAGCTGTTCCAGGTTTCCAGAGGAAGCTTTATGCCGGCACCCAATGTGGATTCAGCAGTGATCCAGATTACACTCTATCAAGAACCGAAATGGCAGGTATCGGACGAAGCATTGTTTTTTCGTATGGTGAAAACGGGCTTCTCCCAGCGCCGTAAAATGCTGCTTGGCGTGCTGGCAAGCGATTTTGGCATCCCAAAATCTGTCATGCAGGGGGCATTTGCCAAGGCGCAAATTCCGTTCAATGCAAGAATCGAATCCTTGGATATGCCGGCGCTTGTCCGGCTCTGCGAATCCCTTCATGAGACCCTGGAGGGAGCATAGGCAATAAAAATAGGCATTGTCCTTGCGAAAGGACAATGCCATTTTTTCTATTCTGCCGGAATCCTGCCCAATCGCAGGAAATAACGCACAGTTGCATAATTCCGTGCTGAAACTGCACTGCTTTCTGACAAAACTTTCTGTATCATTCTGGTATAATGATAGAAAACGCTGTCAGCATGATACTGATACGAATCAGAAAATGCCTGAAAATCGGAAAGTGAGGAGATTGCAGATGTTAAAAAAGAAAGGTTTGCTCCAATATGGGGTGTTCCGCATGCCTCTGTACTGCCTGTTGGCTGTCGGATGCGGTTATTTGCTGTCCATAGGGACTGTGTGCGGTGCGGCGTCCCCCCTTGCAGCTGCGGCAGCCGGAATTTGTCCGCCCCTGTATGGGTTCTGCATCCTGCTGGGTGCCCTGTTTGCTTTTGTATCCAAGGGGCTGGCGGCGGAGATGTATTTTCTGCTTTCAGCCATTGTCTGCATCGTCTGTATGCGGATTCTGTTCTATGAGGCGCACCGGCCTCACGCTCTTGCAATTCTGGCTGCTTTTGCCGGAGTTGTCGGCGGCGCAGCAGCGGATTTTCTTTTCCGCACCAATCAGGGAATGTTTCCCGCCTATGTAATGGAAGCAATGCTGATCGGTATTGCGGTCTATTTCCTGACCGATGCCGGAGAGTCCATCCGGAAACATGGAAAAGTCAAGCTGGATGCTGGAAAAAGCTTTACCTTTGCGATTGCATTTCTGCTGTGTATCACAGCTTTAAGCGGCTTGAACCTTCCTTTTTGCAATGCCGGCAGAACTGCCAGTCTGGTGGTAACACTTCTGGCAGCAAGACAATACCGGCAGACAGGTGGTACGCTCTGCGGCGCACTGAGTTCCTGCGGAGTGGTGCTTTGCAGCGTAAAGCTTGGAATGCCGCTGCTGTTTTTACCGGTAACCGGGATGATGGCAGGCTTTCTTTCTGCTATTCCCAATGCACTGTTCATTCCGGTGTTTTTTGTGATTCAGCTGCTGAGTGCTGCTGTGTTTGACAGCAGTACGGAGTTTGCAAGAGTACTGGTGGAGCTGCTGTTTTCCTGTGTCCTCTACGGACTTTGCTGTCATTCCGATTTCTGCCGCCTTGTGGCTCTTCCGCTTTCCTCAGCCCGGAACAGCTCCTGTGATGCCAGAAGAGCTCGTTATCTTGCCAGCACATTGGAAGATCTGCGGGAAGAAACAGCGGCAGTCATGCAGCGGCTGAAACCGCCTGCTCCTGCGGATCCTGTCACAGAAGCCAGAAATACGCTTTGTACCGGCTGTAAAAATGAAAATTATTGCTGGACCCATCGTGCGGAAAGTATGGAAAGTGCTTTTCAGGAACTGCTGCATCATCCTGGAGCCAATCCAGGCCCCGAAGCCCTTGGAGGGTGCATCCGCCGGGGAAAGCTGACGGAATGCCTGATGGAATGCAGCAGCCGTGCTGCACTTGCCCAGACGGAACGCGTACAGCTGACCCACAGCCGTGCAGTGATGCTGGAAATTCTTCAGCTGCTGGAGGAGTTGACCACCGCCGGTGCAGCCGAAGAACATCCCTGCTTCTGTCAGGAAGAAACAGCTGCGCTGCGGGAAATTCTCCGGCAGTGCGGTTTGCAGGCAGCGGAATGCTTTGTCTGCCGTTTAAAAAGCGGACGCTTTACAGCAGAGGTCTATTCCAGGGAAACAGAATTTCCCTCCTCAGCAGTCCGGGAAATGCTGGGGGAAATGCTGAGCGTCATCATGTGCAGTCTGCCCCCACGGGAAACTGGCGGCGGCATCAGAGTCTGCTTTTATCAGCAGCCTCCTTATTCGCTTGAGTGTACAGTGAAAAGCGTCAATGCACCGGACTATGCTCGCTGCGGTGATACAGCGGATTGCTTTACGGACGGTACCGGCAATCAGTACCTTTTGCTGTCCGATGGTATGGGCAGTGGTTCCTCTGCTTCACTGGCATCCAGACTGGCAGTGCGCACCTTTACCCGTCTGGTTGAAGGCGGCATGCCGGAAGGCAGTGTCATTCGTTTACTGAATACTCTGCTCCTGTCAGAAACCAACACAGAGAATTTCGCAACATTTGATGTCCTGAAGCTCCATGCGGATTCTGGAGAGCTGGAGCTGTTTAAATCCGGTGCATCCTCCACGATTATTCAGCACCACAGACAGGTGATCCGGATTGCATCCCCCTCTTTTCCGATTGGGATTGTGGCGCATTCCGAGCCATTCCGGAAGAAGATGACTGCCTATCCCGGAGATCGGATTGTGATGCTGAGTGATGGCATTCACGAGGCGGAATATCCGTATATTAAAGAGCTGCTTCTGCAAGGCAGCTCTCTTGAAGAGCTTGCAGAAGCAATCTGCAGCAAAGCTTCTGCTTTCTGCGGCGGCAGTGCCTGCGATGATATGACCGTAATTGCCGCTGCTGTCGGAACCAGCTCAGCGCAGTCCCTGACAGCCCCTTCCAATAAAAAAACGGCGATTTATTCTGGTGAAGTGGTAGTCAACTAAAATTTTGTGCATATTAAACAAAATTAACGTCTTAAAATTATTGGACTCTATGAAATTCTTACACGAATTGTGAAAATACTTGAAACAATCTCTGATTTCTGATAAAATAGAAGAAAAGGAGGAGAAGCCATGAATCCAAAAAATACTAACCCAAATGATTTTCCGCTTTATTTATTTTATCAAGGAAAAAATAGTGAAGCCTATAAGTTCTTCGGCGTTCATAGCATAGAGGAAAACGGAGTAACCAAGCACCGTTTCCGTGTGTGGGCACCCAATGCGGCAAGCATTTCTGTCGTGGGTGATTTTAATAACTGGGATCGCAGCTGTCATCCAATGGAACTGATTGCGGACGGTATATGGGAGGCTGTTATCGAAGGCCTGAAGCAGTTTGATGCATATAAGTATAGCATCGAGACAGCAAAGGGTCAGATTCTGGATAAGTCCGATCCCTATGCATCTCATTATGAAACCCGCCCGGCAACTGCCTCCAAGATTTATGAAAGTAATTATGAATGGCATGACGGGGAATGGCTGGAATATAAAAAACAGCAGGTGGTTTACAAGCGGCCCATGAATATCTATGAGGTGCATTTTAACTCCTGGAAACACAACCCTGACGGCACCTGCCCGGATTATATTTCCTTTGCCAAGCAGATGATTCCGTACATGAAGGAGATGTCCTACACTCATATTGAGTTTATGCCGCTGACAGAATTCCCCTATGACGGCTCCTGGGGCTATCAGGTAACCGGTTATTTTGCTCCTACCTCCCGTTATGGTACACCGGATCAGTTCCGGGAAATGATTGATCTTTTCCATCAGGCAGGGATAGGGGTTATTCTGGACTGGGTTCCGGCTCACTTCCCGAAGGATGCTTCCGGTTTGTGTGAATTTGACGGCTCTTACTGTTACGAATATACTGATCCTAAGAAAATGGAACATAAATCCTGGGGTACCAGGGTATTTGACTATGGCAAGGGCGAGGTGTGCTCTTTCCTGATTTCCAGCGCCTGCTACTGGCTGGATGAATTCCATCTGGATGGTCTGCGTGTGGATGCGGTGGCTTCCATGCTGTACCTGGATTATGACAGGCGGGACGGTGAGTGGAGTGCCAATGTGAACGGCGGCAATGAAAACCTGGAGGCTGTAGAATTCTTCCGCCATCTGAATGAAGCTGTGTTTGCCAAGCATCCGGATGTACTGATGATTGCAGAGGAATCCACGGCATGGCCCCTTGTAACCAAGCCTACGGATATCGGCGGCTTGGGCTTCAATTTCAAATGGAACATGGGCTGGATGAATGATATGCTCCAGTATATGTCCCTGGATCCCATTTATCGTGCTTTCAATCATGACAAGCTGACCTTCTCATTCTTCTATTGCTTCTCTGAAAATTATATTCTGCCCATTTCCCATGACGAAATTGTGTATGGAAAATGCTCGATGATCAATAAAATGCCGGGACTGGAAGGGGATAAGTTTGCCTCCTACCGTGCATTCCTTGCGTATATGATGGCGCATCCCGGGAAGAAGATGCTGTTTATGGGACAGGAATTTGCACAGCGCAACGAATGGAATTATAAATCCCAGCTGGACTGGAACCTGCTGGAGCAGGAAGAGCATCAGAATATACAGCGGTTCACCAGAAAGCTCAATAAGCTTTATCTGGATGTTCCGGCATTCTGGGATAATGATGACTCCTGGAGCGGTTTCAGTTGGATTTCTCATGATGATTATAAGCAGAGCGTTATTGCTTTCCGCAGAATTGCAGATGACGGCAGTGAAATCATTGCTGTGTGCAACTTTGTCCCTGTAATTCGTGAGGATTATAAGATCGGTGTGCCTTTTGAAGGAGAATACGAGTTGCTGTTCAGTACAGATGACAAGGAATTCGGCGGAGCAGATCTTGCATTGAAAAAATATGAAACAGCAGAATATGGCATGCATGGCTTTGATCAGAGTATTTCCATGACGCTGCCGCCGCTGTCCGTTCTCTATCTGAAGCGTAAGCCTTCTAAAAAGCTGAAAACTCCGGCGAAGAAGGTGTCTGAAAAGTCATCAGCCAAAAAATAGTTTTTGGTAATCCTATTGATCCTAATAGCAATTTAAGGAGGAATATTATGAACGCAAAAAAGAAATGTATTGCGATGCTTCTTGCCGGCGGACAGGGCAGCCGACTCTATGCGCTGACGCAGAATGTAGCGAAGCCTGCCGTTCCTTATGGCGGCAAGTATCGTATCATCGACTTTGCTTTGTCCAACTGCACCAATTCTGGTATTGACACTGTGGGTGTTCTGACCCAGTACCAGCCCCTGGTGCTCAATGACTATATCGGCAATGGGCAGCCGTGGGACCTGGATAAGCTCTACGGTGGTGTTCATGTTCTCTCTCCTTTTGAAACCAAGGAGGGTGCGGACTGGTTCCAGGGAACTGCCAATGCCATCTATCAGAATATGCGCTTTATTGAGCGCTATGATCCGGAGTATGTTATTGTCCTGGGCGGTGACCATATTTATAAAATGGATTACTCCAAGCTTGTGGAGTTCCACGAGAAGAACAATGCCGACGGTACCATTGCAGTCATTGATGTTTCGCTGGAAGAAGCATCCCGCTTTGGTATTATGACCTGTGATGCAGAGAACAGAATTGTTGACTTTACCGAGAAGCCGGCAGAACCTAAATCCACACTGGCTTCCATGGGTATCTATGTCTTTACCTGGAGCAAGCTCAAACAGTATCTGATTGAAAATGAAAATGCCAACACCGGCTCCAAAGATTTTGGTAAGGATATTATTCCTGCAATGCTGGCAAATAACGAACGCCTTTTTGCCTATACCTTTGACGGCTACTGGAAGGATGTGGGCACGCTGGACAGTCTCTGGGAAGCCAATATGGATCTGCTCAGTCCCAGCGTTCCGTTGGATCTCTACGATCCCAACTGGAAAATCTATGCCCGCCATAACAATATGCCCCCTCAGTACATAGGTGAAAGTGCACATGTGGAAAATTCCATGATTACAGAGGGCAGCAGCATTAACGGTCAGGTGGATTTTTCCGTCATCTTCTCCGGTGTAGTGATTGAAGAAGGTGCTGTTGTGAACTACAGTATCCTGATGCCGGGTACCGTTGTGAAGTCCGGTGCTGTAGTTGAGTATGCTATTGTTGGTGAAAACTGTGTTGTGGAATCCGGCGCAAAGATTGGTATCAGTCCTGAATGTATTGAAAACAGAGATGACTGGGGTATTGCAGTTGTTGGTCATAATGTTACCGTTTCTGAAAATGCCACTGTTCTTCCGAAACAAATTATCTCTGAAAATGTGTAAGGAGGATTCACAATGGGCGTAAATTACAATGTACTCGGCTTGATTTTTGCAAGCCTTCATGATTCAACTGTTATAGACCTTACAAAGCACAGAACCATGGGTTCCATTCTGTTCGGCGGCAGATACCGTCTCATTGATTTCCCGTTGTCCAATATGGTAAACTCCGGTATCTATGAAGTGGGCGTCATTACCAAATCCAACTACGGCTCCCTGCTTGACCATCTTGGATCCGGAAGAGAATGGGATCTTGCCCGCAAGAAGGGCGGTCTTCATTTGCTGCCCCCCTTTAGTCAGCAGAATGGCGGCATTTACAGAGGCCGTCTGGAAGCCCTGAACAATGTCTGGAGCTTTGTGGAGCATTCAAAAGCAGAATATGTGGTGATGTCCGACTGCGATTTCGTTACCAATATTGATTTCAGTGATGTAATCCAGAAGCACATTGCAAGCAATGCAGATATCACCGCTGTTTATGGTAAGTACCGCTATAGCGAGGAATCCGGTTCCTGTGTCGATGTTCTGGAAATGGACGAAGACGGCAGAATTAACAGTGTTCTGGTTGATCCCCAGATTTCTGGTGAATGCAATATCTCACTGGATATGTTTGTGATGCGCAAGGACTTCCTGAGCAAGCTGGTAAAGGACGCTGCAAGCAAGAGCCAGTACAGCTTTATCCGTCACTGTCTCCAGGCAAGACTCCATGAGCTGAATTTTGTGGGATACGAGCATAAGGGATATTTCAGCCGTATCGACAGCGTCAAGAGCTATTATGATGCCAATATGGCACTGCTCAACGCAGAAAACCGGAATGCTCTGTTCAAGCCCAATGCACCTATCTATACTAAAATTGGCGACAATGGTCCTGTTAAATACGGTATTGATGCCAAGACGAAAAATTCCCTGATTGCTGACGGCTGTATCATTGAAGGTACTGTAGAAAACTGCATCCTGTTCCGCGGTGTTAAAATTGGCAAGGGCAGTGTTGTTAGGAATTGCGTGCTGCAGCAGAGCACCATAATCGGGAAGGATAGTTCGCTGACCTCCGTCATTACGGATAAGAACGTGGAAATTGTGGACGGCCGTGTGCTGAACGGTTCTGAAACCTACCCGATTTATATCGGCAAGAACGCAAAATTGTAATTGGAAGGTGATGATTCTTGAAGATTCTCTTTGCCGCAAGTGAAGCGGTTCCCTATGCCGCTTCCGGCGGATTGGCAGATGTGATTGGTTCCCTTCCGGCTGCCATCCGGAATAAGGGGCATGAGTGCCGTGTGGTAATTCCGCTCTATCAATCCATTCGCCCGGAACTGCGTGCAGAGCTGTCGTTTCTGACGAATATCACTGTTGATGTTTCCTGGCGAAAGCAGTACTGCGGTATTTTCACAGCAGAATGGAACGGCGTGACCTATTATTTCATTGATAATGAATATTATTTCGGTCGTGAGGGGCTATATGGCTTCTATGACGACTGTGAGCGGTTTGTTTTCTTTTCCCGTGCTGTACTGGAAATGCTGCGTTATATTGATTTCGCTCCGGATATTATTCATGGAAATGACTGGCAGACCGCACTGATTCCGGTGTTCTATCAGGTGTTCTATAAATATCAGCAGGGCTATCAGAATATCAAGCATGTATTTACCATTCATAATATTCAATATCAAGGCAATTACGGCAGGGAGGTTCTCAACGAAGTGATGGGAATTCCTCTCTACCATATAGGAATCCTGGAATATGACGGCTCCATCAATATGATGAAGGGTGCAATTGAAACTGCGGATAGGATTACCACTGTCAGCCCCAGCTATGCCTGGGAAATCCTTGACCCTTGGTATGCTCACGGACTTGACAGAATTCTGGTGCATAAGAAGCAGAAACTGACGGGTATTCTCAACGGCATTGATACCACACTCTATAATCCTGAAACGGATACAACGATTGCAGCTAATTTCTCCGCTGCAAAACCTGCCGGCAAGAAAAAGTGCAAGGAAGCCCTGAAGGCAGAGCTGGGTCTGAAGAATTCCGATGCGCCGGTGATCGGCATTGTGACGAGATTTGTCTCCCATAAAGGCGTGGATCTGATTCGCTACGTCTTTGAGGATATTCTGAAGCTGGGTTACCAGTTTGCCATTCTGGGCAGCGGTGAGAAAATTTATGAGGATTTCTTTTCCGAAATGCAATGGCGTTATCCGGAACAGGTCAGTGTGACTCTTGGTTTCCGTCCGGAGCTGGCAAGAAAGATTTATGCTGGCGCGGATATGTTCCTGATGCCCTCCCAGAGTGAGCCGTGCGGCTTGGCACAGATGGTAGCAATGCGGTATGGAACCATACCGATTGTTCGCGAAACCGGCGGTTTACGTGATTCTGTGACTGATGACGGCAATGGGGATGGCAATGGATTTACTTTCAAGACGTATAATGCCCATGATATGCTGGATGCCTGTGCAAGAGCCAGAGCAAGCTATGACAACGGGAAGCAATGGAAAGCGCTGGTAAAGCGTGCCATGCAGAGTGACTACAGCTGGGATGCTTCAGCTGCTGCATATATTGCTATGTATCAGGAGTTATGCAATGAATAAGTAATAAAACATTTTTAGAGGCAAATGATGTGGACAAATTTCCACGTCATTTGCCTGCTTTATTGTTTGGGCAGCTCTAATACCCAGCTTGACGTTAAAGCGGCAGTATCGTAAAATTTGCCTCCCCTCAACCCGCCCCATGCAGAGGACTTTTCCGACAGACTGGGCAGCTGATGATCTGAACGCTTTGCGATCAAATCCCATGTCAAGCATTCTCATACGCCGCCTGTGGCGGCTATGAAAATGGTATAAAATAATTGAAAAAGGTATTGACAAGTGGGTGCTGATGTGTTATAATATAACCATAGCAGGAATAGGAATCATTCCTATTCTTAAAGAGAAAGGAGATGAGGCGTATCACGGAACAACGTAAACTGATTACGGAAATTATTCAGAAGAGGCCGGTGCATCTGACAGCGGAGCAAATCTACCTGGCTGCTAAGGAACGCATGCCGTCCATTGCAGTGGGGACCGTCTACCGCAACCTTCGTCTGATGGAGAAAGCCAGTGAAATCCGCCGAATTTCCATTCCCGATGCTCCCGACCGCTTCGATCGAACCACCAGGGTGCATGATCATTTGCTCTGCCGCGAATGCGGCGATCTGCTGGATGTTTGCTTTGAGAATCTTCAGGAGACTCTTGCGCAGAACACCGCAATGCAGATTGATTCTTATGAGTTAATGCTCTATGGCATCTGTGAGTCGTGTTCCAAGAAGTAATCGGAAAAAGAAATTTTTAAGAAAAGGAAGATGTTGTATGAAAAAGTATGTATGTCCTGTATGCGGCTATGTTCATGAAGGAGACTCTGCTCCTGAATTCTGCCCCCAGTGCAAGGTGCCGGGTTCCAAGTTCATTGTAAAGGAAGACGATGAGAAGCTGACATTTGCCTGTGAGCATGAGATTGGCGTTGCAAAGGCTGTAACCGATCAGGAAATTATTGACGGTCTGAAGGCAAACTTTGAGGGCGAGTGCACCGAGGTGGGCATGTATCTGGCTATGGCAAGAGTTGCTCACAGAGAGGGTTATCCCGAAATCGGTCTGTACTGGGCCAAGGCTGCTTATGAAGAAGCAGAGCATGCTGCAAAGTTTGCAGAGCTTTTGGGCGACGTGGTTTCTTCCTCTACCAAGGAGAACCTGGAGAAGAGAGTGATGGCAGAACATGGTGCAACCCAGGGCAAGCTGGATCTGGCAAAGCGTGCAAAGGAACTGAATCTGGATGCAATCCATGATACTGTACATGAGATGGCGAAGGACGAGGCAAGACACGGCAAGGCTTTCGAGGGCCTGCTCCAGAGATACTTCGGTTAATCCGGACATAATAATACGCAGATTTGACCGCAAAGCGGTCAAATCTCGTCCAATCTCTTACGATGGCTGCGTCGGCTAAATTCTGGTAGACTTTGTCTACCAGAATGAAAGGGATTAGTATAAACAAAAAGGTTTTGCTCCATCATTGGAGCAAAACCTTTGCTATGTCTGCGGCTGAGCTGAATCGATAAGGGAAGCTGCTCACAATGTCCATGAGCATATTTCTGAGAAAATAGAGAAAGGAAGGCTTACTATGAAGCTTTTGATCATCCGGCATGGGGATCCGGACTATTCCATAGATTCCCTGAC
The DNA here is from genome assembly GCA_964644275.1 of uncultured Ruminococcus sp. Classification (GTDB taxonomy): domain Bacteria; phylum Bacillota; class Clostridia; order Oscillospirales; family Ruminococcaceae; genus UBA3855. Next base: position 14,726 of record CAZXVI010000018.1, on the reverse strand, counting down.
AGAAAAGGGATGGCGGGAAGCTGCTATGCTGGCGGAACGTATTGCGCCAATGGAGATCCGGGACTATTATGTATCCCCCCTGGGGAGAGCCAGGGATACGGCATTTCTGACGCTGGAAAAGGCGGGACGTACCGCCCATACACTTGACTGGCTCCGGGAATTTGATGTTCTGATTAAGGATCAGAACACCGGCAGCTGGCGTATTCCCTGGGATATGCTGCCGGCAGATTGGAGCAGGGTGCCTGAATATTATGACAAAGATGCCTGGTACAAAGTACCGGTTATGGCAAAGGCAAATATGGAAGAGGAGTGGTGTGCAGTTACCCGGGGACTTGATACCCTTCTTGCTGAACACGGCTATCAGCGGGCAGAGAATTACTACAGAGCAGAGGCTCCGAACGAAGATACCATTGCATTGTTCTGTCATTTTGGTGTGGAGTGCGTGATGCTGGGTCACCTGCTTGGAATTTCTCCCATGGTACTCTGGCACGGCTTTATTGCAGCACCAACTTCCGTCACCACCCTTTCTACGGAGGAACGGCGGCAGGGAGTTGCCTCTTTCCGGGTCAGCAGCTTCGGGGATATTTCCCATCTCTATGTGAAAGGGGAGGAGCCTGCGTTTGCCGGCAGATTCTGCGAAGTGTTCTCCAATGCTGATCAGCGCCACGATTAATACTAATCCAAAATGCATTATAGGGAACTTCCAATACTATTCTCATAGCCGCCTGTGGCGGCGTATGAGAATGCATGGGACGGATTTTATGCCGTCTTACGGCATAAAATGGCGAGTGCATTAGCACACGCTCGCTATCAAACTATCGGGGTAGTTTGATAGAGAATTAGTATAAAACCCCTTGCTTTTAGAGGTTTCCTATAGCTGAAGCCGTGATGCAGTAATCAGGTATCCTCATTCAGCCGGAATCCGATTCCCCACACTGTTTCGATATACTCCCGGTCTGTGACAGCTGCCAGCTTTTTGCGGATGTTGCTGATATGTACGTTGATGGTTTTGTCCTCACCGATATAGTAGTCTTCCCAGGCATAGTCATAAATTTCCTGCTTGGAAAAAACCCGTTTCGGATGGGAAACCAATAGTTCCAGAATCCGGAATTCATGTTTTGTCAGGGAAACCATGGTTTCTCCGACCTGTACCCGGAAGCTGTCACGCCAGAGCGTGAGTTCGCCGTGATGCAGTGCAGGGTCGGAATCAGTTTCCGGAGGTGCATTGCGGCGCAGCTGTACAGTGATCCTGGCAAACAGCTCCCGCAGTGCAAATGGCTTTGTCATGTAGTCCTCTGCTCCCAGTGTCAACAAGTCCACTTTACTGTCAAGTTCATCCTTGGCAGAGAGCACAATAACCGGTGTTTGACAGGAAGGCTTGATTTCGTGCAATAGCATATCCCCGCTGAGCCCCGGCAGCATCAGATCCAGCAAAATCAGATCGAATTGGGCATTGCGGATTTGCATCAGTCCCTCCGTGCCGGAAAAGGCCTGGGTACATTCGTACTGCTGTTCTGTCAGTGCATCGTACAGCAGAGAATTGATGGAGGGATCATCCTCAATAATTAGAATTTTATTCATGGTGTTGAACACTCCTTACCTTCAGAGAAATACAGGAGGTAACCTCTAAAAATCCCTTGTTTTTTAACTGAAAGAAGATAAAAGGTGGATTTTGGGGCTTCGCCCCCACACCCCACCTCGAAAAACAAGTTTTCAGAGGTTCCCAGGAATTAATTGCGCCAATGCTTTGCTGTCATTTGCGCTGATGCTATGGACAAAACGGAAAAAATATGCTATACTATAAAAAAGCCGTTTGACAGCTTGATGTCATTCACATTTCCAGGCAGAAAAGAGGGATTGCTGTGTGGCTGATCAATGCAGCAGATAAGGACATGGAGTTTATTCGGGAATTGTATGAGAGGTCATTCCCTTCGGAAGAGCGAAAGCCATTTTCGATGATTCAGAAGCAGAACCAGCAAGGATTGCTGGAGCTTCTGATTGTCACGGAGGAGAATGCACCAGTGGGTTTTGTGATCACTGCACCGGGGGAGGACTTGGTATTGGTGGATTATCTTGCCATTCATCCCAGCCAACAGGGCAGGGGCCTCGGCAGCACCGTGCTCCAGGCTCTGAACAGGTATTATGAGGGCAGGACAATATTTCTTGAAATTGAGCGTCCGGATCCATCTGCGGCGAACCAGTCCCAGCGTCTCGCACGAAAGTCGTTCTATCTGAGAAACGGCTATTTTGATGCAGGGATTTCCGTTGTACTCATGGGTGTACCGATGGAACTGCTCTCCAACCGGCAGGGAATCACCTTCTCTGACTGCGAGGCAATCTATGACAGGATTTACGGTCCTTCTCATGAAGCAATTGTAAAACAGCAATGAACATTGCTGATCTGCACAAAAATGCGCTTGATTTTTGTGCAGATATACAAAAATAAGGCGAATTTATAGTTTTTTGTCAAGATTTCTTCCATTTTGTTGTCTTATAAGTAGAAGCCATCCTGGGATGGCAGAAAATGGAGGGAGAAACATGGCACAAAAATATCAGCAAACAAGAGAGACGATGTATCATCGTATTCGTACGATGCGCAAGAAAGAACATCTGACACAAGCACAGATGGCGCAGCATCTTGGCATCAGCCGTAGAACTTATGCTAACTATGAACGGGGTGTCCATGCGATGCCGGCAGAAATCCTGCTCAGCATTGCTGAAATGTTTGACTGCAGTATGGATTATCTCATCGGCAGAGAAGAAACGCTGCAGCATGTCCCTGTATTAGTATAGCATAGTTTACAGCATTTGACAAGTCTGTAAAAAAGAAAGCGCTGATACGCTGTTTGTGATGATTTCAATTTGCCTTTTATGTCCCAAAAACGAGGAGTCAAAAAGGAGGCAGAATATGAGAACAGAAAGCAAAGCCAATGTGCGCAATAGTATCAGCCGGCTATTATTTGTTATTTTCAGCTTATTAGTACAGATTCTGTGGGTCAGTATCCTGGTAATCCGGCTGAATACATATTCCACATGGATTTCAATTTTCAGCAGTCTTCTGGCACTGATCATTGTTCTGTATATTTATGGGTCAAGCAGAAATGCTGCTTTTAAAATGACCTGGATGATTGTCTTGCTTGTGTTTCCGCCCATGGGGATATGCCTGTATCTACTGATCGGAAATTCCAAGGCAACCAATCGGATGCAGCGGCGGTTTGACAATATCAGCAAACAGCTCAGCAGTTACCGCCAATGGTCGGATGATGCCCTCCGTGCGGTGGAGCGTACTGATATGCAGATTGCCAATCAGATGCGCTATATCCGGGATTATGCCGGTTTTCCGGTGTTTGCAGATACAGAGGTAGTTTTCTATGGTGACACCATGGAGGCGTTCCTTGCTCAGCTGGAAGAACTGGAAAAGGCGGAGCATTTCATTTTCATGGAATACCATGCCATTGAACAGGCAAAGGCATTTTCCATGCTCCATGATGTGCTTGTTCGCAAGGCAGCCCAGGGGGTAACTGTTCGGATTTTCTATGATGACATGGGCAGTATCGGATTTATCAATATGGACTTTGTGAAGCGGATGAAGGCGGATGGAATTGACTGTCGTGCCTTTAATCCTGTGATGCCGGTACTGAATCTCTTTATGAACAATCGTGATCACCGGAAGATTACAGTGATCGACGGAAAGGTGGGCTTTACCGGCGGTTATAATCTGGCCGATGAATATTTCAATCTGACCCATCCCTATGGGGAATGGAAGGATACCGGCATCAAGCTTACCGGTGCGGCCGTCCGCAGTCTGACTGCGATGTTCCTTGAAATGTGGAACGGCACAGTCCAGACGGATCATGAGTTTGCACAGTATTTCCCGGAAACTGCTGTTCAGTCCAAGGGTTATGTGCAGCCCTATGCAGATACCCCGCTGGATGATGAGTATGTGGGAGAAAATGTGTATCTGAATCTGATCAAAAGCGCCAAGCACCGTCTCTATGTAACCACACCCTATCTGATCATCAGTGATGAAATGACCAGGGAGCTCGGACTTGCTGCCAAGCGAGGCGTGGACGTTCGTATTTTGACCCCCGGAATTCCGGATAAAAAAATCATTTATAAGGTGACGCGCTCCTACTATGCACAGCTTGTTCAGCAGGGGGTTCGGATTTATGAGTATACTCCCGGTTTTCTGCATGCCAAGCAGATGCTCTGCGATGAGGAGGCAGCGGTGATTGGTACCATCAATCTGGATTACCGCAGTCTGTACCACCATTTTGAAAACGGTGTGTTCCTGTACCAATGCCCGGCAATTGCTGGCATTGCAAAGGATTTTGAGGAGATGCTGCCCCGCTGCACGGAAGTGACGGAGAAGTATAGCAATCGTTCTAAGGCACTGCGAATTGGACAGATCATTCTGCGGCTGTTTGCTCCGCTGATGTAATTGGCAAAAGAATTCGTATAGTATTCCCCCTGGCTTTGCCAGGGGTTTGTTTTTCTGTTGGCATACTATTCTGACAAAAGCAAAGCGGCGGACAATTTGTCCGCCGCCCGGCAGGAGGTTACTCATCCGCTGGGAAGCGGATGAAGGGGGATGGTATTATTGAATGGGCATCTGAAGAACACGAACTGCGTCAGCAATGGTTTTTTCCATTGCTTCCTTGCCGTATTTGTCCACTTCTGCCTTGTTTTTGGCTCCGTGGGTCAGACAGCCGGCACCGCCGATACAGCCGCCGGAACATGCCATACCTTCAATAAAATTGGCATCCAGCATGTTTTTTGACTTTTTCAGCAGAGCCACCCGGCAGGCTTCAATGCCGTCACAGGCTTCTGCCTTCAGAGGAAAGTCGAGATTCTGTTCTTTTAATGCCTGTGCAACTGCATCGGACAAGCCGCCGGAGCGTGCAAAGATTCTTCCGAAATAGGAGGCGTTATCCAGCACGCTTTCTTCCAGGGATGTCAGATCCAGATCACGGCTGTCAAATAGTGCCTGCAACTCTTCAAAGGTCAGTACAGTATCTATATAGGGCTTGACTGTTTCCAGCTGTGCTTCCATTTTTTTGGCAGTACAGGGACCAATAAAGATCACTTTCGCATTTTCTGTAGTATCCTTAATATATTTTGCAATCGCTGCCATGGGAGAGAGATTGTGTGAAACATACTGTTCCATATCCGGGAAAGCCGACTTGATATAGGCTACAAATGCCGGGCAGCAAGAACTTGTCAGGAAGCCCTTTTCCGCCAGCTCTCTCGATTCGGACTGTGAAACCATATCGGCACCCAGAGCAGCTTCTACCACAGCATGAAATCCCAGCTGCTTCAGCCCTGTAATCACCTGTCCCAGCTTAGCATAAGTGAATTGACTGGAAATGGAGGGGGCAACTACTGCATAAAGCTTGTAATTTTTGCCCTGTTCACTTTTTTTCAGCAGATCGATGACATCCAGTATATAGGATTTATCCATAATTGCGCCAAAGGGACATTGGTATACACAGGCACCGCAGGAGATACATTTCTCATTGTCAATGGAAGCTGCCTTGTGGTCATTCATGGAAATCGCTTTGATTTTGCATGCGTTCTGACAGGGACGTGTCCGGCTGACAATGGCAGTATAGGGACATACCTTGGCACAGGCGCCGCATTCCACACATTTGGATTTATCAATATGCGCAACATGATTACTGTCAAAGGAAATCGCTCCGCGCTTGCAGACATCCTCACACCGATGCGCCAGACAGCCCCTGCAGGCATTGGTGACCTCGTAGCCCCCTACGGGACATTCATCACAGGCAATGCTGATGACTTCAATCACATTGGGATTTTCCTTGCTGCCGCCCATGGCAAGCTTCACACGTTCTGTCAGAATGGCACGCTCCTTGTAGACGCAGCAGCGCATGGTCGGCTGGCTTCCGGGAGGAACCAGCTTTTCCGGAATATTGAGAACATTATCCAACAGCGTATCATTCCAGGCTTCTCTGGCTACCTCACGCAGTACCTTGTATTTCAGATACTGCACCTTGGTGTCAAATTTTCTCATGCAATCCCGCCTTCCTAAAAATAGCTGACCTTAATGCGCTTTCCCATCTTTTTCAGACATTCAGAAAGCTCCTTGACCAGGTTCATTTTAATATTAAAATTGATCGGCAGATCCGGATTCTGATGTGCCGGGTTAACGGCTCTGCCCACATAGAAGTTGATATCCGTTGCTTCTTCAAACAACAGCCGGCAGATCATGGAGGCACCGTCATGCTGGTAGCTCCACTGCTGATAGGTCTCATTATCCTCCAGGTAATCCTTGGCGTAGGTAAGCACCTTGTTCACAGTAATCACGCCTTCCGTCACCAGATCCACACCTTCAATTTCCGCAATGGGCGGTACATCGGACTGTTCAAAGCGCAAGCTTGCTTTCAGAGGCTTGCCAAGATACTTGGCTGCAATGGAGGAGGTAGTTCCGCCGCAGATGATATGCTTGCCCTCCTTGGAAAAGAACAGGGACATCATCCGGTCACAGTCATTCCGGTTGGAGGGGGGACCAAACATCAGATTCATGGGCTGGCGCTTGCGAATTCTCACTACACATGCTGTTGCATCGTCTCCGGGCTGGTTGCCATAGAGCTTGTTGCATTCATCGATCAGCATTGTGGAAAGGGTTTTGGCGGTGTACTCACTGGGGGCGAGCATTTCCATGAATTCCGTAATATCCTCGTGCTTCCATCCGAAATTATACGCAGTACCGATGCCGGCATGGGGGCATCCGTCGCTCATGAGGACAAAAATATCATTCTCCTGGAGTTTGATCACGGACTTGAAAATCTTCTTGCCGCCGATGTTCATTTCTGTCTTGGGATAAGCAAAGTTGGAACCGTTGCGTAGGAGAATCACCGGAGGATTGTCGTACTGAATGAGTTCTGCTGTTTCGTGATCAATAATGTGCATCATGGTAAAGGTAGAGTATGCCACACCCCTGACGGAGCAGATGGGCAATGCCGCTGCAATGGCAGACACACACTCCTCCAAAGGCAGCTCTGCTGCCATCATGGTAGAAATAATTTTTGAGGTGAGAGTGGAAAGAATACTTGCCTTTACGCCGCTGCCCAGACCGTCTGCCAGCACAATGACTGTTGAACCGTCCTCACGCTCCACAATGTCCACATGGTCACCGCAGAGCTGTTCGCCGTAATGGTTAATGCTCTTATAACCGATATCCGCACAGAGATTATTCATCCGAAATCGACTCCTTCAGCTTGGATAAAGCAATCTTGGTTTCCGCAGCTGTTTCGCCCAGCAGGGAAGCAATTTCCTGCACAATGCGCATCTGTTTGTCCACTACGCGGTCAGCAATTTCCACGGTCTGACGGCTGATATGTTCCTTCTTTTCACGCTGTGTTTCTTCATCCGTGACATCACGCATAATGCAAACAAGCAGATGGTAGTCACGGTCATGGACGATTGTCTGCTCCACATACCGGCCATATTCTGCAAGGTATACTCTGTGATCCGTGATGTCCTTTCCGGTATTCAGTACCTTGAGGAAAATGCCAGGTTCCAGAATCCGGATTACCTGTTCGCCCAGCACATCGGCTGCGGAGCGAATATTCATGATCCGCTGTGCAGCAGAATTGATCTGCTGTACCTCCAGCTGTTCATTGAGCACGATAAGACCGTTGGGTGTATTTTTGACAATGGTATCGGAGAAGCTTTCTGCCTTGTCCTTCAGGTAGGGAAGGCACATGGAGATTTCTGCCTTGCCCTGGAAGATGGCAACCGCTTTCTCACGGCAGGTATTGTAGCCGCAGGAACCGCAGTTGAGTTCATCGGAGGCTTTGGTCTTTCCCATTTGCCGCAGAATCCGCATAATTTCTTCCTCTGTCGGCTGCTGGGATTTCCGTTCGATATAGGAAAATCCCTTGTGCATCATTGCCGGTTCCGGCTGGTTGACAGGAAAGTCCTCGCTACCTGCATAGTTTGCAATTGCTACATAATCACTGACGCTGGAATGATGCTGCTTTTCCATAATGGGACCGCCAATGCAGCTGCCCTTGCAGGCGGACATTTCAATAAAGCATTTATGTATTTTGCCGCTTTCCATATCCTTCAGTGCAGCAATACAGCTTTCCACACCGTCTATGGCAAGGTAGGTGTAGTCTGGAAGATCCTGTGCCATGGTTTTCAGAATACCGCCAGTTGTGGGGAAGAATCGTGTCAGGCTTTCCTCATTCTGTTCCGCTGTTTGTTTCAGCGTAATGGATTCCCGTTCCAGCCACCGGGTCAGTTCCTCGAAAGTAAGCACTGCATCGACAATGCCCTCATAATGCGCTGCCTCGTCCTTTTTGGCTACGCAGGGTCCGATGAAAACGGTTTTGGCACCGGGAAAGCGTTTTTTGATGTCCTGGCAATGCGCCTGCATGGGAGAGAGAACATCTGCCAGATGGGAGAGCTGGGAGGGGAAGTATTTCTGAATCAGCAGATTTACAGAATGACAGCAGGAGGAGATCAGGATATCTCTGTTCTCCTCTCGAAGCAGCCGCTCATACTCCGTTTTCACCATGGTAGCTCCAATGGCAGTTTCCTCTGCATCGAAGAATCCCAGACTGCGCAGTGCTTCACGCATGGATTCGATGCCCACACCTGGATAGTTAGCTGCAAAGGATGGTGCAAGACTGACGATGACCGGTGCACCGCTCTGGAGCAGTACCTTTACTTTCTCGGTCTCATCCACAATTTCCTTTGCATTCTGGGGACAGACAACAAAGCACTGACCGCAGAGAATGCACTCATTTCCGATAATATGTGCCTGATTGCCGGAAAACCGGATGGATTTTACCGGACAATGGCGGATGCATTTATAGCAGTTTTTACAGTTTGACTTTTTCAGACGCAGACAGTCCGTCATTTCTTCGTTCCCTCCAATGCGCTAAGAACATGTTCTTTGAAGAAACTATCAAAGTTTTCCTTGGTGATTCCGGTATGGACTTCATCATCCACCGTAATGGTAACGCCCACACGGTTGCACCTGCCGGTGCAGAAGCTTCCGGCAAGTGCAATTTCAGAATCCAGTTTGTGCTGTTCAATCGCTTGCTTTGCAAGCTCTACAATATCGTAGGAACCTTTCAGGCAGCAGGAACTGCCCACGCAGATCTGGATCAGCATATCAGGACACCTTTGCAAGCACTTCGGTTTCGAAGAATGCGTTTACAGTATCCGGTGTAACAGAGAAGAAGGCATCATTCACTGTGACACAGACACCCTGCTGACATTTGCCCATACAGAAGGTTCCGCCAAGCTCAACCTTTTCCCCCAGATGATGCTTTGCAATCAGGTACTGAAGCTGCTCAACAACCTTATGGGATCCCTTAATATGGCAGGAACTGCCGATACAGACGGTAATTTTCATGATCATTTCTCCTTACTATGTATTTGGCTGTGATTAACAGGAGCCATGTTACCCTTGGCTTTGCCAAAGGTAACATGGATGACAGGCTCCTTATTATTCGTAATCTACGACATCCACCCAGGACAGCAGGAATTCACGTTCCTTTTCATTGCCCTTGACGGACTGGGAGGCAGCAACAATGGGCATCCATTTCTGTACATACTGCTTTGCAGTATTGCTCTTCTGGCAGAAAAGCTCCAGATACTTCTTCGCACCTGCAATATCACCGTTCAGCCAGAACAGCAGATAGGTTCTTGCGGCATCCGCAGAAGCATTGCCCTGGGTAGCATGGGACCAGTCCAGAATATAGGGCGTACCGTCCTCTGCAATAATGATGTTGGAAGGGTTGAAGTCCCCGTGGCAAACCTTATTGTGCTTTGGCATGCCTTCCAGGCGGGTGTGGAGATCATAGCGGGTTGTGGCATTCAGCTCAGCCTGGCTGATCTTACGGTTCATCTTATCCTTGAGCTTATTAAGCAGGGGACAGGTCTTGGAATGCATTTCCAGCTGGAGGTCAACGAACAGGTTCATATACTCTTCGTTCTTGTCAGGATTTTCCTCCATGAGCTGTGCCAGGGTCTTTCCCTTGATGTACTCAGAAATAATAGCCCATTTGCCATCCACCATGCTGACTTCAAGCACATGGGGGATATGCAGCCCTGTTTCTTCAATTCTTGCCTGGTTCAGGGCTTCGTTCAGGACATCCGCCTTGGAATAATCTGCGTTAAAAATTTTGATGCAGCGGTCACCGTCACGGTATACGGTCTTTGCGTTTCTGACTGCAATTACACGATCCAATTTCATACTTCATATCCTCCTTACAGATTCTTGCCTGTGCCGCGCTTTGCTCTGCGGAATGCCTGCTTGACATCCTTTGTGTCAGTGTCCTGGAGCGTTGTTTCCGGCTGCTTTGCTTCTGTTTTCTTGCCGTAGTACGCATTCAGGTACATTTCCTTGATTTCACGCATGAGCGGATATCTCGGATTGGCACCGGTGCACTGGTCATCAAATGCCTGCTCGGTCATCTCATCCAGACGGTTCAGGAAATCCTGTTCGTCAATACCATATTCCCGGATGGTCTTCTTGATGCCAACTCGCTCCTTCAGCGTATCAATGGCAGCAATCAGGTTCTCCAGCTTTTCTTCATCCGTTGTACCGCCCAGACCCAGATAATCTGCCACTTCGGCATAGCGAGCCAGCGTATGGGGATGATCATACTGGGAGAAGGTGCCCATTTTAGCAGGAGTTTCAGCAGCATTGAAGCGCAGTACCTCATCAATCATCAGCGCATTGGCAACACCATGGGGCAGATGATGGAAAGCTCCCAATTTATGTGCCATGGAGTGGCAGACACCCAGGAAAGCATTGGCAAATGCCATGCCTGCCATGGTTGCGGCGTTAGCCATTTTCTCACGGGCAATGATATCATTCTGTCCGTTTTCATAGGCAGCTGGGAGATACTCGAAGATCATCTTCAATGAGCGCAGTGCCAGACCATCCGTATAATCTGTTGCCATCATGGATGCATAGGCTTCCAGTGCATGGGTAACTGCGTCAATACCGGAAGCAGCTGTCAGACCCTTGGGAGCACTCATATGGAAGTCCGTATCAATAATAGCCATGTTCGGCAGCAGCTGATAGTCAGCCAGCGGATACTTGACGCCGGTAGTTTCGTCGGTAATGACTGCGAAGGGGGTTACCTCGGAGCCGGTACCTGCGGAAGTGGGGATTGCCACAAAGTAAGCCTTTTCGCCCATCTTCGGGAAGGTGTAGACCCTCTTGCGGATATCAATGAAGCGCATTGCCATATCCAGGAAGTTTGCCTCCGGGTGTTCGTACATTACCCACATAATCTTGCCGGCATCCATTGCAGAACCGCCGCCCAGTGCGATGATGCAGTCCGGTTCAAAGGAACGCATTTGTTCTGCGCCTTCCTTTGCGCAAGCCAGTGTCGGATCGGGTGCAACATCGAAGAAAACAGTGTGCTGAATTCCCATTTCGTCCAGCTTATCGGTAATCGGCTTAGTATAGCCGTTTTTGTACAGGAAGGTATCGGTTACAATGAAAGCCTTCTTCTTGCCCATGACAGTTTTCAGTTCATCAAGCGCAACCGGCAGACAGCCTTTCTTGATGTAAACCTTTTCAGGTGTTCTGAACCAAAGCATGTTCTCTCTCCTCTCGGCAACGGTCTTGATATTCAGCAGATGCTTGACACCCACATTTTCAGAGACGGAGTTACCGCCCCAGGAACCGCAGCCCAGTGTCAAAGAAGGAGCCAGCTTGAAGTTGTACAGATCACCAATGCCGCCCTGAGAAGACGGTGTGTTCACCAGGATACGACAGGTCTTCATGCGTGCTGCAAATTCATCCAGCTTTGCCTGCTCTGTAACGGGATTCAGATAAATGGAAGAAGTATGGCCATAGCCGCCGTCCGCAATCAGATGCTCTGCCTTACTGAAAGCATCGCTGATATCCTCTGCCTTATACATTGCCAGTACGGGGGAGAGTTTCTCATGGGCGAATTCCTCGGACAGGTCAACGCTTTCTACCTCACCGATAAGGATTTTGGTATCCTCCGGGACAGTCACACCTGACAGTGCTGCAATTTTTGCAGCGGGCTGACCAACAATTTTGGCATTCAGTGCGCCGTTGATGATGATGGTTTTGCGTACCTTCTCGGTTTCGTCCGCATCCAGGAAATAGCAGCCTCTTGCAGCAAATTCGTGCTTGACAGCATCATATACATTTTTGTGTACAATAACGGACTGCTCGGACGCACAGATCATACCATTATCAAATGTCTTGGAATGAATAATGGAGCTGACTGCCATGACAATGTCAGCGCTGTCATCAATGATGGCAGGCGTATTGCCTGCACCTACGCCCAGAGCCGGCTTGCCACTGGAATAGGCAGCCTTTACCATGCCGGGACCGCCTGTTGCCAGAATGATATCTGCTTCCTTCATAAGCGTATTGGTCATTTCCAGAGAGGGAACATCAATCCAACTGATGATGCCCTCGGGAGCACCGGCCTTGACCGCAGCTTCCAGAACAATTTTTGCTGCCGCAATGGTAGCATTCTTGGCTCTCGGATGGGGGCTGATGATGATGCCGTTTCTGGTCTTTAATGCAATCAGCGTCTTGAAGATGGCAGTGGATGTGGGATTGGTGGTAGGGATAACAGCAGCAATGACGCCAATGGGTTCTGCAATCTTCTTGGTACCATAGGAGGAATCCTGCTCAATCACACCGCAGGTCTTGGTGTCCTTGTAGGCATTGTAGATGTACTCGGCAGCATAGTGGTTCTTGATGACCTTGTCTTCTACAATACCCATGCCGGTTTCTTCAACAGCAAGCTTTGCCAGCGGAATACGCTGCTGGTTTGCGGCAGATGCCGCAGCCAGGAAAATACTGTCAACCTGCTCCTGTGTGTAGGTTGCAAAAATCTTCTGTGCATTTCTGACGCGTTCAATGGCTTCTTCCAGTTTTTCAACGCTGTCTACCATTGTATACTTCTGTGTTTCCATTGTAGTGATCCTCCTGCTTGTTTTTTGGGCGGAAAGGCTTCCGGAATCTCCTGATTCCGCTGTTTCCCTCCCTTTGTTAATATTTTAACATACTTTTGGCTGTTTGGGAAGTGTAATAAAAGCATATCGGTATTTATTTATCAATATATAGCAGATGCAGAGGAATCCTGAGATTCCTCTGCCAATATAATATTATGCATTCAGATATTTTCGTTTCGATTTGAGCAGCTCATGCAGGAAGAGATGATCCAGCTTTGACAGCTGGTAATGTTCCTGATAGATCAGGACATCCTTGTATACTTTTTGATGATCCGCGCTTTCCTTCTGTACCAGACCATAGCATTCCAGAAGGGTATCCGGAATGGGAGAAACCCACATGAATGTCTGGGGGTTTTTAGAAAGCAGTTCCATCTGACTGGCACGTTCAAATACATATATCCGTCTGGAAATATTGCTCCGGTGTTCGTCCCTTCTGCTGGCGGAAGGGGGGAGAGAGGGAAGCACCGGATCGGCATGTGCGATTTCAATGAAATCATTCAGATCATCGCAAGTGATATGTTCCTTCTGTGCGAGAGGACAATTCCGGTGCATGACAAGTACATACCGGAACTCAGTAATCATTTCATAGTGAAGCTTCTTTTCTTCCAGCATGCTCTTATAATATTTGTCATAATTGGAGGCATATCGAAGGATGCCCAGCTTGTAATCCTTATGCAGGATATTATCGAGGGTATTCATGGAATGGGTTTCATGATAAAGGAGCTCTGAGGGCTCCTGACTCAGTGCAGTCGAAAAATTGGCAAAGGCTTCCGAAATATAGCTTGCCCTTGGTGCAGAGAGAGAAAATTTCTGTTTGGTTCGTCTGCCGGTGGTATAGAGTTTTTCAACCTCGTCAATCTGAGCCAGGATTTTTCTTGCATATTGAAGGAATTCCTCTCCCTCCGGTGTTACGGACATCCCTTTTGCGGAACGGTCAAAGATGGTAATCCCAAGGGAGGATTCCAGTTCTTTGATAGCACGGCTCAAGTTTGGCTGTCCCATAAACAGCGTTTCTGCCGCTTTTTTTACTGAGCCTTCCTTTTCAATTTCCACTGCATATTTCAAATGCATGATATTCATGTAGTCCCACCTCAATCCATTGTGACTGCGTCTCCGGTTGCTGTACAATCACTACTCAAATTATACCATAAACACAGCAAAAAAGTCAATATATCCACAGTAAAAACAAAAAACAGGGTGATTCCAAAGAACCACCCTGTTCTGAAGTTAATAAACTTATGCAAGCTCAGCGAAATACTTGATTGTTCTTACCATCTGGCTTGTGTAGGAGTTCTCGTTGTCATACCAGGAAACAACCTGAACCTCATACAGATCATCTGCAATCTTTGCAACCATTGTCTGGGTAGCATCGAACAGAGAACCGTACTTCATGCCGATTACGTCAGAAGAAACGATCTGATCCTCATTATAGCCAAAGGACTCGGAAGCAGCAGCCTTCATAGCAGCGTTGATGCCTTCCTTAGTAATATCTGTACCCTTGACAACAGCAGTAAGGATGGTTGTGGAGCCTGTCGGAACCGGAACTCTCTGTGCAGAACCGATCAGCTTGCCGTTCAGCTCAGGAATTACCAGACCAATTGCCTTAGCAGCACCAGTGGAGTTAGGAACGATGTTAGCAGCACCAGCTCTTGCTCTTCTCAGGTCACCCTTTCTGTGAGGACCGTCAAGAATCATCTGATCACCTGTGTAAGCATGAATTGTGCTCATGA
>CAZXVI010000017.1:0-46458 GCA_964644275.1 uncultured Ruminococcus sp. | reverse complement strand
GAAATATTGTGGATTTCCTTGCCAATCTGTTCACAATAGGCATAAGGCAAATTATCAGAATAAAGAAGTGTCAATACCCTGTAGTCTATTGGCGCACCTGCTTTCCTTTCCGCATAAATCAAAATCAGAATTATGGCACATACCACAATTGGCACATACCCTAATGGCACACAGCACTCTTTCAAAATGGAAGGGTGCTTTTCCATAGTCTAAGCTGTTCTTAGATTTTGAACCGGAGGCAAACCCAGCCACCGCCGCAGGCGGCTTGACCTTGACGGGTTCTGAGAGAAATGCTACAATGAAATAACCGACGTGTGATGGACTTTAAGCTGTTCCTGAGTTTCTCACCGTCGGCACGACCTCACAGCATTTCTCTCAGGTTCTGTCAAGGTTGGCGGCATCGGTGAGTTTGTTTCGGATTTCATACTCACGCACACGGCGATAGAAAGTATTTGCCGACAAGTCCATTCTCCGCATAAAGTCCCTGCCCGTGATGTGCTTTGCTTTCCATTCCACATATAGCTTTGCAAACTTCTCCCAATCAATCTCTATTGGCTTTCTTCCCTTGTACTTGTCTTGCGCCTTTGCAATCTCAATACCCTCACGTTGTCTTTGCTTTAACTGCTCCCGCTCCAATTGAGAAAGGGCAGCGAACATGGTCAACATAAATTTCCCCGTAGGCGTATCAGTGTCGATGTTCTCCTTGTGGCTGACGAGAGTTACTCTTTTGTCGGTTAGTGTGTCGATGATGTTCAGCAAGTCCCTCGTTGACCTTCCTAAACGGCTGATACTCTCCACGTAGAGCGTATCGCCTTCACGCACATAGTCCAGCATGGCTTTGAGTTGTGGACGGTCTGCGTTCGCCCCTGATAGCTTTTCGGAGAAGATACGGTCAACTTGATAGCCGCACATAATCTCCTGCTGCCTTGCGGTTTCCTGATGTTCCGTAGATACACGGATATATCCTATTTTGTTCATAATATTTTCCTTCCTTTTGTTGATTGACGGTTGAATTATTGGCGGTGATGATGTATAATTACTGATAAGGGCAGGCACTCGGCCTGCTTGTGAAAATCGAAATTTTGACATATTTCATAATCAGCGGATACTTATCAACTACAAATGACCCCTTAGAGTTTCTAAGAGATTGCTATTTTTGTAATTGTATACTGTCACCTAAAAATATTCTGCCAACTACAATCTTCGCAAGCCCTTGCGGAGTGCCATGATATTGTGCGCTATAGGGTATATCATGTTAATTTGCACTATACATCGTATAACTTGCACGATATATCATTGCAACTTTGTTGATTTTGCGATAAAATATATAGTAATAATGTCATCGGCGCATTTTTAATAAAAGTCAATATCAGACAGGGGGTAAATAATTTTGAAAACTAACAAATTATTATGCATCTTTACATCTGCTGCTTTAGTTATCGGAGGAATGTGTGGGTTTAACAACATTCCGACAGATGCTGCCTCAGATATGCGTGATATTACAACAATGGAGCTTGTCCGTGAAATGGGCGTAGGCATCAATCTGGGGAATACGTTTGAGGCATCTGGAAGCTGGGTAGATCAGTGGGGCGATGGTTCTCCGGAATCCTACTATACCTGTTGGGGCAGTCCAATTATCACACAGGAAATGATACAGGGGTATGCAGATGAGGGATTCGGCGTGCTCCGTGTTCCGGTACATTGGTTCAACCTTATGGACGATGATTATAATCTGAGTCAGGAGTACATTGCTTCCGTTAAGCAGGTCGTGGACTGGGCATTGGCTGCTAATCTATATGTCATTGTGAACCTGCATCATGATGACGGTGTGCTTTTTGCAAATTTCCCGACTGACAAGGAAACCAGCATGTACGGCTATCGGAAGATTTGGACACAGGTCGCTGAGGCATTCCGTGATTATGATGATCACCTGATGCTGGAGTCTCTGAATGAGGAAGGCTGCTGGGACAGTGTATGGAATCGCTGGGGTGACGGAACTGGTAAGGCAGAGGCGATTGGACTTCTCAATGAGATCAATCAGGCTTTTGTAGATGTGGTGCGTGCATCCGGCGGCAACAATGCACAGCGTCATTTGCTGATTGCCGGATATGCTACCGGCATTGAAGAGACCTGTGATCCTTTGTTTCAAATGCCGGATGATCCGATAGATCGTTGTGCGGTTTCCGTGCATTACTATACGCCTTCCACATTTGCGATTCTAACGGAGGATGCCGATTGGGGAAAAGCACGTTCCACATGGGGAACGGAGGAAGATTACGCAGAGCTTTACTACTATATGGACAAGATGAAAGAAACATACATCGACAACGGCATTGCAGTTATCATCGGCGAGTACGGCTGTCCCCGCGAGAACAAAGAAGATGAATCGGTGTATCGGTTCTTATCCTCAGTATGCCAGTCGGCATATGACAGACAGATGTGCGCTTTGCTCTGGGATGTGACCGGATATCACTACGACCGTGAAACCTGTAAAATGGTTGATCCCAAGCTTCGTGACCTGCTGACAAGCATCCCAAAAAACGGTGCGTTAGATACTGCTGTCAAAGGAGATGTCAATGCAGACGGAGAATTTAATATTTCCGATGTTGTGCTGATGCAGAAATGGCTGTTGGCTCTGCCGGATACAGCACTTGCAGATTGGAAGGCGGCGGATCTGTGCAACGATGATAAACTTAATGTGTTCGACCTCTGCCTAATGAAGCGTGAACTTTTAAGTTGATAATTTATCCATTTGAGCTTATAGAAAGTCACCTGCCAAAATACCACTAAAGCTAATACAGTCAGAACAGAATACAGGAATTAAAAGCGCTCCAACATTTTCTATATCGAACATAAAAATTCAAATTACTGGTTTGATTGGGATAGATAAATTATATTAACAACTATACATATCCCCATGGCAAGGAGAAAACCTCTCCTTGCCGATTTTTTATTCAAGCGTACTTTTCTTCCGCTTGTTTTCCTGTTCGTTCTGTAAATAGCGGTCGAGTGTCTTTTGACTCTGCCACTTTTTCTGTATCTGCTGGGCAAGCCTGTCTGATTCTTTCTTGGCGGCATCATACACGGTTGACTGCTCATTATACTGTTTCTGAATATCCTCTAATTTTTTATTCAGGAGGTCAGGTGACGGGATTTTCCCCTCTGGAACAAACTCCCGAATTTTAGCCAATAGCCTGTCATATTCCGACAGCTCATAGAAACATTGCTTACCGTACTTCTTTTGCTCCCTGCCCGTGAGTGACTTGTATCGCTTATGAATATCTATGTACTTGGTGAAATCCTCGACAAGCGGTAAAAGCTCCTGAATTTTGTCCCAACGTTCCTTCAGCTTGGACATAGCGGTTGAAGCAGCCATTCTTTGTGCAAAGGCTGTGTGATCTGCCGTTTCAAGTTCTTCAAGAGCAGAATTGCTTGCAGTCATCTCATTCAGAGCCTTGCTCGCCGCTTTCATATTCTCACGTTCTGCCCAATTGATCAAACCCTGCGACTGCATAAACCTGTCCGCTGTGGTGCGGATAATTTTCGCTTTCGGAGTGTGCGACATCTGATACTTGTAGCTCTCAATACGCAGTGCAATTTGCTTGCTTTCATAGAAGTATCCTAAAGTTTTCGCACGGGTAAATTTCGCCCTCGGATTGCGTTCTTTCTGCTCCGCAAGCATAAATTTCAGGTCGATTTTATGGTCGGGATTGTAGTCTACAAGTACACCAAATTCAGCACACTTGGCAAGAAAGTCCTCAAAGCTGTCGCTCACCTTAATAATCTCGTCAATAGCTTTTTTAAGCCTTGACTTCCACGATAAATTTTCCTTGTCAAGCTTCCATTCAAAATGACTTTTCCCCTTTGATTGTTCGGGATTTTCGACAACAGACAGGTGGTGCTTTCTGCATAGATCGTCCGATACCTGACGGAGCTTTGTCCACGCTCGTTCGGGTATCTTTCCTTGATTATGCTCGGTCTCAAAAGTCTTGCCTGTGTAGAAATTTACGTTGTTCACGACGATGTGATTGTGGACGTGCGAATGGTCAACATGAACGGCAAGTACATACTGATATTCATCATTGAAAAGCGCCTTGCAAAGCTCCTGCCCGATAAGCAAAGCACGTTCGGGAGTGACTTCATTCGGGGCAAAGGATTGTATTATATGCTGGGCTTCGTTTCTGCAGCGTCCTGTGCCGATGTACTGCCTTGTTTCCCGGAATTGTTCTGATGCTCCTTGTGGAGAAGATACGCACAGGTTGCTAATAACATATTCGCCGCTTGCGGTCTTGTTTGGGTTGCAGATATAAGCAATTGCATTGTACGCTCCCTTGTGGATCGTATGGATACGAGTAACTGCCAAATTTGTTCTAACCTCGCTTTCATATCGGAAATATCTTCATCATATAATTTGCCGCCCTTGTTCACTCTGAACGCTATCTGATTGAATGAATTGGAGATAGAGGAAATATGCCTTGCTATCTGCTTTATATTCTCGGCATCTTCCTCAACATTCATAACCGTCAATGCAGAATATCTGCAAAAATCGCCACGGCTTTTGAAGCTCGTTTCGGAGTATCTGCGGTTAATGGCTTCAAGCTCCTCGTCGTTCACTCTGAAAGTAATAATGTGCTTGCGGACTTCGCTTGGCTCGGTGTCCTGCGGTGATAATTCGTCCTCGGCATTTTCGGTCTGCTTATCAAAATCAACCTCGCCCGTTTCAGTGATTTCAAGCATAGGGATAGGCTCGGCGTTGGTCGGCTCGTCACTTTCGGACAGCATATTCACCTGCATTTCGTCCGCATATGTATTCACAAGCTCCTGTGCCAATTCATCGACTTGCTTGTGCTGAAACAGCTTCGCTAAAAAACCCTCATCGGATTTTTTGAATGCTGACATTTTGTTATCATCTCTCTTTCTCGATTGCTCTGCAATCGTCATTGGGGTCTTAGGGGATTTTCCCCTGACAAGCCGTATAAAGTTTCGATTTTCCATAATCGTAATACTTTATACCGTGCTTGCAAAAATAGATTGGGCGGTGTCCGCCCTCGTTTGTTTTTCGGGCGATAAGTCCGATTTTTCTTGCATCAGCAAGAATTGGAGCTATGCGACTTTTCTCTCCGCCGCTTCGGTCGGCAGTATCATAATTGTAAACCGGCACGGCGCAGTTACAGCGCAGTTTGGGCGGCAGTTTGATGAAAATATCCCTCTATAAATACAACCGAGGATTTTGAGGTTTGGGCAAAGAAATTTGCAAAAATTTACACTATATTCATGACGATTCTCCTTTAAGCATAAATGGGGCAGCTTGTTTTTGTTTATGATGACGATGATTTAGGGTTCCTCAAAGATAATTGCTGAAATGCTATTGCTTTTTCGGGGACGGTGTGGTATAATGGGTATGCAAGGGTGAGAAATCGGTTTGCTTGTGAAAATTGAATTTTTATAGGTATCATAATATGGAAGTAATAAAAATTACAGACAATAAAAAACAATATATTTCGTTATTGCTTTTAGCTGATGAACAAGAAGATATGATAGACCGTTATCTTGAAACAGGTACAATGTATGTACTGGACGATTCAGGTATAAAAGCTGGATGTGTGGTAACAGACGAGGGAAACAGAATACTTGAAATAAAGAATATTGCAACATATCCCGAATTTCAAGGTTTGGGCTACGGAAGAAAGCTGATTGATTTCTTAAAAGAGTCCTATTCAGGTGATTTTGATTTACTGCAAGTTGGGACAGGTGATAGTCCGCTTACAATCCCTTTTTATGAAAAATGTGGTTTTGTAAGGCATCATGTAGTCAAAAACTTTTTTCTTGACAATTATGACCACTCGATTATTGAAGATGGAATACAACTCATAGATATGATTTATTTGCAGATGCCGATATAAATTCTGCTTTTCCATGTTAACTCCTCACATAAAACTGAATATATCAATCCAATGCAGGGCATACAAGCTCTGCATTTTTCTTTTTCAGCCCGAAAAAATTTCCCCGGTCAAAATATCGAACGGAATACTCTTATGGCGCACTCAACTTCGTGCGCAATGCGAATAGACAGAAAGGATGCAGGCGCGCTATAATTTTAGTATGGAGCAGAACAGTTCTGCTTGTCAAAAAATTATAGATTGGTGGTGATAATATGGCTTCGATCACTGAAAAGCTGACAAAACTCGAAACAAAGATTGAGAAGCGTAAGGCGGTTATTGCTGAGGAAACAGAAAAGCTTAATTCTGACCTTGCGGAGTATGACAAGCTTTATCTTATGGCACTTGCCGATAAATTCAAGCTAAAGGGCAAGGACTTGTTCTCTGCGATTGAGCGTGAACACGAACAGCTTGAAAAACTCCGTGAGGTTGGTATGTCCGATACGGATATTGACAGTCTGACGGACAGCACTCCTGCGGTTAAGAACGATACAGTTCTGTATGAAGATTCTCCCCGTACTCTGTTTGACGAGGAATGATGAAAGGGGGCTTTGAATGAGTGACTACGTTTTTCTGATCGGTGAAGATAATTTCAGCAAGGAAAATCGGGAGTATATCAGCTTGGATACAAGTGAGGGGAAAAGCATTACTGTTGCTCTTTCTGCAAGTGGTGTGCCGTTCTGCGGTCGATTTGATAAAAGCAGAATAACTTTTGCTTATGACGGCGATTACAAGGAGTCCGTCAAAGAGATTATCAGTAAACTTACCTCGGAAGAATACTCCGATATACGCCGTGAGATAAAGGAGCATAAGGGCGAGGACTGCCTGTATTTTATTCCGACTGTTGCAAAAATCCTGCGAATGACAGAGGGTACGCTCCGCAGCAGACCATCAGATATTCAGCTTGCGGTCTGCAAGCGTTACACGGATATCTGGTGCTGTGATACATACACCATTCAGCGAGAGCTTGAAAATGTTCTGATGCTGAAAACACAAAAAAAATAACAGACAGCGAGAGAAAAATAGCTGTCGGAAAGGACAATAAGATTTGAATACAACATCTGCCGTAGAAAGAGAGAAGGCGGTTGAATATTTTGCTGACGGTGTCAAAGTCAAGGTCGTGTACCCTGACAATGTGAACGAAACCATTAAGCAGCAGAAAATCAACAAGATGTACGATATTTTCCTCGGTGCAATGCGCCGCAATGGAACAAAGGAAACAACTAAATAATCCGGCAATCTGCCGAAAAAGATTACAGTTTCTAAAAAGCTGTTGCATTTTTTGGACGGTTGCGCTATTATTATATATGTAAAACCAACCGTCCGATTGCTAACAGCAATTGGAGGTCAATATGGCAACAAAAAGAATAAATAACAATGGAATTACGGCGATTTATGTCCGCCGTTCCGTGAGTGACAAGGATAAGGGCAACAACTCGCTGTCCATATCCGCACAAAAGGAGGAATGTGTAAAATTTGTAGGTGAGTGCGAGTATCGTATTTACTGCGACGACGGCAAAAGCGGCAAGGACATTGCTCATCGTCCTGAATTTCAGGCTATGATGCAGGATGCCCGTGACGGTTTGATCAGCCGCATTGTGGTAAAAAAGTATGACCGTTTCAGTAGAAATATGAGGGAGTATTTGAATATCACGGACGAACTTGACCGCTACGGCGTGACTGTTTATTCCCTCTCCGAACCGTTTAATACGGAGACAAAAGAGGGGCGTATGATGCGGAACAATCTGCTGAACTTTGCGGAATTTGAGCGTGAGACGATAGCTGCAAGAGTGGCTGATGCGTTTCAAACAAAGGCAAGGGAGACAGGTTTCTATCAGGGCGGTAAGGTGCAGTTTGGATATGTTCCCGAAAGAAGAACAATAAACGGCAAGACAGGCTCGGTGCTTGTACCCTCGGAGAATGCAGAAGCGGTGCGTGTGGCTTATGACTTGTATCAGCACCCTGAAAATTCTCTGACAAATATTATCAAATACTTAGCCGACAATGGTATCAATGCCACAAGACCTGCCCCACGAGCCAGATCAGGAGTATCCAATCTTGACAGGTCGCATTTGAGCCGTATTCTTGCAAATCCGCTGTATGTGAGGGCAAACAAAGAAGTCTACCGTTATTTTCTTTCCAGAGGGTATGAACTGCTTGACGATATTGAAGCCTATGACGGTGTTCACGGTCTGTTTGTTCACGCCGGAGGTGATGATGCGCATTTCGTCAAAGTAGCTTATCATGAGGGGCTTGTTCCTGCAGAGACATGGCTTCGAGTGCAAGACAGGAAGTCGCATCAGAGCAAATTCCCGACAAACGGCAAGGCTATGAACTCTTGGCTTGTGGGTATGGTGAAATGTGCCTGCTGTGGATATGCGATGCATTTCAATCACGGTGCGAATAAAAAAGGCAAGGTATATTATCGCTTTATCGACTATGGCAAATTAACGCTGAACGGCTGTCCTACTCCGCCCATTCAGTTAAAGCCGAAACAGGTTGAGGACACGGTTTTAAGAGAAATGCGTAAGCGTATCGAACAGCTTAATATCGAAAAGCACGAAGCAAACAAACCCGATGCCGAAACGGAGAATATCAAGACAGAGATTGTCCGCCTTGACAGTGAAATACAGAAGTTAATGGAAAAGCTTGCTGATGCTGACAGCGTACTTTTTGATTACATTCAGAAACGTGTGAGTGTCCTGCACGAGCAGAAGTCGGAACTTGAAAAGAAAATGCAGACGATGAGCCGCAAGCGTAAGGCTATCGACACAAAACCGTTAGAAAAGCCTATGAAACAGTGGGATAAGCTAACGGTACAGGAGAAGCATGATTTAGCGGCAGCGATGATAGAGGTCGTGCTTATATCCGATGAAACTGGTATTGAAGTGAAATTCAGCATTTGAAAAAGTGCGGAATTTCGGCGTTTTTTAGAGTTGATAAGGTGATGCATTGGGCGTCCCTGAAGCAAAAATGCTATTTGATGAAATGGCAGATATTTTTCTGCTGCATTCCAACCTTTACGCAGAACTTGGAACTGTGCTCCGGCTGCTTTCACTGTTTTACCGCATGTCCAAGCTGGAACAAGTACCGGTTGTCCATGCGGGAAAACAATTGTCCGAATCAGTGCGTACATATATTGAGGAACATTTTTCGGATCATATTCGCATCAGCAATCTGGCACATCAGCATTTTGTCAGTCCGGGGTATCTCACCCACGTCTTCAAATCAGAAACGGGCATGTCTCCCAGAGCATACTTGTCACATATCCGCTGTACCAGAGCATATGATCTGATTTTGCATACTAATATGAAATTCTCGGAAATTTCTGACGCAGCGGGATTTTGCTGTTCCAATGATATGTGCAGGAAATTGCGGGAATATTATGGCCTGACGCCTACGGAAATACGATTCGGTCAGTCAAGCTCATAGTCAAAACCTGCTGCAATGAAAAATAGGATGGGATTTGACCGCCGAGCGGTGAAATTGGCGGATGCAGCGGACATCCTTCCATCCTGTTCTTCATGCCGCCAGCAAGCCCATTACCAGAGTAAGAAGCCCATAGACCACTGGCTGGTGGAGCATATAAAGAAGCAGACTGTGTCTGCCGATCCATTCCAGAATGCCGCATTTGCTGCTTCTGAGCCAAGACATCCATTCCCTCTGACGGAAAATACTATGTAGGTAATAGCCGGCAAGAAACAGAAAGAACCACGGAATGATGGGGAAATAATCCGTTGAGAAAAAGGAGTCGGGCGGGAACCCCAAATAAGCTGTGACATGGTTCTGGTACATGCCCTCCGGCAGCGCACAGAAATTCCAGCGCTCAAATCCCAGAAATCCGTTATAGAGATTTCTTGTTACAGCAAACATTGCCAGACTCAGCAGCATACCGGGAAGCGGCTTACAGCGTCTCAGGAAAGGATCCAGAAGCTTTGCCAGCAGCATGCAGCTGCCAAGACAGGTCAGGACACCGAACATCACCAGATTTTCCGGCATCACAAAATAGGTCACAAGAGAAATGACAGCACCGCCCATCCAGACCGTCAGTCCCCGTCTGTATTGATGCTTTCCCAGCGGCTGGCAAAACCCGGACAGCAGGATGAAGGTCCAGCAGATGCTTTGCTGCCACAGATATGCATATTCCGAACGGTACCAGTCCCAGTCAAAATGGAAAATATAAACAAGATCCCATACCGCATGATAAACAATCATGCTGATCAGTGCAAAGCCTCTGATGCCGTCCAGGACGGCAAATCTTCCGGATTTGCTGCCGGAGAATCTATGCTTTATTGTTTGTAATAATTTCATAGTCCACCTTTCTGTTCGCCAAGTGGAATGGATATTGGCATAGCCGCCTTGAATGACAGTCGGGGCAAACCCCATGAAACTTCATTCCCGAATAAACCCTTGGTTGTATTCGGAAATTGTATCAGCAGCGCACAAATGCAAGATAGCGTGTTCCCTGAAAGGAAAGCTGGCCGTAGTCGCCTTCTGCCAGCATGCCGAACTCGCTGCCGCTAACCTGAAGCTCCATTCTGTCGCCGCTGGCAACCTGGAATGTTACATAATAGCTTGTAGAGGTGCTGGTATGTAAATTTCCGGCATCATTGTGGTGATGGTGGGAGACATGGGTACGCTTTGCCGTTACCGTAGCCTCTACAGTCAGGCGGGGAGAATGGTTATTACGATTCCATTCCCCCAGTCCCTTCACAATTGTTATGGCAAAAACGCCGATAACAAGGATAAACACTGTATAAAACATAGCAGTGAACATAGAAAATCCCATAATCCTCGTTCCTTTCCGTTTATGACACGTCTACCAGATCAATATAATCCCCGCCGTACTGTGCAATATAGTCCTTTCTGCCCTGAAGATCATCGCCCAGCAGAAGATTGAACATCTGGACTGTACGCTCCACATCCGCAGGCATCACCTTGATCAGGCGGCGGGTGTCAGGATTCATAGTTGTCAGGGACATCATCTCCGGTTCGTTCTCGCCAAGGCCCTTAGAACGTTGAAGGGTAAATTTCTGATCACCGATTTTTTCAATAATATCGGTTTTTTCCTTTTCTGTATAGGCAAAATAGGTTTTGCTCTTGGTGTTGATTTCATACAGGGGGGATTCTGCAATATAGACATAGCCCTCCTGAATCAGGGTAGGCGTCAGGCGGTAGAGCATGGTGAGAATCAGGGTTCGGATCTGGAACCCGTCCACATCTGCATCGGTGCAGATCACAATTTTGTTCCAGCGGAGATTGTCCATGCTGAACTGCGCAATATTGCCGGTATTCTTCATCTTCACTTCTACACCGCAGCCCAGTACCTTCAGCAGATCCGTAATAATATCGCTTTTGAAGATACGGGGATAATCCGCTTTCAGGCAGTTGAGAATTTTACCTCTGACAGGAATCACAGCCTGAAATTCTGCATCACGGGCAAGCTTGACCGCACCCAGCGCAGAGTCGCCCTCTACGATATACAGTTCACGGCGCGTCACATCCTTAGTGCGGCAGTCCACAAACTTTTCCACCATATTGGCAAGATCAATATTGGCAGTCAGCTTCTTCTTGAGATTTAATCTGGTCTTTTCTGCATTTTCACGGCTGCGCTTATTGATCAGCACCTGCTCGGCAATTCGGGCTGCCTCATCCGGCTTTTCAATAAAATACACCTCTAACTGGCGTTTGAGGAATTCCGTCATGGCTTCCTGGATAAATTTATTGGTAATTGCTTTCTTGGTCTGATTCTCATAGGAAGTCTGTGTGGAAAAAGAGGAGGAAACCAGTACCAGGCAGTCCCGGATATCATCGAAGGTGATTTTTCCTTCATTCTTGAGATACTTGCCGTTGGTTTTCAGATAGCTGTCAATCTGGGAAAGGAATGCATTTCTGACAGCACGTTCCGGAGAACCGCCGTGTTCCAGAAAGCTGGAATTATGGTAGTACTCAATGCAGTTGATCTGATTGGAAATGGTCATGGCAACGGAAAGCTTTACTTTATAATCCGGCTTATCCGCACGGTCACGTCCCACTCTCTCACAGCTCCAGGTCTGTACCGAGGTCATCGCCTTGTCCTGGGTCATTTCCTCCACATAGTCAGTAATGCCGTTTTCATAAAGATACTGCTTCTCCGTAAAGGTGCCGTCCGCCTGCTGGGAACGGTACACAAAGAGCAGATTGGGATTGACCACTGCCTGACGGCGCAGGGTATCATGAAAAAATTCATCCGGCACCAGAATATCTGTGAACACTTCCAGATCCGGCTTCCAGCGTGTGCGGGTACCGGTCTGTTTTTTCTTATAGGGGGATTTTGTCAGACCGCCTACATTTTCGCCCTTTTCAAAATGGAGCGTATATTCAAAGCCGTCACGATGAACCGTTACATCCATAAACTCGGAGGCAAACTGTGTTGCACAAAGTCCCAGACCGTTCAGACCCAGGGAATAGGCATAGGCAGTCTCCGCATCATCATACTTGCCGCCCGCATAAAGCTCGCAGTAAACCAGCTCCCAGTTAAAGCGCTGTTCGTTATTGTTATAATCCACGGGACATCCACGCCCGAAATCCTCTACTTCGATAGTTCCGTCATTCCATCGGGTAATGATAATTTTATCACCGAAACCGGCACGCGCCTCATCAATGGAATTGGAAATAATCTCAAAAATAGAATGCGCACATCCGTCGGGGCCATCGGAACCAAAAATTACGCCCGGTCTCTTTCGCACCTTATCCGGGCCCTTCAGCATTGTAATGCTATCGTTGCCATACTCCTGTTTCTTTGCCATATCATCCGTCCTCTTTCTTATCATGTAATCCCTTACGCTGACTGAACGCAGGCATCTGTCTGCCAGCGTAAAAAGAATGCGTTCTGAATTCTACACTGTTGCAAGCACCGTCCGCAGAAAATTCCAGCGAAAGGAAGCATTTATATATCATACCACATTTCTCTCAAAAAATCAAGTGCCGTGTCTGCAAAACTGGCAGCTGTTACTGCTCTTTGGGCTGATAAAATCGTCCCGAAAGCTTTTGGGTTTTCACCTCGTTGATGAAGGCTTCCGGGTCAGCCGTCCGTACTGCATGCACTACCTTTCTTGCCTGGGCGGCGGACACAACGGAGTACACCACATTCCTCTCACAATGCTCGTAGGAGCCCTCACCCTCCAGGATGGTCGCACCATGATTGCTGACTTCATAAATTGCCTTAGACACCTCATGCGGTTTCGTTGTAACAATAAAAAATGTACTCTGCTGGTATTTCTTATAAAGCAGATGCATTACCATGGTAGCAGCATACTGGAAAATAATTGAGTACAGAGCCTTATCCCAGCCGAACAGGATTCCTGCAATGCAAAGAATGACAACATTGAAACCAAGAATGATTTGGAAGGAATCAATTCCACGCCGTTCGGACAGGAAAATAGAGATAAAATCCGTTCCGCCGGAGGTAGCCCCGACATTCAGGCAAATACTGACCGCAAGCCCATTGATAACACCCCCGAAAATGCTGATTAGCAGAACATCCTCGGTGACAATATATTCAGGAATTAAATCCGTAAAAATGCTGTTCAGAACAAGCATCAGACAGGAAAACAGCGTAAACTTCTTTCCGATATACCGGAACCCGATATAAACAGGAATTATGTTCAGTAACAGATTGATTACTGTAAATGGCGGCGCCACTTGTATTGTCATGTTCAATATTCTTTGAATCAGTATGGTAAGCCCCGTAACGCCGCCCGGATACAGACCGCCCGTATTGACAAATGTTTTGGTATTCAGAGCCATTAAAAAGGCGGCAAAAATGACGGCAATTGTGGTAACAAGCTGCTGTTTGACAGATTTCTGCATTGGCTTTTCCTCCTTATAGGCACCTCTAAAAAGCCCCTATTATTAAAATCTAAAAAGAATAAAGGATGGATTCTGTGGGGCTTCGCCCCACACCCCACCTCTAAAAACAAGTTTTTAGAGGTTTCCTTATATAAATCCTCCAAACTGTAATAATACTATTTTCATAGCCGCCGCAGGCGGCGTATGAGAATGCATAAAATGGCGAGTACGTTAGCACACGCTCTCTATCAAACGATTGGGGTAGTTGGATAGAGAATTAGTATCAATATGCAGTCTGGAGAGTGATCCGTTTCTTTCATTCCTACTATAAGTATACCATGTTTTCTATCATTTTGCAACGACAAGGCGTTTTATAAACAGGAAAATCGCTTTTGAAACCAAACTGCCAATTCAGCGGACCGCAGCGAGCGACACTCCATGTCGCCGCTGCTGCTTTTTAGGGCTTGGTAGGGCTTTGCCCCATTAGCCCCCAGGGGACTTCGTCCCCTGCTGCCCCCTTTGGGACATCCCCCCCTCCCCGTGTTTTATGAATTTCGGTATACTCGCAGATTTTTTTACATGACAATCCGCAGAAAACTATGGTACACTATAACTATCATCAACAACATCGAAGGGAGAAACTACAATGTTTATACACAATCCAGAAAACACATTACCCATTTACATCTGGTGCAAGGATGCCGGTGCGGTGGAGGGGCTTTGCCTGGAACAGGCGCTTCACCTTGCCAGTCTGCCCTTTGCCGTTGACCATATTGCACTCATGCCGGATACCCATCCCGGAAAAGGGATGCCCATCGGCGGGGTCATTGCCTGCGAAAATGCGATTATTCCCAATGCTGTAGGCGTGGATATAGGCTGCGGCATGGGGTTTGTCCAGACAAATATCCCGGTGCAGCAGCTGCGGGAAGTAATGACGGGCAACGGCACCTTGCTGCAAGCCATCATCGGCGATATTCTGCGGAATATTCCAACGGGGAAAAACCATCACAAGCTTCCCCAGCCCTCTGCCGTACTGGACAAAGCAAAGGAAGAACTTTCCCTCTATGAACATGAAGCAGAGCTCCTTCCCCAGGTCAGCCAGGGATACTTTCAGATCGGTACGCTGGGCGGCGGCAATCATTTCATTGAGCTTCAGGAAGCGCCCGACGGCAACTGCGCCATTATGCTTCACTCCGGCAGCCGTCATTTCGGGAATCAGGTGGGGCAGTACTTCAATGCCCTTGCCTCCGAGCTGAACCAGGCATGGCACTGCGCAGTGAATCCGGAGTGGAACCTCCCCTTCCTGCCGGCGGATTCGCCGGAGGGGCAGCGTTACCTGCACTGGATGCAGCTGTCCATGGATTTCGCAAAGGAGAACCGTGCAGCCATGCTCACAAAGGTGAAGGAAATTTTCACCCGCTACACAGAAAAATATCTTGGTACCGTTCCTGTTTACAGCGAAGAAATTAACTGCCACCACAACTATGCTGCCCTGGAGGAGCATCTGGGCAAACAGCTGTGGGTTCACCGCAAGGGCGCTGTCCATGCAGGTGAGGGCGAACTGGCTGTCATCCCCGGTGCAATGGGAAGCTACAGCTATGTAGTACAGGGGAAAGGAAATCCGACAAGCTTCTGCTCCTCCTCCCACGGCGCAGGGCGCTGCTACACAAGAACCGCCGCAGTCAATGCCTTCAGCGTGGAGCAGGTCATGGTGGATCTGAAGGAAAAAGGGGTTGTTCTGGGCAAGTGCAAAAAATCCGATGTCGCAGAGGAATGCCGCTTTGCCTATAAGGATATTGACGAGGTCATGGCAAATCAGACTGACCTGACTGAACCGGTCAAACGGCTGTTTACGGTAGGCGTGGTAAAGGGATAGCGCCCGATGCCATTCCTGACAATGGATTGGCATAAGAAAAATAGCCTGAGAGGCATTGCGCCCCTCCAGCTATTTTTGTATTTCTATGGACTTGGGATTAAAAGCCATCACCGCTCAATGCATCCAGCATGAGACCGCTGAGGTACCATCTGCCGTCGATGCAGATCGCCACTGCCCCCTGCTGATACGGACCCAAGCCTCCTACCCAATATTCTTCGCCAGCTCCGAAGGTAAAGATGGCATTGTACACACAATATGTTGCGGGAGTGAAGTTCAGCTGGCATTCCGGCACTGTGTCTGCCAGGTATTCATATTCTTCCGAAATCTCATCCGCTTCATCCTCATCAAAATACTCGTTCACAGAAATATCCTTGACAGCAGTGACACCATTGCTCGACTCATAATTCTGGATTTCCAGGTTCACATCATACATTGCGCTGTCTATGAGAACCATCAGTGTCTCCTGGTCATGAATTCTCCAGTAGTCGCCGTAGCATTCATCGCTCCCCATATATGTATTGATAAATGTCAGTTCATCAACGAAAAACAAAGCATACAGGGCTTCTGGGTCATGCTGCAAAATCGCTTCGAGATAGGCATTCATCACGTCCTCTGGACTGTCCAGACCTTTGTTTGCAGGCGCAGTACTTACAGCAGTAAAGACTGCAGAGGTATCGTCCTGAGAACTTTCTTCTTCGGAACTCTCCTCCTGGGAATTTTCCTCCTGGGAGCTTTCATCCTCAGAATCTTCCTCCTCGGAACTTTCCTCCCGGGAAGATTCCTCCTCAGAGCTTTCCTCCCGGGAAGATTCCTCATCCGCATTGGACTGGCTGCTTACGCTGTTGCTGGACACGGACGGTACGGAGGTGGATTTGTTCCCTCCTCCGCAGGCTGTCGCAGCAGAAAGCAACAGAGATACTGCCAGCAATGCACACATGATCTTTTTCATTCCTATAACTCCTTACATAACAGTATTGTTGGTACGCCTCCTGGCGAAGGCGTACCAACATCAGCTCGAATGAGCAAAAACAATTACTTACTGACCGTTCAGATAACGGTAGAATTCCTGCTTGCTCTGGCATTTTTCAATGGCATCTGCCTCGGCAACCACATTTCTCTTTACAAGACGTGCCAGCTCCTGGTCAAGGCACATCATGCCATGCTGCTTACCGGACTGGATTGCAGACAACAGGAGGTGCACCTTGTCATCACGGATCATTGCAGAGCATGCGTCCGTTACACTGAGAATTTCCATCGCAGCAATTCGTCCGGAACCGTCACGCTTGGGCAGCAGTGTCTGGGACACAACGCCTACCAGGTTGTTGGCCAGCTGGGTACGGATCTGACCCTGCTGGTGCTCCGGATATACGTCGATGATACGGTTGATGGTATCAGCAGCACTGGTTGTATGGAGGGTGGACAGCACAAGGTGTCCGGTTTCGGCTGCAGTAACCGCTGCGGTGATGGTTTCGAAGTCACGCATCTCACCTACGAGGATAACGTCGGGGTCCTCACGGAGGGCAGCACGAAGCGCAGAAGCGAAGTCCGGTACATCGTCGCCAACTTCTCTTTGATTGACCATACAGAGCTTATGCTGATGCACATACTCAATAGGATCCTCAATGGTAATGACATGGGCGCTGCGGTTAACATTAATAAAGTCAATCATGCCTGCCAGTGTGGTGGATTTACCGGAACCGGTAGGACCGGTTACCAGAACCAGACCACGGGGGCGCATTGCAAAGTCTGCCAGAACCGGCGGCAGCTGCAGATCGTCCAGAGTGGGAATATCATTGCGCAGAAGACGGATTGCAATGGCCGTCTTTCCTCTCTGAAAATACACATTCACACGATGACGGTAGCCGCTGCTGCTCTGGAAGGAGAAGTCCGTATCCTTGTGCATGCGTACACTTGCACGCTGATTCTCGTTGGTCATCTGATCCACAATGGACAGAATCTCTTCCTCATCCATCTCCGGGTACTTGCTCATCTTACGGAGCGCACCGTTCAGACGTACAATGGGGGGAATGCCGTATGTAAAATGCAAGTCGGAGCAGCCGATGACCCTGGCTTCATTTAATATACGATTGATCTCAATATTCATAGCTTTATCCTCCAGTTTTGTTATTATACAGCATAGGTTACACGTACCAGCTCATCCATGGATGTTACACCCTTCTGTACCAGCTCGGATACGTTATCACGAAGCAGCTTTGTTCCGTTCTTTCTTGCCTGTTCCTCAATCTCCTCCTTGCTGCCGTTGCGGGCAACAATGGTGGAAATACCGGAGGTGCAGTGAATGATCTCATGGATTGCCGTTCTGCCCCGGTAGCCGGTATTGTTGCACTCGGGGCATCCGCATGCCTCATAAACCGGTACGGACAGATCAATCTTCATCAGCTTGCTTTCTTCCTCTGTGGACATACGCTGCTTCTTACACTTGGGGCAGAGTACCTTAACCAGTCGCTGTGCAATAACACCGATCAGGGAGGTAGCTACCATGTAGGGTGCAACACCCATATCTACCAGACGGACAATGGTGGAAGCAGCATCGTTGGTATGCAGTGTAGAGAGTACCAAGTGACCTGTGATAGCGGCACGGATACCGATATCCGCAGTCTCGGAGTCACGCATCTCACCGATCATAACGATATCCGGGTCCTGACGGAGGATGGAACGCAGTGCGGCTGCAAACGTCATGCCGGCCTTGGAATTTACCTGTACCTGGTTGATACCATCGATTGCTTTTTCGACAGGGTCCTCAACGGTGATGACGTTGACATTCGGCTTTGCAAGTTCGCCCAGTGCCGCATACAGTGTTGTTGTTTTACCAGAACCGGTAGGTCCAGTTACCAGAATAACGCCGTGGGGGCACTTAATCATGGATTCAAACAGCTCATAGTTATAATCGGACATACCAAGGTCAGTAATCTTTCGCAGTGCAATCTGCCCGGTGGACAGAATACGGATTACGATCTTTTCACCGTTAACGGTGGGCAGTGAGGATACACGGACATCAAGGGTGGTACCGTCAACAACCTGTGTGAAACGACCGTCCTGAGGGATACGCTTCTCAGCGATGTTCATGCCGGAAATCAGCTTCAGTCTGGTAGTCAGCGCATTATGTACCACATTGGAAACGTTCATCAGCTCTACCAGGTCACCATTGACACGGATACGGATTCTGGTATAGGTCTTGAAAGGCTCAATATGAATATCGGTTGCTTCCGCACGATAGGAGTTTTCAACGATGGTTGTTGCCAGCTTTACGATAGGCGCACTTTCCACACGATCCTTGGATTCTTCGTCTTCGTTATCAATATCCTTAAACTGGGTCACACTCTCCAGTACGCTGTCAACATTCTCCATGGAGTACAGCTTACCGATTGCCTTGTTGATTGCTGATTTCGTAGCCAGCACCGGAATCGTATCCATACCGGTCTGCATCTTGATGTCTTCCAGAATATTGAAGTTAATCGGATCATCGGTGGCAACAGTCAAACGACGACCCTGGATATTAATCGCAACAACAGTGTACTTTTTCGCAAGGGACTCCGGAATACGGCGCACGGCATCTTCATCAATCTCGATGTTGCCAAGATCCACATATGGAACACGCAGTTTTGCCGCCAGCGCCTGTGCCAGACGCACTTCGGAAATGAAGCCCATTTCCACTACCATATCACCAAAGCGCTTTGTTCCCTGTGATTCCTTCTGTGCTGCCAGAACCTTTTCCAGCTGTTCCTGCGTAATCAGCTTCTGCTCCACAAGATAATCACCAATACGAATGTTTCTCATACAACGACCTCCATATTTTTAATTTTTCTACTTGTAAAAAGTAAATTTCCATGCTATAATGTATATAAATCGACTTTAAGGAGGGCATTCCATGCTGCACAATGAATTTATGGACATTGGTTTTTACATCATGTTCTACCCAATCGTTTTTTTCTATGGTATTTGTATCGGCAGCTTTCTCAACGTAGTTATTATCCGGCTGCCACGGAACGAATCCCTGATCAAGCGCAGTTCTCACTGCATGACCTGCGGTGCCAGAATCCGGCTGCGGGATCTGGTTCCCATTTTCAGCTGGCTTTTCCTGCGGGGAAAATGCCATAATTGCGGTGAAAAGATTTCACCCCGTTATCCCATTGTAGAAGCGCTCAATGGCATTGTGTATGTACTGACTTTTGCTGTGATGGATTTTAATCTGCAGTCCATACTCTGCTGTTTCTTTTTCTCCATCCTGATTGCGGTCGGTTTCATGGACTGGGACACAATGGAAATGGATCTCCGGCTTCTGCTGCTCATTGGTTTGCTGGCAATTCTCAGCGCAATCTTTACTGATACGGTAAGTTTGCCCTCCCGTCTCATTGGATTATGCTGCATCAGCGTACCGTTCTTTCTGATTGGTGAAATCAGCGGTGCAGTAATTAAGAAGAAAACCGGTGAAAAAGTTCGTGGAATTGAACTGGGCGATACCATCCTCATGGCTCTCAGCGGTGCGCTCATCGGCTGGAAAGCTGTTGCTGCTTCTGCATTCTTTGGAATCTGCCTTGCAGCGGTATGCGGTCTGATCAACAAGCATCGCAGCGGCGAATCCAAATTTGCCTTTGGTCCCTTCCTTGCAATGGGCTTATTCATCGGCACACTTTTCGGTGAACAGTGCATTGATTGGTATGTGAATCTGCTTACTTACAATCCTTACCAGTAATCGTCAAAATGCAATACAAATACGGCAGTCGGGAGCAATCCTTCCGACTGCCGTGTTGCGCTATTTACGGTTTTACAATGTCCTCGCCCATGTAAGAATAAATAATGTAGATCTCATCAGATTCTGCCATGTTAGAAACACTGATCGGCATCGGGTTTGCAGAAACTGTCTTTTCAACATACTTCAGAATCGGCTGACCTGATTTATCCGTTGTCTTCTCAGCATAGGTGGTTGATGCAAGATCAGACGGATTTTCCTTTCCATAGAGCCAGGAGAAAGTGTTATAGGTTCTGCCTGCAATGACATTGGAAAGTGACAAGCTTGCAGAATACGTGAAGCCAGGATTATACACATACTTTCCTGTGCTTGTATCCAGGGTTCTGTCAATCGTTCCCTTGGCTGTATTGACGCCATACGCAGTAATGGTCAATGCAAAATTTCTTGCACCGAATACTTGCTGGTCACTGTCAGCAAAAGCATTATAGTAGTCAGAATCCAGTACCAATGTGCCATCACTTGCCAGCTCGTAGATACCAAGAGAGATGTTGAAATTGTAGTCAGTGTACATTGCTTTGTTAACTGCCCATTCTATATCCGGTTTTGTTGCATCGAATGCTGGAGTAACGGTACTTGCAATATCGTCAGAGCTTGCCAGCACATTTGCAGGATTTCCGTCATCAATATAAACCAGATAATACTCGGTTGTTCCGCCCTGTATTACAGGAGAGCCGACAGCTTTGACATCACCGGCTGTATATGTCATTTTCCACTGGCTGATTTTACCGCCATTGGCATTATCAATCTTCATGACATATAGATCACCGGATACATATTCTGTGGTACCTGCATTGTCTCTCTGATAAAACATGCCATTGTAGTAATCATCAACAAATTGCACGAGATCATCCTGGCTCGGTGCAGTGTCGCTGATACGTACATATTCCGCATATCGAATGTTACTTTCGATGTAACGTTTGATATTGTCAGTGGAGGCTGACACTGACTCCTGTTTATAGGTGGATGTGAAGATTTTACTTACAGGTCGAACTAATTGCAGTGCACCGAACATAACAATGGAAAAGATCGCCATGACTACAATCAACTCAATCAAAGTAAAACCCTTCAGTTTTTGATTTGATTTCATTGCGTGACCTCCTATTCTCTTCCAGCTGTTATGTCGTGGGTTCTGTGGTAGGTTCTTCCCAAAGGTTATCACCGGAGTACTTGGTCAGATCCACATCTACAAATTGCAGATTAATATTAGCATTGGTATCTGCAAAATCGTTTCCATCTACTGCTTTTGCCGTGGAATACTGGGTGCCCTTTACATTGACTGTCACACCATTTACTTTAACAGTAATCTTCATATTGTCATTCAACTCTTCCGTCAATGTACCGTCCATGTTCTGGATTTCAGCGAGAGGTGCCTGAATGGTTACCTTCTTATTGACATGGTTTGCACTCTTAGTTAAATTTAAGCTTGTTGTACAAATTTTTACCATCATCAAAGCCATCACACAGAAAACCGCCAATGCAATGATAATTTCAATCAGTGTCATGCCCTTGCATTTGCATTTACAATTTTTCTTATCTCTGTTGCTTTTTTTGCAGAACAGTTTCATTTCAGCACCTCCTTAATAGTTTTCATAATACAGAATCTTCCAGTTCTTCATAATTGCATCTTCAAAGCCGTCGTTACCGCCGCCGCCGGACCTGCCGACATACAACAATGTCCAGTTATTCTGCGAATAGAATTCTTTAATGATACAGCAACCGATACAACCAAGATTTTTTGAATTTGCATCGCTCAGTACATCAAAGCCGTTGTAATAAATATGAGAATTACTGGGGGCTCTTCCACCGCCTGAAGCAATGGTAATAGTCAGATAGGGTGCCTTAATGTTTGCAGTAATTGTAGTACTATTCTGAAAATACAACTCATGAGCATTCGTATCTGCATAGATATTCAGATTGACGCCATGAATGGTCGGCACATCAGCCACTGCATATGCTGAATTAGTGTAAATCTGAAATGCATCACCGGCAGAAAGCAGGCTTTGCACTGTAGTAGTGGTGATAGATGGGTTATTATTACCTGTAAATTTCAAATCACCTGTCAGCAGCAAATTGACTGTACCGCGGTAATTGGGATCACTATCATCCTGAATGAACTGACAATTATTTGCACAATTCATGCCTTTTACCTTTACCCAGATCTCCTGACCTGTAGGTACCTTGAATTCAACAGTCTGTTGATTAAGATTGCCGCCGATTGTGCAGGAACCAGTTATAATGTACTTGCTGCCATCCTGCTTGATCACGCCGGCTACCTCAGTAACAGAACCGCCAAGGGTAAAATCATTTGCCTCAACATCTGCAAGATAGGTAGAAGGAATCTCATGCAGCGTATTATAGGGATTTGTACTGCTGGTCAATACATCGTTTACTGTGGTAATAATTTTACTGTCATCCGTAGAATCATGACCCGCTAATACTTCCTTGCCCAGAATGACATCCTTTTCATACTCCTTGGGAATGATCACCGGAGACGCTAAAAGATCACCTGCAGCATTGAAATATTGTGTATCCACCCAGGTACCTGCCTCTTCTGCCTCTACTTCATCTCCGGCACTATTTTTGTACACTTCATATGTCGGAGGCTCAATCGGGTTAGTATATCCTGTATCCCATGACTGGTAATAAAGCATCGTATCATCCGGCTGCAGAACACCTACAAGATCCTGATAGATTCGCTCAATTACGGTACCATCTTCTTTTGCCCAGCCCCATGCATTATATTCTGTCCATCCGTCGTGTACAATAGTGAGGGTTTTGGAGTATACTGCCTGTTTTACTTCATAAGTGTATCCTGGTTTTACCTCATAGTGCCCTTTGATGGTCTTAGTGGTATCCACATCGGGAACCAAACCTGCTGTATTGGTTCCTCCATAGTCCCGAATATCATCACAATAAATTGTTCCATTGACTGTCAGCTTATTGTTGGCATACAGGGTTCCGCCAACAGTGAGATTGCCTTTAATTGTTGTTGTGGCATCAATGGTAACATCTCCGCCAACTACAACGTTACCATCAAAGGTTGCGCCATTGGAGCCGATCTTCAAGGAACCTTTGGAATAAAAATTACCTGCGCTTACTTCTTTCTCGCTGCCGGAAGGATCCACAACAGTGGCAACCCACTTGTAAAGTAAACTATTACCGCCACCGGGAGTGAATTCTGATACAGCAGTGGGATCATAGCAATAGATATCCGCATAAATTGTCTTGCTACCATTGCCGTTGATATCAATATCACCGCAGAAAATATTAAGAGGAATATCCGAAGAACCAATGCCTCCGTTATCAAAATTGACTGCCAGATTATTTTCCACATAGATATAGGGGATTTCCCTATAGGATCTGGCATCCGAACTTGTAAAAGTTGCTGTAGTAGCATTCACAGACCTTACATAGAATTCCTTATTCAGTCCCATATTGCCCCATACGGTCAGACCAGAACCAGGTTCTTTTATCACCAATGTCATAGAACCATTGTTGACATAGAAATTACCATTGATCTGCATATCGGTTTCGATTGCTTCACCATTCACAAACTTAAAATCAATATCGCTCAACAGGATATTATTCGGATCTGCATAGGCTGCATCAAATCCCAGGTAGGTACCGCCAAAAGCTGAAACGTGGTTATCCGTTGACGCACTACCGGTAGAAACGAAACCATTGTTGTTTCCGTCATTTGGGACAGCTGGTGAGGAATCCTTCAGAACATATACAGAAACCGTGGAGGACTCTTTACCCTGGGATACGGTGGCAGAAATTTTTACAACAGTCTTTTCCACCATTTTACCGTAATCATCGGATTCAGTATCATCCTCATAGATCCACTTTTTACCTGCATATTCAATTGTTGCGAAATCCACAGTACCCAAAGAACCATCTTCAAACGTAATACCCTCCAATGTCAAAAGGGGATGGCTCTCATCCACACCTGCCGCTGCAGTTGCCACAGAGGCATTATTCT
Organism: uncultured Ruminococcus sp.; assembly: GCA_964644275.1. GTDB lineage: Bacteria > Bacillota > Clostridia > Oscillospirales > Ruminococcaceae > UBA3855. Next base: position 22,060 of record CAZXVI010000017.1, on the reverse strand, counting down.
GCATTGCAGACATCACTGCCTCTACAGCTGCTTTTGCAGTGGTCTGCGTCTGCGCTGAATTATAGTTATTCATTGCCCTATTATTGGCCGTTGCAGCAAGCGCCAGGGTGCCCATCAGAAATACAATGAGCACCATGAGCACGGAAACGACAGTATATAGGACAGTACCTTTCAGTTTTGTCGAAATTGTCTTTTCCTTCATCTTCCTAACCACCTTTCCGATGAAGTCATTCGTCACATGTCACCTTCTAACTTTGTACTAAACTCAATCGCCGAGTATCGGATCATCAATTGCCACAGCATTATAGAAGCTGAGAATAATTGTGATTTTGGAGGTTCCCTCTTCTTCACCGTCCTTATTGGTTACGGCAGGACGAGCATCAATAATCTGATTGCCCTCCTCATCAAACTGAGGCTCTGCATCCTCATCTTCCAGACCGCCGGAGAAAGTATAGTCGTCAATATTTACCTGTGTAACCTGGATTGCATTGGTATCCGCTTTCATCGCATCCAGGAATGTCATGAGCTGTTCCTTGGTGCCAGCTACGCTGAGACCCAGTTCCATGCACATTACGTCAGCTGTTGTTTCCTGCGCCAGTACTGTGCTTTCCAGCATGGTAGCAGCTACAGCAGTAGCGTATTTGCCATTCACATCAGCAGCTTCCAGCAGTGAATAGGTTACAACATCGGGGGTATAATAGTAATAGGAAACAGTCTTTGCAACTGTGCTGCCCAGCTCCATGGTATTTACTTCCAGCTTACTTTCGTCAAGCGCCTTCTGGATATACTGGTCGAGCTGATAAGCATTCTTTTCATTTGTAAATGTCTTATTTGCATTTTCAAATGCAGTGTTGACAAAGATCTCTGCTGTTTTCTGAGCATCCTTTGTCTTTTCTTTAATTGTATCCTTCAGCGGGTCAATCTGATCCAGCTTTGTTTCGATTGCCTGCCATTCTGTTTTCTTTTCATCGCGGGTAACCTTATGATTTTGCAGATCTCCGTACTTCGGCTTAATCAGCACAAAAATGCCGACTGCCAGAATCACAACGATTCCTACTACCACCAGAATAATTTTGTCTCTGTAGCTCATTTCCATTTTCATCTTACATCACCCTCCTTTATTCTGCAGCCTCAGTGGTTTCTTCCGGAGCTTCAACCTTCGGTGCCTCATTGCCCTGCAGTGTCAGATTCAAGTCAAAATTTACTTCCATAACGACTTTATAATCGGACTTTCCTCTAGTCGTTGTGTAAAGAATATTGGAAACACTGTATCCGGTATACTCCACTTCAGCAAAAAGATCGGAGTAATTATCATACAGATACTGTACCATATCGGCCGGATATTTCTGAGAGAAGGTTTCACTGGTTTCCACTCTTACAGGAATCGTCATTACGCCGTTTTCATAATTTGCAGAACCAATTTCTACAATAGGCTCCTCGTCATCCTCCTTATCAATCTTATCGTAACCGAGCTCCTTGTATATGGTTTCAAGCGCATCATCAATTGCGTCATAGTATTCCTTTGTCAGCACGGGCTGGGATTTATAGGCTTCGCTGGTTTTATCAATGCTGTCTGCATAGGTAATAACCAGATCTTTTTTCACCATCAGATCCTCATACTGCAGAAGCTTTGCTGCGGTATCAGGGCTCTCCAGCTTCTCAACATATCCGTTGGTTTCCTTGACAACCTGACCATCCATAAATGCCAGGACGCCGTATGCACCGCCGACAATCACCAAAGCAGCCAGAAGGCCTGCGAACAGTGCAGCATTGGAGGATTTTTCAGTCTTGCCCTTGGCGCCGCCGCCTGTATCCGTTTCCAGCAGATTGATGTGCTCCGTCACCTTATTACGTTTGAACATCGCACCGATGGCATTGGCATAAACGGAGAACTCAAGGTTCTGATAACCATGGATCTGGGGCGGAACATTCAGCTGGCTGACTGTGATTTCCTGTTCCTCCATCGCATCAATCAGACGGGGAATTTCCTTGGTATCGCCGTAGAAGATGACATTTTCGATGGGGTCGGAGCCGCGGCTTCTTGCAAACTGCAGCATACGGAAGATGTTCTCATTGACTGCTTCGTATACATAATCGTCAGGATCATCATAGTCCTCAGGATCAATGGAAGCAAAACGTGAGAAGGAGAGCTGATTATTCTCATACAGGTTCAAGCTGATGAAGTTTGCATCAATCTGCACAGCCAGAAGGGGCATTTTTGCCTTGATCTTCACATCGGCCAGCAGCACCTTGGTAATGCAGTTACAGCCGATCATAACGGACTTGAGGGTGATGCCCAGCATGTGGAAAATGCGCTTATAGCAGTCCACTACATCGTACGGGCAGGCAGTTGCAAGGATCTTCTGCATCTTCTCGCCGTTCTCATCCTCCTCCGGCTCGCCCACAATAACATAGGCAACGGAGTAGGAATCATCGACATTGATCTGCATCTGAAGTTCCTGGCGAACGCTCTTCATGAATTCACTTTCCTTGGAATTCGGAGGAATGAGCAATTCCTTGAAGACTGTCTGGTTGGAAGAAATACTTACGATTGCTTCCTTATCGGGCATGTTATTTTGCTTGAGTACCTGGTTAATCATCATGGCAACGCGGTTGATGTCATTGACATGGCCGTTGACAATCACGGCTTCTTCCAGGCTCAGGGTAGCTGCAGCACTGATCTTGATCTTGCCGTTGCTTTCGGTACCCTTAATGATTCGTATATTTCTGTCAGTAATATCAAATGAAAGCATTTAATTTTCCACCTCTCGTTTGTTATTTTTAGGAGATATTTTCGAAGGAGCCATACAGTGCCGGAAGTACGGATGCGACTACCAGACCTACTGCGATACCCATGATGATAATCATGACAGGTTCCAGCATACCGACCAGACGGCCAACTGCGGAGTCCGCTTCTTCATCATAGTATTCAGCAGTCTTCGAAAGAATGGTATCCAATGCGCCGGCTTCCTCACCGACGTAAATGATGGAGCAGAACATGGAGTCAAAAATTTCTGTTCTCTGGATGGAAGCAGAAAGGGTTTCACCCTGTTTCACTTCATCCACAACATTTTCAAAGCATTGGTTGATATATCTGTTGCCCAGAATACTGGAAGATCTCTGCAGGCATTCCACCATCGGAATACCGCTGGAGTACAGAGAGGACAGTGTACGTGCAAAACGTGCTGTGTAAATCTTGACAACCAAAGGTCCGAAGCCGGGTCCCTTAATGATCAGCTTATCGATTTTCAGACGTGTGCTCGGAATCTTCATTACATAAGTAAAGGCAACTACCAGTGCAACAACCACACCAATGTAAACAAACCAGTAATGTCTTAAGGAGCTGCTGAAGCCCATCATAATTCTGGTCAGCGTCGGCATCTGATCGGGACTCTCAAACATATCCGCAAAAATCGGCATGATGAATGTAAACAGCGCAATTACGATCGCAACGCAAAGAACCAGCAGGATAATGGGGTATGTCATTGCACCCTTGATGGTGTTGTTCATGCGGTTTTCCTTTGCGTAATGATCGGACATTCGCTGCATGATCACGTCCAGAGAACCGGAGGATTCACCGGCAGCGACCATGGAGATCAGGAAGTCAGGGAAAACACCCTTGTACATTTCCAGCGAAGCAGAGAAGGATTCGCCCTTCTGCACGTTCTCGTAAACGCTCTGCCATACTTCCTTGGCAGCTTCCGTGGGCTGTTCCTTGCTCAGGATATCCAATGCCTTTACCAGCGTCAGGCCGGATGTCAGCATCGCAGCCAGCTGACGGCAGTTGAATGCCAGCTCCTTGGTCTTGAACTTCTTGATCGTTTTCTTAGTGCCTTCTTCATTTTCCTCGTAGCTGATGAGACTCAATCCCTTCTCTTTGAGCTTGGCATTGAATTCCTTCTCATCCTCTGCACTGATTTTGCCCTTCACCTGTTTATTAGCAGTATTCCGTGCAACGTAGGAAAAACTCTTCATGCGACCACCTCCAACAGTTTTCAAATTGATGAGTGAGTATATTACAACATAATACTCCAGTATCCTAATTATACCATTTGAGGTTCAAAATTGCAACTGTATTTTTACATAAATCCCACGGAAATTTTTAGAAATAATCACTAAATGTTCATAATATTTATACGGATTGTAATATTCAAACTGTTTTTCTGAAAAAAATTCCAATTCAATATTATATAAGTTAAAATTTTTAACATCTTTTGCCGCCGATTTTATTTCATCCTTTGTACATGTTCACCAAATTAAAAATCACATTTTAAAAGTGATTGTATCTTTTCATTACATAGCTTTCCGGAATCAGAATCCGGCACAGGTTTCTATTCTTCTCCCCTAAGTATTCCTTAACTGTTCATATTTTCAAAAAAAGTAATTCATACCAGTTTCCGCTGTTTTATGCAATCTCCATACTACATTATAATAGGTATCCTCACCCGATGTGCAAAAACGGACCCGACCGCCCCTCAGGGCGGTGAGTCCGCTGCTGTTTCAGAAATTGCTGCCGTTCCATCCCCAGTTGGGGGTTTCCGCATATTTGACATAAATCCGCGATGGCTGAATGGAAAGCTCCCGGGACAGGATATCGCAGATTTTCCCGGTGAGTGTATTGCTGGCCGCAGCACTGACACTGCCGAACACACTGACTTCCACCATAGCAGCTGGAGCATCGCTTCCCTGAAAATAGAGAAGCTGTTCCGGCTCGATCCCAACCATCAGCCACTGCTCGGACTTGCCAGGAATGGTCGTAATTGCGCTGCCCATTGCAGACTTGACGGCCTTCGCCTTGGCGGTGGGTACCGGAGTATTGGTTTTCACATTAATAAAAGGCATATGCTTCCTCCTTTTGCCTGGAACAGCTTAACGCTGTACAGGAGAATATTCATCGGAAATGAGTCCGCCGATGTACTTGAACTTCACGAAGGCCCCCCGCTTATGGGTCAGTGCCCCCTGCTGATTGAAGGGAATTTCCTTGAATGCGGCACGGGACGCTGTCAGGTGCAGGGTTTCCCCCTTCCGGGTCTGGAACACCAGTTCAAAATATTCATCATACAGGGTGGAATGACCGGAAGAATCCACCACTCTGCGGCGTTCATCAATCTTCTGCATGAGAATTGCCATTTCCGTATAGTTCTGATTAGGATTTCTCCGGCTGCCGGCTGCGGTGCCTTCCGTTTTCCGGGCAGCTGTACGCCCCTTGTTCCTGCCGCTGCTGCGGTTGGAGCGCCTTTGTGCAGAACCTTCCCCATCCTCCACCTCTTCAATGAAGAAATACATAATTTTGCGGAAATCAAACCGCTTTCCGCCGAAAATTACTACCAGCAGCAGGATTACAATAACCGCTGCCAGAACAATCAGAAATTGCTCCATTCCTCCTCCTTTTCTTACAGGCCATTGGGATTCTGCTGCATAAAGCGCCAGCTGTCCTCACACATGGTTTCCAGCGTTTCATGCGCTTCCCAGTGCAGCAGCCTTGCGGCAAGTCCCGCATCCGCATAGGAGACGGCAATATCTCCGGGGCGGCGCTCCGTAATCCGATAATTGATGGCATGACCGCATGCCTTCTCATAGGCATGCACCATTTCCAGCACGCTGACACCATGACCGGTACCCAGATTAATGGGCATAAAGCCGGGATGATTCCGGGCATAGGCAATGGCGCTCACATGACCCTTTGCCAGATCCACAACATGGATGTAATCGCGCACACCGGTACCATCTGGCGTATCATAATCATTGCCGAAAACGGACAGCTGCTGGAGCTTGCCCACGGCAACCTGACCGATATAAGGCAGGAGATTGTTGGGAATGCCATTGGGATCCTCTCCGATGAGGCCGCTCTTGTGAGCGCCAATGGGATTGAAATAGCGCAGGGCAACTGCACAGAATTCCGGATCTGCATTGCACAGATCGTGCAGGATCTGCTCAATCATGACCTTTGTATAGCCATAGGGATTGGTGGCAGAGGTGGGCATATCCTCCACATAGGGCACAGGATTATGCATACCGTATACCGTTGCAGAAGAAGAAAAGACAATGGTCTTGCAGCCAATCTCCCGCATCACCTTCAGCAGCACAAAGGTACCGCCTAAATTATTCTCATAATATTCCAGGGGTTTTTCAACAGACTCGCCCACGGCTTTCAGTCCGGCAAAATGCACTACTGCATCAATTTCCTGTTCCCGAAAAATCGTTCTCACTGCCGCCTCATCACGCATATCCGCTTTATAGAAATCCACCGTTTTGCCGGTAATTTTCTCAACCCTGCGGAGGCTTTCCTCCTTGGAGTTACTCAGATTGTCCAGAACAACGACGGAATAGCCGTTCTCCAGAAACTCCACACAGGTATGACTGCCAATGAAGCCGGCACCGCCGGTTACTAAAATTTTACCCATATAATTCTTCTCCCTCCGTTATGGTAACCTCTAAAAACTTGTTTATAGTGGGGTGTGGGGAGATGCCCCAAAGGGACAGAGGGGACGGACGCCGGTCAGGCGAAGCCCCACAAAATCCACCTTTTGTTCTTTTCCGATTTAAAAAACAGGGGGTTTTTAAAGGTTACCTTATTTTACCTTGCTTTGACATGGACACCGCCCACGCTGCGGATCTGCAGTACATGGCATCTGCCCGCTCCGAGTACATTCTCAGTTTCCATCCGGAAATCCTCCAGCATGTCCAGAGGTACGAACGCCTGTACCGTTCCGGCAAAGCCGCCCCCATGGACACGCACAGCGCCCCTGCCGTCCAGAAGTGTCTCACACAGAGCGATGGTCAGGGCAACCTCCTGAGCTGCAGGATGCTCGTAGGTGCTGACATTCTGCAGATAGCGGAAGGAAGAACTTCCGGAAGCGGTCACTTCCTTTAAAAAGGTTCCAAAATTCCCATCCTGCAGTGCCCGTACCTGCCGGGAAACACGTTCGTCATCCCCAAAGAAATGCAGTGCCCGCAGAACCGCTCTGTCACCGCAGGTATTGCGCACTGCCGGCAGCTGTGCCAGAAGAGCCGCTCTTGAGGTACGGGACAGCACCGGTACACCAAGTGCCCGTGCAACAGCACGCATTTCTGCCGGAATTGCCGCATAGGCATCGGTAAGATCCGCATGATCCGCACCGCTGTCCAGAATACACAGGGCATAGCCCTCTTCCGCAAGGGCAACATTGGTTTTTACAACCTTTGGCATTGGTTCTTTAAAATCAATGGCAATCACGCCGCCCACTGAACACGCCATCTGATCCATCAAGCCGCAGGGCTTGCCGAAATAGGTATTCTCCGCATACTGGCCTATCTGCGCAATCGCAACGGCATCCACCTGTTCACCAGCAAAGAAAGTATTGCAGAGATTGCCTGTCAGCACTTCAAATGCAGCCGAGGAAGAAAGTCCCGAGCCTCTGAGGACACTGGAAGTGGTGTAGGCATCAAAGCCCGTTACCGGATAGCCCATTTCTGTAAACTTTGCGGCAATGCCCCGCAGAAGTGCCGCAGAGGTATTGACCTCCTCCGGCTGGGGCGCAAGCTCCTTCAGATCCACGGTATCCATGGGGAGACCTTCGGATTTCAGACGGATGATGCCATCCGTTCTGGGGGATGCAACGGCGATGATATCCAGATTCACACTGGCTGCCAGGACATGACCGCCCTGGTGATCCGTATGATTGCCGCCCAGCTCCGTTCTGCCGGGGGCAGAAAAAAGCGTCAGCCCTTCACGATCCCCGAATTCTGCGCAGAAGTGTTCAACAGCCTCCGCATACCGGTTCCGGAAGGGCAGAACCGCCGCTCCGGCACAGACGTAAAGCTGCTCCAATGCGCTGTCAAAGGCACCGTCTTCCAGCGCCTGCAATAATTCATTTCGATTCATAAGTACAGATCTCCTGTTCGGCGTTCCCATCCGGACGCTCTACCAATAGTATATACTACTTTCCCGGATTTTGCAAGGGCGTTCCGGAAATTTCATCCAATTCTCCTGATCCCGGCAGTATATTTATATTATAACACAGACTGTACTGTTTGTCCAGCAAAATTTTCAGGAGCAACAGGGATTCCGTATGAAAATCATCCAGTGATTGGTTAAGGCATGCCCGATTCTCCCAATCAAACAGCAGGGCAAAATCCTTCGGAATGTGCTTTTTTCTGCCAGAATGGAAAAAAAGTTGACAAGCTTCACTTTTTATAGTATCATAAGAACGGGTTGACGAATATTTTTTACACAAGAAAGAAAGGAAGAATATGGCAAAACAAGCTTCACGAACCAAACACACCCATGTCCGCTGGGACAGGCTGCTGATGGCAGCAGCACTGCTGGCGGCACTGCTGCTGGGACTGCGGCAGATTTTCCGTCTGTCCCGAAGCTCCCAATCCGCTGAACTCCCGGCACAGGAAACCATTCCGGCATCCACAACAGCGGCGGCAGTCACTCCCCTTCCTTCGGAAACCGAAGGTCTGTCGCAGGACGAAACCATTTCTGCGGCTACGCAGCCGGAAACGGAGCCTGTGGAGATTCCGGAATCCATTTTGCTGGAGGTTCCCTATATTTCTCAGAAAGGACTGCTGCCCACGGGCTGCGAGCTCGTCAGCGCCAAAATGCTGATGGAATATTACGGCGTCACAGTGGACATTAACAAGATCATAGAAAACACTGCCAGCGTATACCCCAAGGCCATCGACGGAAGGAGTTATGCGCCCAGTCCCTACGAGGCATTCATCGGCAGTCCCTGGGACGAGACCAGCTTCGGCTGCTTTCCCCCTGTGATTGTGGAAATGATGAACAAGCTGCTGCCGGAGGGACTGACCGCAGTGGACACCACCGGTACGGAGCTGCAGGTGCTGGCAGAGACCTATCTTCCCCGGGAGATGCCCGTTCTGGTCTGGGCAACCATCAGCATGCTGGAAACCTATCCCGGCATTCCCTGGTACCTGCTGGATGAAAACGGCAATACCACGGATGAAATTTACTATTGGCCTGCTAACGAGCACTGCCTGGTGCTGGTGGGCTACGACAGTGCAAACTACTACTTCAACGACCCCTACGGCGGCCGGGGGCTTGTCAGCTATTCCCGGGAGCTGGTGGAAAGCCGCTTTGCGGATATCGGCAAGTTCAGCGTTGTCGTACTCGGCGCATAATAGCAAGCGGCGCCGATGGAACGGATCCGATCGAGGCGTTCCTTGCGCAGATATAAACTTCTCCAGGCAAGCCAAAATATCCTGATCGCCTCTCCCGTATTTGTGCAACTTGTACAAACGCAGGAGGGTGATTTTATGTGCTTCCCCAAAAATATCCGGTAATATAAAAACAAACTTGTATTTTCATCTGATACTTGCTATAATGATATTAAGCAAATCACAATATTGTGGAACAGAAAGGATGATCCGTATGAGAAAACTTCGTTTTGTGTCCGCTTTGACCGCCTGTGCGCTAGTGCTGGGAACGGCGGTGATGCCCGAGCTTGTGATGAAGCCCCTCCTGACCGTCGGTGCCGAAGAGACCGAAGAGGTTACTGAATACACCTACGGTGCGCTGACCTACACGACTGACGGAACATCTGTGACGATTACGGGATGTGAAGCCGAAGTTACTGAGGTTGAGGTCCCCATCGAGATCGATGGCCTGCCGGTGACGCTGGTGGAAACGGATGCACTGCATGATTCATATAATCTTGAAAACATTGCTGTAGAAGAAGGGCATCCGTATTACACTAGCATTGACGGCGCTCTGTACAACAAGGATGTGACTGAGATCCTGTGCTGGCCTCGCAATAAAAATGCAGATGTTATCATCCCAGAGGGGGTACAGATCATCGGTGAAAGGGCTTTCTATTGTTGTTTTATCAAATCCGTTACTTTTCCTGATACCCTTACTACGATCTCAAGATCAGCGTTTAATACATGTGAAATCCGCGATGATATTGTCATTCCCGACAGCGTGACAACGATTGGTGATTATGCATTCAGTAATGCCGGATACAGCTTTGGTCTTGGCATTACACTTCCGTCCACGCTCACTTCCATTGGAGAAGGCGTTTTCTCAGGCAGTGGTCTTGGTAAGATCGTGATTCCTGAAGGTGTTACCTCCATCGGAGATGGCGCATTCTATATGTGCGAATATCTCAATAGAGTCACTCTCCCCGACAGCCTTGAGGTCATTGGAGACGAGGTATTCATGGATTGCTGGTATCTGTACTCTGTGAATTTCCCTGACAGCATTACTACCATCGGGGATTATGCATTTGCCTACACCCGTATCGGCGGTAATATTCAGCTCCCGGAAAATCTTACAAGTATCGGAGACCATGCATTTGATTCTGCTATTACCAGCATCACCGTTTCCACCAACCTGACATCCATCGGAGAAAATGCCTTCAGTAAAAATCTCACACAGATTTTCTACTCCGGCACAAGGGACGAATGGAATGCCATTTCTATTCATGAAAATAACCCATATATCCTTAGTGCAGCCCTCTACTGCAGCTACATTCCGAATGTCACGACCCTCGGTGAGCTGAACGGCGATCAGGCCATCGACGCACTGGACGCTGCCTTGCTCCTGCAGGCTTCTGCTGCTGCAGGAACCAATGGTGACAGCGGTCTGACAGAAGAACAGCTGATCGAAGCCGATGTCAACGGCGACGGAACCTTCGATGCCAACGACGCCGCCTGCATCCTGCAGTACTCGGCGTACATCGGCGCCGGCGGCACGGGGTCGATTGAAAACTTCCTGAGTTAACAAAAAACACCCCGGTTTCTCACAAACCGGGGTGTTCTCCTGCTATAGCACCGGCTGGTACTGCCGGTGCTCCAGAGCGGCGGCGATGGTATCCGCAGTCAGAGAGAAATCCGCCACAAGGGAGGTTGGCTTCTTCGCAGCATCATCCTGGGCAAGGGGAACAAAATAGTAATGCTTCATATTCGCCAGCTGACCGATATGCTTGGCACTGCCGGCAAGGGCATCATTGGAGGCAAAGGCAAGCACCACCGGCTTTCCGCTGCGCAAATGGGATTTGACCGCCATGGTCACGGGTGTGTCAACAATGGACAGTGCCAGCTTGGAAGCGGTATTGGAGGTGCAGGGCACCACTGCCATGATATCCGTCAGCTGCAGGGGTCCAATGGGTTCCGCATCCTCTATTGTACAAATGACCTTCTGCCCGGCAATCTGCTCCAACCGTTCCCGCTGGGCGGCAGCAGTGCCGAAGCGGGTTGAAATCTGTGCGGCGTTATAGGACATGATGGGAATCAGCGTTGCACCGCAGGACACCAGATACTCCGCCTGGGCAAAGGCATGGTGGAAGGTACAGAACGACCCCGTCATAGCAAAGCCGATTCTGACACCTTGTAAGTCTATCATCAGAAAACACTCCTTTCCTACAGGAATCCGGCGTCACACCACTGTTCCGGTTTCCTTCAGGATGTTGTCAATTGTCTTGGCAATGATTTCCCCGGCGGTAATGGGAGCCGTCTTTCCCGGCAGGGAAAGCGCCCAGACCACACGGCACCGGGACGCCTGGGCAGCATCCCAATCCACGCCGCCGGGCTTGGAAGCAAGATCCAGTACCAGCGCTTCTGCCGGCAGCTGTTCCAGAACGGATGGCCCCACAACCTTCGCAGGGATGGTATTGCAGATGACGCTGAATGCTCCGGCACACCGCTCCAGAGAGGAAAGGGGCAGCGGCGTGCAGCCCAGCATTTCCGCACGGGCAAGCTCCACACAGTCACGGGATGCAACCGTCACCTTTGCCCCAAGTGCATGAAGTACCGCTGCAAGACGGCTGCCCACTCTGCCAAAGCCCAGTACCAGCATCCGGCTGCCGTAAATGGTACACGCTGTTTCCTCCAGAAGAATTTGCAGGGCACCCTCCGCTGTGGGAACAGCATTGAGGGTGCTCAGTTCTTCTCTGGCTAAGTAATCCACAGTCCGCACACCGGCCTCCTGGAACAGGCTTTCTGCCTTTCCAAAACGGCCGCCCAGGACTACGGCGCCCGGCTTTAGAGCTGTCAGAAGTCCCTTCAGGGAAAGATTCTGCCGGCTCAGAGGGGCATTCACCAGAACGCCGTCCTCAGAAACCGGCAGCGGCAGCACCAGCGCATCACATTTCGGGAATGCTTTCACCGTATCAACAAGCTTCACATTTTCAAAAGGTACCATTTGCTGCGGAAACCCTGTGGCAAACACCTCACATCGTTCCGCCAGGGCACCGGCTGTATAGACATATCGCAGATCTCCGCCTGCAATCAGGACGGTAGTTCGGCTCTGTTCCATTCTCATCGCTCCTTTTTCGTGAGCCTTCCGGATCGGTTCTGCCGGAATACAACCGTTCTGCCCCGATTCCTTGCTCTGTTACAGCATATGCACCGGCAGCTGGGGGAGTGACAGCAAATCCCAGCGCCCGCCCTCCGGCAAACGCTGGGATTTGCAATTCTATTTCTGCCCAGTATGGTTCTTCTCCGTCTGCTCCCACTGCTCCAGTTTTTTACGCAGCTGCGGAAATGCCTTCAGCAAACGGTGGCGTGTCAGTCTCGGAAGGAGCGCCCGCTCCCTGCGAATTCGCTCCCGCAGCTGTTCCATTCGCTCCTGGGTTTTGCGGTATTCCTGTCCGGCACGCTCTTGGAGCTTCACTGCACCCAGAACTCCCTCCGAAATGTGACTTCCCATCTTATCGGACAGATGATGCAGTTCCTCCGCCGTTTTTTGCAGAGTGCGGATATGGCGGCGAACCCGGAGCACATCATTCAGCGTAACAACCAGATCCGCCGCCATCAGTGCATAAAGAAAACAGAGCAGCACGATGCCCGGCGTCCTTGGGATCATTAGAATCAGTTTTCTGATAGGCGGATGTATGACACTGATGCCCAGCAGGCAGGCAATGCCCCACATCAGCGAAAACTTCGGGCAGATATAGCCCTTGATATTGAAGGGTTCATTGGAATAGTCCCACCATTTCTCATGAAAGAGCTTTTCCAGCAGAAAGCCCACCAGGAATTCAATGGCCGAGGTAACCAGTACGGAACCGATGAACAGCAGCAGCGGACGCTTGGCAACCGGTGTCAGCAGTGCCAGCACGGCTGCAGCACCGCAGCCATAAATGGGACAGTAGGGACCGTTGAGAAACCCTCTGTTGACGAATTTTCCTTCGCAGACTGCCACATAGGCGACCTCAGTACACCAGCCAAGCACCGCATAGATAAAAAAATACCATAAATAAAGGTACATGTTTCTGCCCCTTTCACGAAAATTTAATCTATTATACCATATTTCTGACAATTTGTAAATGGACAGTTTTGGAAAAACGGCCGGAGTATTTCCATCTTCTATTGAACATAGGGCCGCTGCATAGGTTCCTGGAATCATCCCTTTCTTTTGAAATTGTTTTCAACAATTTTGCGATTATTTGTGCAAAATCACGATTCTCGATCGTTCCTCTTGATTTTATGCAGAAAAGGTTGTATAATAAAACCGTAATACAATTTAGTGCTTAAAAGCTTAAAAGCTTTAATGCGTAGAAACTCAGGAGGAACAGCTATGGAACGTAAAGGCAATCTCATGACATACAGACCGGATATCAAGGTCTTTGACGCAACAATCCGTGACGGCGGACTGGTCAATAATTTCCGCTTCACCGATGAATTTGTAAAGGCACTGTACTTTGCCAATCTCAAGGCGGGCGTGGACTACATGGAGTTCGGCTACAAGGCGTCCAAGGATATTTTCAAGGAAGAGGAGTTCGGCGACTGGAAATTCTGTGACGAGGCTGCACTGCGCCGTATTGTGGGCAGCAATGAAACGGATATGAAGATCTCCGTTATGGCGGATGTGGGACGCTGCAACCTGGAGCGCGATCTGCTGCCCAAGGAAGAGAGCGTGATCGACATGGTGCGTATTGCAACTTATATCAGCACCATGCCGGCAGCAATTGAGATGATCGAATACTGCCATTCCCTGGGATATGAGACAACCTGCAATATTATGGCAATCTCCAAAACCAACTCTGCCGATGTGGATGCGGCACTGGAGATGCTGGCACAATCCCCCGTGAATGTAATTTACCTGGTAGACAGCTATGGTGCTTTATTCCCGGAACAGATTCAGAAACTGACCAAGCAGTACCTGCAGCATGCTGAGGACAAGGGCATAAAGATCGGTATCCACGCACACAATAACCAGCAGCTCGCCTTTGCCAACACGATTGAAAGCTGCTCCATGGGTGCCAGCTTCCTGGATGCAACTGCCGGCAGCATGGGCAGAGGTGCCGGCAACTGTGCAATGGAACTGCTGCTGGGCTTTTTGAAGAATCCGAAATACAACATTACACCCATTCTGAAGTTCTATGAGGATTACATTCTGCCGCTGCGCAGGAATGGCCTGGTATGGGGCTACGACATTCAATATCTGCTCACCGGCAAGATGAACCAGCATCCGTCCTCCGCCATTGCGTTCACAAAGGAACAGCGCACGGACTATGCAGACTTCTATCACAGCATCTTTGATATGGAAGGTTAACAGAGAACTGCCGTTTCTAGCAGAACATTCCAATCCCCCGGAAATCATCACCCGCAGCGCTCCTGTCACAGCAGGAGCGCTGTATTGTTTTGGGCAATGGCTGGTTTTTGAAAAATGCTTGCATCTTCTTCCATTATTTGTTATAATGAAATTATCATTATTCCGTTGAAGCGGACAGAAAGGGGTTATCAAGATGAAACACTTACATCGTATTGCCGCCGGGCTGATGTCGTGCGCCATGTTGTTTTCTGGCACCGCATGGCTGCCGGAACTGGCAGTGGATTACAGTATTACGGCAAGTGCGGAGGATACTTATACGGAAGGTACTTATGACGTTCTGACCTATCAGAACTATGGGGAGTATATTGTGATTACGCACTGCGATTCCTCGGCAGTTGATGTGGAGATTCCCGCCGAGATTGACGGGGTGCCGGTGACGAGTATAGGAGAAAATGCATTTTCCCGTTGTACAAGCCTTGCAAGCATAACGATACCAGACAGCGTGACGAGTATAGGAAATTATGCATTTTCCCGTTGCACAAGCCTTGCAAGCATAACGATACCTGACAGCGTGGCGAGTATAGGATATGAGGCATTTTACTACTGTGAAAGCCTTGCAAGCATAATGATACCTGACAGCGTGACGTATATAGGAAATGAGGCATTTTACTACTGTATAAGCCTTGAAAGCGTAACGATCGGTAAAAGCGTAACGAGTATAGGAGATGGGGTATTTTCCCGTTGTACAAGTCTTGAAAGCATAACGATCCCCGACAGCGTGACGAGTATAGGAAATTATGCATTTTCATACTGTACAAGTCTTGCAAGCATAACGATACCGGACGGCGTGACAAGTATAGGAGGTCAAGCATTTTACTGGTGTGCAAGTCTTGCAAGCATAACTATTCCAGACAGCGTG
The DNA here is from genome assembly GCA_964644275.1 of uncultured Ruminococcus sp. Taxonomy (GTDB): domain Bacteria; phylum Bacillota; class Clostridia; order Oscillospirales; family Ruminococcaceae; genus UBA3855. The sequence goes on along the minus strand of CAZXVI010000017.1, from coordinate 6,644 downwards.
ACGAGTATAGGAAGCTATACATTTTACTACTGTACAAGCCTTAAAAGTATCAATGTATCAGAAAAAAATTTAAACTATTCAAGCATTGACGGAGTTCTGTTCAATAAAGATGCAACGGAATTAATAAAATATCCGGCAGGAAAATCTGGTATGGAATATGCTATACCGGACGGCGTAACAAGTATAGGAAATGATGCATTTTCCTTCCGTGTAAACCTTGAAAGCGTAACAATTCCGGATAGCGTGACAAGTATAGGAACAGGTACATTTGAATACTGTGCAAGCCTTGCAAGTATAACAATCCCTGACAGCGTTATAAGTATAGGGAAAAATGCATTTCGTGGCTGTAAAAGCCTGACCTCTGTTACCATTCCTGACAGCGTGACAAGCATCAACAGTTATACATTCGATGGCTGCGAAAGTCTGACCTCCGTCACCATTCCTGATAGTGTAACAAGTATCGGAGATCGGGCATTCCAAGATTGCACAAGCCTGACCTCCGTTACCATCCCTGACAGTGTGACAAGCATCGTGGATTGGGCATTCTATAACTGCACAAGCCTGACCGATGTTTACTATTCCGGTACGGAAGAAGAATGGAATGCAATTGTGATTGGGGATTGGAATGAAGACCTCCTCGGAGCTGCTATTTACTGCAACTACATTCCGTCCGTCATCATGCTGGGTAATCTCAACGATGACGGTGCAATTGACGCCACGGATGCCGCCCTTCTCCTGCAGGCTTCCGCAACCGCAGGTACAGGCGCTGACAGCGGTCTGACGGAAGAGCAGATGGTCAAAGCTGATGTCAACAGCGATGGAACATTCGATGCTACGGATGCAGCTCTGATTCTCAAGTATGCCGCCTATATCGGCGCTGGCGGTACCGCATCCATTGAGCAGTTTCTTTTGAAATTATAATTGCATGGTTACAATAAATACCCCGGTTCGTCATGAACCGGGGTATTCCTGTTAATAATTTCCGGAGGTATCCGTTTCCAGCTTGAATTCAATGGTAAATCGGGTAATACTGCCGTCTTTCTCCCAGCGTGCGCATTCTGCCGTAACCGTATCGCCGCCCTCAAAGCCTTCCAGTACCTCGATCACGTCATCATAAGAGCCCACCCGCTGGCCGTTCATGCTCAGCACAAAGTCATAGGGCTGCAGCTCAGTGTTGGAAATGTCACAATCCTCGCTGATTTCAGAAATCCATAGCCCCTGAAGCTCCTCCGGCATTTCCACGCCGTACAGCTCTTCAAAGCACTGGGCTGCATACTCCGTGCCTGTCTCCAGGAACGTAATGCCAATGCGGTATCTGCCGGATACATAGCCCTGGGTAATCAGATCCTGCACAACGGGCAGCGCCTGATTGATGGCAATGGCAAAGCCCAGACCCTCATAGGTGGCACTATAGCCGTAGCCGGAAGCATATTTGGAAGAAGTAATGCCGATGACCTGGCCATACATATTAACCAGCGCACCGCCGGAATTGCCGGGACTGATGGCGGCATCCGTCTGGATGCAGTCCATGACAAAGGCATTGGATTCCGAACGCACCTGACGGTTGATAGCGGATACGATACCCTTGGTGACGGTATTGGTAAGACCTGCCGGATTGCCGATGGCAACGACGCTCTCGCCCACATAGACCTCATCGGAATTCCCCAGTACGGCAGCTGTCAGGTTATCAGCATCAATCTTCAGCACTGCAAGATCCGTCTTGGCATCGCTGCCGATCAGTTCCGCATCATACTCCGTTTCATCACTGGTAATGACAGTAAAGCAAGCACCCTGTACCACATGGGCATTGGTGATCAGGTAACCGTCTTCGGTAATAATGATGCCGGAGCCAGTGCCGGACAGATCACGTTCCTTCCGGTCGGTGCTGCTGTAAACATAGATTTCCACAATGGAAGGTGTTACCACTTCGGCAACACCCTTGACGGTATATTCGCCGTCAGCTGTTACATTCTCATCCGCCGGATCCAGCTCCGGCTTTTCCTGGGTCTGGATGACCACCTCCGTCTTCGGTTCATAGGAACCGGAGCCAAGGGCGCCATGCATCACATCCGCTGCAATACAATAAGCACACAGCAGGAAAATCAGGATTGTTGCCACTGCGGTCACTGCATAAATTCTGCCGTTCATGGCAGGATGCTCCACCGGAGGCGGAGACGGCATGACAAAACGGGGCGGAGGGGGCGGTGTCACGCCTGTAGGCGCATTGGGATCACCGTAGAAGGCACCACCGGGAGGCGCGGACGCACCGGGCGGAAGCGGAACCTCCTCCTGCAGGGACATATCCGGATTCCCGGCCCCGGACTGCTGCGATGCCGGAAATTCCTGAGGAGCACGCACCTGCCGGGGCACAGCGGAGGTTTCCCCGGCTGTTTCCTGGGAGGTGTCCTCCGGCATCTGTACCGGATCTGGAACCGGGGACCCATTCCCCTGCTCCCCCGGATCACGGGACACAAACATATTCTTGTAATCTTCCATTGACGGAACGACTCCTTTCTCTCAGGAGGGCTATGAGGGCTGCCCATTCACGGGGAGCTGCACCTCAAAGGAGGTGTATTCGCCTTTGACGCTCTTCACCACAATATGCCCCTGGTGAAGATGGACTATCTTGCGTGCAAGGGACAGACCCAGTCCCAGACCGGTTTTATCCTTGCTCCGGGAGGTATCCGTTTTATAGAAACGGTCAAAAACCTTGGAGATTTCATCATCGGCAAGACCCTCACCGGTGTTTTTCACACAGATGCATGCCGTCCTGCCCTCCGTGCGGACAGAAAAGCTGATCACACCGCCCTCATTGACAAATTTCACCGCATTCTCAATCAGATTATACAGCACCTGGAATATAAGATCCTCATCCGCACGAATCTGCAGGGATACGGATTCCAGCCCTTCCACCTCGACATGCTTCTCATTGATGCGTTTTTCAAACATCAGCACTGTTTTCACCAGAAGCTTTCCCACATCCATGGTGTCACAGCGCAGGCGCATTTCACCAGATTCAAACTTAGTCAGATTGAGCATGGAATTTACCAGGGTGCGCAGACGCTGGATTTCCTCTGCAATGATCCGGATATATTTATCCTGCTGCTCCGGCGGAATGGTTCCGTCAATGATACCATTGGCAAATCCGCCGATGGTCGTCATGGGCGTACGCAGCTCATGGGATACGTTGGCAATAAAATTCTTCCGGGTGGTTTCATTCTGCTCTATAAATTCCGCCATATGGTTCAGTGTGCAGGCAAAGGGATAGAGATTGGAATACTCCGGAATCTGGGCACGTGCGGAAAATTCACCCTCTGCGTACTGCTGTACTACGCTGCTGATCTCTTCAAACTGGCGGTCCATCCGCCGGGTACCCAAACGGAACAGAAGCATCAGCAGCAGCATTGCTGCCAGCAGACATACAATCAGGTTCACTGCCAGCATCCGGCTGTATTCTATAAGACTGCCTGCATTCATAACCGCTGCCAGAAAATATTCATCCATGGTGCCGGAATCCGATTCCATGACAAATCGAAGGCAGCAGCACATCTGCTGTTCTGAGGCATCCTCTGTAAAATAACCGATGCGGATATAATCCTCCGTACGCAGATAGGAGCGGATGGAAGCGGACAACGGCTCACCGGATCCCTCATTTGTGGGATACAGCATCTGCCCCTCCTCATTGTACAGATAAATTCTGTAATTATTTTTACTCTCCGCAGTCAGCACAAGGCGGTCAATATTCTCATTGGGAATCCAGTACTTATTACCGTACACCTCGGAAATATTGGCAATCAGCGCCTGGCAGTTCTGCAGCAGCGTCTGTTTCATTGTATTCTTGTACTGATTCACTGCACTGGTGATCATTAGCACACCCGTCAGCAGAATCCCGCAGAAGAGAAGGATCTGTGCCAGATGCAGATACCCTGCGGACAGCGAGATCTTCTGTTTTCCGCTTTTTGCTTTCACGGTTTATTCCTCGTCAGTTTCAAACTTATAGCCAACACCCCAGACGGTCTTCAGTGCCCAATGGGGCGAAACATCCTGGAGCTTTTCACGCAGACGTTTAATATGCACATCAATGGTGCGGGAATCTCCGTAGTACTCAAAGCCCCACACCTCGTCCAGCAGCTGGTCACGGGTATAGACATGGTTCGGATTGGAGGCCAGATAAAACAGCAGCTCCAGTTCCTTCGGGGGCGTATCCAGCACCTTGTCATTGACACGCAGTTCATAGCGTGTCATATTGACCACCAGCTTGTCATAGCGTACTTCTTTTGTTTCCGGCTCAGTAGTGTTGGTGCCCATACGGCGTGCAATTGCCTTGATTCTGGCAATGACCTCCTTGGTGTCAAAGGGCTTGGAGATATAGTCATCCGCACCCAGCTCCAGTCCCAGAACCTTGTCAAAGGTTTCGTTCTTTGCTGAGATCATAATAATCGGTACATTGGAATTCTTGCGGATCTCACGGCATACCTGCCTGCCGTCCATGGTGGGCAGCATGACATCCAGCAGAACAATATCGGGATTCAGGGCATTGAACTTCACCACTGCCTCCTTGCCGTCGTTGGAAATAATTACGCTGTAGCCTTCCTTTTCCAGATACATTCTCAGCAGATCACAGATATTCTGATCATCATCCACTACCAGTACTTTTTCCAGTGCCATACTATTGGTTGCTCCTCTCACATAAACTTTGGTCCCTGCTCTATCAGCAAAAGTGTGCGTCGGCGGTTTCCGTTCGGAAACTGGAGCGGCGCCGCTATATCATAAAAAATTAAAAATACCCATAATAATTATACATGATTTGTTCATTATAAATATGAACTTATTAAGTGAAAAATATGTATTTTTTGTAAATTCCCAGACGCATCCCGTTGGGCATTTCTTGCTGCCAGGCATGGAAGAAATCTATAGATTATTATCAAGTTCGCCAAAGCCCAATGTATAGAACCTGTAAAATTGTGCAAAGTGACGATTTTTAAAAAAACTTCTGAAATAGACTTGATTTTTCCTGCAAAGCTGGTAAAATAGAATTAGCACTCAACGATCGAGAGTGCTAAAACGAACTTCCGATCAGGAAGTATCATGATACACAGCAAAAAAATTTAAGGAGGAATATAGTATGACGATTAAACCATTGGCAGACAGAGTTGTCATCAAGATGACAGAAGCAGAGGAGACCACCAAGAGCGGTATTATCCTGGCAGGATCTGCAAAGGAAAAGCCCCAGGTAGCAGAGATTGTTGCTGTAGGCGAAGGCAAGTACGATGAGAACGGCAAGCTGGTTCCCATGACCGTCAAGGTTGGCGACAAGGTGCTGATCAGCAAGTATGCCGGCACTGAGGTTAAGGTGGACGGTGTAGAATACACCATTCTGCGCCAGGATGACATTCTGGCAATTGTCTGCTGAAAACCCCTGAAAAAGAATACTGATCATTTGATAAAAGGAGCGATTTGATTATGGCAAAGGATATCAAGTACGGAGAAGATGCCAGAAAGGCACTGCAGGCAGGTATTGACAAGCTGGCAGACACAGTCAAGATTACACTGGGTCCGAAGGGCAGAAACGTTGTTCTGGACAAGAAGTTTGGCGCACCGCTGATCACCAATGACGGTGTAACCATTGCAAAGGACATTGAGTTGGAGGACGCATTCGAGAACATGGGTGCCCAGCTGGTAAAGGAAGTAGCAACCAAGACCAACGACGCTGCTGGTGACGGTACTACCACTGCAACCCTGCTGGCACAGGCAATTATCCGTGAGGGTATGAAAAATATTGCAGCCGGTGCCAACCCCATGATTCTGAAGAAGGGCATTGCCAAGGCTGTGGATACCGCTGTAGAATCCATCACAGCAAACTCCAAGACAGTGGAGGGCTCTGCGGACATTGCAAGAGTCGGCACAGTTTCTTCCGCTGATGAGAATGTGGGCAAGCTGATTGCTGAAGCCATGGAAAAGGTTACCTCCGACGGCGTAATCACCATTGAGGAAAGCAAGACTGCCGAAACCTACAGCGAAGTCGTAGAGGGCATGCAGTTCGACAGAGGCTACATTTCTCCCTACATGGTAACGGATACTGAGAAGATGGAAGCCGTTTATGATGACGCTTATATCCTGATTACCGACAAGAAGATCGGCAATATTCAGGAAATCCTGCCTCTGCTGGAGCAGATTGTACAGTCCGGCAAGAAACTGGTAATCATTGCCGAGGATATTGAGGGCGAGGCTCTGACCACTCTGATTCTGAACAACTTGAGAGGCACCTTCAAGTGTGCAGCTGTCAAGGCACCGGGCTTCGGCGACAGACGCAAGGAGATGCTGAAGGATATTGCCATCCTGACAGGCGGCGAAGTCATCACCGAAGAGCTGGGTCTGGAGCTGAAGGATACTACTATGGCACAGCTTGGCCGTGCAAGACAGGTCGTCATCCAGAAGGAGAACACCATCATTGTGGACGGTGCCGGTGATTCCGAGGCAATCAAGGCAAGAGTTGCACAGATCCGTGCACAGATCGAAGCTTCCACTTCCGACTTTGACAAGGAAAAGCTCCAGGAGCGCCTGGCAAAGCTGTCCGGCGGTGTTGCAGTCATCAAGGTTGGTGCAGCTACCGAGATCGAGATGAAGGAAAAGAAGCTGCGCAT